>JAKVBY010000008.1:0-21379 GCA_022446825.1 Pirellulaceae bacterium
GGAACCATGCGTTCGATTCAAATTTATGACACCACGCTTCGAGATGGCACCCAAGGTGAGGGGGTGAGTCTGTCGTTGCAAGACAAGTTGCAGATCACACAGCGATTGGATGAGATAGGTGTTGATTATGTGGAGGGCGGATATCCACTCTCCAACGAAAAAGATGTGGAGTATTTCCGACGCGTCAAAGAATTAGGACTCCAGCATGCGAAAGTGTGTGCTTTTGGTATGACTCGACGCAAGGGAGTGAATGCAGCGGATGATCCGGGGATGCAAGCCATGGCTTCTTCCGCAGCCCCGGTCTGTACAGTTGTCGGCAAGACATGGGATTTTCATGCGACGAACGTATTGCGTGTTTCGCTCGAAGAGAATGTCGAAATGATCGCCGATAGTGTTGCCTATCTCGTTGGAGTGGGGCGGGAAGTTGTTTACGACGCAGAGCATTTTTTTGATGGATGGAAAAATAACCCTGAATATGCGGCGCGAACGATATGCGCGGCAGGAGAAGCGGGTGCGCATCTGGTAGTGCTTTGTGATACGAATGGTGGAAGTTTACCTGACGAAATCGAGAAGTATTCCCAAGAAGCAATGGACGCGTTGCAAAGATATGGAATTTCGATCGGCATTCATTGCCACAATGATTGTGATTTAGCCGTCGCCAATACCTTAGCGGGGATCGATGCCGGAGCGGTACAGGTGCAGGGGACGATTAATGGCTTTGGAGAACGCTGCGGCAACGCTGATTTGATTTCCGTGATCTCTAATTTGGGTATCAAAAAAGAGGGATACGAAGTGTTGGGTGGGCGTGATTTGTCAGCCTTGACGGAATTGTCTCGCTATGTCTACGAGACTGCCAATATGCATTTGCGCAATACACAACCTTTTGTTGGTCAAAGCGCTTTTGCGCACAAGGGCGGCATGCACGTGCATGCAATCAATCGAGCGACCGAAAGTTATGAGCACATGGATCCCACCCTTGTCGGTAATGAACGACGTGTGTTGGTAAGTGAATTGTCAGGGCGTTCCAATATCATTGCGTTAACAACAAAGCATAATATTGAAGAAGACCGGGCCTTGATGGACAAAATACTTGCCCGAGTCGTTGAGTTGGAGAATTGCGGATTTCAATTTGAAGCGGCCGAAGCTTCCTTTGACCTGTTAGTAAAGCGTTGTGCCGGCACCTATGTCGCTCATTTTGATCGCATCAAATATCACGTGGAAGTAGGAGCCGATCGAGACGGAGAGATCCTCACGGAGGCTACCGTGAAGATTCTGGTAGGAAATAAAGTGCGTCATGAGGTGGCCGAGGGCGATGGTCCCGTCAATGCGTTAGACGCGGCTTTGCGCAAGGCACTTGAAACGACATTTCCAAATCTTCGTGAGATGCACCTAGTCGATTACAAAGTCCGCGTGGTCAATTCCGAGGCCGGTACGGCTGCCCGCATCCGAGTCATGATTGAGAGTGCTGACAAGAACGATGTCTGGGGTACTATTGGGGTGAGCGAAAATATCATTGAGGCGAGTTGGATGGCCTTAATCGATGCCGTTGAATACAAACTCCATAAAGACAACGCAAAAGCATTGCCCAGGGATTAAGCGAAAGGGAAATGGGGCAGCGGCAAACGGACCAAGGTTTCATTGTGTGAAAGGAAATCGGAAACCGTCTTCAAGGAATGCTCCCCGCTCGGTAACATCGTGAGTTGAGATATGCTTTTCTCAGCACTTTTTTAGTGTGGGATTTCGGTTCAAGTGGGTCTGGGAGGGACATGCTTGCCGAACTTCGCCGATGAATGTCACGCCAAAATAACCATAAGCAGTAAAAATATGTCTACCGCGTTTTCATCAGAAACCATTTCCAATCGATTTGACCACGCCGAAGCTCAGGGGCGATTGTACAAGTTCTGGGAGGAAAGCGGTTTCTTTCATGCGGAACCCGATGATTCAAAAAAACCATTTTGCATCACGATTCCTCCTCCTAATGTTACGGGAGCATTGCATCTTGGTCATGCGTTGAACAACACGTTGCAGGATTGCATTGTTCGTATGAAGCGGATGCAGGGATTTAATGCTTTGTGGATGCCCGGTACCGACCATGCCGGAATTGCCACCCAAGCGGTCGTGGAGCGTCGACTTTTGGAAGAGGAAGGGAAAACTCGCAATGAACTTGGCCGGGATAAATTGGTAGAACGTATCTGGAAGTGGAAAGATCAATATGAAATTCGAATCATACAACAATTGAAGCAGATGGGGTCTTCTTGTGACTGGGCGCGGACGCGATTTACTTTAGACGAAGTCTGTGCTCGAGCTGTACGAGCCACGTTTTTTGACTTGTTTAAAAAAGGCCTTATTTACCGTGGTACAAGGCTTGTTAATTGGGACACGCATTTACAGACTGCGGTTAGTGACGATGAAGTGTTTCACGAAACCGTGGACGGACACTTTTGGCACATTCGCTATCCGGTCATTGATCCGCAGCCGGGCGAACCAACTCATGTCGAAATTGCGACGACTCGTCCAGAGACGATGTTGGGAGATACCGCTGTTGCGATTCATCCGTATCCGGCACAGCAACTTGCCAAAGTAGAGAGCGACCTGAGAGAGAGATTGGTGGCAGCACCGGAGAAAGAAAAAGCGGACATTGAAACAAAACTTGACGCTGTGCTAGAACGTCAAAAGGCGATGTTGCCTCAATTGGAGTTATTGCGGGACATGGCAGAGGATGGTCGTCGTCTTGTGTTACCCTTAGTCGATGGTGAGATTCCTTTGATTTTAGATGTCTGGGCAAAGCCGGAATTGGGAAGTGGTGCGGTCAAGATTACCCCCGCTCATGACCCGAACGATTATGAGGTGTGGCAGAGAAATTCTCACATCGGCTCGCGAAACATTCTCAATACCGACGGCACATTGCATCAGCAGATGGGCAGGTACGCCGGTTTGACGATCGTGCAGGCACGTAAGCAAGTCGTTGCGGATTTAGACGAACAGGGGTTGCTTGGAGAAGTCGAAGATCGAGAAATTGAGTTGGCACATTCCGATCGAAGCAAGACTCCCATTGAACCTTATCTCGCAGACCAGTGGTTCGTCAGTATGGGTCATCTAGCACAAACGGCAATGGATGCGGTAACTGAGAAAAGCGTCAAGATTTTTCCTCAGCGTTATGCCAAAGGGTATCTTGACTGGCTTAGTGAAAAACGCGATTGGCCGGTGAGTCGACAGCTTTGGTGGGGGCATCAAATCCCGGTGTGGTCAAAGGAAGATAGCACTCTAGAAGAGCGTGAGGAAGCACTTCAGAAGTATGCAGCGGATACGGATCAGGGCATTTCCGTCACCTTGCAAGAGGAGACCATCCATGTCTGCCTGGAAAACGTAAATGACTCACTCGAGGTGGAATTGGAGGCCGCTGGTTTTGTCCGAGAGGAAGACGTTTTGGATACCTGGTTCAGTTCTGCGCTTTGGCCCCATTCCACCCTGGGCTGGCCAGAACGAACGCCAGAGTTAGCGTATTGGTATCCCACTAGCACCCTGATTACGAGTCGCGACATCATTACTCTCTGGGTTGCGAGGATGGTGCTCACCGGGCAAAACAATATGGGGGATATCCCGTTTCACGAAGTCTTTATCCATCCCAAGATTCTTGATGGTTACGGTGAGACGATGTCGAAGTCCAAGGGGAACGGTGTCGACCCGTTGGATGTGATCGATAAATTTGGTGCTGATGCGTTGCGGTTTGGCTTAGCTTACCTGACGACCGAAGCGCAAGATGTGCGCATGCCTGTGCAATTTGAGTGTCCGCATTGTGAAACGTTGCTCGACCAAACAAAAAAGAATAGAGAACTCCCGCGGGTTGCATGTAGCAAGTGTGGAGAAGAATTCTCCACACAATGGGCGCGTAAGGAAGAAGACCTTACCTTGAAACGAGGTTCAGTCGTCAGTGAGCGTTTTGAACTGGCACGTAATTTCTGTAACAAGCTTTGGAATGCTTCGCGTTTTGCACTCATGAATCTAGAAGGCTATTCCGCTGAGCCGGTAGCAGACGACGAACTGGCAACCGAAGATCGTTGGTTGCTGAGCCGATTAGCCACGGTCACGGAAGAGGTGACCAAAAATCTTGAGGGATATCATTATTCGGAAGCCGCGCGGACGTTGTATGAGTTTGCCTGGGATGAGTTCTGCAGCTTTTACGTTGAGATTTCGAAACCGCGAATGCAGGAGGCTACCACACGGCCCATCGCCCAGCGAGTTCTTGCACAGGCTCTCGATACCTTGCTGAGATTGCTGCATCCTTTAATTCCATTCATCACCGAAGAGGTTTGGCAATTACTGGGGAAAGCCGCGCCGTTGCGAGGGCTAGGCGACCCAGCTAAGGCCGCCGAGAGTATCATGATTGCAGCTTGGCCGGAAGTGAACACGTCGCATCAAAATCTAGCAATCGAAGATCGCTTCTCGAAGTTTCAGGCGGCTTTGGGAGCGGTGCGCGAAATCCGCAGCCGCCAGAATATTCCACCACGCAAAACAGTGGAGTTTTGCGTGCGCTGCGATGATGCGACCGTAGAATTGTTGCAGCCCATGGAAGCTTATTTTAGTTTTATGGCGAATGCGACGGCTACGGCACTCGGTCCTCTGGTGACGCCCCCGACTACGAATGCCACGATCAACCGAGAGGGAATGGAAGTTTATATCGACTTGACAGATTTGATCGATGTCGCCGTTGAAATCGCACGGAATGAAAAAGAGGAAGAACGATTGCGTAATCAAATTACTGGGAAGGAAAAGAAATTGTCCAACGAGCGTTTTGTTGACCGAGCACCGGCTGAAGTAGTCCAACGTGAACGTGACAGTTTGACGGAACTCCAGGAACAGTTGGTGACTGTAGAAAAGGCATTGGTGAGTTTGCGAGGCATGAAATGAGCAGATCGATGTTCTCGAGGACGCGAGGTTTCGATCTGCTAGTCGGGTCCGTATAATGAAGTCATCCCGAGAGTCTTACAAAGGTCCGCTGATTTCAATGAGGAAGCCTTATGCCGGTGCAAATGCAGCTGTCGCGGATCATTATTAGTGAGATAAACGACCAGCAAGTGATCTATTTGCGTGAAGTCGAAGGTGATCGACAGTTTCCAATTCTTATTGGGATTTTTGAAGCGACTAGTATCGACCGCCGTGTAAAAGACCAGCGTGCCCCGCGACCGTTGACGCACGATCTGTTGGTTAATGTCGTTGAGCAGTTGGGTGCTGAGCTTGACAGTGTGGTTATCAGTGATCTGCGCGACCATACCTATTTTGCAAAATTACGAGTGCGACAGGATGGGGAGATCGTCGAAATTGATGCACGACCATCCGACGCGATTGCGGTCGCGGTGACTTGTGTGCCAAGCCTGCCGATCTACGTGAGTGAAGATGTCCTGGAAAACGTTCTCAATGAGGAGTAATGCGTTTATCGCAACACATCTTCAAAGGCTGTTTGAAGGCAAGCCAAGGCCTTTTGACTGTGTATTCCCTCTACGATGATATTGACGCGTACCTCGCTCGTATTGATCAAATCGACATTGATTCCAGCCTGGGAAAGTGAGCGAAACATGCGAATCGCTACACTTGTGTGGCTGCGGAGTCCCACTCCTGAAACCGAGAGTTTGGCGATTTCGGGGCTACTCGTCACGGAGTCACAGCCCATTTTTTCCGCAAGCAAGTTGGCAACTTCCATGCTAGTAGCGAGTTTGTCTCGGGGCACGGTAAAGGTTAAATCGGCTTGACCGTCTTTTCCATCAAAGCTTTGCACGATCATGTCGACAAAAACGTTGGCAGCTGCGACTTCGTCAAAAACGGTTGCTGCGATTCCAGGTGCATCGGGAAGCCCGTTGATCGTAACGCGCGCTTGTGTGTCATCCAGTGTGACGTCGTCCACAAACAGTTCTTCCATATCAATGCCTTGTAGCCGCGCCACAACAGCTGCTGCATCGGTGCGATCTCGGTGAATGTTTGCGTTTTCTGCCAAGTTTGCTGAATCCGCCGGCGTTTTCTCCAATTCAAAAGCGTTGTGCAGCACTCGCAACGCTTGCTCCGCATCCGCGCGATCAACGAGGACGGAGATTTTGATTTCACTCGTGGTGATCATTTGGATATTGATTTCAGCATCGGACAAGGCATGGAATGTCCGATCAGCGATGCCTGTCTGGTGTGCCATTCCCAAGCCAACAACAGAAACTTTCGAGACATTGTCATCAAACGTCAGCTCGTGGCCACCGAGTTCCTTTTCCTTTGCGGCAGATTCCACTGCTTCGAGTGCCGCTGACAATTCGCTTTTGGGCACTGTAAAGGAGATGTCCGATCGCCCATCGGCGCCAACATTCTGGACAATCATATCGACGGTGATTTTTCGGCCTGCAATGAGGGAGAAAATATGCAGGCTCGTGCCCGGTACATCGGGTACACCCAATAGAGAGATCCGGGCCTCATCAATCGTGACCGTTGCGCCGCAGACTGCTTGTTGTTTGGATTCTGGTGAGGTGATAATCAGCGACCCCGGGGCGTCGGTCATGCTACTACAAACACGGATCGGGACGTTATATTTTTTGGCAAATTCAATCGATCGGCTATGCATGACGCCCGCACCGAGACTGGCGAGCTCGAGCATTTCGTCATAGCTAATTTGGTTTACGCGGCGGGCCTCAGACAGCAACCGTGGATCGGTTGTATAGATCCCATCGACATCGGTATAGATTTCACAAGCATCTGCTTGCAATACCGCAGCCAAGGCGACGGCGGTGGTGTCGCTACCGCCACGTCCCAGTGTCGTAATGTCAAAGTCTTTGTCGATGCCTTGGAATCCGGCCGCAATAACAATATTGCCTTCGTTAAGTAGACGTTGGATGCGTTCAGTGGAGATTGATTTAATGCGCGCTTTGGTATGCGAGCTGTCGGTTTTGATGCCGATTTGCGCACCTGTTAAGCTGACTGCTTTGACACCCAAGGAGTGCATTGCCATGGCGGTAAGTGCGACACTGACTTGCTCCCCGGTCGATAGTAGCATGTCCATTTCACGCGGCTGGGGGCGGTCGGTAATTTCGCGGGCCAAATCAACCAGTATGTCGGTATTTTTCCCCATGGCGCTGACAACCATGACGACTTGGTGGCCTCGCTGTTTTACGCGGATTGCCTTTTTTGCTGCAGCAAGGATCTTCTCACTGGTGGCGAGGCTTGTGCCTCCAAATTTTTGGACGATGATGGACATGTTGGGTGGAAAACGTGAGAGACAGAGATGGTGGTTAGTCGATGAAATACCCCATGAGTCGCCAACCTTGATCAAAAGCCAGTTGCGATGATGCGGCTACAATTTCGTCGTAACGAGAGTGTATGTCTGGTTCGATCCCATGACCACAAATGGTAAACGGTACAAAGCCGTGACTGTGGGTTTTCGTTCGGATGGGCGTGGGGTGATCTGGAGTAATAAGAATGCGGTAATCTCCCTGGTCTTTCAATGCTTGGTGGAGAGGACCGACAATGTGCTGATCGATTTCTTCTAAGGCTTTGATTTTTCCAGCCACATCGCCTTCGTGCGAGGCTTCATCACTTGCTTCGACGTGTACACATATGACGTCTGTGGTGGGTAATGCGTCGATGGCATAGCGACCTTTTGCTGCGTAATCGGTATCGGTGTATCCCGTAGCCCCCGGAACCTCAATACGATCCCAGCCGATCAAAGCAGCAAGGCCTCGCAATAAATCGACGGCCGTGATCATCTTGCCGGTTTTACCATAAAGATGTTGAAATGGTTCAAGCTCAGGTGCCTTGCCAATGCCCCATAACCAGACATTGGTAGCAGGCTGTTTTCCGGCTTTTTTGCGAGCAAGATTTACTTCGTGCTGGGAGAATACGTCTACGCTACGACTCATCAGTTCGTTCAGTAAATCGCTGCCGGCCCCACGAGGGAAATCGTCTGCCACGGATTTGTCTGTTAAGTCGTGTGGTGGAGTGGTCCGAGTTTCATTGGTAAAGGGAGCTGCTTTCTGAGAATTCCTAAACAGGAGAAGATTGCGATAGCTGACACCGGGGACAAACTGCAAATGTGTGTCGCCAAGTTGTTCTTGCGCTGTTGTCAAAAGCTNTTTTGCTTCTTCAGTTGAAATATGATCGGCAGTGAAGTCTTTCATGACCTGATCTTCGACCGTGACCAAGTTGCAGCGAATCGCCCAATCTTCAGGGCCGAGTTCGATTCCTTGTGCCGCGGCTTCCAAAGGAGCGCGCCCAGTAAAAAAATCGTCGGGATTGTATCCCAGTAAACTCATATTGGCGACTTCTGAACCTGCCGGCAGATGTGCAGGTACATTGTTTGCTCGGCCGACGATACCAGCGGCTGCAATCTCGTGCATTGCCGGGAGGTTAGCAGCTTGGAGCGGAGTTTTTCCACCCAGTACATCGAGTGGTTCGTCGGCACTGCCGTCGGGAATGACAATGGCGTATTTCATGTTCTCACCAACTTAATCCAAGACTCGCATTCTGACGCTACCCTGCTTGACGCTTTCTCCGAGTTCGATTTGTTCAACCGCTTGGCGTACACCGCCCTCAGTTGCTGTGTGTGTCATGATGACTAAGGGAACGAGAGATCCTTCGCTGTCTCTGGTAGGCTCGTGTTGAATCACAGACGCGATTGAAACCTGGTGTTGTGCGAGAACGCTGGCAATGTCTCCCAAAACGCCGGGATGGTCTTTGACACTGAATCGTAGATAGTACCTGCCTGGAGTTTCATCGTGTTCTCGAATATCTACACGAGCCTCACGTTGCGACCAAAGCTCTAAAGTCCGGAAGGTGATCTTTGTACGGCCTGTTGCCATGTCAATTAAATCGGCCACAACCGCCGAGGCAGTTGGCATTTGTCCGGCTCCAAGTCCTTGGAAGAAAACGCGGCCTACCGCGTCACCCACGACACTGACTGCATTATAGGCCTCGCGAACTTCAGCTAACGGGCGTCCGATTTTAACTAGTGATGGGGATACATGTAGTTCAAGACCGTGATCGGTGAGTTGAGCGATCGCCAGCAATTTGATGCGGTAGCCCAATTCAGTTGCGAACCGCAGGTCGGCTGGATCCAACGAGTCGATGCCTATGCGCGGAATGTCCTTCCAGCCGACACGTGAGCCAAAGGCTAGATGGGATAAGATTGCTAGTTTCTGTGCGGCGTCGCTACCATCGACATCCATAGCCGGATCCGCCTCGGCATACCCCAATTGTTGGGCCAGACTAACGGCATCGTCGAATTTCATGCCGGACTCTTCCATCTGAGATACGATGAAGTTGCTGGTGCCGTTAAGGATTCCTCGCAGTGATGTGATTTGATTTGCCGAAAGGCATTGACTAATGCTTGTAATGATTGGAATGCCGCCGGCAACGGATGCTTCAAAAGCAATCGACCGCCCAAGTTCACGAGCTTTATCGAACAATTCAGGGCCATGCTCTGCCAGCAACGCCTTATTGGCGGTGACCACGTCTTTGCCCGCTGCCAGCAATTGAAGCATGATTGACCTGGCAGGCTCGAGGCCACCAATTAATTGTGCGACGACACTGATCTGAGCGTTATCCGTGATCTTGGATAATTCGTCGGATAAGATGCTGCTGGCAATTTCAATTCCGCGGGGTTTTTTAAGATCTCGAACTACGGCATGTTGTAATTTGAGTTGTCGGCCTGCGTGTCTGGCGATCCGGGTACTTTGTTCGAGGAGGATTTTGGCAACCCCGCTGCCGACGGTGCCGAGACCCACAATTCCGACATGTGTTGTTTCCATCAGAGGTTCTCTTGATTGGCTCAGCGATGAGAAAGTGGGATATGCAAGCTGTCTGCAGCGAGCCCCACATCCTAGACGATTTGGGTTGTGCTGGGTACTCGTACTGTTTTGTTGGCCAGGATGGTGATAATGGTTCAGCAACTGGTAGAAAGCTTGAGAAGATCAATTCTTTTGTGGAGACGGAGAACCTATGGAATCCACTGCCCACGCATTTCTAACACGAATATTGGAAACGCCTCGTCCGTCAGGATACGAGCACCCGGTGCAGGAGGTTGTTCGAGGGTATGCCAGTCAATTTGCGGATGAAGTCACTACGGATGTCCATGGGAACGTCATCGCTTGTCGAAACCCCGGAGCTGCAATCAGGCTGATGTTTGCGGGACATTGTGATCAAATTGGCATGGTCGTTACCCAAATCGATGACAAAGGGTTTATTTATGCGCAGACCATTGGCGGTTGGGACCCTCAGCAATTAATTGGACAGCAGATGCGGATCTGGACGAGTACGGGGGGGGTGCCAGCTGTGATCGCCAGAAAGCCGATCCACTTGCTTAATGAGACGGAACGCAAGCAGGTAGTAAAATTGCAAGACCTTTGGCTCGATATCGGTGCCGCTACCAAGGAAGAAGCGCAGCAGGTGGTTCGGATTGGAGACCCGGTCACGCTGAAGTTAGGATACACGGAATTGAAAAATCGCTTGGCCAGCGCTCCCGGCATGGATAACGCGACAGGGCTTTGGGTGGTAATGGAAGCACTGCGCCGGATGGACACGGCCAAATTGAACTGCTCTGTTTACGCAGTTTCCACGGTGCAGGAGGAAATCGGACTGCGCGGTGTCCAGACAAGCGCGTTTGGAATTGAGCCCCATGTTGGAATTGCGGTTGATGTCAGCCACGCGACAGACTGTCCGACGATTGACCAGCGACAGCAAGGTGAAATTGCTTTGGGTGACGGCCCGATTGTTTTTCGCGGTCCGAACATGAATCCGAAAGTCGTAGATCGATTGCTGGATGTTGCCAAAATCCAAGAAATTCCATTCCAACTTTCTGCAATTGGCCGTGCGACACCGAATGATGCGAATTCACTGCAGATTTCCCGATCAGGTGTTGCTACCGGCCTGGTGAGTATCCCCAATCGTTATATGCATAGCGCGGTTGAAACGATTTCGCTTGAAGATCTCGATCACGCGGCAGATCTACTTTGCGGGTTTGCTGAAGCACTTGTGGCAGCAGACGATTTCACGCCGTAAGATCAGTACTGGCATCGCCAAGACTGCCAAAATGGCAACTAAACAGGAGGTGTCACGCTTTGTCAGATTGCCAGAGGATTTCGTCTTTTAACTTAAGTTGTTTCATTGAAATGAGTTGCGATTATTTGTTTCGTTCTTGGCACACCGCTTGCATTTAAGGGATTACTTAAAATTCCTGGCTGCCAAATGGTCACATGATCGATCGGAGGTGGTTGGGAGTCCTGCAAATGAAACACACCAAACGCGAAGTCGAGGAATCGACCGTAACGCTGGGTGCTGAAACACTGCTATTTGACTGCAACAGGAGGAGATCCGGACGTGGCAAAACAAATGGTCTTTGATGACGAAGCCAGACAAGCCCTGCTAACGGGTGTTTCCAAGTTGGCGCGTGCCGTGCGTAGCACCCTTGGCCCCCGTGGCCGTAATGCCGTTCTCGACAAAGGTTGGGGATCACCAAAGGTCACGAAGGACGGAGTAACGGTTGCTGAGGACATCGAATTGGATGATGTTTTTGAAAACCTTGGCGCTCAACTCGTCAAGGAAGCTGCCAGTAAAACAAATGACGTGGCGGGGGACGGAACCACGACGGCGACGGTCCTGTCAGAAGCGATTTTCCGAGAAGGTCTGAAGATGATTGCCGCGGGAGCGGATCCGATGGCTTTGTCTCGTGGTATTGCGAAGGCAACAGATGCCATTAGCGCATCGGTGGTAAAGTTGGCTAAATCAATTGATGGGAAGAGTAAGAAAGAAATTCAACAAGTTGCGACGATTGCTGGTAATAATGACCCCACGATCGGTAATGTGTTGGCGGATGCCTTTCTGAAGGTCGGTAAGGATGGAGTGATTACTGTCGAGGAAGGTCGGTCAAGTGAAACGACGGTTGAAGTCGTTGAGGGAATGCAGTTCGACCGCGGTTTTCTTTCTCCACATTTTGTCACCAATCAAGATGAAGTCATTGTCGAACTAGATAATTGTTACATTTTGTTATTCGAAGAAAAAATCACTTCGAATAAAAAAATGATCCCCTTGTTGGAAGCCATCAGCAAAGCGAATAAGCCTTTGTTGATTATTGCCGAAGACCTCGAAGGTGAAGCTTTGGCAACGCTCGTTGTTAATAAAATGCGTGGCATACTCCAAGTTGCTGCTGTTAAGGCTCCTGGCTATGGGGATCGGCGGAAAGCAATCATGGGAGATCTTGGCGTCCTTACAGCAGGGACTCCAATCTTTAAAGATCTTGGTATTGATTTGGAGGGTGTGAAACTCACCGATTTGGGCCGGGCAAAGAAAGTTCGGATTACCTCTGAGGATACGGTGATTGTTGGCGGGGCGGGCAAGAAAGTTGATATTGAAGGCCGTGCCGAGCAGATTCGTCGTGAAATTGAGGTCACCGATAGTGAATATGATCGTGAGAAACTTCAGGAGCGGTTAGCGAAACTAGCTGGCGGTGTTGCTCAGATCAACGTTGGTGCAGCAACGGAAACTGAAATGAAAGAGCGTAAAGCTCTGATTGAAGACGCCAAGGCAGCGACCCAGGCAGCTTTGGAAGAAGGCATTGTGCCTGGTGGTGGGGTTGCCCTGATTCGAGCTGAAAAAGCTCTTAATCGGCTGGATGTGGCAGGCGACGAAAAGCTTGGTTCCGACATCATTCGCAATGTGGTCGATTACCCGCTTCGTGCGATTGCGGAGAATGCGGGACTCGATGGCGCTGTTATTGTCAATCGGGTACGGCAACTCAAAGTCAAAACCGAAGGTTATGACGCCGACAAGGCGCGCATGGCTGATATGTTCCAGGCTGGTGTGATTGATCCCACGAAGGTGGTCCGCACAGCGCTGGCAAATGCGGCAAGTGTTGCTTGCTTGTTGCTCACTACGGAGTCGCTGGTGTCAGAAATCCCAGTTGAAGAAGAAGAGGGAGATCACCACGATCATCATGACCACGGCATGGGCGGTGGTATGGGCGGTGGTATGGATCCAATGGGTGGCATGGGTGGCATGGGTGGCATGGGTGGCATGCCTGGCATGGGTGGCATGCCTGGCATGATGTAAACGTGTCGACGCTTTCGAGTCGCCCTGAAGACGGACAAAATATCAAATCAACAAAAATCAACAAGGATTATTTCTTATGGCAAAAATTAAAATTCGCCCACTGGAAGATCGAGTCGTTGTAAAGCCTGTTGAAGCGGAAGCAACCACAGCTGGTGGCATTGTGCTTCCCGATTCGGCACAAGAGAAACCGCGACGTGGCAAAGTGGTTGCCGTCGGTCCTGGTCGGCTATTGGATAGTGGCGAACGAGGAGAATTGTCCATCGCCATCGGAGATGAAGTAATCTACGGTATGTACGGTGGTACTGATATTGAGGTGAATGGCGAGGATGTCAAGATTTTGCGTGAAGGTGACATTCTGGCTAAGGTCCTTGACTAAGTGGAATTCAAAGTCTTTTGCTCGGTTTCAACGATTGCACGGTGAGGTGTCATTCTTCAACCTAAATCGCTAACGGCAAAATATGTTTTAAGCATTGCTTAGCGAGATAGATTCCGCGAGCCGAGTGGAATCTGGAAGCAATCAACGGTGAATCGTAAATCAAGTCCTGTTCGGCTCACGGGAATGACCCGAAAGGGAGTATAAAACGGTGGCAAAACAACTGCTTTTTGAGGATCATGCTCGTGCAAAGATGATGCAAGGCGTGGATAAATTGGCAAACGCGGTCGCAGTCACAATGGGGCCAACCGGTCGAAATGTCATCATCGACAAGTCCTTTGGCGGCCCGACCGTTACGAAGGACGGCGTTACGGTAGCCAAAGAAATCGAACTCGAAGATCGATTTGAGAATATGGGCGCTAAGCTGGTTGTCGAAGTTGCCCAAAAGACTTCCGATAATGCAGGTGATGGTACGACGACCGCAACGGTTTTAGCCCGTGCGATTTTTAAAGAAGGTCTGCGAAATATTGTGGCGGGAAGCAATCCGACTGCAATTCGCCGAGGTATTGAGAAAGCTGTCGATGCCGCGGAAGCAAAACTCGTGGAAGCGGGCAAGGCGGTTACTTCGAAGGACGAAGTTTCTCAGGTTGGTGCAATCAGTGCGAACAACGACATGGAAATCGGCACTATGTTGGCCGATGCACTTGAACGCGTAGGCCGTGACGGTGTCATCACAGTGGAAGAAGGCAAGACCTCGGAAACTCGTATCGAGTATGTCGATGGTATGCAGTTTGATAAAGGCTACATTTCACCTTATTTCATCAATCGTCAAGCCGAGATGGATTGCGTGTTGGAAGATGCCTATGTCTTGATCCATGAAAAGAAAATTAGCAATCTCCGAGATCTGGTACCGGTTCTCGAGAAGGTCGGTCAAAGTGGTAAGCCGTTGTTGATTATCGCCGAAGACGTTGATGCGGAGGCGTTGACGCTTTTGGTAGTCAATAAGCTTCGAGGCACGCTAAACGTTTGTGCGGTAAAAGCGCCAGGCTTCGGAGACCGACGCAAAGCCATGCTTGGTGATATCGGAGTTTTAATTGACGGTACGATGATCAGCGAAGATTTAGGCATCAAGCTTGAGAATTTGACACTTGAGCATCTTGGCCGTGCGAAAAAGATCACCGTGGATAAAAACGCTACGACGTTAGTAGAAGGTGCTGGCGACCGTGAAGAGATCGATAAACGCGTAGGTCAAATTAAGGCTCAGATCGATCAAACGGAAAGCGAATATGACAAAGAGAAATTTCAAGAGCGGTTAGCCAAGTTGGCGGGTGGAGTTGCTGTCATCTCGGTCGGTGCTGAGACCGAAGCAGAGATGAAGCAAAAGAAAGCTCGTGTTGAAGACGCATTACACGCCACGAGAGCAGCCGTCGAAGAAGGAATTTTGCCTGGTGGTGGCGTGGCACTTTTGCGATGCAAGGATGCCGTTGAGAAGGCTCGAAGCTCTGCTAAGGGCGATGAGAAAATTGGGGTCGACATCGTCTTGAATGCACTGGATGCTCCACTGCGGCAAATTGCAGACAACGGCGGAATCGATGGTTCTGTTGTAGTCGATGAAGTTTCTGGCAAGGGTGCCAACACGGGCTTTGACGCTAACAACGGTCAATATACAGACATGTATAAAGCAGGTGTTATCGATCCAGTCAAAGTTGTACGCTCGGCATTAAGCAACTCAGCAAGCATTGCTGCTTTGTTGTTAACCACCGAAGCACTTGTCACAAACTTTGATAAAGAAGACAAAGAAAAGCAACGAGTTGAAGGAAGCGTACGCTAACCGAGACTTAGATTCAGATCATAAAATCGCAGAAGGGTGTTTCCTGTCGTGGAATGGACACCGTTAAGGGACGACGCGGTTTTGTAGTTCAGACAAAAGACCACTTCATCGCCGGGGTGGTCTTTTTTATTAGTTATTGCCACCCTCTGGTCATCTCGCCAAATGTCATCGAAACGGGATTACTACGAAGTATTGGGAGTTGATCGCAACTCCTCTGAATCCGAGATTTCCTCGGCTTATCGGAAATTGGCGATCAAATATCACCCGGATAGCAATCCTGGAGACGAAGCGGCGACGGAGTCGTTTAAGGAGGCAGCTGAGGCATACGAGATCCTTAGCGATAGCGCCAAACGGTCCCGCTACGACCAATTTGGCCATGCTGGAGTCAACAGTGGCGGTCAGCAATTCAATGAGGTCGAGGATATCTTTGAGGCTTTTGGGGGGATTTTTGGCGATCTTTTTGGCGGCGGGATGGGAGGTCGACGAGGAGCGGCTCGTGGGCCCCGAAGGGGCGCAGACCTGCGAGCGGATTTGGTACTGGATTTGGAAGAGGCTGCAGCCGGTGTAGACAAATCGATTTCCTTTGAGCGTAATAAAGAATGCGGTACGTGTGATGGGACGGGAGCACGTCCTGGATCGAAGCGAGAAATGTGTCGACGTTGTGGCGGTCTTGGTCAGGTTGCTCAGCAAATGGGTTTTGTACGGGTCCAAACAACGTGCCCCTCGTGTCAAGGCAGTGGAACAAGCATTGCGGATCCTTGCGACGATTGCCGAGGCAAAGGTTTTGTGGCCGGCAACGTAACGTTGAGTGTTAAGATTCCGGCAGGTATCGATGATGAAATGCGCGTGCGGATTCCGGGAGAAGGTGAGCCAAGCCATGAGGGTGGTGCCCCGGGGGATTGCTACTGTTTTGTCGCCGTTCGAAAGCATAAACTATTTCAAAGAGACGGTACGCATTTGATATTGAAGTTGCCGATCACGTACAGTCAAGCTGCTTTGGGAGCTACGATTGAAGTGCCGACCCTGGATGGGCCGGATCGATTGGAAGTTGCTGCCGGGACGCAGTCTGGCGACGTATTCCGACTGCGTGGGCGCGGTGTTCCTGATCCGCGTGGTGGGCGGGTTGGCGACTTATTGGTGCAAACGGTAATTGAAGTTCCCAAAAAGTTTGGTAAGCAGCAGCGGGAGTTGCTGCAGCAGCTCGCCGACTTGGAAAATGTCGAAGTGACTCCGGAACGAAAGAGTTTTTTGGACAAAATCAAAGATTACTGGAACGCTGAGAATTCGGACACTACTGCGGAGGGCTAGAGATGGCAGAATCCGGCAAATCGAAATCAGAGAAGAAATCCCCTCCGGCAGCTTCTGCCGAGGTGCTGCCGGAGTTAGAACTTGGTACCGATCTGGACATCCCTCTCGGCGAACTTGATGAAGACGAACCGCTAGTCGAGCTGGTTCAAGAAGATGACGGTGACGCGCCTACCAAGGAGATGCGTTTGCCCGATTTACAAGCTGAATTGCAGAATGCCGAAGAGCGTGTGTTACGTGCTCAAGCAGAATTAGAGAATTTTCGTCGCCGTATGCGACGAGAAATGGAAAACGAGCGGCAGTATGCTGCGTTACCACTACTTAACGATCTCATGACGGTTGTCGATAATCTTGGTCGTGCGATTGGAGCCGCAGAACAAAGTGAAGGACAAGTTGGACTCCTGGACGGAGTCAAAATGGTGACCTCGCAACTCATGGGTGCGTTGGAGAAGCATCATTGCACAGAAATTCAGGCAGATGGTCAGCCATTTGACCCTAATTTGCACGAAGCAATTGCTCAGCAGCCCAGCGATGAGTACGCGGCAGGTATCGTCATGATGACGACCCAAGCCGGGTTTCAATTAAATGACCGAGTAGTTCGTCCTTCACAAGTCATTGTTTCGACGGGGCCTGTTGCCGAGGGCGAATCTTCCCAGTAATAAACACTAGCCGGTTAAATAATTCGTTATGCCGACCTACGACTACGAATGTGACAATTGTAGCCACACGTTTGAATTGTTTCAGGGGATTAACGATCCGCGCAAACGCAAGTGCCCTGAATGTAAACGGTTTAAGCTGAGGCGATTAATTGGATCCGGGGCCGCAGTGGTGTTTAAGGGATCGGGATTTTATCAAACCGATTATCGTAGTGATTCTTACAAAAAGAGTGCTGCAGCGGATAAAAAGTCAGCCAACGAGAGCAGTTCCAAAGAGAATGGTAAATCGGACGCCAAGTCGAAGACTGAAAGTACTGCTAAAACGACAAGCTCAGAGAAAAAAAACCAGAGTAATTGATCGCTGTAGGCAACACGAAAATGGTTCCACTACGATGTCCGATTTGCAGTAGCCAAATTGACGTTGAAACGTCCAAAGCAATGCCGTTTTGTTCAAGACGTTGTCAGCAACTAGACCTGCGACGCTGGTTAGATGAATCCTATGGTCTTCCCCATGAAGGTGATGACCCGAACGACGAGTTGCTTGAATCGACTAACTGAACTGCAGTATGCCGACGTTGCGTCTTGAATCACGCTGCGTATAATGCCACGATTCTCATCGGAGTGACGGGAATTTCTGCATCGGGGGGCTCAGCATGTCCAACGCCGAGGATCCGAAACTAGTCAAATCGAACGTCCGCCTTATGCTGCGAGATGTATCGTGGCGTGATGTTTTCCCCTGGCTTGTCATTTTGCGATCTTTCAGTCTAGCGATTA
Organism: Pirellulaceae bacterium; assembly: GCA_022446825.1. GTDB lineage: Bacteria > Planctomycetota > Planctomycetia > Pirellulales > Pirellulaceae > JAKVBY01. Next base: position 18,008 of record JAKVBY010000008.1, read on the forward strand.
GCGTGCCTGCTCTTTTTTTAGCGACCGTGGCAGCGTTTTTAACACCTGTTGGTTGGCGCTGTGCCGAAAAACTGTTGCTTGACCCAATGGCAATGGATGCCGAATTAGTTGAGATTGTGGAACGACATGGTCAATGGCCGTCACAGAGAGCAGAGCATGCCTCCCTCTCCCTCGACGGGCAGGCCGTGAGCAAAGATTCGCCGTCGGGGCCTATTAAAAACCTAGCCATGGCAGCGATCCATTTAACTCCGAATCGAATTGAGTCGGTGGTGGAGTACTATTCGCAACCGATTCGGAGATTGTTTTCACACAAATCGACATTTGCCGAATCTTGTTATTTGCTTTTTGGTTCTTTGTGGACAACTTGCGTGTGGGCATTTTTTGGTGGGGCGATTACTCGGATTGCTGTTGTGAAGCTTGGCCTTGATCAGCGAATCTCATTTCGTGTTGCTTGTCAGTTTACTAGCAAGCGATATGTCTCTTACTTGACGGCCCCCTGGTTGCCCCTGGCAGGGATTCTCGTCATCGCAATCCCCTTGGCACTTTTTAGTGTGATCATGTGGTTTGATTTCGGTGTTGTGATTGCCGGGCTGTTATGGAGCGTGATGTTAGTTGCCGGTTTCTTGGTCGCCTTACTGTTGTTTGGTTTGTTGTTCGGTTGGCCGTTGATGTGGCCGACGATCAGCGCCGAAATCAATGGAGATGCTTTTGAAGCGTTGCAGCGGAGTTTTTCCTATGTGGGCACTCGGCCGTTGCATTATTTGTTTTACGCTGTGGTGGCAACCAGTGTGGGAGCGTTTGGCTGGGTGTTCATTGATGTGTTCGCAGAACTCGTGATTTCCTCGGCCTACTGGGTAGCGTCTTGGGGGGCGGGGAGCGAGCGAATGGTGGATCATGTTACGCCGATGGTGAATGGCAGCATTGATTCTGAAGGGATGTCCGGTTTTGGTAGTGAGTTGATTCGCTTGCAGGTGGGAGTCGTGCGTGCTGTGGCCGTTGCTTATACGTTCAGTTTTTTTTGGTCGGCTGCCAGTGCCATCTATCTCCTATTACGACAAGATGTTGATCAAACCGAATTTGATGAGGTATTTACGGAAGAATTAGAAACCGAGGATTTGTTGCCAGCTACTGCTGTGCATACCGAGCCTGTGGCATCATCGACCGAACTGCCAGACGACGGGGATTCTTTGCCACAGGACGAGTCCCAGGAGTAAAGAAATCTAGAACGTTGCTGCGGTATAATCGTGAGGAATGTCCAGGTGTTTGGTGGCCGGAGTCATTGAGCGTGCTCTCGGTGTGGCACGCGATTGATTGCGTGAACTCGATGATCGCCAGTTAAAACCATCACAGAAGTTTGTCTGGCGTTTTTATTATAGAAGGGCTGCAACGGGCTGAGGTCACGAGTTCAGTTGAGTTGATTACTGCGTCATTTGCCCTGTTGGCAGGCGTTTCTTAGCGAACCACTTTCAGGAGATCCATAATGGATGTTTTCCTTACTGCGATGCAGGCGACTGCACTGACGGTTGCCGGCATGTGCCATGCGCTTCTCGGGAGTATAAAAGTCCCGCTTGCGAGACGTTTAGAGATCGACGAAGGAAAAGTCGGTGGGCTCGTCAGTGTGTTTGGCTTTACTTTGATTCCGATGGCTTTTGTGGCCGGAATATTGGCCGATTCCCAGGGCAGAGGGTATGTCATTCTTGGTGGATGTGGGCTCTTGGTGGCTAGTGTCTTGGTATTGGCTCATGTGCGTAGTTACCTGATGGCTCTGGTCTCAGTGTTGCTGCTGGGAACGGGCTGGTCAGCGCTGGTCAATGTGTTGAACGCCCTGCAAGGGCCGGCCTTTCTTCCTCTGCAGCCGGATGCCCCGCTTTCTTTTGCAATGAATCTTGGCGATTTCATTTTCGGCATGGGGGCTTTTGTCATGCCGATCGCCGTCGCTTGGTCCCTGACTAGATTCAAGCTCAAGGCAACGTTCATTTTGTTTGCTGGTCTGATTGCTGTACCGTTATTACTGGCACTCGCTGTCAACTGGGATAATTATCAGCCAGAAGCAACGGCTGCTCTAGAGAACGCCTTTGAGATTTTGTTGCAAGATCGGATCGTTCTGCTGTGTTGCATCGCTTTTTTCTTTCACGTTCCGATTGAGGCGAGTGTTGCGATTTGGGCCACGACTTTAATGAGTGACCGCGGTGTCCCTGAAAAAAATGCCTCTAAAATGCTGTCGATCTTTTGGTTGACGTTTACGATTTCTCGCCTCGTTGCTGCCCTCCTGCTGACGCAAGACATAGAGCATCTGACTTTGATTCTTTTGGCTTGTTTAGTCCCACTTCTCGGCTTGGGCTTGATCACCAGTAAAACGGGTTCAACCACTTGCTCTCTTCTGCTGGCAGCCGGCGCCACGTTAGGCCCAATTTTTCCCATCTTGATCGCTCTGTTAGTCGGTCATGTGACGGTTTTAAATCCAGCACTTGTCGGACGCTCGATTGGATTATTTTTCTGTATCGGCGGGATTGGCTGGGCGTTAATTCCGTTCATTGTTGGGCAAATGGCGAAGAAAACCGGTGTGCAAAAAGCGTTCGTTATTGTCGCTGGATGTGGCATCTGCCTGGCCATTCTGACGATTCTTTTAAATGCTTCCTAAAGCTCTGGTGACCGATGAAAATTCCAAGCATGTTTTGCGGTGTGTTATGGTTCAGCGTGCTGGCACCCCAGCTCATCGCTGTTGAGCGACCGAATGTAATCCTTGTCATGACAGACGACCAGGGTTACGGCGATGTCGGCTTTCATGGCAATGAAATGATTCAGACTCCAAATCTCGATGCCCTGGCTCGCGAGAGTGTTCGGTTCACCAACTTTCATGTGGACCCGACCTGTAGTGAAACGCGTGCTGCGTTAATGACGGGACGTTATGCGTGTCGGACGGGGGTCTGGCACACTATTTTGGGACGGTCTCTGTTGCGTCGTGGCGAGGCCACATTGGCCGACGCCTTTCAGTCCAATGGATATCGCACGGGTATTTTTGGCAAATGGCACTTGGGTGACAACTTCCCCTTTCGAGCGTTGGATCGCGGATTTCAGCAGGTCCTGATCAACGGAGGGGGAGGCGTTGGGCAGACACCAGACTACTGGGAAAATAATTATTTCGACGATACCTACTTTCGTAACGACACAGCAGAAAAACAGCGAGGTTACTGCACTGACGTGTGGTTTGACGCCGCTATCGATTTCATGAAAACGACAAGTGACCGTCCATTTTTTTGCTATATCCCCACCAATGCTCCGCACGGTCCGTTTCATGTTGCTCCGCACTATAGTCGTCCCTACGTTGCGCAGGGGGTGCCGCAACCGATGGCCAATTTTTATGGCATGATT
>JAKVBY010000008.1:21479-50520 GCA_022446825.1 Pirellulaceae bacterium
CAGGAACTTGGACCGAGGACACTTGTTGTTCATTCCCAGCGGGTCGACAGGCCTGAAAAGTGGCGCAAATCTTCCGTAATGACCGACCAATGGCGTCTTGTTGATGGAGAGGAGCTTTATGACATTCAGAAAGATCCGGGACAGCAGAACAATGTTGCGGTGAAACATGCTGGTGAGGTCGCGCGGCTACGGTCTAAGTATGAGGACTGGTGGGCAAGTGTCTCGACAAGATTTGGGGAGTATTGCGAAATCATTCTTGGTGACGCTCGTCAAAACCCAACTACCTTGACTTGCCATGATTGGCATTCTGACCGGGTTCCGTGGAACCAAGGACACATCAATCAGGATTTAATGTCGAATGGATTTTGGGCAGTTGAGATTACTCAGGCTGGCACCTATCGCTGTACGCTGCGCGCGCGACCTGCCGGTGTCGCTTATGCCTTACAAGAGGGAATGGCGACTCTGAAGATTGGTGATGAGTCCTGGCAAGAGAAGATCGTAACAGGAGTGAGTGAAGTGTCGTTCGAGGTGGAGTTGTTGGCGGGAAAGTGTCAAGTGACGACCACGTTACAGGAGATTGGCCGCGGGACACGCGGTGCGTATTTTTTGACGGTCGAACGAATGAACTAAGAGAAATGCTCAAGTAAGGATTCTGAAAATGCGTGTTGGTGCCTCAAATGTGGCGTTTGTAATTGTCGTGTTGGTTGTCGTGGCCATGGCAGATGTAGTGCTCGCCGAGACGCCTCGCTGGATTTGGGCATCGGAGCAGGCGCGAGAAGCAACGTCCGCTGACCAGGTTGCTGTTTTTCGTCGTGAATTTGAAATCGAGCAACCCACATTAGCTTGGATCACATTGACTTGTGACAATGAGTACACCCTCTATGTCAATGGACAACGGATCGCTAGCGACGGTGCCTGGGAACAAAGAGAGCGTTATGAAATCTCGGCGTTCCTCGTGGCTGGTCGTAATCTTGTTGCCATTCGAGGGAGGAATATTGGAACGAGTCCCGCAGGCCTCGCCGTTACCCTCACGCTAGGAACTGCAGAAGGAAATTCCAGGAAAATCGTTTCCGACGAGAGATGGCGTGTGTCGACCCAGGTGGCCTCGGGATGGTATCGAGTTGAGTTCGACGATAGGGAATGGTCCGCTGCTGTGCAGCTGGGGGAATTTGGACAAACCTCTCCGTGGGGTGTGTTGGCAAGTCGCCCGCCCGCAGAACGATCGATTTCAGCGAATTCCAGCGCCCCTACCGAGGTGGCTCATCAGCCGCTCGAGTTGCGTGATGGGGACCGAGTTGCCTTGATTGGGGGCACTTTTATCGAACGGATGCAAGTGCATGGGTACCTGGAAACGGCCCTGACCGTGGCTTACCCCCACCGTGACATTACATTTCGCAATCTTGGTTGGAGTGGCGATACCGTATGGGGAGACGCACGTGCTGTTTTCGGACAGCGGCAAGATGGTTTTCGGAGGCTTCTCAAAGACTTAAGTGAAACCGAGGCGACATTAACTGTCGTTGCTTACGGAGCCAATGAATCGTTTGCGGGGCCCGCAGGTCTGGCTGATTTTGAGGTGGGGTTGGCAGAACTGACAGACGCTTTGGAGTCCACCGCGACACGAATCGCGTTTATAATCCCGCATCGCTTTGAGTTTCGGGGCGGCGCGTTACCGACGATGGAAAAGCAAAATCGCGATTTAGAGAACTATGTCAACGTGCTGCGAGCGTTCGCTGAGTTGCGAGATATTCCGGTGATTGATCTCTTTGATGATTTTATCGCTGAGCCGCTTGCGACGGATCGTGCTGCAGCCATGTTGCAAAAGACGGAGAATGGAATTCATTTGAGTGCTTGGGGATACTGGATGTTGGCCCTTAGCATGACGGACAAACTGGAAGTACCGCTGTGCTTACCTGGTCGACGTCCATTTCATTCGGTCGTTGATGTGGATGTTGCAAATGCAAACTATCATGCGGTTGGAACGACAGTCCATGCATTGAAAATCGACAAGGATTATGTCCAGGTTTCATTGAAGGACACAAAACTTGTTCTGGGATTAAATCCTGCAGTTTCGGCACCCGAACGGGGGTCGGGAATGCTTTCTAAGAGGTTGCGAATTCGTGGACTGGTTCCGGGTATTTATGAAGTGCGGATTGACGGCGAAGTTGTGGCCCGCGTCGACCAGTTGCAATTGCAGCAAGGGATTGAACTAGCGAAGGGGCCAAATTACGAGCAGGCAGAATTCTTGCGCCAAGCGATACAAAAGAAAAATGAGTATTATTTTCACCGTTATCGGCCACAAAATGAGACCTATTTATTTCTGTTCCGAAAAAATGAGCAAGGAAATAATGCGGTGGAAATTCCACAATTTGATCCATTGATTCAAGAGCTCGAGGCACAAATTAAGGAGCTCCGAGAGCCGCGTGTGCACCATTATCAAATAGAACGCACCGACGGTGCGGAAAACGAATCAAAATAGCCGAGGATGCGAGAATTTGTCATGACGAACTTTTTCAGTTGCTACCATCCGCAAAGTTATCGGAAAATACTTTTATTTTTAGTTGCCATTTCTATGGCTTCAACAAGTCCGGTATCGGCTCAACGGGATTTGCGTGACATTCCCGATCCTGATCCGGAGGTCGAACGCCAGTCATTCATCGTTGCAGATGGTTTTGAGGTTAATCTTTTTGCAGCGGACCCACGCATTGCCAAACCGATCCATATGAATTTTGATGCCCAGGGACGGCTTTGGATCGCAAGTAGTGAAGTTTATCCGCACATTAAACCAGGGCAGCAAGCGACGGATAAGATTCTGGTTGTTGAGGATGCCGATCAAGATGGCGTTGCGGAAACAATAAATGTTTTTGTCGAGGGGTTACTGATTCCAACAGGGGTTGTGCCGACCTTGCAAGGTTGCTTTGTCGCTAACAGTACCGAACTAGCCCATTTTGTCGATAAAGACGGTGATTTAAAATCGGACGAAAAGCAAATTGTTCTTTCTGGATTTGGTACAGAAGATACCCATCATTTGTTGCATACCTTGCGTTGGGGGCATGATGGCTGTTTGTATATGAATCAGTCGATTTATATTCATAGTCACATCGAAACACCGTATGGTGTGCAGCGCATGAATGGTGGAGGGATTTGGCGTTTTCGACCGGAAACTTTGCAGCTTGAAACCTACTGCCTGGGGTTTGTGAATCCCTGGGGGATTCACTTTGACCATTGGGGGCAGACGTTTGCGACCGATGGCGCGTTTGGTGAGGGAATTAATTATGTTTTCCCCGGCGCGGTATTCTCTCACTCACCGGGGCACCCGCGTCGTATCGAAGGGCTGAATCCAGGTAGTCCGAAACACTGTGGACTCGAAATTTTGAGTGGTCGCCACCTGCCAGAAGATTGGCGAGGCAACATGATTACCAATGATTTTCGGGCTCATCGGGTTTGCCGATTTGTCGTCTCGGAAGATCGAGCGGGTTTCGCATCGCAACAAGCAGAGGAACTGATTAAATCAAGCCACGTTGCTTTTCGTCCCATTGACGTGAAGATGGGACCTGACGGAGCGATCTATATTGCAGATTGGTACAACCCTATTATCCAGCACGGCGAAGTTGATTTTCGCGATGAGCGTCGTGATCATGTGCATGGTCGTATTTGGCGTGTGACGGCAAAAGGCCGACCAACCCTAAAGCATCCAAATTTGATAGAGGCCACCACATCGGAACTGATGGAATATTTGACGTCCGCAGAAGAATGGGTGCGATTGTGGACGAAGCTCATCCTGAAATCACGACCACAGGCTGAAGTGGTCGAGTCGCTGGGACAATTTCTCGCTTCACGTGATCCTCAAAATGCTAACTATGAGCGTCAGCGACTAGAAGCCCTATGGGTTTTAGAATCCTTGAATCTTGCCAATGAAACGCTTGCGTCAGCGCTGCTCGCGTCAGCAGATCATCGAGTTCGCGCGGCTGTCCTGCGTGTGGTCGCCAATCGACAAGTAGAATTCGCCGAGAGCGACGAAATGCTTGCTCGGGGAGTTGAGGACGAGCACGCGCGGGTGCGACTGGAGGCTGTCCGTGGTTTAGCCAAATCCGGAGCTCCGGAGGCTACAGAAATTGCGTTGCGAGTTCTCAGCCAACCGATGGATCGGTTTCTCGATTTTGCACTTTGGAAAACGGTACGGGAAACCCAGGAAGATTGGCTGCCACGGATGTTGGCTGGGGAAACGGATCTCGGTGGCGATATCGAACATTTGACCTTTGCTTTGAGTGCCGCTGAGTCTCCCAATGTTGTAGGGCCTCTGGTGGCACTGGTAAAAGATGGAAGGATCGACAACTCCCGCTTGGAGGGAGTGCTCAACCTAATTGCTTCTCTGGGAAACCCAGATGACTTGAGTTTTGTTTTTCGGATGGTGGTAGAAGGGCCCTATGAGGCCAGCTATAAAACGCGCTGGCTCAATTCCCTGGTGAAATCTGCACGTAATCGTCAGGTCCTGCCAGTGTTTGATTCAGATCAACTTCGTGGTTTATTGAAATCCGATACGCCCGCGCTCAAGGCAGCTGCGATGCGTGCCGTAGGAGCTTGGAAGTTTGCCGAATTGCGCGGTGCGCTTGCCCCGTACGCAACTCAAATGCACACCGGACCGCAAGAGGTTCGTTTTGCTGCATATGCTGCCTTAGGCGAGATGGGAGGTGTCGATAGCCAGAAAATACTGCTCGAATCCTTAGAGAAAGCAAGTCGATTTGAAGATCAGAAGCAAGTTTTAATTTCCCTCAAAGCGATCAACCCAACGCTGGCTGCAGAGCGTACGGCAGAGGTACTCGCAGGCCTTGTCGATTCGAATCGGTCGACCGACCCCTCGGAATTGTTGTCGGAGTTAACCTCACGAGCAGAGACTGCCAGTACGCTGGCCCGTGCCCTGGAGAACAAGACGCTCATGCCAGATGTTGGGAAATTGGCAATCCGTGCTGCCGAATTGGCCGCAGAACCGAGTGAGGAACTGATACTTGCGCTGCGCCAGGCGGCTAAATTAGATCATTATGGCTGGAAAATGTCAGAGGAGTTAATGCGGGAGCTCGTTGAAAAAACGCAAAGTGAAGGAGATCCCTATCGCGGCGAGGCAATTTTTCGTCGGCGAGATTTACAGTGTTTGAAATGCCATTCGATTGCTGGAGCCGGGGGTCGTGTTGGTCCGGATTTGATCAGCATCGGGGCAAGTGCTCAGGTGGACTATCTGATCGAGTCGCTATTGGCTCCCAATGCAAAAGTGAAAGAGAACTTTCACTCGATTGTGGTTGCTACAGAGGATGGCGAAGTGTTTACAGGGATTCCCATTGGAAAGACCGATGACCGGCTTGTCCTTCGAACGGTAGAAAATCGAGAATTAGTAATTCCCGTGGATAATATTGAAGAGCAGAGGGAAGGGAAAAGTTTGATGCCGACAGGAACCGTCGACAGTCTGACGCGGGCGGAATTAGTTGATCTCATCCGATTCCTTTCTGAGTTGGGCAAGTTAGGTGACTTTGCTGTCGGCAAAGCCCGTGTTGTTCGGGAATGGTCGCGGCTTGTTTCCGATAACCTGAACTTGTCCGACCCCACCGTTGCTGACAGTTTGCATAATGGCCTCTGGGAAACGGTGTACTCCAATGTCCAGGGCGAACTTCCCCTGCAGGAGTTGAAAGCTGAGCAGGGGACTGCTCCGTTTCAAATTGTTCAGTGTCACATGGCGGTAACCTCCGCAGGTCCTCTAAAGCTGCATGTTAATGAAGCCGTTGGATTAGAGTTTTGGGTAGATGATGCGCCAGTAGCAGCAGCTTCCCTTACGCATTTAAACCTCCAGATGGGAGTACACGTNCTGACGATTCGGATCGACCTTGAGGCTCGCCAAGCACCACTTCGAATCGAACTTGTCGAAGGTGGTGATTTGAATACACCCGTGCGACGGGATTAAGAGGAGGTCTGCTCTTACGTTGGGTAAACACGCTAGCGTCACGGCATTCGCCCGGGTTTTCGACGTAGCCAGGGTTTCGAGCTAGTCGCGGAGATTCAAACTGGTTATTCTTCGCCGGTTTGTATGCCACCATAAAAATAAGTTACCCCAATATCGCTTTTTTNCAGCGTGTTTTGTGTACTGCCAAGGAGAGGCGCTATGCATATTTCTGAGATTTACGTTGATCGCTTCGGCCCCTGGAGTGATTTAAGTTTGGCGGGGTTTACGAAGGGGCTTAACGTTGTTCAGGCCAACAAGGGAGTACCCGTTGCCCCTCTTGCTGACTTCATGCGGTCAGTGTTTTTTGGCTTTGGAGATGAAATTCGGCGTCGCCACAAGTCAGAAAACGTGCGGGTGGGCGGACACTTGAATTTAGAGACTGTTGGAGGAAAAAGCATTCTTCGGCGCCAAGATGGACCGGAGTTTCCTGGTCGTCTGAAGATTGAAAACGACGAAGGCCGGGCAACCGGCGATTTGCGACTGCGCAAGCTTTTGGGTGACATTGATTTAGTTACTTTTGATTGTATTTTCAGTCTCAATTTTCAGCGTCGTCGACGGATTTGTCAGCTGATCGCTTGCATGACAAAACAGGGGATTGAATTCCAAAGCGAGATCCTGAACCTCGGGGAAACTGACAAATTAAATGCTGACCACAAATCACAAGCCGCTGAATTGGGGACGCCGTGTTTGTCGGAGCTTAAGAGAGAGCGTATTGAACTCGAAGTGAAATTGCGCAATGTAGATGCCCGCATTCGTTTGTTGCGAAAGGAGACGGAACTCCTTCATGCTCGAAGGCAGGTTGGTAGCCAAGAACAACAGGATACCCTGGAACAAGAATTAGCCATGGTCTATCGTCAGCTTCGCAAAATAGACCACCTGAATTTGATTGACCAGTCTCTGAATGCGGCAAACCTCGGAATGCACAACGCTAAGAACCGCAAAGCGAGTGAGGTACTTATAAAGGCCAACGCCATCTTGAAAGCGTTAACTTGCGAGGAATTAGTGTCCATTGAAGTTAAGGGAGGAAAAGAAGTTTTTGTTCAAAAGGAATGTGGGGTAGTGACTGCCTGGCAGAAGCTCGATTGTGCGGCTCAAGATCAAGTTTATTTGGCAATGAGTTTTGCTTCAGTAGATTCTCTTTCTCGACGTGGCGTGGAGTTGCCAGTGATTTTTTCTGGTTTCAGTGAAAAGTTGAGCCGCGATTGGCTGCAGGCAACGATCGCAGTTGTGCGAGAATACGCTGATAAACAGCAACAGGTATTCGTGATGGTCGAAGATTGTGAAGTCGCTCGCCAGTTTGTGCTAGAGGGAGCCCGTGTGCATAAACTGGAGACCGGGCCTTGTTTGTCGGACATGGTTTCCGAGACAAGTGAATTGAGTTGTTCCTATCCATTTCCAGAATCGCGGCTAGGAAAGAGGGGCTCAGAAGAAGATGCCGGTTGCACTAACGCAGCGTCGTGGCCTAAGGAGCTGATTTCTCAGATATCGAAACGTTCGACAGAAGTTTGTCCAGAACAGCAGGAAACGACCTTTCGGTGGGCTTCCAGGCAAGGGCGGCCGCAATGGTCCGCTTGTGATTCAGCGCCGGCAGCAGAGGAACATCGATCCTCGCGGTATCATCTTTGGGAAAGTAGTCCGATTGAAGACTCGCCTTCGGTAGATGCCGTATCCGCTGAACAGTTGCGTATGTTGGGTATTCGCCACATTTCTGACCTGCTGCAGAAACTACCCACGGAAGTAGAGAAAAAGTTAAGCCAGTTGGGTATATCTCAGTCAAAACTCCAGCAATGGCGGGCAGAGTCGTTATTGGTTTGTTGTGTGCCTCACTTGCGTCCCTATGATGCACGAGTTCTGGTTTCCTGCGAAATCGATGATCCAGAGCAATTAAGCCAACTCTCTGGACGAGAACTTCGTGAACGTGTTGAGCAATTCGCCCTGACTGAGGAGGGGCAGGCATTGCTTCATTCGGGCACCGAGGAAGAAGTCTCTCGACTCCTAGAATGGATGCGTTGTGCGAGCTCACAAGAAAACTCTGGCGAGGTGGCAACGGACCAGGCCAGCGAACATGTCGGCACTTTATCCATTTCTTCGGGCGTTTCATTGTTCAAGACAAAGAACCAGTTTGTCGCTCCTGATGATTCCGAGGGAAATAGTAGTCAGGAGCAGGCCGTTAGATTTGCAGGGGAGTTGTTTGCCCATGCCTCGGGCTGGAATTATTTGCGCTCGACAAGTGATGTGGTCGAAGCGCCTTCAATAAACCAACGAACGGCTGAACGCCTCAAGGCTGTCGGGATTCACACGATTCAGCACTTGCTTGATGTTAACGCGGTGACTGCGGAACGAAAGATCGATTACCAACGGATCAAAACGCAGAATATTAAGGAATGGCAGGCTCAGGCAGCATTACGCTGTCGCATTCCGTTCTTGCTCGATTCTCATGCGCAACTTCTTGTTGCCTGTGGTATTACTACTGTCGAATCGCTGGCAGCTTTCAACTTAAGTGAAACATGGAATCGCGTTGAACAGTTTTTACCATCGTCAGAATGTCGGCGAATTTTGGGGTCTCATCAGATTCCAGATTTGTCCGACGTACGCAACTGGGTACTGGCTGCGCAAAACTTTGAGTCTGTTAAAGCGGCCTAGTGCGATCGTTTTATAACGCCAAGAGAATTTCGTCTTTGCTTTCTGGAACATCTGACTTGCAGTTCACCTGTAAACGACTATGGTGAGGCGATCGGTGGCGTTTTTGTTATCGCTGGGGACCTCTGCAGCTTAGAAGGGAATAGAGGAATGAAAAAGTTACCTGCGATGTGTATTGGCTGGTGGGTCCTCTGTACGGGCCTGCTGATCAGTGGAAAAGAAACTCTTTTCGAAGGTGACGGTCAACCGGTGAAGCTGTCAGAGATGGGGGCCGGAGAAGGTCCGGCTTGGCATCCCGAATACGGTTTGTTTTGTAGTGGTGGAGGTCACATCATGCGATTTCCTCTGGGAGCTGAAGACGCCCCCGAAGTCTTTCTTCAGGATGCCGGTTCGAATGGTTTAATGTTTAGTTCCGCAGGGCAGTTGCTGATTTGCGAACCAGTTCAACGACGCTTTTCCCAGCTCAATGTGGAGTCACGGAGACTAACGGTTTTGGCAGAACGATTCGGTGGAAAACGATTTAATCAACCCAACGACATTGCGTCCGATAGCAAGGGCAGGTTTTATTTCTCGGACCCAAAGTATGGTCCTCGAAATGATCTTGAGTTGCTCGATGAACAACACCGCCCCGTGGAGGGGGTCTATTGCGTTGATCGGTCCGGTAGCGTCAGGCGGATTATTAAGCATGCCGTCGATCGTCCTAATGGTCTTGCCGTTTCGCAGGACGATCAATTTCTATACGTTGCTGACAATAATAATAATTCATCTGGAGGCGCACGAAAGCTTTGGCGTTTTCATTTGCAAGAGAATGGCAATGTGGATGTCGCCTCGCGAGTCCTCTTGTTCGATTGGAACGATGGACGAGGGCCAGATGGGATGGCCCTCGATACGGAAGGACGGATCTACATCGCGGCGGGACGTAATCAATCGACTCTGCATGAGTCGGTGGAGAAATGGAAAGCTGGAATTTATGTACTATCGCCGCAGGGTACATTACTTGATTTTGTCCATGTCCCACGTGACGAAGTCACCAACTGTACGTTTGGTGGGGCCGATTTAAGAACTCTCTATATCACCGCAGGTGGTAGTCTTTGGGCCATTCGAACCAAAGCTACTGGATCTTTAGTTTGGCCGCAGGTGCATTGAATTCTTTTACGATCATTTCTCGTGCCGCACTGCCTTAAGAGGGCAAGTTCGGGCCGCTGCTTAAAGTCGCTTGGTTTGAGCGAATCTGCGACAAATGGTCTGGTGTCTTCCACTGCTAATTTATCTATTGGCGAAATCTACGCCCACCCGTATCATACCCGTTCTTCCTAATTTGAGGCTGCGTCCAAGGAGGGATTAAACGTTGCCATGTCTAAGACTGCATTGATCACAGGGGTCACGGGACAAGATGGTTCCTACCTCGCTGAGTTTTTGTTGGAGAAGGGCTACGAAGTACACGGTATGGTACGTCGCAGCAGCGTCAATAATTGTGAACGGATCGAACATGTCCGGGATCAACTTGAGATTCATGACGCGGATCTGCTAGATCAACTGTCTTTGCTGCGGGTAGTTGAGAGCGTTGCACCGGATGAAGTCTATAACCTGGCTGCGCAAAGTTTTGTTCCGACGAGTTGGACGGAGCCGCTGCTCACCGCTGAATTTACCGGACTTGGGGTGACGCGGATGTTAGAAGCGATCCGTACTGTCAACCCGAAGATCCGATTTTATCAGGCAAGTTCGAGTGAGATGTTTGGAAGGGTCCAAGAGACTCCTCAGAGCGAGTCGACACCTTTTTGGCCACGTAGCCCGTATGCCGCGGCTAAGGCATATGGGCATTGGATTACCGTAAACTACCGCGAAAGCTATGATCTGTACGCCTGCTCGGGAATTCTGTTTAACCATGAATCACCGCGTCGTGGTTTAGAGTTCGTGACACGTAAAATCACGCATGGTGTTGCTCGGATAAAACTCGGCCTCGCGGATGAGTTGCGTTTGGGTAACCTGAAGTCGAAACGTGATTGGGGGTTCGCCGGTGATTACGTCCGAGCCATGTGGCTCATGCTTCAGCAGGAAAAAGCAGAAGACTTTGTGGTGGGTACAGGGCAGACCCACACTGTAGAAGAGTTTGTGTCTGCGGCTTTTTCAGGAGTTGGTCTGGCTTGGCAAGAGTATGTAAAGATTGACCCCAAATTTTATCGTCCTGCAGAAGTTGATTTATTGCTCGCGGACCCGGCCAAGGCGGCTGCAACGTTGGGGTGGACGCCCCGCGTACAATTTGACGAACTCGTTCAGATGATGGTCGACGCAGACTTGTCGGCTTTGTCTCGTCAGAAACACTCAGGCAAATCTTCCGCGCGTGCTGCATGATGGATGTGCGCCGAATGATTTGATGGCTTTGTTCTCGAAGCACGTGGCAAGAGATGAAAGAAATGTCAGCTGCTGAAAAGAACGGTGGGCTTCGCATTCTCATCTCGCGCTTAAGCCACATTGGCGATTGCATTCTGACGATTCCCATGCTGAATGCATTGCGCGCCCATTTCCCTCAGGCGTTCATTACCTGGGTGGTTCAGAAGCCGACCGATCAATTGTTGTCTGGTCAGCTGGCACTTGATGAATTGGTTATCGTTCCGGCGGGTTTTCTTAAGTCGCCTGGAGAGTTGTCTAAGTTGCGGCGGCGTTTGCGGGGCTTGAGATTTGATGTCGCAATTGATCCGCAGGCATTGACCAAAAGTGCGGTCGTCTCACGGCTTTCTGGGGCTCGACAGCGAATCAGTTTTACACGAGGGGTAGCTCGGGAACTTGCTCCATTACTTAATAATGATTTGGTAGAGCCCACACAGGAGCATGTCGTAGATCGGCAGTTAGAATTGTTGAAGCCGCTGGGAGTTAACACCGCGCGCACTGATTTTACGATTCCGGCGAACGACATCACTCGCGAGTTTATCGATAGTTTTATTTCGCAAACGCATCTCGGATGTGACTACGCAGTGATTAATCCGGGAGCAGGTTGGGGATCCCGCCGTTGGTCCTCAGAGCGTTTTGGTCGTGTGGCAAAGGTACTGGGAGAACGTCATCGAATTCCGACGGTGGTGACCTGGGCCGGTAGCGAAGAAAAGCAGTGGGCGAGCGACATTGCAGCCTATGCTGGTGGACATGCAATGGTCGCGCCACCAACGTCACTGCTGCAGCTTGCCGAATTGCTCAGGCGGGCGCGAATATTTGTAGGCTGTGATACGGGGCCAATGCATTTGGCCGTTGCTGTCGATGTTCCTTGTGTTGTGCTGCATGGGACTACCAGGCCAGCTCAAAGTGGGCCCTATGGCGTTAAACACCAAGCCGTCCAGGCGTTTTATCAGGGAGGGTCCTCGCGGAGCCGCCGGAGCGCGAGCAATGACGCCATGCGAGCGATTGAGGTTGACGATGTCTGCGCCGCCTGTCTGAAGGTGCTCCAGTCTGCCAACACATCAAAGCTTTCGCAGATTGCGTAGCGAGCGTGGCCTGCGTTGCAATCAACAGTTCGTCACCTTCTCACACCTCGTTAATCGCCTGGTCGCGATCTACAATAGTTAGGTATAGATTTTGTGAATTGTTGCATTCGAGAGGGGCGAAAACTCTAGGAGAGAGCCGAGCTCCTCGCTATTTTGGGAAGCGAAGTTTTTAAGTGCAGACGACGCTACCGCATCACGATATTGTCCTGCTCGGGATCGGCCATACCAACGCGCATGTTTTGCGCAAGTGGAAGATGAGTCCGATTGATAACGCACGTTTAACGTGTATTTCGAATGCTTCCTTGGCAACCTATTCAGGGATGTTGCCAGGTGTATTGGCGGGGCAGTACGAACCGCAATCTATGGAAATAGATTTAGTGCGTCTTTGTGCTGCTGCCGGCGCCCGTTTAATTATTGATGATGTGCAAGAAATAGATGCCGACGCTCAACGATTATTGTTTTCGGAACGTGCTGCAGTTCGTTTTGATGTTTTGTCGATTGGGATTGGGTCGGTGCCACAATGTACCGGCGTCGAATTTGCAGATGATATGCTGCTTCCTATCAAGCCCATGCAGTCGTTTCTGGCTAGATTAAACCAGCGGCTTGATGCCATCACCCGTCGAAATTCGTCTGGGCCTGTCCACATAGTTGTCGTTGGGGGCGGGGTCGGTGGTGTGGAAATCGCGATGTGCCTGCCGAGTCGTCTCCACAAGATGTTCGGGGACAGAGGGTTTGCATTAACGTTGATTACCGGCGCAGAGGTAATCGCTAAGGGGACATTGCCCAAGACAGAACGGTTGGTGCGGCACGAATTAGAACGCCGCCAGGTGACTGTTTTGACCGAAAAACGAGTCAAACGTGTGGATGGAGAAGGGGTCATTCTGGATGATGATCGACGCATTTCGGCAGATCTTGTCCTGTGGGCAACCAGTGCGACGGCTCCTCCGCTTTTAAGGAAACTTGGACTTCCGGCAGATGAGCAAGGATTTTTGCTGACGGAATCTACGTTGAAGACTTGCAGCGATTTGCCAATTTTTGCCGTCGGAGATGCAGGGACGATTGCCAAGCAGCGCACAGCCAAAGCCGGTGTTTACGCCGTTCGGCAGGGCCCCATTCTCTGGGAAAATCTGCAGCGCATATTAGATCAACGTCCGTTACGTAACTACACGCCTCAGAAAGATTTTCTCAAGCTGCTGAACTGTGGCAATGGAGCAGGTATTGCGGAATACAAGAAGTTTTCATTTCACGGGAAATGGTGTTGGCGTTTGAAGGATCGAATCGACAGCCGCTTCATGAAAATGTACCAAGACTATTTGCGGATTGAGATGCCCTCGATGGAAACCGATCCTCAGCAACCGATGCGTTGTGCCGGATGTGGAGGAAAGGTGGGTGGCTCTGTTCTGTCGCGTGTTTTGAATCGCCTCGAGATTCCGTCAAATCAGCATGTTTTGTTAGGGCTGGATCAGCCGGATGATGCTGCGGTGATCCAGCCACCTGGCGGACGTCCTATCACCGTTACTGCAGATTTCTTTGCGGCGCCTTTAGACGATCCTTATCTTGTGGGCCGCATTTCGGCTTTGAATTCAGCGAGTGACGTATTTGCAGTGGGAGGAAAAGCGCTGGCCGCCTTAGCGCTGGCGACCATTCCTGTTGGTAAGCCTCGGCAGCAAGAACAACTACTTTACGAGTTACTTGCTGGTAGTCTTGACGAATTTCGTAAGATGGACGCAACTTTGATTGGAGGCCATACAATTGAAGGCCCCCAGACCACGATCGGGTTTACGGTTTTAGCAGATCAGGGCCTTAAGGAGATTCGCACCAAAGGAAAACTTGTGGCAGGTGATCTGTTAGTTCTTACCAAGCCGCTTGGATCCGGCGTGTTATTGGCGGCACATATGGAGGCTCAATGCCAGGCAGATTGGATGGAAAAGCTCGTGGAGACCATGTTGTTAAGCAATGCAGATGCTGCTTCCTTAATTGACGAATTTGACATCGCTGCATTGACGGACGTTACTGGTTTTGGCCTCGCCGGACACTGCCTTGAAATGTTACGTGCTAGTGGGGTTGCGGCAAAAATTTCGCTTGCTTCGATTCCCCTCCTTCCCGGGGTCAGGGAGCTTTGCGGTAACGGCAAGGAGAGCACGCTCGCACCGGCGAATCGAGTCGCGGAAGAGGAAATGAAGGTGCTGGGATCGAGCTATACGAGTGCAGGTTACCGGGCATTATTTGACCCTCAGACATCCGGGGGATTGTTGCTGGGCGTGAGTCAAGACAAGGTATCGGATGTGCTGCGCCGCTTAGAAGGACAGTCGGATGTTCCGGCAACCGTGATCGGCCAAGTGGTCGAGAAAAAAACGCCACAGCGTTTCATTACGGTTGTCGAATCAGACGATTTTCTATGATTTGTAGAATGCCCTGGGCAACCGTTGTTTTGGTTCCGAGGAGTGAATTGACGACTGTCCCGTCAGGGTTTAGCACTTCGACTTGGTTTTCCAGTGAGTTCATTGCAGCGGGGCCATTCAAGACCATCAAGTCACAACTTTTCTTTTCCATTTTTGCCAGAGCACGGAACCGCTGGTCTTCGGTTTCCAGGGCAAAGCCGACGACCCATTGATCACGACGTTTGGTTTCACCTAGAGTTGCGACGATATCGGTAGTTTCTACCAAGTGCAATTTTAGTGGCTCGCCAGTCTTCGCAATTTTCTGTGAAGCGACCTTGATCGGTTGATAATCGCAAGGTGCGGCGGCCCCGATAAGTCCATCACTCTTTTGAAAGGCCTCACGTGCTGCCACAAGCATGTCGTGCGTAGAAACGACGTTAATAACGTCCGCGCCGGTTGGATAGGGAATAGACACCGGGCCAGAAATGACGACGACTTCGTGGCCAATGTCTAAGGCTGCTTGGGTTAAGGCAACACCCATGCGTCCACTTGAAGCGTTGGTCAAATAACGAATGGGGTCAAGATATTGCCGGGTAGGTCCGGATGTTATTAAAATGCGTGCCACGGCGTGGTCTCAAAAAGTGGAATGACCAGCAAGTGAAGCATCGATGCTATTGCGCTGTCTTCAAGGACTCTCTGATCGAGTGGGAAATTGATTCTGGAGAAGCCATTCTGCCTTCGCCGGTTTTTTGACAACTGAGCCATCCCGTATCTGGGCCAATTAGTTGGACGCCGTCCTCACTTAGTTGATTGACATTACGTTGAACTGCTGCCTTTGCCCACATGTCGCAATTCATCGCGGGTGCAAACAGAACGGTGCCTGAAAACGCGAGATACAGTGTTGTCAAGAGGTCGTCGGCAATGCCGTTCGCACATTTGGCTAGGAAATCGGCCGAGGCGGGAGCGACACAGAATAGGTCGGCACGGCTGGCTAATTCAATATGGGTTCCGAGTGGGTAATGTGACTCATCAAAGATCTTGGTAGCGACTTCGCGACCGGTGAGGGCTGCAAAGGTTGCCGGCTGTATAAATTTCAGCGCCGCTGAACTCATTCCGACCGTTACGCAGATGCCGGACTGAACTAATTGGCTAACAAGAGCTGCCGTCTTAAATGCCGCAATCCCCCCGGACACACCAATGATGACTTCCCGTTTTTTCATAGATCATTGAGGTCTAATTGTGGTGTTTCTTGTGTTTCCGGTTCTTCACCCATTACGGCGACTTCATTTGAGCTATCAAGAAAAATCTTGTCTTGAATAATTTCCTGCAACACGATCGACATTTTATTGGCGGAATCCAAATCAATGAGGGCGCGGCTGCCTGCGTTTAATTGCACTAGACGTTTTTGGATCAGTGTGGAAAGTTTGAAACGGCCTCCGACTTTGTTGACGATTTCTTCTTCTTTTAGTTCTTCGAGCATTTGTTGATCACTCCGCTTTGGGTCAAAATCCCATGAATTTCCGACACTGCACGATCGATTGAATCATTGATGACTTCGTGACGATAAAAGCTGATAAATTGCATTTCCTCGCCCGCAACTTCTAGCCGCCGCCGGATCGATTTCTCTGAATCCGTGCCACGTTTTCGTAACCGTCGCTCCAATTCTTCTAACGAGCCGGGATGGATAAAGATTGTGATAGCATCAGGCATCTGTTCCAAAACGGATAGGGCCCCTTGCACATCAATCTCTAAAATTACCGATTTTCCAGCATTTAGGCCAGTGGTGACTGCATTTCGAAGCGTCCCATACCAATCCCCACACCCAAAAACCTCCTTGAATTCAAGGAAATCCCCTGCTTTCCGACGGCTGGTAAATTCTTCTGGCGAAAGGAAGTGATAGTCGACTCCGTCCTCTTCATCGTTACGCGGAGGCCGAGTTGTCGCCGAAACGCTTAACTCCAGAGGCAAGTTAGAGTGTGCTAGTAGTTGTTTTACCAGACTCGACTTTCCGGCACCGGAGGGCCCCGAAAATACGATTAGATTTCCAGTATTTGTCTCTGCCATGGCCATCGTTCGTTGAACTAATTCACTCCGACCCGCTTTGCACTCATTCGACATTCTGAACCATTTCGCGGATGCGTTCGATGACCGCTTTGATTTCAATGACGTGCTTGGCAATCTGAATGTCGTTGGCTTTGGAGCCAATAGTGTTTGCTTCGCGAAACATTTCTTGAGTTAAGAAGTCGAGTTTGCGGCCATTGCTTTCTTTCATTTTCATAAAAGCATCGAATTGTTCGAGATGACTTCGTAGTCGCACGATTTCCTCTGAGATGTCAGCGCGTTCTGCAAAGATACCGACTTCACGAATTAAGTCCGATGCTTCAATCTGAAGTTCGTGTTCTCGGAGTAATTTGTTGAGGCGTTCGACTAGTCGGTCACGATAACCCTCAACAACGTGGGGGACGCGCTCGGTAATGTGATCTAGTTCGACGGTGATGATGCGGCAGTTCTCTAAAAGATCAGCAGCCATCGATTTACCCTCTTCGGCACGCATACTCTGCAGTCCTTGCAGAGCGGACTCCAAGGCGGTTTTAATGGTCTGCCAATCGGTTTCAGCATCTCTGTGGTTCGATCGTCGATCTTGAATCACGCCAGGTAGTTGCATGAGGTACTGAAGGGGAATCTGGTCGTTGGTTTGGTTTGGTGCTTGAATCGATTGCAGCTGCTCGCGGTAGCTCTCGAGAATGGTGGTGTTAAACCCGAAGTCATCGGCAGAGGACGTGCGATCCAATCGGACATTAACTTGGACCGTGCCGCGTCGAATGTGGTCGCGGATGATTCGCTCCATCCGTGGTTCGAGCCATGAAATAATTTCGCTAGATCGCACCGAGACTTTAAAGTAACGGCTATTAATCGTGCGTATTTCAACGGTTGCGGCCAAGTCTTCCGCCTTGGCCTGCGCTTCTCCGTGGCCGGTCATGCTGAGCAGCATGCAGTTCACCTGCGATTTAAACAGACGGTCAGAGAAAATTGAACAGCCATGATCAGGGGGACTCACTGGTTGTGGTGGAATCAGGTTCACCATCCCCTGATTCGCTACTTGGTTCGGCAGCAGGTTCGCCACTCGGTTCGGCAGCAGGTTCGCTGGTTTCTCCGGTCTCGAGCTCGGAGGTTGCCGGGCTTGCATTGTCGACTGTGTCGCTACTAGGGTTCGCTGGCTCGGTGCTCTCTTGATTATCACCGTCGGGGGCGACCGTCGTGGCGTCGTTCGACGGGAGGTTTGAGGGTAAGAGAGAATTACCCGAGTTGAGCATCGTGATAGAAAAGATCGAAAGTAAAATCCACAGACTAGCAACGATAATCGTAATGCGCGTGAAGACATCACCGGCCTTGGTGCCAAAAGCACTTTGTCCACCCATGCCACCGAGCGCGCCAGATAACCCGCCTCCGCGGCCTCGTTGTACGAGGATAAGTAGAATCAAGAATAACGATGTCAGGAACAATCCGATCCCGATTAAAGTTTGCATCGCCTAAGGTCTCCCTTGCGGTATCAGTCCATTTAGATCTATGACGAGTATTCTTCTAAGCTGCAGCCGAAATAATTCCTAGAAAACTTTCGGCCTGTAGGGAAGCTCCACCCACCAACGCACCGTCGATGTTTGGCTGCGTCAGCAAAGCAGCAGCGTTTTCCGCTTTGACACTGCCTCCATATTGTATTCGGACGTTTGACGCAACGCTCGAATTGTAACGACTTTCCAGCAATCTGCGAAGATCGGCATGCACTTCTTCCGCTTGGTCGGGGGTCGCCACTTTGCCTGTGCCAATTGCCCATACAGGCTCGTAAGCAATTACAATCTGTGCGACCTGTTCTGAGGTTAAGCCAGCTAACGATCCGTCGAATTGTTGCTCAATCACGGTGCCGGTGCTGCCCGCTTCGCGTTCTTCAAGAGTTTCGCCCAGGCAGACAATCGGAGTTAAGTTACCCTTGATGGCGGCCTGAACCTTCTGATTCACAGTCGAATTTGTTTCTCCGAGTATGTGTCGTCGTTCGCTATGGCCAAGGATGACATACTGACAGCCAATATCTGTAAGCATCGCAGCGCTAATCTCTCCGGTGAATGCCCCTGATGCTTCGTGATACATGTTTTGAGCACTCAGCCCGATCGAGGTTCCACGGACGATTGCGGCCACGGCATCGAGGTAGACGCTGGGAGGACAAATGGCAACTTCGACGGCTGAATCGGCCGAAAATGCGGCTGTCAACGCCTGTGTGAGTTTGACACTTTCTGCACGAGAAAGGTTCATTTTCCAATTGCCAGCGATAAATGTTTTGCGCACCGAAAGCATCCCCTATTGTCGCGGTCCAACGACGCATTGATGAGCCGTTGAGATACGGCTTATAACGACCAATGTACTCAGGCCTCGAGTTTAGCAGCTAGCCCCAAAACTGGTCGAGAGGCACTAGGAGAGATCGGGGTAAGTTCCCAGCGGCATTATC
Organism: Pirellulaceae bacterium; assembly: GCA_022446825.1. GTDB lineage: Bacteria > Planctomycetota > Planctomycetia > Pirellulales > Pirellulaceae > JAKVBY01. Next base: position 40,458 of record JAKVBY010000008.1, read on the forward strand.
GAAAGATATTCGCCTGTACCATTGCTTCATAATCAAACTGATCGTCATGGAGCGGAATAACGAAGGCAGGACGGATCGAGATGCGCGAATTGAGAGCAATGTTAGCGCCGATTGTAAGATTCAGCACATCGTAGCGATTTTGTAGACTGACAATGCTAATTTCCTCGGCAGTCACATAATCTGCATCTTGTAGAGTTGTGGCGTAATGCAGTTCTGCAGTGGCAGCAATGGCGGGTCGGCGATTGTCCTGCGGGTTACCGAATAGCCACCTCCCAACGCCGAATTCAGCAAACATAACGGTCGGATCTTGCCAGACGCCGGCCGGTGTGGGATTTGTTCCAGTAGCATCCATTTTGACTCGGTCGCCGTTCAGGGGAACGTCCAATTGCAGGAATGCCTGCCAGTACCAATTGGAATCATAGGAGTGCAGCATTGCCAAATAAGGTAAAAGGTGAACACTCTGGTGCTGCACATGAACGACTGGCATGCCATTTGGCAGCAGTAAACGCGAGTCCTGAGCCGTTGGTAATGTAAGCCCGACTCCGATCGACGAAATGAACTGGTCTGCGGAGAGCAAAATTGCTTTTGTTGTCAAACTCACGTTGCCAAACTCCGTTCCCCTCATTTGGGGGCCGCCAGCAAATTGGTCAGCGTCTAAAGTGGCAGCAAAGGGTGCGCGAAATTCGAGTGAGTAGAGTCCATTAAGAAAGGCTTGTTCAAAACCTGCAGTATTTCGGTGAACTTCGCCGATGCCTCCTGCCACATTGCTGAAATAGTTGTAGTTCCAGAGAAAGCGAGTACGTGGAAGGGGACTGTTGTTTTCCGAAATTTTAATTTGCCTTACGGCGCCGCCGATGGGCAGGTCCACAATTGTATTTTGGCTGAGCTCACTTTTTTGCGTCAGAGACGCAGGTTCTTGAATCGCAACCTGGACACTACCACCACCATAGAAATCGCCAAACATGCTCGGCAGTCGATAGGTTTGTCTGCGTCGGCGAGAAGCTATCGCTTGACTACGGGACGGACGTCGCCGCTGAGGTGGTTCAGCTGCTTCGGTGTCCTCATCCATTTCTTCTTGCGTGAGTCGAAAGGTACGTTCGAATTCGCTTTCGACGGCAAGTTTAATAGGTTGAGTAATTGATTCTTTTGGGCGGAGTGAAAAATCCTTAGACGCATTTGCCTCTTGAGCGAAAGTACTGCCTCCGTTTGAAGTGGCAAATAAGGCTATGACGATCACTGTGAGAATGGTTTGACGAGTGGCGATGGGAGCGAGCATGGTCATTGCTTGGGTATTGCCTGGATTGTCGGAATCTTCGGGAGCTATCAACAAAGACTGCAACGGAGCTGCGAGAAAGCATGATCTTTCTAACGTCAGCTATCTCATTTTTATCGGTTGTTGGGATTATGTTGGATGACCGAATTGCGGTGGAATTTAAGCTGTCCGGCCGTTAACGCTTGAATTGTGCCAACTGGCAATCGACCGTTAGATGAGACGTTTTCCCCAAAGATTCAGGGCAGTACAGGCCGCTTGATTAATTCTAAAAGCGATCAGTCCAGTTGGCGTTCGAGCTGCCTTAAATTGGTTTGGCAGCTGCGGATTGCATGCTAGCGGTATAGAAGTGTGCGATGTTTCAGGGGCCATACCAAATTTGTCTGCTGGCGACGGCAGGTAGAAAAAATCCTCGCCAGCAGCAGCGAAGGCAGACCCAGACATGGAAGTGTCTGCCAGGTCTGCACTCTCATCCCGCCCCAGCATTTATTTGTGTCTGTAGCTCATTAAGAGATTCGAAGGTGCGTCGTTGTAGCAGTTTCGGCTACCCCGTATGCACGCTGTTCATCATCGCCAAGCTGGCAAGGAGCCTGTCACCCGCCAATCAGAAATATTCTTAGGGGTTTGCCGTTAGAACGTTCTGGAACGTTTTTGGGCAACAAAGGGACGCACGAGGAGCACTCACTCAAGGGAACGGCCAGGCTTTCCCGAGTGAGTTCTTTTGGGCTTGTGTGAGTAGTTTAATTCCTCGTTTTGCGAGTGCTAACAAGCCAGCCAACTCTTTGTCATCAAAAGTTGCTTCCTCACCGGTTCCTTGGATTTCGACAAAGCGTCCGCTACCGGTCATGACCACATTCATATCGACGGCAGCTGCAAAATCCAGCTCGTAATCTAAATCCAAGAATAGTTTTTTCTTGACAATGCCGACGCTAACTGCCGCAATGCTGTCCTTGAGCGGATAACTTCCCGGTATGGGTAATTCATTTTTGATCGTCTTGATCGCATCCACCAAAGCGATAAATGCTCCGGTAATGCTTGCCGTTCGAGTTCCGCCGTCTGCTTCGAGCACATCACAATCCACAGTTATTAATTGTTCTCCGAGCGCTTCCAAGTCGGCGACGGCACGCAAGCTGCGTCCGATCAAACGTTGAATTTCTGTGGTGCGGCCGTCGACTTTTCCGCGATCTCTTTTTTTACGTGGAGCGGTACTGCCAGGAAGCATATTATATTCGGCGGTGATCCATCCTTTGCCTTCACCCTCCATCCAGGGAGGAACCCGAGAGTTGATGCTCGCCGTGCACAGTACGGTTGTGCCACCTGCTTGCAAGAGAACACTTCCAGGTGAAGTGCGGGTGAAACGCCGCTTAATTTTCAAAGGACGAAGTTCGTTGAAGCGTCTGGACATGATGAAAAACTCGATAAGAAAATCAGAACAAAAGAAGAGAAAAAACAACTAGCGGGTGGAGGCAAGAAGCCAAGCGATTAGTCCTTTTTGGACGTGCATCCGGTTGCCAGCCTGTTGAACGACAACACTTCGCGCCCCGTCAATAACATCTGCCGTCACTTCTTCACCACGGTGAGCGGGTAAACAGTGTAAGAACGAAGCATTTGCTGGGGCGAGTGCCATCAACTGGTCGTTGACTTGATAATCCGCGAAGGCCTGCGCCCGGAGAACCCTTTCTGACTCTTGTCCCATACTTGCCCACACGTCGGTGTAAACTGCAGTTGCACCTTGGACAGCCTCACGAGGGTCGGTCGTTTGGGATAACTGGAAGTCTGGACATTCGTCGAGCAGTTTGGCTAAAAAGGCGTCGTCGAATTCGTAGCCGGGAGGTGTGGCTATGACGAATTCGACTCCCAATTTTCCACAGCCCAGCGCCAAGCTGCGGGCGACATTGTTCGCATCGCCGACGTATGCGAGCTTTGTGCCCTGAAGTGTGCCATGAGTTTCCTGAATTGTGAACAGGTCGGCGAGAGCTTGGCATGGATGAGCGTAGTCAGTCAACCCATTAATCACGGGACAAGAACTGTCTTTTGCCAAATCTTCGACATCGGCATGGGCAAACGCACGGCAGACAATGACATCCGCGTATTGGCTAAGCACTTTCGAAAAATCTTCGATCGATTCGCGTTTTCCCCAGCCTACGTCTTGTCCTAAAAACATACTGCTTCCACCGAGGTGGGTCATGCAGCTTTCGAAACTGACCCGTGTCCTCAGTGAGGGCTTTTCAAACAAAAGTGCCATGACGTGCCCTGAGAGCAGGGGCTCGCGAATACCCGCTGCCCAATTTTGCTTTAGCTGGGCCGAAGTTTCAAATACTTCGCGGATATCTGTCGGTGAAAGATCGTGTAAGGTAAGTACGTGTTGCGTGCTCATGCGTGTCACTTGTTTTCAAGCTTCCCGAAGCTCGGGCTGGTTTACCGCGTTACGAATGACCTCCGAAAGGATATCGCAACCTTCTTCGGCCTGCGCGGTTGAGAGATTCATTGCCGGTAGCAAGCGGATGACAGTTCCCTGGGTGCAATTGATTAGTAAGTTCTGCTCGAGGCATTTTTCTACGATCGGGCCACCTTCCACCGATAGCTGTATTCCGATCATCATGCCTACCACTCGAACGTCCTCAACTAGTTCAGATTCTTCTTGAAGTGCACCGAGTCGTTTTTTGAAGAGATTCTCGAGAGTCGTGACATTGTCAAGCAGATTTTCTTGCTCAATGGTTTCCAAAGTGGCAATACCGGCACGGGCGGCAATGGGATTACCGCCAAATGTGGCTGCATGCATGCCCGGACGTAGACTCGGTGCGATGTCGGCCGTTGTCAACATCGCGCCGCCGGCGATGCCCCCACAGATTGCTTTGGCCAATGTCATGACATCGGGCTCTACATTGAAACGCTGATAAGCAAACCAATCGCCCGTTCGACCACAACCGGTTTGTACTTCATCGAAAATCAGGAGAAGGTCATGGTCGTTGGCTAAGGTTCTGAGGCCTTCGAGGAAACCAGGCGGAGGAATTTGAACTCCCCCTTCTCCTTGGATAGGTTCTACCATGATAGCGCATGTTTCTTCATCAAGCACTTCTTCGACGGCGTTCAGATCGCCAAATGGTGCATAGGAAAATCCGGCCATCAGAGGTCCGAGGCCCTCATGATATTTGGGTTGCGCCGTCGCTGCAGTGGATCCCAATGTGCGACCGTGAAAGCCGCCCTCAAAAGTGATAATTTTGTAGCGTTCCGGAGATGTGTGGAGACGGGCTAGTTTGATCGCTGCTTCGTTGGCTTCTGTCCCCGAATTACAGAAGAAAGCTTGTCCTCCGAAGCTGTGTTTGGAGAGTAGTTCGGCCCACCGTCCTTGGGAGTCCATGTGCCAAGTGTTAGGCACATGCATTAATGCGGCTGCCTGGTCTTGAACGGCTTGAACAACCGCGGGCGGACAGTGCCCCAATAGATTACAGCCCCAGCCTGGAAATAAATCCAGATAACGATTTCCCTCGGCATCCCAGACATCTGATCCCTCACCTCGTACCAAATTGATCGGATAGCGACCGTAATTAGGGATGACTACTTGGCGGAATAGTTCAACCGTTCTTGCGGAATCGAGAGTGCTGGAGTCGACGGAATTTGTGGTACTCACGGGTCGTTTCCTTTTTTCGACAGGCCAAGGTTTCAAGCGTTGCGGAAGTCTGCGCGGAAAAGCAGCAATGCCAAAGGCGCAAGTTAGCTCACATGGGGAGCAGGTCTAGAGGGTTCTGAGTAATTGTGTTCCAATCCCCTTTGTCGTATAGACTTCCAAGAGTAAGGAATGTTTTAAGCGGCCATCAATGATATGCACTTTTTGCACGCCGCGTTCCAAGGTTTCGAGACAGGCCTCTACTTTGGGAATCATTCCGGATTCGATCGAGCCGTCCTGAATCATCTTTTTTGCCTCTGCGCCAGTTAGCGAGTTGATGAGCGAATCTGGGTCGTCTTTGTCACGACGCACCCCATTTACATCACTTAGGAAGACGAGTTTTTCGGCCCCCAGTGATTGTGCGACAGCCGTGGCGGCAGTATCCGCGTTGACATTCAGTTTTTGGCCAGACGAGTCAATGCACATCGAGGGAATCACTGGGATCTGGCCAGCGTAGCAGAGATTCTCAATTACCAAGCGGTCAACGTTGGTAACTTGTCCTACAAAACCTAGGTCGATTGTCTCACCGTTGTCACCCGGGAAAAGGGCTTGTTCACCTTTCAAAATGTTCGTGGAGTTGAAGTTGAGGGTCATTGCACGCCCCCCCAATTCTTCGATGAGTGCTGCGATCCGGTGATTTATTTCGTTTGCCAGCACGCGTTCAACGATTTCAAGTGTTTTTTCGTCAGTATAGCGTCGTCCCTGAATGAAATGAGGTTCTATGCCAGCTTGCTCCATACTGCGACTAATGGCTGCTCCACCGCCGTGTACGATGACCGGGCGCATCCCAACCGTTTCTATGAAGACAATATCCAGCAAGACGTGCTTTAAGGCGTCTTCGTCTTCCATCACGCTGCCACCAAGCTTGATCACAGTGACCTTGTCGCGAAATTGGCGAATCCAGCCCATGGCTTCGATCAGGGTGTCGGCTTTGGCGATCGCTTCTTTCACGAAAGTTGCTTTCGGAGGGGCATCGGTTGTTGCTAGAACGGGAAGAAGAAAACAGATCATTTTAGGGGGGGCTCTGATTGGCTGTCAACGATCACTGTGGGCTGGCGGGGGCACAATGCACTGCTGGCAAGGCAGGCTTACCGCATCTACCCCTAGCACGCTCTAGTCAATCCTGGGAAGATGTCGAGACCGTATTTCAAAATTCAAGATACCCATTTATTTGACAAGCATGGACTTTCCAATTGCCGTTGTTTTGGCTGCTGGTAAAGGCACTCGCATGAATTCAGAGTTGCCGAAAGTGTTGTTTCCAGTCCTGGGAAGACCAATGATCCATTTTGTTTTGGACGCCTTGGAGCAAGCTGGTATCGAGCGGGTGCTTGTCGTTGTTGGATATCGTCAAGATCTTGTGCGCCAAGAGCTTGAGCAGCGTTCAGGCGTCGAGTTTGTCGTGCAAGACAAGCAACTGGGCACGGGGCATGCGGTGTTAGTTTGTCGTGACGCCCTCCGAGAACACAAGGGTGCTGTCACGGTGGTTACTGGGGATGCGCCGTTGCTTCAAGGGGAGTCGATTTCGACATTGCTTCGTTATTTTTCGGAGTTTCGTCCGGCGTGTTTGCTAGGCACATTAAAAACTCCGATGCCGTCGGGACTCGGCCGTATTTTACGTGATCAAACGGGAGAATTTGTGAGGATTGTCGAAGAAAAAGATGCGACTGACGGCCAGCGTGCCATCACGGAAGTCAATATGAGTACTTATGTCTTCGATTGCCAATCTCTGTTGAAAGCATTGGATCAGTTGGGTAATGAAAACCGGCAGTCCGAGTATTACATCACCGATTGCCCAGGTATCTTGAAGATGGGACAGCAAGACGTTCGCGCTTTGCCGGTTTTGAAACCGTATGAAGGGTTGGGCGTAAACCGTATTGAGGACATTTCAGCTGTGGAAGCTGAAATGACGAATTTAGGGTATTAGATGCGCGAGCTGAAAATTTTCAGCGGGCAAGCGAATCGTGGGCTTGCCCAGGAAATCTGTGATTTTCTACATTTGCCCATTGGAAATATCAGCCTAGGGAAATTTCCCGATGGTGAGAACTACTGCAAAATTGAAGAGGATGTCCGTGGGCGCGATGTGTTTCTAGTTCAGCCGACCTGCCCACCTGTTAACGATAACTTGATGGAGCTGTTGATCATGATCGACAGTTGCAAGCGGGCAAGTGCGGCGAGAATCACTGCAGTAATCCCTTACTTTGGCTATGCTCGTCAGGATCGTAAGGATGAAGGGCGTACCCCGATTACCGCAAAATTGACCGCTAATTTGATTACTCGGGCAGGTGCGGATCGGGTGTTGACTATGGATCTCCATGCGGCCCAGATTCAAGGTTTTTTCGATTGTCCCGTTGACCACCTTTATGCCTCACCTGTGCTGAATGGTCATTTTCTCAAGATGGGGCTTGAGGCGAATGACATTGTGGTTGTGAGTCCAGACGAGGGGAGTATCAAGCGGGCAGTAGGGCATGTGAAACGCCTCGGTGGAAAATTGGCAATTGTTGATAAGCGGCGAGCTAGCGCGACGGAAACGAGCCAGGAGAATATCATCGGTGGGCCTATTGAAGGGCGAGTGGCCCTACTGTTTGACGATATGATTAGCACTGCAGGCTCGATTTGTGGTGGCGCGCGTTTGGTCGAGCGAGAAGGTGCACGTGAGATTCATGTGGCCGCAACCCATGGCGTTTTGTGTGGCCCTGCGTGCGAGCGTTTGATGGCTTCGCCGATATCGAGTGTCGTGATGACCGATAGTATTTGCCTACCTGAGGAGCAACGGATCCCGAAAATCAAACAGTTGACGGTTGCTCCATTGTTGGCAGAGGCGATTAAGCGAATTCATCATGATCAATCGATAAGTGCCATGTTTCCCGATGCAGTGGATTGATCCGGTGGTCTACGCTATTTGGTTATGCTTCCTCTGTTTCCTCAGCTTCGTTCGTTTCTCGGCGAAACACGGCTACCACATCCTCGACTGGAACGACAAAGAGTTGATTGTCTGGCTCGAAGTCGACTGGAATCGCATTCTTCGGATGAAACAGAATTTTGTCATATTGGCGTAGCGGCATGTCGTCATCATGTTCGACCACGGCCGAAATTGTCACGATTCGGCCAGTAATCGTGGGGATTTCGGCGGCATCTGGCAACGCAATTCCGCCTTTAGTTTCGCGTTTCGGGTCGTCTTTTCTGACCAGGACACGTGCCCCAATTGGTTCGACGTACTCAAAGACTTTGGGGCGGGTGTTTGCCATCGAGGGAGTGCTCTTGTGGGTATTTCAATGACGGATGTGCTCGGCATTGCCGTGAAAGCCAAGTTTTGTTTCTACTTTGAGGTTAGTCTGGAAAAATGAATCCGGCAAGCCAGTGTCTGCGGTTCTCAATTAGGGAAGAGTTTTCTGGCCGAAATTTGCTAATTTGGTGCTTTATCGTTAGTGGGCGTTACTGGTGTAGTTGGGCTTGAAGAATTCTTGAAAGCTGCCACAATGTTGGGTTTGCCAATAAGGTTTTACTCCAACTCGGCGAGATTCGTTCGCTGGTGGGGCAATCATTGGTTCTATTAGTTTGTGTTTGCGTTGATCTAGGAATAGCCAAATGGCGGAAAAGTTAAACGTTGCAGCACGCAACGCATTGGGGACATCCAACACGCGTCGCTTGCGAAATGCGGGCCAGGTGCCTGCAGAGCTTTATGGTCACGGTGCTGAGAATGTGCATCTCGCCATTCCAGCGGAAGAAATAAATTCGGCCATTCGGCACGGCAGTAAGCTTGTTGAGTTAGCAGGCGTGGTGAATGAAAGTGCATTAATTCGCTCGGTTCAGTGGGATGCATTTGGTGCCGACGTTCTGCATCTTGATTTGACACGGGTTAAGGCTGGTCAACGAGTACCGATTACCGTTGCCATCGTCCTGCGAGGGGAGGCTCCTGGTCTGAGGGCGGGAGGAGTTGTCGACCACGTTTTACACCAAGTTGAGGTCGAGTGTCCTGTTATCGCAATTCCAGATAAGCTAGAGATCAATATGAATTCTCTGGAGTTAGGGCAGTCGATTACGTTAGATCAAGTTGAATTACCGGAAGGGACTGTACTACTTGTATCCGGCGACCAGATTGTGGTGCAGTGTGTAGAAGCACCAGTCGATGACGACGGAGACGTTGCGGCGAGTGGTGATGTTGCTGAGCCCGAAGTGATTGGTCGGAAGGCAGATGATGAAGAGTCAGCAGAGGACGACTAATGTGGAGAGTGTGTCGAACGCTGCTGGCTGCTGAGGTCAAGTGGGATGAAGTTGATTGTTGGTTTAGGGAACCCGGGAGTAAAATACAAAGGCACTCGACATAATGTTGGTTTTGAAGTGTTGGGCGAATTGGCCCGTCGCAACTCACCGTCGGTAGTGCGGGCGAAATTTGATGGGGAAGTCGTCGATGCGAGTGTGCGTGGTGAACGGATTGTTTTGCTTTGTCCGTTGACTTACATGAATCGAAGTGGTCGTAGTGTTCGGGCAGCAGCCGACTTTTACAAGTTGGAGCCCACTGAAATTTTGGTTGTTTGCGATGATTTTAGTTTGCCGTTAGCGAAGTTGCGGATACGAATAAAAGGATCAGCCGGTGGGCAAAAAGGCTTGAAACATATCATTCAATGTCTGTCGACTGAAGAGATACCGCGGTTGCGAATTGGGATTGGGCAGCCGCCTGAACGTTGGGATCCAGCCGATTTTGTCCTGAGCAAATTTGGTCAGGAGGAAAAAGAGGAAATCGAAATTGCTTTACAGAGGGCTGCTAAGGCGGTTGAGACCTGGGTGTGTGATGGAATTGAAACTTGTATGAATCAGTTTAACGCCAGTTAGAGACGTCTAAAGGGCATCGGACAAGCGAGGAGATAAGCTTTGGCACAGAACGTTTACGAATGTATGTTCATCTTCGATTCGAATCGATATGCGCGAGATCCTAATAAGCTGGCAGGCCGGATACCGGAAATAATTCAAAGCCTTGATGGCGAACTACTGGTCAGTCGGTTGTGGAACGAGCAGAAGCTTGCCTATCCGATCCGTGGTCAGCGAAAGGGTACTTATTGGCTGACATTCTTTCGAATGGAAAGTAGTCGCTTGGGCGAATTCGAGCGGGCTTGTCAATTGAGTGATGG
>JAKVBY010000008.1:50620-73233 GCA_022446825.1 Pirellulaceae bacterium
CTCCTGAAGCGGCGGTCGCGGAGGCAACGGATCAGGAAAATGCGGGTACTCCCACGGAAGAGGCGACTTCCGAAGAGTCAGCACCAGCAGAAGAGGCGATGGAATAGGGGCGGGTATGCTCTAGGTGTTTGTGCCAGCGGTTTCAGTCGGGAAAGTCGGTGTACTGGTTGGGGTTTAGTCTGAACTACAGACAGTAAAAAGGATTGAGAAGATGGCGAGTTTCAATCGGGTAATCCTGGTCGGAAATTTGACCCGTGACGTTGAACTCAAATATACCCAAGGAGGCACGGCAGTCACGGAGGTTGGCTTGGCGGTGAATGACCGTCGGAAAACACAAACAGGTGAGTGGGTTGAGGAAACAACTTTCATTGATGTAACGTTGTGGGCGCGTACTGCTGAGGTGGCCAGTGAGTATTTAGGAAAAGGATCGTCCGTGCTAATTGAGGGGCGTTTGAAGCTGGATACCTGGGAGACGGAAGGTCAAAAGAAATCGAAATTGCGGGTGGTTGGTGAGCGAATGCAGATGCTGGGTGCTCGTAGTGGCAGTGGTGGTGGGCGAGGGGCCCAGCCTGCGAAGGAGTCAGATTTTCAGCAGCCTGCTGTGCAAAATAACACTGGGGTTGGGAGTGCGCCGGAGGATGAAATTCCTTTTTGATTTCGGCTGATCAGCAATATGGTTAGAGAGCCATGCAGAAAATGTGCATTGCGTGCCAAAGTTGCTGGCAAAGAGTTTCTCACAGAAATCTAATTATGATGAACTAAAGAATTGACGGGTTACAAAGATGGTAAAAGCTGAATCACGTCGACGCCCAGGAAAAGGCTTCAAAAGGTTGCCGAAAGGTCCCAATGGTGGCGTTCAATTATTATTGATCCAATCGGTGGATCAGCTCGGGAAACAAGGTGAAGTCGTCGAAGTAAAGACTGGTTTTGCGGTGAACTACTTGCTTCCACAGGGCTTGGCGACATTGGCAACGGACCACCACACTCGGATGGTCGAAAAGCACCGCGCCAAACTATTGGAACTAGAAAAAGATCGTCTTTCAAGTCTTCAGGCGTTGGCAGACGCGTTAGCTGAGCAGAGTGTTACCATCGAGGCGAACGCCAATGATGAAGGTCACCTTTATGGGAGTGTGGGTGCTGTTGAGATCGCAGATGCTTTGAAGCAGTCCGATTTCACGTTGGCGCCTGATCAGATCCGCTTGGAAGGCCCACTTCGTGAGTTGGGGCTGTATACCGTTAAGATTCATATACACCAGGAAATCGAAACGGAATTGAAGGTGTGGGTGGTTCCCAGTGTGGTCGAAGACGAGTAGCTTTGATCGTGGTTGAGCGGTCCCAATGGATTCAGTTCGGCAACCCTTTCTGCTGGCAGGTGGTCTTGGCTTCGGCGCGCAAAGTGTAAGTTTGGCCCAGTGAAAGTAGTGCGATTCCAGGGCAATTGGATCCCTGGTCTAAGTCTGCTGGAAAAGTCACGGAGGGAGCATGGCTACAAGTTTATCGATCGATTCCAAGCGACGCGCTAAGCAAGTCACCTCAGAAATACTTGATCGCCAACCGCCCTTTGATTTGGAAGCGGAAATGGCCGTGCTGGGCAGCATGTTGATCAAGCCTGACGTCTGCGATGATTTAGCACTCCTTCTCCGCGCAGATGATTTTTATGATGACGCGAATGCCAAGCTCTTCAGTAGTATGATGACGCTGCACGATGCGGGGAGAAAAATCGATGTGCGATTGCTTGTCGATCAGTTGAAGACGGCAGGTGATTTTGAACTGGTAGGCGAAACAGCCTATCTGGCGCGGGTTGCAGATTCCGTTCCGCATGCTGCTCACGCCACATACTATGCAGAGATCATACGCCAGAAATCAACTTACCGTTCGCTTATTGAGGCTAGTACGGACATTCTGCGTGATGCCTATGAAGAGAGTCATCCATCTCGCGAACTCTTGAGTCAGGCAGAGCAGCGCATCTTTTCCATCCTCGATGGACGGGGAGGGTCAACCGTTTCTTCGATGACGGATGTGTTGCACGAAGCGATGGATCGACTAGATGCAAAGTTGCGAGGTGAGCATGACAATCGTGGAGTCGATACATGTTTTGTTGATTTAGATGAGCAACTTGGGGGGTTACACAATTCGGAATTGATTATTTTGGCGGCTCGGCCCAGTATGGGAAAAACTGCTTTTGCCATGAATATTGCTGAGCACGTGAGCGTGCAAGGTAAAACACCTGTATTGTTTGTCAGCTTAGAGATGTCAAATATGGAGTTGGCTGACCGGTTACTCTGTTCATATGCTCGGGTGAATGGCCACCGTTTGCGGAATGGAACCATCTCGCAATCGGATCGGAAACGGCTGGTTGAGAAAGCAAGTGAGCTGAGTGAAGCACCTCTATTTGTTGATGATTCTCCTAGCCGTACGGTTACGGAAATTGCCGCTGCCGCACGCCGTATCCGACGACGTGATGGAAATTTAGGTTTGATTGTCATTGATTATTTGCAGCTCATCGAACCAGATAACCCGAGTGATCCACGTCAGGAGCAGGTGGCTCGGATTGCGAGACGTTTAAAGGGACTTGCCCGCGAAATGGATGTGCCGGTCTTATGCCTTGCTCAGCTAAATCGGCAAGCTGAAGATGCTCGTGACCACAAACCAAAACTTAGCCATTTGAGAGAGTCCGGCGCTATTGAACAAGATGCCGATGTGGTCATGTTTGTGCACCGTGAGGAATATTTTCACCGCAGTGAGGAAGCCGAACAATATGCGGGGCAGGCTGAGATTATTGTTGCTAAGCAACGTAATGGACCGATCGGTCAGATAGAGCTTGTCTGGAAAAAAGAGTTCACACGGTTTGAAGATAAAGCGCCCGAACGGTATTCCGAATTCGATTCTTACAACGATCAAGCACCCGCTGGTGATTTCTAGAATCCCCAGCGGGATCAAACTAAGTGAATGCGAAAGGCACTTGGCTTTGCATTTCTGATCACTCCCTGGTGGACTGAAAATGCTAAAAGCTTGGGGGTACCCGAAAACGCACGAACGCTATAGGTGACCGGTGGTTAACGTGAGCTAACCTTCAGCAATCGGATTAGCATTTTACCCACTGTTTCCGAGGGTTTTCCTGGTTGGGCAGCAGGCGAGCGAAAGCCAACCGAGGATAAGAGAAAGTCCACCAGCGGGAACAATTGACCAGTGCAATAAATTGCCCGTGAAAACATTCAAATAGAGTCCGCCGGAGAAGAGAGCCACCCCTCCGATAACCAGCCCGGCTGGTATGTAGGAGGCGCGAGTGCTCGACTGCTCTGCTCTGATTCCGATGGCGAGGAGTAGTAAGGCATGATACATCTGGAACTTGACTGCCACTTCGCAATGAGTCACACGCTCAGAAATCTTGCCAGGCTCGACTCCCTGACGCTCTAAAGCATTTTTCAGACCATGAGTTTGATAGGCACCCGTCGCCACAGCAGCAGCTCCGATCAGTGCAGCAAAAGTAATAAGAAGTCGCGACATAGAGATTCCCAATCAGCGAATGGCGAATGCAAGGCGTGACGCGTTTGCCAGATCAGATTCAACTTGATGGTTTCCGAACCAGTTTCTTGCCTACCTGTCAACACGCCCGACAATTACATTGAAATGTTGGGCAGTCGTAAAGTTTTATGCTGACCGAGTCCTATTCGGTGAAGCCGGGCGATCGTCTAGTCAGTTGAACTGTCATAGCCAGTTTGTAGGAGTTCTTCCTCTTCCTGGATGATAATTCGAGGTGTCACCATCATCATGAGACTGGACGTTTCTCGTCCAATACCAACATTTTTGAACAGGCGATTGATATAAGGCAGCTTTGCGAGGATCGGCACACCTCGTTCCACACGCTGTTCACTCAGACGTTTAATACCGCCTAGTAACACCGTTCCTCCATCGGGAACGCTTACGGTGGTCATCACCGAGGTGATATTAAACACTGGTTGTTGCACCGTGGTGCCTTGTCTTTCTTCAGTGCCATTTGCCGCGGTCGCGGTCTGATCTGGATCGGTATCTTCATCGAGACCATCTGGCGTAATGATTTCGCTCGTTCCTACGGTGGTGATTGTCTTCCCGTCGAAGGTAAATTCTCGCACATCTTCAATCTGAGAAAACATGGGTACTAGAGTGAGGCGGACGAAGCGGCGGTCCGAAGATACAACGGCTTGAACACTCAGCGTGGTGCCTTCGTTAAGAACCGTGATGATTGGTTGTTGAGCCGCAGCAAAATCTCCCACGACAGGTACGACACCAGTTACGAACGGCCTTTGTGAAATATCCATGACCATCGCAGTTTGACCATTGAATAGTGTGACCTTGGGAGCTTGCATAACATTCGTCCGGGAATCGCCATGCGAGGCCTCGACCAAGAAGAAGGCCTCAATGTCGCTGAGTATCGCAAAACCAAACCGAGCGGCTGTGGCTGCATCAAAGCCGCCGAAGCCAGCTACCGCAGAATTAAAACTGCCTTGCGAGAAAGAAACATCCAAATCGGTAGTTGGTTGACCATCGGGCCCGATACCGATCGTTAGACTTGGATTTGAGTCAGTCCGATTTGCCACCTCAGCCGGTGTCAGCCCAGTGTTGTCGAGGATGTCGAAATCAAAATCGACGCCAATTCTTTCAAAAAAGTCATCATTTAGCGTAATGTAACGAACTTCAATGGTGACCTGCAGATCTTGAAGACGACGGAGCTGGTCAAGCAGGTCAGTGAGTTCTTCATGGACTTCTTGAGTTTGGCTCACGACCAAACTCAGATTTGATGCAAAGCCTTGAATCGCACCTGGTCCACCGACTTCGTCCCAACTCTCAGGGGCAATGGTCGAGGTAATCAAATCGATCAATGAATCGAAATCAGCGGCTGCCGCACCCCCGAGTGTTCCTTGGCCCATGTTGACCGTCTGATTTCCACTAGGTGTGTTGGACATCATGCCATTAGCGCCCATTTGAGCCAGGACGGCGGCGTTGGAAGTTCCTTGACCGCCTGCGGCACCTAGAAAGCCCGAGCCACCGTATCCAAGCGTGTTATAGTTTTCACGAATGGCACTGGGCAATCCGACGTTGTCATCCGAGACAAAGTTTGGAATTGGAAGGACAAGGTCGGCAACGTTGTAAACTTTTGCAGCTACTTTCGATTCTCGCGTCCGCTCACTGGTTATTTTAAGGACCTCATTTTCAGTAACGTAACTGAGCCGCAATGGTTCGAGGATTAAATTCAAAGTGCTGCGTAAGGTGATGGGTTGCGTTAAATTGAGCGTTACCAGCACGTCCGGTGTAACACCCTCTGCAGCTAAGCCTTCCGGATCTAAAACAAGGTTAATTCCACAGTATTCACCAAGTTGTTGGAGCACATCACCGAGTGGCTCTCCGTCGAAACGGGCGTCTATTTTATCTTTAAGCTTCTTCTGGATCTCAATTTCGGCGGGTGTCAAGCGTTGCTCGCCCATTTCACTGGAACTCAAACGCTTCGAGGTCAAATCATCCCAATCGGTCGAATTTCCGTGACGATAAGGCCGGCTATCGTCAAAAGGTGAAGAGGCGCGATCAATGGACGTCATTGAATCAACGTATTCGTTTTCTTTACCGTCGCGAATGGCAAAGTTTTCGGCCAGTCGGCGGGCGAAGCGGCTTTTCCACATCAAATTAGTTACGACAGGGCTCTCGGGTGCAATGGCCTTTGCCTGCTTTGCAATCACTTCCGCTTCCGCATGGCGATTTTCATCCATGAGAGTATTAAATTTCTCAACGAGTTCGGCCAACTTGTTTTGAGTGTCCAACGTTTGAAAACGTTCATTTTCAATTTGAGCCAAAGTATCACGATTTCGTTCTTTTAGTTCGATCTCATTGCGATTTCGTTCAATGAATAGTGTGAGGCTCGAGATGCTGCGTTCAACAATGGTCAGCAGTTGTTTTTTTGAGGCTCCATCAACCTCTGCTTCTCGCACTCGAGTACGCAAACGCTGTAAATGCGTTAAGGCACCTTTAGGATCCGTTTTGCTAATCCGCTCCGCTTCTTTTTGTTCGGTACTGATTTCACGACTTAATTTTTGCAAGACGATTTGTTCTACGGCATTAATTTCTTCGAGCGGTGAAGCTGCTGAAGGGTCGCCGTCGATTCGGCGAGCACGAGCGCGGAGCTGACTTAATTTGTCTCGCAGACGCTGTCGAGTAACAGGGTCTAGCTCCTCCTCGTATAACCAAGCTTCTCGATAATGTTGCAGGGCTGTGTCAACATCCTGTTTTAAGAGTGCTTGATCTCCTTGGGCGAAGAGCTCTAGTCCTTTCGAGCCGACTTTCCCAGGAGAACGGGGTGCGGCAGGAATGGGTTGAGGGGCTGCTGGGGATTCCGCTTGTGTGGCAGCGATCTTGGTGCGATCTTGCTCGGGACGAAAGACACTTTGTTGGACCGGGTAAGTTGTGTTTTGGGATCCGCCCCCACTCTTTGGTTGGTCTAACGGTAGATCAGAAATATTGGTAGTCGTCCTACCCGCAACACGCCGTAATCGTTGATCCGCCATCATGATGATTTGCCAGGGACGCGTTTCGCCATCTTGGAAGGCATCTGTCGGAATGTTGAGATTTTCCGCTTGGCGTGCCAATTGCTTGGCTAATGGTGCTTGGTCGCGGTCTAAAGCTGCTTGCGCTTCTGCCAGAAGCCGCATGGCTTCGCGTTTCGAGTTGAGAGGGGCAGCACTAGCATTGCTTGAAGGGTTGGGGAGTCTTCGCAGTCCGGTAGCGAAATCCTCTTGTTCCGTGTCGACTGGCGTATCAAGGCCACGATCCAAAACGCCTTGGCCATTTTCAAATCCCGCTGCTTCCAGTTCGGGTACCCGATCTGCTCGGGAAGCGTCTGTACTGTCAGGAGAAAAGTCCAAGGGTGAGGGTAATTGGATTGCAACTGCTGCCAAGTCGTTTTGAGGGACCCCAGCAGCGATCAGATCTTCTGCTAAACGCTGTGGACTATATTCGTCGTCGGAAAAAGTCACATTTTCTGTAACTGCTTTACGGTACCAAGCTGTGGCACCAACAAGATCCTGCTCTTGAAGTGCAAGTCGTGATTTTTTCAGAAACTCTGTTGCCTTGGCTCGAGAATTGTTTGTCAATTCCTGAAACCGTTCTTCCCGCTCCTGGATGGAAAGAGGATTATTCGGTCCACTACCGGTTCTCGTGGTTTGTGGTTGTTGGGCGTTGAATTGTCTGCTTGGTAAGGTGGTGTCAGAGGCAGCCTGCAGGCGAGCAAGGTCTTTTCGGACTTGAGCTGGAGTATCTTTCAAGCCATTCCATACAGGATCGTATTCTGGTTCTAGTGCCTCTGCACGCTTCAAATAGGAAGCAGCAGCCTCCAAATTCCCTTGCTTCATTGCCTGACGTGCTTGCCGAAGAAATGCATCAGCATTTTTCTGGCGATCTTGAGCGGGAGCGGATGACTTCTGAGCAAGCACGTGTGGAGTCAAAAGCGACATTTGTGTCGTTGGATTTGATCCGACACAGACGGAGTCTGCTAATACTCCAGTGACCAGAAAACAAAGGGGGGTAATTCTCGCGAGTGATTTCAACGCGATTCTCCTTAGTACTTGCTCTGCCGACCACTCGTACCACGAGTGGCAATTGGCAATTGTCATCCTTGTGATGTGTTGCATTTACCGTGTGACGTAGATTGCAGCCTCAATATGAAAGTGTCTACTTCGTCGCACGGAAGACGCTTTAAAGTCATTCAGATAAGATTTGTCGGTGTACGAGAATTCCTCGCCACCTAGATGAGAGGCGGGATAAATATCCGTTGTGGACAATGGGGTCAAGAGCGATTTTGAAATTTCATCAGATTCTTTACGAAAACGGCGCAAGTGCTAGCTGGGGCGGGGCGTGATAGCATATATGGGTGCGTCCTAGATGCTCGGCGAGACTTACGTAGAAAGCAGGGCGCAGACCACCGAGGAGCCCGACCACTTCGTGACGAGGATGCCACTGATAACCATTATAAGTGGGGAGGCTGCAGAAGCTTGTTGTGCGGAGCGAAAAGACGCTCTAGAAGAAAATTTGCAGCAATGAGGTAATCATCAACGCCATGGCATCTGATGACTATCTACCACCAGGAGACGCTCCACCACCGAAACCACTAGCTCCCCCACCAGCTCCGCCGCTAGCTCCACGACCGTAGCCCCCGGCTCCCCCGCCGGCACCACCACTTGCTCCACCACCACTGAAGCCGCCCGCCCGTCTTTTGGGAGTCCCCTCTTCGAGGTATTGAAAGCGACGGAAATTTTCAATGTCGTCTAACTCATTACGAACTAGTAAATCACCATTTGCAGAGAGAACTGCAAATTCTCCGGGCGCAACTAAGGGCTTTTGAGGATCTCCCCCTGGCATTGCTTCTCCACCGCGCAAATCGACAATGATTCCGTCCGTGAAAAAGTCATATTCTTCTTTAACTTTGACGGCCCGTGTGACCGGATTGGCGATCTCCACATCCTGTGTGCTATTCAATACAGATCCGCGAAAAACCTCAAATTCCGATGGTACACTTGATGCAAATCGTTTATCCCAGACGACGGGCATAAATTTGCCGCTTGGTTCGCTTGATTCGTAGTAAACAGTAGTTTTTTCGGTGGTGACCTTCTTTAATTCGGAGGGAATCACCTTGCCAGCAAGCATCAGGTCAGTTTCTGGAAGGCTTACGACATTGGAAGCAACACTCCACTCAGTGGTGATTTGAGCTGTTTTCCAACGGGCAGCCCGTCGCGCAGTTTTTTCACCGCGTTTCTCTACATAACTGGCGTACACCTTATCTTCTTCGTCTGACTTTCCACGAAGTCTGGTCGCAACGGTGTCTTCTAAATCGCGCACGTCCGGTGACTGGTTAGGATCTTCTGGTCGGTTTGGGTCTTCGAGAATAAGACGGACCCGATAGCGATAGTTTTTTCCTGGTTGGGCAGTGAAGTCATAAAACCGGACAAGCTTGTATTCGGCACGGTTTACTTGTCGGCTGCCACCACGACGGTTGCTTGATCCACCTCCCGATGCGCCACCGCCGTAGCCTCCACCGCCAGCGCCACCGCCTCCACTAGCTCCTCCACCGTAACCTCCAGCGCCACCGCCCGCACCTCCACCAGCAGATCCACCATCAAATTCACCGGCACCTCCACCAGCTCCGCCACCCAAGGGACTATTCGCTGACCCTTTTCTGTTCTTTGGTTTTTTGGGTTTCGTAGGCTTGGGGGGAGCGGCAGCCTTTACCATGGCTACNTCTAAACCTTCAAATGGATTTTTGTCGCTTTCGACTGCCAAGGCTCCCCAAATCGGCTGGGCGAGCGGTTCGACAGCAGCAAAGAATTCTGGATCAGATCGTTTTTGCTGTTTAATTTTTAGTGGTGGCTTCAGAGGCATGAGTGTGGCATAACCACCTGAATCCGTTTTTACGTTCGACTGACTAGCCCGATTGACGAAATCGATTTCGATTTCGTGCTCGGTCATGATCGCCGTGGAATTGTCTTCATCGAGATGAACTTGAGCACGTACTGCGACGTCTTGGAGAGTAACCGGTGTATGCTTTTCCGGTACAGATCCCGTTTGAAAACCATAATAAACGAGGCAAACCACCGCGACGATGACCAATCCGAACACAAACTTTTCACAGTGGTGTGCGAGAAAGCCTTTCATACCACCTTCACCAAAGCTCAGTTTAGGCATCTTTTTCATCGCTCTCACTCCTTAGCGAGTCTGTTAAGCCCGCGAAAACTATTCCGTATTCTGAATTGACAGTAAAAGTGTACGAGCTCTACTCGGCAGCATCTCCATTATCCGGCACTTGGTCATCAGCATTTTCATTGGCTGGTTCATTTTCATTGGCGTTGCCCGCCTGAGGCGCCGCGCCGTTTTCCTGAGGATTGCCATTCCCATCTGCTGCTGGGGGCGCCGGAGCAGCTACTTGGCCTGCAGCTAAATTTGCCTTAGCATCTTTTTTCTCGTCAATACCAAGCTTGTTAATATCGACCGGATTAAAGAGATAAACAATACCAAACAATTCCACATTGACATCATAGGGCGAACCACTTCCAACGCTTCCCGATCGCCGTCCTCGAGAACGACCTCCTCCACCAGAGGCACCACCTCCCGCACCACCGGTCATACCACCTCCGGAACCACCGGTCATACCACCGCCTGAACCGCCGCCACTCATGCCACCTCCGGAACCACCGGTCATGCCACCTCCGGAACCACCGGTCATGCCACCACCGGAACCTCCTCCTCCGCCAGCCGCACTGCCTCCTTGCCCAGCCCCAGAGCGATTGATGCGAACTTGTCTAATTTCCAAGGGCAAGTTGGCGTTACCGCATTCCGTAAGTAGTTTGGGCAATTTACGTTGATCGACTAGTAATTTCATGCGCACTGGCATTCTTTTGACGACCGCCAGCATGGCATCCTGAGTCTTGATTGCCTTGGCTTTACCACCTTTTTTAGTTTTCATTGCCCGCCGTAGATCTTCAGCTGAAACACCGACAAAGCTATCGTCGACATATCGATAATCGACGGGATCGTCGATCGAAGATTTCCGAGAAGATGTTTGAGCTCCACCGGCGGAATCATAGCCACCCCCACCTCCGCCAGCACCACCGGATGCGCCGCCACCGGACATTCCTCCGCCGGCACCACCGCCTGACATTCCTCCACTGGCGCCGCCGCCTGACATTCCTCCAGCACCCCCACCAGCCATGCCTCCGCCAGCACCTCCACCTCCGCCTGACGGATTGTTTCGACCTGCTCCGCCACCGAGTCGTGAAATACGGCCAGCACGGCCGACGGCGGTAACGTCTTTACCCATGGCAATCGATTCGATCTGTTTTACGGGAGCTTTATGTTGGTCTGCTGCGCCGGCGTTCGTGGCGGCAATAATCCGCATCAGTTCCTGTAAGATCCAAAGATCTTCCTGGGCATAAAGAATTTGCAGTGTCTGGGGCGCGTTGTCGGAGTTTTTTCGCCAATCGAATCGGTCTGTCTTTAGTTTTCCTTGATCACTTCCACTCCAGTCCACCGTATATTTACCAGAACTATCAGAGCGATCATTCATTCCCGTTGACCATTTGGCGTTAATGGTCTGAGCGAGTTTGGGTAATTCAGCGTGAATGTAGTCACGGTAACGGTTTCGCAGAATCAGTGGGATTTCATCCTCAGGTTTCGTTGGATACTCAACAGTGGTTTCAATCGGTCGCTTATCGATGACATGGGGTGCGAAGTCCGCCTCCAACTCATTAGGACCGGTCGGCCAGACCAGAAATTTTTCTTGCATAATAGCTTTTTGTTCCCAGGCATCCCGCACACCCAGCCGTACTTCGTTCATATGCAATTCCATTGCATCGTGAGACTTTTTGTTGGGGGGATCTTTTTGACGCATTAACTTGTCGCCCTTGTCAAAAAGAGCTTTGATCGCCACGATGCGAGATTGCTTATCTTTCTCAAGGTGGGTGATGGCGGTGTACCAAATGCCAAGAAAGCTTAGTAACACAAGTACGGCGACAACCCAGAAGTGGTACTTCTTTAGCCACGTCAAAAACGGTTTTAGTTGGTCCATAATTAGTTCTCAACTTTCGTATTCGCGGCCACTCTGCTATTGCCTTTGACTTGTGCTTCGGCTGCTTTTTTCTGACGTTCTTTGATGCGTTCACTGAGCATTTTTTCTTGCCAGCAAAACTGCAAACGGAAGGAGAATTTCGGCGCCTCAAACTCAGTTGGCTCGTCGCTTTCNGTCGTTGCATCGGNCGCATTGTCGCCACCAAATCCACCGCCGCCAGCTCCCCCGGCTCCNCCCGCGAATCCACCGCCGCCGGCTCCCCCGGCTCCACCCGCGAATCCACCGCCGCCAGCTCCTGTACTCCCACCGGACATGCCTCCGCCCGACGTGCCTCCGCCGCCAGAGCCACCAGAAGATTTAGCATTTGGGTGAGCAGGATTCGCGACCATGTTGTCCCAGTTAACCTGCTGGTTGTCGAGAACAATCGGGTATCCGAGGCCTAATTCTTTCAGGGTAAAAGTGGTGGTGCCTGGAGTGCCATCAGGACTGGTAAAAGGTAGTTCGACACTTCCTTCTTGGAGATTTCGCACAAGTGTTTCCCAGAGGTGAACAATACCTCCCTTCACATTCGCCCTGCTAACGCTTTCCATATCGTTAAAGTAATGGTATCCAGAGATCTCAATGACCCAGCCAGCTCCTTCGGGACCGGCCAAATCACCCGTGTCACCCTTTTCGGCACCTGCCGGTTTCGCCGGCTTGGGTCTGCCGTCCTCATCCAAATCTTGGGTGACCGCAGTCCCTTTTTCTAAGTATTCGACCACTTCGCGGTATTGGTTTTTGACATCATCGCTATACCAATCTTTGACATCATCAAAGTATTCTGACTCGAAATAATCTACATAGATCATCGGACGTCTCCAAAGCTCTTCTCCCTCATTAGCAGGATCTACGTAGACATCCGGATCGTAGTCTGCTGGTTTCGGCAACGCTTCGTTAAACGCTCGCAATAACTCCATCCACAGTAGTCGACGATCAGCATTGCCAACCAATTCACCACCCAGTGCGTCGAGTGTCTTCAGAATCTCAACTTTCTCTTCGTGCGTCTTTAACTCCTTTCTGCTCTTCTCACTGGCCTTCTCCATTTTTTCTTCGGCTTGGCTCCATGACACTTGGTCCACACTTCGATCCGTTTGGACCTTGCGCCAAGCTAGATAATTGAAAGAGAAGTTAAGCGCACACGCCAAGAGTAAAGCTGACACGCCAGCGATGGCCCACGGCTTCTTCTGGCGAACGAGTCGATTAATAAGGATTTCTCGTGGAACGAGATTGGTTGCGAGCGACGACTGGTTCAAACCTTGGATACACAAGCCGTAGCACGATGCGAACGCGTTAATATTGTCTTGAAACGCTGGCGCGGAGACGACCGACGGGCCACTTAGCCGCGAAAAGGAGTCAAATTTCAAGACCTCATAGCCTAGGTTCTTGGCCAAGTATTGCTGCAATCCCGGCAGCTTCACGGTGTTACCCAGTAGGACGACGCCCCCCAGTTTGGCCTGACGGTCAATGCCTTGAAAAAAGCCGATTGAACGTTGAAGTTCTGTGACCAGATCGTTAAATACTGGTCGCATCGCCTGGAACACGGATTTTGGATCTTCGGCCTGTCGCGCATTTCGTTTCAGGTGTTCGGCCTTCGCGAACGTTAGTTTCAGATCTTTGGTTAGTTGTTTCGTAAAGTGACTGCCCCCGAGCGGGATGCTGCGTTGCCAAAGCCGAAATCCATTGGTGATCACTAAATCCGTGGTCTCTGTCCCCATCGACAAGATGATCAGCGATTCGGGTGGGGAATCGGGATCAAATTCACCCTTTGCTACGGTTTCATGCAGCAGGTCGTAAGCGACAAAATTATAAATCGATACCGGAGCCAATTGGACGATGTCGAGTTCGACGGCAAGTCGCTCGAAGGGGGCAATGGAACGAAAGACCTGATCGCGTTTCATCGCGAATAGCCCCACTTCGGAATCAATTGCGAAGCCATCCGCTTCTGCGACTCCTCCCATGGTTTGGTAATCCCAAATCACGTCATCCAAATCAAAGGGAATCTGTTGCCGTGCTTCATACTTCACAATCTCCGGTATTTTCTTAGCATCGACCGGAGGTGGTTTGAAAAATTTTGACAATCCCGCTTGGCCGGGCACCGACATGGCAATCTTACATTCTTTGACGTCGTTTCTTTCTAGGAATTGCTGCAGGGCTTCGTGAATTAACTGCTCGGGATCCGCTTCAGGTTGACTGAGAATTTTGGGGTATTCAATGAAATCGAACGCATCTGCAACGATCTCTTTGCCTTGCCTGGAACACCGCAGAGCCTTGAGTGCGCACTGGCCTATATCAATTCCCCAAACAGTATTGCCTTTCGCCATTTAAATCATCCCTTCAAACCCAGCAGCTTGCTGGAGCGAGCCATTATTGTCAGAGGTGAAAAAAATCCATCAACCAAAGAATTCATCCCGGCACCACCCATTCCCCGAAGAAAGTCTGGGGTAAGATAGGTATTTTGAAAGTGGTAAGATCAGGTCTCTATAATTCTTCGTAAAGTCTAGTGTAATAAAGAGGTTAGGCAATTGTCAATTCTTAACGGATAGACAAACGTGGCCGAAAAAATTGCTGTTGCCGACGTCAGGCCCGGATTGACCATTTTCTCGGTAATTTGTTGGTTACTCAGACGCCGAAAGCCCCTGCGCTTCAACCCCACGTTTTCCGCAGAATTTACGGAAATTGGGACATTTGCACGGGCGCAGAGAAGCTAATATGCAATCGCTGTACCAATTGAATGCAGATTCGAATGCTCGACGCTGGGAAGAGGAAAAGCTATCGTGGGTGTCGGCTTTTAAGGTAATTTGAGGAAAAATTGGTTTATTCAGGTTGTCTTTAGAGTTGCGGCACTAGCCGTTTTAGCTGAGTTATTTTTGAACATCGCTGCAAAATAAAGCAAAATAACGCATTTCGATGGCTTATACAGAACTACTCATACTTTTACCCTGCCACAGCCTGGAAGATTTTCCAACACATTACGACCAGGAGGAGGCAGGATCGCTGCTAGCTGCATGGACAGCGCTTTGGCACCCCTCCCTGATACGGGGGTGTGGAAAGATGCCGACCTGGGGGCGAATGGACATGCCCCCAGACGATTTGGCCGGACGCCTCATTGTGGTGCCATCATTAGCTTACCACGAGTTGCCTACTGGGTTTGACCGCCAGGTTGCTGACGCCGGTGGGTGTTTGTTGAAGGATCTCAGCGACCGTCAGGAGATTATTGAGCAGGCATTACGGCAGAGCGGAGGGTCCGGAGAGGCCATTGAAGCGGAACGCGTCGCAGACTTTTTGGCCTTGGGATATTGCTATTTGCAAATAGAATTACTGACACGGCAAATGCGGTACTCCAGTAATTTGGATGAATATCAGTTCAATCAGGACGTGGTGGCTGCAGCCGAGGCGGCAGCCACTCAGAATGACGAGATTTTTGAAGAGAAACTGCAGGCCTGTTTTGATCTCTTGGCCGCAGAGCGTGACCACTACTATGCTGTGGACGCGTTTGTCATTGATCTGACCTTAGTTTCGGAATCGACCAGTGGGGCAGCCCTACGGGACGATCTGGCAAAACCAGGGGTGAAAAATGTGTTGCTGCCGGTTGGTGTCCTGGAAGCGATGGCAGCCAGCGAGCCAGCGAGCCTTGCCGCCATGCGCACGGCTTGGTCGGCTGCAACACTGGGGATCGCTGGCGGGCCAATAGAGGAAACGACCACAAGCTTATGTTCCACGGAAGGGGTGCTCAGAGGGTTACGGGCCGGGATGTCTCAGTATGAAAAGTTTCTCGGCAGGGCGATTCAAGTTTTCGGACGGCGCCGGTTTGGGCTTACGACAACGCTCCCGCAACTGCTTACGAAACTCGGTTTTGAGGGTGCAATTCATGCTTCTTTGACGGCGGGTAGCATTCCGGAAGGACAGCAACTGAAAACGCGTTGGCAGGGATCGGACGGGGCTTCCATTGATGCTATTTCCCGGGTGCCGATGGATGCTGCGGAACCGGGGACTTTTTTGCGGTTTGCCAAAACACTGGGCGAATCGATGGATATGGATCACGTGGCGACGGCGGTGTTGGCGCACTGGCCAGGGCATGCGACGTGCTGGTTAGAAGATTTGCGGCGGGTATCTAAATACGGCAACGTGTTGGGTAAGTTGGTAACGCTTGACAAGTATTTTGAAGAGACCGACTACCCGAGTCATTTGGATCGTTTTCAAGCGGACGAATATCGTTCTCCCTACCTCAAAGAGGCAGTAGCCCGACAGGGACAGGATCCAATTTCGACGAGTGTTCGTTATTGGCGGCGGCAGGCGACGGCTCAGGCCGCGTTGAACTTGCGCTGCGTGGCTGCGCTCGTACGTGGCGAGGCCAAAACCCCGTCGGGCAGTTTGCTTGCGGAAATTGACGCGACCTCGGAACGGGCAGGTGCAGTTGATCTTGATGAACGTATTGCCACAGATTTGCAAAGTGCGATTGAAGATTTTAGCGGAGTGATCTCGCGCCGTGAGGCCGCTGCGGAGCGTGGAACTTTAGTGATCAATCCACATAGTTTTGTGCGCAGGCTGACACTGCAGCCAGCATCTGCAGATGACCTGCCCGCTTCTGAACGGCCCGTTTATGCAACCAGCTTAGAGGGTGAACTGCCCCATGTCGTTGTGGACGTACCCGCTGTGGGGTACGCCTGGATTCGCGGCGGGCAGGCCCCCGCCCCAACCAAAAAAAGGCCTGCCCTGATGGCCGAGGATCGTGTCGAGCAGGATGGTGTGATGGTTTTGCGCAACGAATTCTTTGAAGCGAACATTAGTCCGATCACGGGAACGCTGCAAGCGTTGTATGACTATCGTAATCGTGGCAACCGCTTGTCACAGAGGTTGGCCTTGCGAATGTCCGAGAAGAAGGAGTCCCAAGTGTCGGGGCAGGTGGCTGGCGGAGGCCAGGAATATTCGGTGATGGCAGCGGATGAGTTACGGATTGTCACGGCCGAGACGACACGTGGAGAAATTGTTGCCGAGGGTCGGCTGTTAACGCGGGAAGGTCAGAAGTTAGCAGATTTCCAGCAGCGTTACCGATTATCTCGAGGGTCGCGGGTGTTGCAGATCGACATTCATATTGAACCCTCAGAAGAGCTCTCAGCGGACCCTTGGAAATCCTATTATGCTTGTCGTTTTGCCTGGGCCGAGGAAGCATCTGATTTGTGGCGCACAGTCAACCAAGCGCGTCATAAAGCAGGTAACAATCGGATCGAAGCCCCCAATTATGTTGAAATTGAAAATGGGGAGACGCGGACGACGATTCTTACAGGGGGATTGCCCTATCACCGGAAAATCGGTTACCGCATGCTGGACACTTTATTGATCGTACAGGGTGAGCGAGCGCGAGATTTTTCCTTGGGTGTTGGCATCGATGTTAAGCATCCAATGCATGCTGCCTTAGACTTCATGACACCTGCGACAAGACTGGAGCAGACAGCTCCTCCACCGAGTTCTGGTGATTCGGCTTGGCTCTTTCACTTGGATGCCAGAAACGTCGTTGTTACTGCGTGGGAGCCATGGTTTGAAGACGAGAGGGTTTGTGGCTTTCGGGCGCGTGTTCTGGAGACCGAAGGTCGCCAGGCGCAATGTCAATTAAGTTGCTTTCGGCCGATTCAGTCAGCACGCCAATTGAATTTTAAAGATCAATTGATCTCTGAGTGTCGCGTTGAGAAGGGGCAGGTTCATCTTGAATTAACCGGACGTGAGTGGCAGCAGATTGAGGCTCGATGGTAGGCTTGCGATGTCTGGTCTGGCTGGCTTTGCCGTGCGTTTGGCTTCTGTAGCAGGTTGATATTCTATGATCGTGACGATTGATGGGCCCGCGGGTGCGGGAAAGAGTAGCGTGGCCCGTCGGCTTGCCGCGGAACTCGGATTCGAATACCTCGACACGGGGGCGATGTATCGGGCTGTGGCTTTGGCTTGCGTAGAGCGTTCGACGAGCCTCGGTGATGTCGAGGCAGTTGCCGGAGTTGCTGGGGAAATGAAGCTGCAGCTGAAAAACGATCGAGTTTGGGTGGATGGGTCCGATGTTACAGACTCAATTCGGTCGATGCACGTTACCTCGTTAATTCATTATGTGGCAGATAATCCGGCCGTGCGTTGGCGTCTCGTGGAGCTGCAGCGAAATATTGCGGCGCAGGTAGAGATCGTGACGGAGGGTCGCGATCAAGGCACTGTTGCTTTTCCTGATGCAGAATGCAAGTTTTTTCTGACGGCATCTCCCACAGAGAGAGCCCGACGTCGACTAAGCGAACTGGAGTTGCGGGGAGAAACGACAACTTTTGAAGAGTTGTTGCTGCAACAGGAGGAACGGGATCAAAGGGATGCGACGCGTCCCGTTGGTGCGCTCGTGAAAGCGGTCGACGCTGTAGAAATCGTGACAGATGGATTGACGCTGGAGGAGACGGTCAAGCAACTCAAAGGAATCGTTGAGGCACGTCAGAATTAGGCAGGATAAAAGCCTTTACTGCGGGAGAGATCAGGAACTTTTACACGATGACTAGGCCATCCATTCACAAGCAACTCATTTATGAATTGGTGCACTTCTCATCACGGATCTTTTTGGTCCTGTTTTTTCGTTTGCGATGTTCCGGGCGGAGGAATGTACCAGACGAAGGACCAGTGTTGATTTGTTCAAATCATCAGAGTTTTTTTGATCCAGTAGTCGTAGGGATCAGTATTACACGCAAGATGAACTATTTGGCCCGCAAAACATTATTTGATGTCATCGGATTAGGGTGGTTGATCAGTGCACTCGACGCGATTCCCATTGACCGTGACGGTATGGGAATAGGAGGTCTCAAAGAGACATTGAGACGACTGAAAAAAGATCAGATGGTCTTGATCTTTCCGGAAGGAACACGGTCATCCGATGGTGAAGTCCTGTCACTGAAACCAGGATTCTGTGCTCTGGCCCGACGGTCCAAGGCGCCAATTCTTCCGGTTGCCATCGATGGCGCTTTTCAGGCTTGGCCAAAAAACAGCAAGTTTCCCAGGCTCTCATCTGTACAGGTTAACGTGGGTGAAATACTGCCTCATGATCGCATCGCTGCGATGTCGGACGAGGAATTAGTCGACGAGGTGGAACGTCGAATTCGTAAATGCCATCGAGCCGCGAGGAAGTTGCGTTGTGAGCCTCGGATGGCCGATGGTCGTCTGTGAAATACGACGTTTGCAGTAGCTGAAGTTTAATACGGTAAGCAAGCACCAATGAAGTGTCAGAAGATGCGTTATGACCGAAGATGCCTACTTCACTTTTAATGTGGTAGCAGTCCCATGTGAGTTCTTCGAGCGGAGAGTTGCGGAAGAATGTTGCTGGTAAGAGGGGTGTTCCGTTACTACCTTCTGTCTCATGGCGGGCCGCAAAACCTCTTAGTAATCTTTGCACTTCGCCAAACTGCGCGGCTTGCCGCAAGCCCCAAGTTTCGAGGCATCTTGTTGCCTGGTGAGCTGCTGCTACAGAAGTCATGGTGACTTTGGCACGTTGCGTGTTGGGCTTGTCATGTTCCCGGGAAATNNCGAGTGCCTTAGGGCTGGTTTTAGAAGCCTGCGGTTGTTGCATCTTAGGCTATTTGCTAGACTTACGCGATTCTTCGCAGGCCGGTGTTTGGTTGTCACGTAGGCGCCTCGGTTTTGTGAACACGCAAGTTTTTTACTCTTTTACACTCTTGCCCGTTGGCGTGCGTTGTCTTTGTGAAAGTGCCGGCGAGTTAAGGGGCATGATGGCGGTCGGCGTGAACTGCCGCGAATCGAGTTAAGATCTATGGTTAATCGTAATCTCATCCGTGACTTAAGTGACGCTACCCTCGAAGCCGAAATTGAAGCTGCCATGATTGGTGCGGCTGAAACGGTTGTAGATGACATTGAAGCTGATACAAATTTTGCGGTCAATAATATTGTGGAAGGACGCATTGTCCGGGTCGATAGTGAATCGGTGTTGGTCGATGTTGGTTTTAAGAGTGAGGGTACCATTCCTCTTGATGAATGGGAGGAGGAAGAGGACCAGCCTGTTGTAGGGAACTCGGTGAAGGTGCTGGTCGAGGATGTCGAAGATGAGTTTGGAGCGGTGGACGATCCTTATGGAATGGTCTCGCTCAGTAAACGCAAGGCTGACAAGATCCAGCAATGGATCGAAGTCATGGACATGGTGGAAGAAGGGCAGGTGATCACCGGCACCGTGACTCGAAAAATCAAGGGTGGTTTGCTAGTTGATATCGGTGTCAACGTCTTCTTGCCGGCCAGTCAAGTTGACATTCGCAGGCCTCCGGACATTGGAGATTACATTGGCCGTGTGGTTCAATGTGAAGTCCTGAAAATTGACGAAGCCCGACGAAATATTGTGGTCAGTCGCCGCTCGCTGATTGAGAAGCAACGCGAGCAGGATCGAGAAGAGCTACTGCGCGAACTGGAAGAGGGGCAGGTTCGCAAGGGTGTCGTCAAGAATATCGCTGATTTTGGTGCGTTTGTGGATCTCGGTGGAATCGATGGCCTCCTCCATATTACCGATATGAGTTGGGAGCGTATCCAGCATCCCTCAGAAATGGTCACGATTGATCAGGAACTCGAGGTAGTGATCCTGAATATCGATTACGAAAAGCAGAAAGTTGCCTTAGGACTTAAGCAGAAGCAAGATAATCCTTGGGACAATGTTGCTGAGAAGTATCCGGTGAATTCGAGACATCAAGGCGAGGTGGTCAATGTGATGAGCTACGGCGCTTTTGTGAAACTTGAGCCGGGGATCGAAGGTTTGGTGCACATTAGCGAAATGTCATGGACAAAACGGATTAATCACCCGAACGAATTAGTTGGCATTGGGGATGAGATCGAAGTTGTTATTTTGGGTGTTGATCCGAAGGGGCAGCAGTTGTCGCTTGGGATGAAGCAAACCCAGGATAATCCATGGGAAGCTGTTCTCGACAAGTATCCGATCGACAAAGTGATTACGGGCAAGGTACGTAATCTCACCAACTATGGAGCTTTTATCGAGCTGGAAGAAGGAATTGATGGCTTGCTGCATGTTTCCGACATGTCCTGGACACGAAAGATTAGCCACCCCAACGAGATGCTTGAAAAGGGTCAAGAGATTACCTGCAAAGTTCTTTCCGTGGATCAGGAGCGGCGTCGCATTGCTTTGGGATTAAAGCAGATGGATGACGATCCGTGGGCTCATGATATCCCAGACAAATATCAAGCTGGTCAAGTCATTCAAGGCGCAGTTACCAAGATCACCAATTTTGGTGTCTTTGTGGGGCTAGAGGATGGTTTGGAGGGGTTACTCCACATTTCTGAATTGGCAGATCACAAAGTGGAAAATCCAGAAGATGTCGTTAGTGTCGGTGATCAGATCGAAGTGAAAATTTTGCGAGTGGACACGGATGATCGCAAGATCGGCTTATCTAGGAAACGCGTGGAGTGGGCTGAGGAGGATGAATTGGCTGCAGAGTCTGCAGNACAANCCGAAGACTCGGCGCGCGAAAAGCCTGCTGCGAGAACCGATCTGAAAGGTGGCCTTGGAGGAGGGGGAGGGTTGTTGATTGAGCCAGCTGGTGAAGAAGTTGCCGAACCCGCAGCTGCCGAACCCGCAGCTGACGAACCCGCAGCTGACGAACCTGAGGTAGTTTCAGAGGAAAATACTGATTCGTCGGCAGAAGCGATAGATTCGGCGGATCACGTAGAAGAGGTTTCTCAGGAAGAAGAGAAGCCGGAGTAACTTGTGGCGCAATTGTTATACGCCGCAAAAAACGTGATTACTTGGCAGTGATGGCTGTCTTGTAACCCGCAAAATGAGAATTTTCCTTGGCCTTGGCGGTTGCGACCGTCGAGGCCGTTTTTTTTGGCATGGCCGGAACGGCATGCACATTTGGTTTACTACGCAGGCTTGGTGCCAAGTTGCAGAGTCGCTCGTCGCAACGTCGATAGTCCCACTGTGACGAACTGAATCCCGTCCGTAGTAGATTTGCCGGCATCACGTTGTGTCCCTATTGGTGGAGCGTGATGCCGGTTGATACGCAATCCAAAAAAAGAGCAAAGACTAACGACTATGTTGACTACAAGCACCAGCGACATTTCGGCGACTGACGACACGTTCGTACCGGTGAGGGCACGTGCGCCCCGCACATCCAGTTCTGCTGTGCAAACTCCGTTAGAAACTTATTTACGTGAGATCAATGAGACGGCGCTACTTTCTGCACAAGATGAACGAGAATTGTCGCGTCAGATTTCTGCTGGTGACGTGCGGGCTCGAGACCGCATGGTTCGAGCTAATTTGCGGTTAGTTGTTAATATCGCCCGTGGATACACCGGCAAGGGATTGAGCCTGCAGGATTTGATTGAAGAAGGTAATCTCGGTTTGCTCCGCGCAGTAGAAGGGTTTGATCCCGATGTGGGAACCCGATTTAGTACGTATGCGAGTTACTGGATTAAACAATCGATTAAGCGTGCTTTGATTAATTGCGCGAAAACCATTCGGATTCCAGCGTATATGGTCGAGTTGCTTTCCAAGTGGCGCAGAGCCAACGCGCGTTTGACAGAAGAATTAGGCCGCAATCCGACGCCCGAAGAGATTGCTCGCGTCCTTGGTTTGCCGAAACGAAAGTTGCCCATCATTAAGAAAGCGATTCGTATTTACAACGCAACTCCGCATAGCGATCAAGCGGAGGCCGGTTGGTCGTTGGGAGAGATGGTTACCGACGACTCACTCAAGACGCCTGAAGAGGAACTTGTGGAACATGATGCGATGAAGCATGCGATGGAAATGTTGGAGAAGATGGACCAACGCGAGTCCACCGTTCTGAAGATGCGGTTTGGTCTCCATGGTTGCGAACCACATACGTTGAAGGAAATTGGCGAACAATTGGGGCTGACTCGAGAACGGGTCCGTCAAATCGAGACGGAAGCCCTGGCGAAGATGTCGGATGGCCTGAAAGATCCGCGCGAGCGTGAAATGGAACAACTCGGCTTCTAGTACTTTCCCTTCAAT
>JAKVBY010000008.1:73333-76417 GCA_022446825.1 Pirellulaceae bacterium
AAATGCGTATTGGCACTATTCTGCTACAGCACGAATCCAACACCTTCATTCAAGACCCAACCACGATCGAGGATTTTCAAGCCGATACGTTGTTGACGGGTCGTGCTATGCAGGAAAGATTTCTGGATTCGCACCACGAAGGTGGCGGTTTCTTCGCAGGACTTGCGAAGGCGTCAGCAACACAACACGAGTCGATCGACGCCGTCCCCATCTTTGCTGCCAAGGCGTTGCCCAAAGGCGCCGTGACGTCGGCAACTTTTGATGAGTTAATGGCACGTTTGTTTGAACAGCTTGATGCGGTTGGCGAACTCGATGGCATACTTGCTGGTCCGCACGGTGCCTTGGTGGCTGAGTCCCAGCCGGACGGAGATGGATATTGGTTGCGCGAACTGCGTCAACGTGTTGGTCCGGCGATTCCGATTATCAGCACAATCGATCCTCACGCCAATCTATCCAGGGCCATGGTTGAGAACTGCGATGCGGTGATTGCTTACCGTACTAATCCGCACCTCGACCAACGCGCGCGGGGGCTCGAGGCGGCAGGTTTGATGGTAAGTACATTGAAGGGGGATGTTCGTCCGACAATGGCCGCCGCGATGCCGCCGCTGGCGATTAACATCGAGCGGCAGATGACGACGGAAGCCCACCTGCGGCCACTCTACGATTTAGCCAATCAGCAATTGACGCTACCTGGTGTGCTTTCGAATAGCGTGGTGCTGGGATTTCCCTATGCGGATGTGGAGGAAATGGGATCGGCCGTAATTTCGATTACGGATAACGACCAGCAAAACGCCCAACAAACGGTGAATCAGTTAGCGGATTATTTGTGGCTCCAGCGCGAAGACTTTCGTGGTCAGATGATTTCGGTTGACGCGGCCCTGACGCACTGCGCATCACTTCAGGGGCCCATATGCTTGCTCGACATGGGGGATAACGTAGGGGGCGGTTCGGCCGCGGACGGCACGTTTCTTCTTCAGGCAATTCACGAGCGCCAGCTTTCCAGGGCATTTGTTTGTATTTTTGATCCAGAAGCAGTAGCCGCAGCAGAACGCGGAGGAATTGGAGCGACGCTNCGGATGACGATTGGCGGTAAAACCGACGATCAGCATGGTCCGTCCTTGACCGCATCGTTTGTCGTGCGTTCTTTCTCGGAGGGCAAGTTCTCCGAATCGGAGGTGCGGCACGGTGGAATGAAGAAGTTTGATCAAGGCCGTACGGCGATTGTGGAAACGGAACATGGCATGACGGTGATGCTCACCTCACGGCGGATGATTCCGTTCAGCCTAGAGCAACTGCGGAGTTGTGGCCTGGCCCCGACGAGTTTTCATGTTCTCGTTGCCAAAGGGGTCAATGCTCCAGTAGCGGCTTATCGTGAAGTTTGTCCGCACTTGATTCGTGTCGATACCTCGGGCTCAACGCGTGCGGACATGACGGAACTGGAATTCAAGCAGCGACGACATCCCATGTTTCCTTTCGAGGAAATGCAGGATGAGGCGTTCGAAAACGCCTGACAACGTCGATCAGCAAGGCTGGCATGAAGTGGACCGTCTACCCGTGGCCTGGCTGGCAGGTTGTCGGCTGGCCTGGCGTTGAACCGGGCTCTTTTTTTGAGAAAATCTGCTATCATTGCCAACCATGCAAACTACATTTTTAGGTTGATAAACTAAGAGAGTCACCACCCCATGAGCGATGCACTCACAAAAGACGGTCAGGATGGAATTAAGGCACCACCGCGGAATCTTCTGGGGATCATGGGAGCCATTGGTCCGGGGATTGTGGTGATCGGTTCGGTCATGGGGTCGGGAGAACTGATTAATACGCCCAAACAAGCGGCCCAATTTGGATTCATTTTACTCTGGGCGGTGATCGCGTCGTGTGTGATTAAATACTTTCTTCAGATTGAGATTGGCCGTCATGCCTTAGCGCACAATCGTACTCCGCTGGAATCCCTGAACAGCTTGCCCTTTCCACGTTTTCGAGGCACCTCCTGGATTGGGCTTTTGTTTGTAGCGACTTCCCTGCCCACCGCGCTGGCATTTGCGGGCATTCTGGGAGCGACGGCGGGTCTCGCGCATTCGTTAGTGCCATTGGGCAATGACAGTGTGATCTCCTTTCGGATTTGGAACGTCATTCTGGCTCTGGTGGTGGCCGGGATTTTGTGGCGGGGTGTCTACCAAGAGATGGAAAAACTTATCACCGTTTTGGTCTTAGGTTTTAGTGTCTCTGTCGTCATCGGTTTGTTTTTGATTCAAGGAACCGAGTTTGCGGTTACCGGATCACAACTGATCTCCGGATTTACTTTTTCGCTGGGTGACCAACCTGAACTGGCTGCCTATGCAGTGATCAGTCTGATGGGAGCCTTGGGAGCCACAGCGAATGAATTGTTCATGTATCCCTATTGGATTCTGGAAAAAGGTTACACGAAATTTGTGGGCCATTCCCAAAGTGAAGGGTGGGTCGAGCGCACTCGCGGCTGGATTCGTATTTTACAGATTGATGTTGGCGTTTGTACGATCCTGACCACGGTGGTTACGGCCGCCTACTTCCTCATCGGTGCCTCCGTGCTCCATGGACAGGGGATCAATCCCGAGGGAATCGAGGTGGTCGACATGCTCTCCAAAATGTTTACCGACTCGTATGGCGAATGGTCACGGACGGTCTTTTTGTTAGGTTCTTTCTGTACCCTGTTCTCGACGATGATCGTTGGGATTGCCGCTTTTGGGAGGATGTGGGGGGATACTCTGATGAGCATGAAACTATTGCCGACCGGAGATGCTCCTAAACTTAAACAGTGTCACCGTGTAGTAGAAATTATTTACATGGTTGTCTTATTGCCGGTGGCAATTTTTTCGACCAATCCAGCGGAAAATGTGATCTGGGCGCAATTTTTCGCAGGCCTGGTCAGTATGCCTGTGCTCATGATCGGTATCTGTTGGCTGGCCTTTCGGACGGACGAACGCGTGCGGATGGGAAAAGTGTCAGCGGTCTGTTTAGTGACTTCTGTCATTGCGATTGTAGCTTGTTTAGGGATTGTTTATGTAGGCAAAGTCATTGACTACATGACGGCCTCCGGTGCAGGTTGAA
>JAKVBY010000080.1:0-14872 GCA_022446825.1 Pirellulaceae bacterium
CCATGCCGCCGAAGAAACGTTGGTAGGCTTTGCCGAGGCCAAGCGGCCCTTCCAGCTCCACCCACTCGATGGCCAATTGCGGCCCCTCAAACTTGGGGTCGTCGGGCTTCGGTCGGTCCTTGGGCCAGGCACGAAACAAGGTAAGTTCGCGCGGAGAAAGATAAACCTGCTCTCCGGCGATGAGATCCGCCTCCACCTCGATAATACGCGACTTGCCCTCGACCGCCGCCTCGATGCTCAGCAGGTGCTCCAGGTCCTGGTGCCCGAACCGGTCCGTGGAAATCCTGCCAACGTCAACCGAGATGGGCTTGCCCCCGGTGCTGTAAGCGCGGACGGAGGCCCGGTAGCGGTAACGACCGGCCAGTTGCGTGCGGTCGGTGTGAACGCTTCCGTGCTTGTAGAGCTGGGCCCGGAACACGAAGGCGTCGCCCTCCAGCCTAGACCATGGGACGATACCCTTGTGGTAAACCTTCGGCTTCTTCTCCAGCCATTCCCGGCCCGTGAAGCGCTGCTTCTTGGCCAACACATCAATGACGCGTGGTGGCAGGGCGTAGGACAGGGCGAGGGCCGCCGCCGCCTGGTAGCGCACCAAGTGAACGGCTGAGGTGCCCAGGCCGGCGCTCAGCTTGTCAAAGCCCGCCACCTTATTGTCCTCAGGCAGAAGCGAGCGGAGGTCCACCGCCACGTCGAGTAAGTCGTGCAGTGTGTTTTCGTATTCGGCCCGGTTGAGCCGGCGAAGGGTCACACGACCTTCGCTCTGACTTTTCAGGGAAGCCTCGTGTAAACCGGCTTCAAGGTTCGTGAGGAATTCTGTGCGCGCGGCGGGCTCCGGCTGTTTTTTCTTCTTGGGAGGCATCTCCTGAAGCCGTACGCGATCGAATACCCGAATCCACCGCTGCCGCACATCCTCGTCGTTCAAGTCCGCCGACAAGGCCTCAAGGTTCAGGCCGCCCTCGGTCATGTCGGCATCATGGCATTCCATGCAATTCGCCTCGACAAAGGGCATCGGCGTAATCTGCCGGGCCTGGCTGTATAAGGACAGAGCAAAAAAACAGATCGGCAGACAAATGGACTTTTCGAACCTCATTTTTTCATGAATCCCTCTGAGCCCAGATGCGCGAAAAAGAGGACGCTGACCGTTGGCGCTCCATTGCCCATAGAAAAACCAATTTTCCGACAGAATCTCAAGTCAGTCAGTACAACTATCAAAACCGATCGCGCCAAGAGCGCATGGGTGAATGTTAAGTATTGTAGCGTAAAAAAAACTTGCTCCACAAAAAAGATTATCTAGTCTGCAAACTAGAAATCAGGCGGCATATTGCGATCCTGCACACCGGATGAAGCTTATCTGTCGCCCGAATTACCCGAATCAACCATCCAGGAAATATCCAAAATGAAATTCACGAACACTGCCAAACACATTGCCATTCTGACTCTTTTTGCTCTCGTGCATTCGGCTGGCGCCGCACCCAAACCGGAAGACAAGCCGGGTTACGACAAGTCAAAAGATGCCGGCGTCAAGGCACCGAAAGGAGCGGATATCCTGTTTGACGGGACTCAGAAATCCATCGACTCCAACTGGGAGATGTGGCCCAAGAGCGACATGAAGATCACCTGGTCGCTGGTCAAGAGCCCCACTGACGACACGAAGGTGCTGATGACCAACGGCGGCAAGAGCTGGGGAACCCACGACCTGGTCACCAAGAAGAAATACAAGGACTTCGAGGGCCACGTTGACTTTGTCCTGTGCGGCAAGCGTGGCGATGACTCACTTGAGGGTTACTCCAACAGTGGTGTTTACCTGCACAACCGATACGAGATTCAGATTGAATCGCCCAAGGGTAACAACACCAAGGATCCCTACAACTGGAAGATTGGCCCCCATGGTATTGCCGCCTTCTGCATGGAGCGTGTCCCGGACACCAATGCATGGCGACCCAACGGCCAGTGGCACTCCTTCCACTTCATCTCCAAGGCCGCCCGCTGGGACGGAGACAAGATGATCGAGCCGGCACGGGCCACGGTGTGGTGGAATGGTGTCAAGGTGCACGATGATATCCAGATCAAGAAAGCCAACGGCGGGATCAAGGTCTCACCGGCACTTGGCGGCTTCAAGCTCCAGGAGCATGGACAGGATGTCCGCTTCCGGAATGTCTGGATCCGTGAGATGAAGTGATGGGAATTTGTGCGGAATACATCGCCAACCCCACCGTAAACTTGGCCATTGCGATAGATCCGAATCGGATTCGGTGTCTTGTGAGCAGCGTCCTCAAACACAGCGGCAATTTGGACGAGCGTCGTGGGCTGACTCGTTTCGGTTGCGTTGGCTGACTGGTCTTGTTGAACCATGCCATCGGGTGTATCAAGCAACATCCACTTCCGCGGCTCGACATCTCCGAACGACAGTGTGTTCTGATTGGGCTCAAATCCCCATGGGTTGTCCAGGCGGATCACATGCACGCCGCGTTGGTCGAGATGATCCAGGCTCAGCCAGACAAGGATCGTCTTTTCGCGGATCGACTCAAATTCAGTAGCCGCGCTCGAATTGAGGCCGGCGGCGAGTAGGCTGAACAGGAAGTACTGACAGCAGCAGGCAATCTGCAGTATAGACGAACCGTGTCGCTCTTCGGCATCACGCTTATTGGCCCACTCACTGAGGCGGCAAGGTTTGGTCCTGCCAATAGGCCGGGCCGCGGTAGTTGTTTTTGTTAATGATCTGAATGGGGGCGATCTTCCAGCGCTCGGCTGAGATGACTTCCGCATCGCCGCCCTCGGCGAATAAGTGCGTTTCCACACTGCTGTCAAACATTGGGTAAACCATTTGAGTGATGCTTTGACGGTCGTTGGCGAATACCTCCACAACACAGCGGTCAATGAAGATGCGCAGCTTGAGGGGTTCGCTCTGTTTGAGCTCCAACGGGGCTTCGATCACGCGCTGGTCGTTCTCGCGAGGCGGGTGCCGGGAGTGGCTCGCGGTATAGGGTGGAATCGTGTATGCGATGTCATCGCGCTGCGAACACTGCGTCAAGTCGAGTATCAGCGCTTTCTTCTCACGGTCGTAAGTGATAACGGTCTGTTCGCTGCCGTCGGGATTGCAAAGCACTTTGACTCCGGCGCGGGACGCGGTTCCCAGGTCAATGCGGATATTCAGTTCGACTCTGTCGCCGTTGAGTTTTGGGAAGGAGCGGACCTCTGCTGCGCGCAATGAGATGTGGTCGACTCGGTCATGTTTGCGCCGGAGTGCCTCCAGTTCCCGCGCCGGACTGATGAGTAGATTATCATCGCCGTCAATGTCGAGTACGCGTGGTAGCGTCATGCTATTGCGTCCCGTGGCATGCTGTGACGGACCGGTGCGCGGATCGTGAATCATGACCCAGAAAATCCGCCGGCCGTCCGGACTCTTGAGACTCTCACCCGCAAACAGCATTCCGCCGGGCCAGTTCATGCGAACGAGCTTTTCAGGGTGAAAGCGGTGTGCGGCTTTGTCAAAGTTGCCGACGTAAGCTCTCAGACCTCGCAAGTGGCTGATGCACATCAGTACCCACTTATCGCGAAGTTGGAAGAAGTCCGGGCAGGACAAATCCTCGAGACCTCGGCCTGGCCACGGATCGAGCCAGTTCTTTTGCGGTTGATAGAACGGCCCGTGATGCTTCCACGTCAGCAGGTCATCACTCGTGTGCAGGATTCCCGTGTCGGTTCCATCCGGGTTTCGGCCGCCGCCCACAAGGCAATAATACTGGTCATCAATTACGCCCAGCCATGGATCCCAGCCGCCGCCGATGACTGGGTTCTTTGGATGTTTCTTCCACTTCGTCAGATACGGATCCTGGAGATCTTCGGGCGTGGCCAGGCAGATCCCTGCATTCAGCCCGTACCACTGCAACATTGGTGCGCCTGATTTGTTGACGAAGGCGTTACCACTAAAGATGCCGCGGTCGGGATCGCGTCGCCGGTGAATTAAGGACGGCGGATGGCGCACCCAGTTGACCAGATCAGAGCTCGACGCATGTCCCCATACGAGGCTGCTGTCGGCCATATCCCAGTCGAAGAAGATATACATCATGTGGTAGCGGCCATTCCAATAGAAACTGCCGTTGGCATCGTGGTAAGCGCTCTCCTCTCGTAGAGCCGTGAAATGAAACGTTGGCTTCCGCTCTTCAGAGACGGCGATGGGCAACTTCCTCGCGGCCGTGAGATTGCCAAACCGACCGCCGAGATGCAGCTTGCCATCCGCGATCCTTGCATCACCTTCGAGGCGTGATTGCGGATAGAGACCCATTCGGTCGTGAGGCTTGTTGTCGTTGAACGGCCACCAAGCCGCCGGTTGCGGTTCGTCTTCGGCAATGCGGTTCGGGGTCAACCCGGCAATCACGCTTTGCGACAAGACACCACGATAAATTCTGGCATCTTCGATGCAGCCCTGGAAATGGCTGAAGCCCACGCGGCGGCCAAAGATGACGAGGCTATCCGACTCTAGGGCGAGAGGCTCAGCGTTCGATGTCGCGTACTCTGCGTAAACTTGGCCATTGCGATAGATCCGAATCGGATTCGGTGTCTTGTGAGCAGCGTCCTCAAACACAGCGGCAATTTGGACGAGCGTCGTGGGCTGACTCGTTTCGGTTGCGTTGGCTGACTGGTCTTGTTGAACCATGCCATCGGGTGTATCAAGCAACATCCACTTCCGCGGCTCGACATCTCCGAACGACAGTGTGTTCTGATTGGGCTCAAATCCCCATGGGTTGTCCAGGCGGATCACATGCACGCCGCGTTGGTCGAGATGATCCAGGCTCAGCCAGACAAGGATCGTCTTTTCGCGGATCGACTCAAATTCAGTAGCCGCGCTCGAATTGAGGCCGGCGGCGAGTAGGCTGAACAGGAAGTACTGACAGCAGCAGGCAATCTGCAGTATAGACGAACCGTGACGGCGCCACTCAATGTTTGTCATTACTATTTCCGTGGTGAGGATGCCTAGTTGAATCCGAACCTTTAACGTCCCTGCGCGGGATCTATTATCAGCGCATCGCCGCCAGATTACAAACAGGAATTAACGTTGTGTGACCCGGCGGCGGTCGGTTACAGCGAAATGGCGACAGGCATTGAACTTGGTGACTTGCCATTCCACAGCAAGTTGCAGGCGGTCACCTTACGGTCGGGCGGAACGGCTGGGCTGGTTGAACTCAAACCTTGGCCTGTGGAATCAGCAACTACCACAGCGGGAAAATGAGCAGCGCTAGAATTCACTCCGAAGTCGTCCGAGATCGAATGTCGCGCAGGTCGAACAGAGGTCACGATGTGGTTGATGGAATCGTCGATCCAAGCAATGGATCCTAGCGGGCGGCCGATTTTATTCTTGCCCTCCGACCTGGGGTCGTGGTCCGCCTGCAGCAGGGCGCACCCTAACGGGCGTTGCTGGGATCAATGGTTTTCGGTCGCCAGAGAGGCAGCGCGAGTTACACCAATTCGGGAATTGGCCGTCCCCCTTCGGTGACAATCGGAACTGGCCGGCCACGAGGGTTGGTCCAGTGACTGGCCAAATCGATATCCAGATGTTTAAACACAGTGGCGGCTAAATCCTGCGGACGGACGCCGCCGCTGCGGATGGCACCCCCCCGAGAATCGGTTGAGCCGACAGCTTGACCGTGGGGTAAACCGCCCCCCGCCATCACCATGGACATGACCGCAGTCCAATGGTCCCGACCTGCGTCGTTGTTGATGACCGGCGAGCGACCAAATTCACCCATCATCAGGACCAGCGTTGAGTCGAGTAACCCGCGTTGCTCCAAGTCGTTGACCAACGTGTACAACGTGCGGTCCACACGTGGCATCAGGGGGGTCAGCCCTTTTTTAATACCACCCCAACGAACCTTGTCTCCGTGATGATCAAAGTAACCCCAGGCACCACTCACCAGGACAAAGGTGACCCCGGCTTCGACCAGGCGCCGTGCCAGTAACGCTTTTTGGCCAATACTTTCTTTTCCATAAGCAGCCTGCGTCGCTGCCGACTCGACGGAGACATCGAACGCACTTTGAACTTTGCCGCTGCGAACCATTTCGTAAGCTTGTTGGATATGTTGATCTGTCTGCTGCAAATCCCGATTGCGATCGACATCGTGAGCAAACCGATCCAGTTCCTGTCGCAGGCCGTCTCGATCTGCTAGACGGGGTACGCTGATGCCCTCCGGAAGGGCAAATCGTCCTGCCAGTTCGTTTCCTTTGACGGGTGCGTAGCGCGTTCCCAAATCACCTGCTTCCCAGACGTCTGAGGACCAGCTCTTGGCCAATCCGACGAAGGGTGGTAAGTCAGGATCATTGGCACCGCGAAACTTGGCTGCCACAGAACCCATGGAAGGGTATCCGCCCCCATCGGTCCCGTCATTGGTACGGCGCGCTAAGGGATTGCCGGCCTGAAGTGTAATGGGAGTGTGCGTGCTCGCGGTGCAATCCACGGCACGAAGTATCGACAGCTTGTGGGCGATCGAGGCCTGAAGCGGAAGGTGTTCCGTAAACGAAACACCAGGAACGCTTGTGGAAATCGTGTCGAAGGGACTGCGAATTTCCTGCGGGGCATGGGGCTTCGGATCCCACATGTCAATTTGGCTGGGTCCGCCGGAAAGCCAGAAGAGAATAACGGCCTTTTTATTTTTCCCGGGTGTCGTTGCTCGGGCGAGTGCATCCGAATTGGCCCCCAGGGCCGTTCCTAAACTACCCAGCCCGGCCATTCCGGCCTGCAAAAACCAACGTCTCGATCCCACGTGAATCAACGAGTGACGGCGAGAAGAAGTTGTCATAATGCGGGGGCCTCGGGGGGTTCCGTCACAGAGTCGATATAAGTGCAGATGTAAGTACACTGTGGATACAAGTCAAAAATATCAGATGACCTCGTCGGATACAATCTAAATCGCCACAACACCAGCCTGAAGATCAAGGGAAATTCAAGTGCTCTCCATTATTGAACTCAACGGGACACCTTATGAGATGGGGCAGCAGCACGGTGAGCTACTTCGGCAAGAGGTGCACGAATTGGCGAAAATCCGGCTGGAATTAGCACGAATGTTTGCGCGGGAACACGGCGTGCGCGTGACCGATGATGACTGCCGCCTGCTGGCAAAACAATTGTTGCCGATCCACGAAGAAGTTTTTCCTGAGGTGTTTGACGAATGGCGCGGTATTGCGAAGGGTGCGGACTTATCAATGGAAGATGTTTTTTTTGCCAATGCGTTAACCGATTTTCAAGATGTGCTGTGGCAATTTAGTGATGTCGATGTCCATGGCTGTACTGCTTTCATGGTCAGCGGAGAAGCGACGCAAAGCCAATCACCTTATCTTGGCCAGACCTGGGACATGCATGCCAGCGCCGAGCCGTTCATTCACATTTTTTCTCGGGTGCCGAAAAATGGGCCGTCTTCTCTGGTGATGACGAC
Organism: Pirellulaceae bacterium; assembly: GCA_022446825.1. Classification (GTDB taxonomy): domain Bacteria; phylum Planctomycetota; class Planctomycetia; order Pirellulales; family Pirellulaceae; genus JAKVBY01. The sequence continues at coordinate 7,422 of JAKVBY010000080.1, forward strand.
GGCAGGTTGTTTAACTTTGGTGGGAGTGAATAGCGAAGGACTGGCGGTAGGCAATACGAATTTGCGCCCTCGAGATGCTCGGCTTGGTGTTATCTACCTGGCCATTCTGCATGAGACACTGCGACAAAAAACCATCTCGGCAGCGACTTCCGTTGTGACGGATTCCCCACGTGCTTCAGGTCACAACTATCTCTTGTCCTCCGCGGTTGGTGATGCTGTGAATATTGAAACCACGGCCAGGCAAAAGACGGCGACACATCTCCAGAGCGGTTGGTTTGTCCATACCAATCATTATCTGTCGAAATCATTACTCCCCTTAGAAGACTCGACCGCCGCGCGGGATTCAACCGAATACCGCCTGCAGCGCATTCGTCAGAATTTTGAAAACGCGGAACAGCCCTTTACTCCGGAGTCACTACGTCATTTGTTAGCGGACCACGAAGGCGGGGATTCGTGCATTTGCAGGCACGGAACGAGACATCAAGGTCGTAGCTGCGCGTTTGTCGTCGTTGATCCCCAAGCGCAGTCACTCTGGTGCTCGTTAGGACCACCTTGTGAAGGCGTGCTCACAGAGTACCGGTTGGCAAGATGATTGAAAGAAATCAGCTATGTTTTGAATTCAAGTTTCCACTTGCCAAAATGGTGGAATCGATCCTCCCCGCGCACAATCATCGCGGGCCATGGTTTGCCTAAGGAATTTGCTTCCATTGGTTTGACGTGGGGTGGGCAATAGCGAACTGTCAGCCCACAGCGACGGCGCTGAGAGCCATTTGGATTGCTACCGTGAATAAGGTGGCCATGATGGATCGAGATCTGACCGGCGGGAAGTTCAAGATCCACCGCATCTTCTTCGGGGATTATGGTTTCAACTTCCTGATTAATACTGAGTAAATTACCGGGACGATCGGACTGCCCGTGTGCCAGCAATCCGTGCCGATGAGAATCCGGAATCACGCGCATGCAACCATTGGCTCTGTCACTGTCATCGATCGCATACCAGACAGTTAAGGCCAACGGTGGTTCGAGTCCCCAATAAGTCACATCCTGGTGCCAGGCAACAAATTCAGTTTGCTGGGAAGGATATTTACAGAAAACATGGGTCGATAGGACCATAATGTCAGGACCGATCAGTTGTTCGATGCAATCAAGAATTTCTGGATGGCTCGCCAGTTGCCAAATAAATGGTGTGTCGAGGTGCCGACCCTGGAGTCCAATCTGGCAATTTGCTTTTCCTTCTCTGGCCTCTAATTCATCAAAGGCGGCGCGGAAAGGGATAACCTCCGCATGGTCATGGATCTCCAACCCAGTCAGGTATCCTGTATTTTCAAACGCGTTGATTTGATTCTGGTTGAGTTTCATCCACCACTGCCTTTACTTTGTGCAAACGTACGGTTATCCCCTGGGGAGCCAAATTTTATTTTAGGCTTCTTTTCAAGGTTTTTTTCTAGGTTAGGCATTTTTTGGTGAGCGGTCGCCGCGGAGTCGTCAGCAAATCTGACGAGTGAAGCAACTGCGCGTTCACAATCTATTTAGCCCTCTTTTCAAATCTCCCGTACTGCCGATTGCTTGAACAACCCACTGTCTCGAGCGGCTGTTATTTCCAGAGATGGTTGCCTGGCTGGTCCGCGTCAGGCTTTTGAAAAGACCAAGGACACATTTTGTCCGCCGAAGCCAAAGCTGTTGCTGACGACATGTTGACAATGTTTTTCCCGTGATTCGTTCGGTACATAATCAAGATCACATTCCACATCGACTGTTTCAAAATTAATCGTGGGAGGAATGATGTTATCTCTCAGCACATTAACGCAGAAAAGCGCTTCGACGGCTCCACAAGCTGTGGTCAAGTGTCCCGTCATGCTTTTCGTGCTGGAAATCGGGATGCGGTAAGCTTCCTGTCCGAAGACACGTTTGGTGGCCAAGGTTTCCACTTTGTCGTTTACTATCGTACTGGAACCGTGGGCATTGATGTAACCAACATCGTTCGGATTCAGTTGCGCGTCCTGCAATGCCATTGCGATGCAGCGTGCAGCTGCTTGTCCGTCAGGAAGGGGGTCGGTGACACGAAATGCGTCGTGCGTCGTGCCATAACCAGAAACCTCTGCAAAAATCTCGGCATTGCGAAGTCGTGCGTGTTCGTATTCCTCCAGGACAAGAATTGCACTTCCTTCCCCAACGACGAACCCATCTCGATGACGATCAAATGGCCTGGAAGCACTTTCAGGGTTGTCATTGCGTTCACTCAAAGCTGAAAGTCGATGGAATCCTGTCAGTCCGAAAGGATGAATCAAGCTGTGCGCTCCACCTGATAAGATGATGTCGGCATCCCCCTCGCGGATCTTCTGGAGCGCTTCTCCAATTGCCATACTGCTTGAGACGCAGGCGGTGATGTAATTTCGGGTAGGACCTTGTGCGTCAAACAGAGCAGCAACCGCACTGGCGGCAGCGCCTGGATCCATCGCAAACTCATCACTCGGTTGGAAGTTTCCCTGAGCCGATTCCAAAAATTTTTCCATGGCAAATTCTGGTTCGGTCATGGCGGATTCCATGGACTGAGTGAATTGGAAGAAATCTGGAAAGATTTCCCCACAACCCAAGGAAACGCCTATCCGCATGGGGTTGATGGCCTCGCAAGGCAAACCCGCCAATGTGCCAGCGCGTACGGCGGCAAAAATCGCTAGCTGTGTTTGGCGAGCGTAAGCTTTCCAGCTGGGAAACTTAGCATCAAAAGTGGCTTGATCCCAATCGGGAACTTCGGCCGCAATACGGACTGGAAGGGACTTCGCATCGAACAAGGTGATGGGACCGACACCAGACGTTCCTTCGGTCAGCTTGCTCCAAACTTCTGGGGCGTCGCTTCCCAATGGCGTGACACAACCGAAGCCCGTGATAACAACCCGACGAGTCATAGTTTGTTCGCTGCCGATCCTGCTTGCAAAACTACCGCGCTGTGGGGCACCACAACGGACACGGCAGAAGGGCAGAACAACGGACTATCGATAGTCGTTTTGGTGCAATCGCCGGTCTGCGCTAACGTTCCTTCAGTTTAATCACCAGATCAGACCATACCGATCCGAAAATAAATAAATTCACGTCGACAAATTGTTTGGTTACCCACCATCGACTTGACGACAATAGGATACCTGAGCATCCACTTCAGTGATTTCGTCCCGTTTTGAGCCACTGTCGGAACTTGCTGGGACGTCCGATTCTGAGAGCGTCTCTGATTCTGTCTCGGAATCACCGGCGGGAAGTTCTTCAGCAGTTGCTTCAGTAGAAGCGACGTCTGCTCCGTCTCCCCCTTTTTCTCCGCGAGCATGCGCAAGCATGTCCTCGACGCTCATTTTTGTAGGATCGATTTTTTCCGCTGACTTGGGAGTTGTCGTTGATGGTACGGTTTCGTCCGAAGTTCGCAGGGCAGCAAACTGTTGAGCGATCGCAGCTTTTTTTTCGTCCTCTGCGTTTGCCGTTTCCGTAGGCTGTTGGCCACCCGATTTTTCGGCGCGGGCCGCTGCCAGCATGTCTGCCACACTCATCTTACTCGGGTCGAGTTTGTTGGTAGTCGTTGGTGTTGTGGTTGCGGCGGGTTTTGGTTTGGGAGTCGCAGTAGGCGCCGGTGTCGCAGATGCCGGAGCACCTGATTTTTCGGCGCGGGCCGCTGCCAGCATGTCCGCCACACTCATCTTACTCGGGTCGAGTTTGTTGGTAGTCGTTGGTGTTGTGGTTGCGGCGGGTTTTGGTTTGGGAGTCGCAGTAGGCGCCGGTGTCGCAGATGCCGGAGCACCTGATTTTTCGGCACGCGCCGCCGCCAGCATGTCCGCCACACTCATCTTACTCGGATCTTGCTGGGATGGAGCGGTCGCAGATCCACCTTCTTGAGAGCGTGCCGCAGCCAGCTTTTCAGCGATGGACATTTTTTCATTGCCGTCCGACGGCGATTTGCCACGAGCTTTTTCCAATCTGGAAGGTGTTTTTGGAGACTTGGCAGGTGGTTTGGGACTCGTTTTTTTTGTTTCCGCTGGGTCTGCGGCTTTGGGCAGCGGCGCTTCCACGACTTTCAGAAAATCGATATCAATATCATACCAGCCGATGTTGTTGTAAGCGTCAAATTCAACGAGCGCTCGTCCACTCATATTCACTGTACGCACGGTTCCCGTCATACCATCAAAACGCCGCAATTCGGGACAATTGTCATCCACGACGACGAATTTGTCCGTGTATTGTCGTTTCAGTTTTTCGATGTGTCCGAAAACCATACTAAGCTCCATCTAGTGCTTTTGGCGTTTTTTGCACTAACTAAGTCGATTCCTAATCGCAACTCTGTAGATTAATCGTTCCTGCCATGTGAGTTGGCGGAACAAAGAGAGGGCAATTTTTGGAACTGTTATTTTGGCGCTCTGCTGCAGCAAAATCAAGGGCTACTGAGGGACCGCAAAAACCGCAAGTTGCAGAGCTTTGACCCGTTGTTTCCAGGCCTTTTGACTGCCAAAAGCGGGCTCGTAGGATGTCACCAAGATTTGTCACAGCGACTCTATTCGCCGGTCAACTTGTCGCCATCGATGCAAAACAGATGTTTTTCTCCACGGACGAAAAGTTGATTGTGCGCTAGCGCGGGAGAAGAATAGCAGTTTTCTCCCAGCTCGTTTTCGGCGATCACGTTCAATTCTTCACCGGGACGGATAATTTTTGTTGTTCCGTCGTCTGCCGTTAAGAAAACCAATCCTCCGGCGGTAAGCAGGGATGCGCTGTAATGGTTACCCAGGCGCTCTTGCCAGTGTCGATCACCACTGGCCGTGTCGAAGCAGTTTGCCGTTCCACGGTCGTCGGCCACGATTAAATAATCGTCGACGATTACGGGTGAAGGAACATAGCATTTTGCGTTCCTAGCGTGCCAAGCGACGTGCGATTGGGTTACGTTACCTTTTCCTGTAGGGAGGATTCCCATCACATGGTAGGTGGGAAAACCGGCGGCCATGTAGAATTTGTGACCATCGAAAACCATCGATGCCACAAACTGCTCGGTGGGCCCGTCGATCGTCCAATATCTTGTACCCGTGTCGGGATTGAAACTGACAATGCATTCGCTTCCCGAGACGACCATTTGGGTTCGCCCATCGATTTCACGAATGAGTGGAGTGACATAACTGCGGATTCCATTTTGGCGTTTGGTTTTCCAAACGGTTTCACCCGTCGATTTATTCAGAGCGACAATGTAGGAGTCTCCATCATGGTCACCATTAATAATGACTAGTTCTTTATAAAGTACCGGACAACTGCTAAATCCGTGGGCACTGACAAACTCACCAGGTGTTACTTTCCATTGTTGATTGCCGTCAAAATCAAAAGCGGCGACAACGACTTTCCCTGGTGTAATTTGGCGATTCGAACCTACGTTGGGTGCTGCTACTGTGTCCCCGTCAACTTCGAGGAACGCGACGTACACGAGATGACCGTCCGTGACGGGGGTGCCGGAGGCGTAACTATTCAGCGCATGCTTTGATTCGAGCGGAGCTCGAAACACATTTTTATGCCAAAGGATCTCACCCGATTGACGGTCAATGCAAATCAGCTGACGATCTTTTGAGTCGAGCAAGCAAGTTACTAGAAAAATGCGGTCGGCGAAAATGATCGGGGAAGCGTGACCTTCGCCGGGAATGGCTACTTTCCAAGCAATATTCTGACCGTTTGTACCATTCCATTGGAGAGGGAAACGTTGAGCGGCACTGGTGCCGTCGCCACGTGGACCGCGCCATCCCGGCCAATTTTCAGCGCTGGTGTCGAACGGTAAAATGAGAACGGTAACGCAAGACAGCAAAAATTTCCGAAGCATGATCAAACTCATTCTGAGAGGTCCATTAACAGAGACAATTGCACTCCGCACATCTTACCAGTTATCGGGGGCAACTACAGTATCCTGTAAAACGGAACGTTTTGAAATGACACCAGCGTTTTCTGGCGTGGAATGAAGACCTCAAGAGACGAAGAGGCTGCCATGACCCAAAGCGAATTTCAAGAAACTGCGGCCGGTAATCACTCAACGCGACGCAGGTCGAGTAGTTCCGGTGTATTCGCATCGGTGTACCAGGCTTCCCAGGCTCCTTTGTCGTACAAAAAATTCACGCCTGGATGCAACGTTGTGAGCGCGGCCAGTACACGTTTATTTTGAATCTCTTGCTCGATGACTTTCGGTCCATTTCCGCCCGCCGATAGCCCACTCACACCGTTGTTCCCGAAACTAACACTCATATTTCCACCACCGGCATTGAGCACCCTCTTGTGTTTGGTGGTTAAGGTGTGAATGAGCGGTAGGGTTGCTTCTGCATTGCTCAGTCGGCGTAGTCCTTCGGCAGCGCGATTCACCGTTAGATTCTGCTTGGCCTTTAAACCCTTGACAAAAACATTGAAGGCGGCCAGAGACTTCCATTCGGCAAGGTAATCCAAAGCGTGCTCACGTAGATCAGCATCCCCATCGTTCAAAGCACGATCGACCAAAGCAGTTGTCGAGGCTGAGTTTGGCAAGCCACCGAGCACATCAATACAGATTAACTTCAATGGCTTTGGAACGTCGTCTTCCTTAAGCAGGTCAGCGAGTGCCGGCACTGCATGTGGATCACGAATTGCCGCGATCTGCCGTTCCCCTTCCTTTGCTTTTCCGCGTTGTTTCAAGACCCATTTACGCCAAACCTTGAGTTGCCGTCGCCACTCGATTTCTTTTTTTTCGCGTTCCTCAGAGAGAGTAGCGAGTTTCACTTCTTGCTTTAAACGCCATTGGCCTTTGTAGCGGACGTAGCCGCGGTTCTTCCAGTAGTCGTCACGCTTTTGCCACTGACCGTCAATATTCTGAAAGCCAAGTGCCCGACGGGCATCTTCATGATTCGGATCGTATCGCAAGACTTGTTCCAGATGAAAATGGCGTTGGTCATGAAGTTTGTTTTTCAAGCAAAATTCAGCCATTTGCCAATTGCCCTTTCCTGTCGCCGGCATTTCACGCAACCATTTTTCGTATTTCCGCTCTGCCTCACTCTGAAAAACTACCTCAGACACTTGTTGTTTGGTGAGGGTAATCTTGGCACCGCCGAATGTTTTCACAACATACGCAGTTGGTCGATTCTCGCCATCCTTGAGCAATTCACCTTCCAGGTATCCTCCTGACTCAAGTAGGAAGAGATCTGCTTCGACGGAGCGGACTACACATACCAAGGTGACGCAGATGCAGATGGTGGAGATAATTCGCATCGATCCAATGCCTCGCGATATCGAAAGATGGCAGTCTGGTCATCTTAACAGCGACCGTACTATCTCTAACGGCCGCTTACCTCTCAGTATAGAAACAATTGTGAAAGCCTCCCAGCGAAATTTTCCGTGCGCTGCGAATTCTGCTGATTTTTAGTGATTTGAGGTCAACTGAAAGATTTGAGTCACAGTGATGATCTACAAACGGGTCTCTGAGTCAG
>JAKVBY010000080.1:14972-28118 GCA_022446825.1 Pirellulaceae bacterium
TTGATCGGTCGTTTGTTGTTGCTGTGGCAATTAATTGTTTTTCTGGTGAGAAGAACACCAAGTCATGCATTCGGATCAGTCGTCTTCGTGATACCCGCCTGAAGTCTGCCTCGTGCAATTCAGTATGCTGATCCCAAGTCATGAAAAAACCCATCGTCTGCAAATCAGACGATGGGTTTTATGTTCCGAGCTTAGTGCACTTAGCGATCAATACATGTCGTAGTCGCCGCCGTGACCTTTCTTTTTGTCGTCTTTAGGTTTTTCAGCGACAAGCGCGTCACTGGTCAACAACAAGACAGCCACACTTGCTGCATTTGCCAGTGCAGTGCGGGTTACCTTTGTGGGGTCGATCACGCCCGCTTTGACCAAATCTTCGTAGTTGTTGGTCAGGGCATTATAGCCATTGTTGCCTTTCCCAGCCGAGACTTTTTCACAAACAATGCCACCGTCTTCGCCAGCATTCTCAGCAATCATTGTCAACGGAGCGCGGCAAGCACGCACAACGATGTTGTAACCAATCTTCTGATCATCACTCAACTCATCACTGGCCTTGGCATTTGAGGCTGCGCGGAGCAGTGCGACACCACCACCTGGAAGAATGCCTTCTTGAACTGCAGCGCGTGTAGCGTGCAGAGCATCCTCAACACGTGCTTTCTTCTCCTTCATTTCACTTTCGGTAGCTGCACCAACATTCACCTTAGCAACACCACCGGCCAGCTTGGCAAGACGCTCTTCAAGTTTTTCGCGATCGTAGTCGCTGGTTGAGTTTTCAATTTCGCGTTTCAATTGCTCAATACGAGCTTTAATATCAGAGCTGTTACCAGCACCTTCGATGATCGTCGTATTGTCCTTGTCGACGATGACCTTTTTAGCTCGGCCCAAATCGGTAATCGGCAGTGATTCGAGCTGAATGCCGAGGGATTCAAAGATGGCTGTTCCACCCGTCAAGATTGCGATGTCTTCCATCATCGCCTTGCGACGATCACCGTAACCAGGGGCTTTTACAGCACAGCAATTAAAGGTTCCGCGTAAACGGTTAATAACCAAGGTCGCCAACGCTTCGCCTTCGACGTCTTCTGCCACGATCAATAGAGGCTTGCTCTGCTGTACAACGGCTTCGAGAACCGGCACCATGTCTTTGACATTGGTGATCTTCTTTTCGAAGACCAGAATATAGGCATCGTCCAATTCGCAGGTCATAGCAGTCGAATCGGAAACAAAGTACGGAGAAAGGTAACCACGATCGAATTGCATACCTTCGACCCATTCGGTTTCCGTTTCCAAGCTCTTGCCTTCATCAACCGTGATCACGCCATCCTTACCAACTTTTTCCATCGCTTCAGCAAGAATGGTCCCGATGGACGTATCGTTGTTCGAAGCGATCGTAGCGACATTCGCCATTTCGTCGGTGGTTTTAATTTTGATCGACATCTTCTCAAGTTTGGCAGTGATATCTTCTACCGCCTGTTCGATGCCTTGTTTCATGTGGATCGGATTAACACCGGCGACAACTGCCCTTAGACCTTCATTGAAGATTGCTTCGGCCATCACCGTGGCGGTAGTCGTTCCATCCCCAGCGACGTCGCTAGTTTTGCTGGCGACTTCACGAACCATACGAGCACCCATGTTCTCGTAAACATCTTCAAGGTCGATTTCTTTAGCCACCGTGACACCGTCTTTAGTAACGGTGGGTGAGCCAAAGCTTTTCTGCAAGATCACGTTGCGACCTTTGGGGCCAAGGGTCACCTTCACGGTTTTCGCCAATTTGGAAACGCCGCGACGAATCGCTTCACGGGCTTCCTGGTCGAATGCGATGATTTTTGCCATCAGTGAGTTCTCCAGTGTTTTAGCAGCTATCGTAACTGTCTGTACGTCTGCTGGATGTATTTGAGCTCGTTGAGTTGAAACGCTGAACTGAAACGCCTCAGGAAACGCTCGATTATTCGATTACGGCCAGAATGTCGTCTTCACGCATTAGTAGATATTCCTCGTCACCGATAGAAAAGATATCACCGGCATAGCCGCTAAACAAAACGCGATCTCCGACGTTAACCTGCAGTTCACTACGACTTCCGTCGTCCAAGATTCTGCCGTCACCGACGCTGACCACCGTACCACGAGCCGGCTTCTCCTTCGCCGAGTCGGGTAGCACAATTCCACCAGCCGTTCGTTCTTCCGATTCCTCTCGTTCGACCACAACACGGTCGCCCAACGGCTGAAGTTTGACACCTGATTTCGACTTCTTCTTAGTCGCGGTTGCCATGTGCTAACCACCTCCCCATATGAAATTACAAGTTGCGGATATCTTTCCGGTTGATTACCTGACTGCCGTGTACGCAGTTGATCTGGGCTGTCAAATGTGCACAGAAAAACTGAGACCAGCCATTAAGGGCAACTGGCGCGCCAATGAATAGCAGCCATTCCCTAAACACCTTGATAATCAAAACTTCCAGTTTTTTACGATATTCTGTGTGAGTATGAAGGCGAACAACTTGGCAGGAACAGAAACCGTCATCCCCAAACACTGCCATATTGGCAGTATTTCCCAGGTTGGCCAGCGGCTGCACTGAGTTACTGGGTTGCTTTGCCCTTTGCATACGGCCCCGGCAGCGGCTGCTCCGGCAGCGGCGATTGTACTGGCTTAAGAGCCGAAACAGGCGTTTCGCAGGGATCTCAGGACGCTGGAACACGGCGGAGAAAACGGCCGCCACTTTCATAAAGGCCAGATTGATTAAAACGGCACCAGCGGAGTTCGATCAGAAGTCTGAGCCAGTTCTGCCCGCCAATCTTGAGGGAGGCGATGACGCGACGGTGGCAGATCGGATCTTGGTGGTAAAAATTCAGACCTCCTTCGGACACATTGCGACCGAGAACGCATATCGACTCGGTCGAGGTGCTGTGGGAGGACCCAGTTTCCGGTGTTAAGAGGATGGGGTAAGGAAACGGATGCCGAGTACTCCTACGACCAGAGCGCGGCTTGAGGGGTGAGTCCGTGTTTTTGAGGAGGTGGTACAAACCGGCCGGAAAGGAGGCATCGGTCGTGGCAAAACTGCCTGGTGCCGAAGGATTTGCCGTGCTTTCTGGGAGAACGACAGGCAGCATTTGTTGCTCCTTGATAGTCATGAATCGTCTAGGTGACGCGTTCGGAGTGCAAATGCCCATCCCCCGATTTTGCTTCGGGCTGGTGATTGGGTGGTTCTTTCGATCTTGCTCAACGAGTCAACGCACGACCGAGATCACAGCAACATTGCAGTAAAGCGTTAAGATTCAAGAGAGGAGTTTGAATGCGCTGCGTCCCTAAAAGATTACCTACGTTACAAAATCATGTTGGTCAAATCATGACAGCGGTTTTTGAGAATTTGGTTGTCGGGATGCAATGCCTTTGCGATGTCCATGATTTTGATGGCCGTTTGCTTCTTGCCTTGGGCGATGAGAGTTTCAGCCGCTGCAAGAAGCGCGGCCACTTCGTGAGTAGAAAACACCGTTTCGTGATGACAAGCTAGGCGGATGGCCTGCAAAGTCCGGAGAGCGGAATCTGGATCGTCACCACATAAAAGGCTGTAAAGCCATTTGCGGTAGATCGCGCACCTCCCAAAGCGGTAAAGGTCGACGTTCGGGTGGTGCTGGAACCCCTCCGCTAGAATTGCATAGGCAGCGCAGAAGTCGCCATTCACGCAGAGGGCGAGTGTTCGTTGCTGGTCGATATAGATACTATTTGTCTCGAAAGGAACGTAGTTTGGGTCAATCGCTTTGCCTCGTTGGACTAATTTCGCTGCGGATGCAAAGTTTCCTCCACGACATTCGTCCAAAGCCCAATTGTTCAGACCGGCCACAAGGTTCTGTTGAGTTGCGAGATCGAGGGGGTCGCAGCGTTGGCTAAACTGCAGCATGGCGATGGCTTGCTCATACTCACCGGCTTCCAAGCATTTTGTAGCGCGGTTGAAAAAGACCTTTGCGACAAGTTGCAGGTCGTTTAATTCACGAATTGCCACTGCGGTAGGTGCTGGAACCTTGATGAAGTGGCTCAGTTTTGGGCTCGCATTTTGTTCTAAGTGTTGACGGGTAGCAAACCAATCGGGGCATGTTGTTTCAATAATGACATCGCGTTCTGGAAGGTCGATACAACAAAAAACATGCGCCGGTCGACTCAGTACTTTAATTTTGATCTTGGCGGTGCGACAAAGACAAACGTAAAGGATCGTGGCAGAAACGCAGTTGTAACGGCCATCTTGGATTGCCCAATGGGGCTCGCTGGTGTCATGTTGATAGCCTGCAGTGAGGATTTCCCGATGCAGAAAGTAAAATGCCTCTACTGCCCGGTCCCAGTTTGGAAATTGTGCGGCCTCCGTGGCTTGAAAGGCATGGCAAGATTCCAGGAACTTTTGCTCTAAGTGGTCTAATTGCGCTGGATCGACAATGTTTCCTGCGATCAGTGTTGCGCGAAGCAAGGAGTGCTCCTGCAGTTCCCCGTCTTTTGCGTCCCGCAGCAAATCGCCTTGTGCTGGGGAGGTAAACGCTAGAGATGTCTCGGCGTTGTCAGCAGCGAGCACAGTCACCAGCGTTAAATGCCACAAACCTACAATGAAACCCAAACTCTTCATGATGCGTGCTGTCGGTAGTTTTTGACCAGAATCCCCTGCTGACTGCGACGACGAAAGCCCGGCTCAGGACGCTCTGCATAGCAGGGTGTGTCTAAAGAATACGTTGCAAAAGAGCAAGAAGCGGGAGGCTTACTCTGCTCGTGGCAGCAAATGGCCAAGTTTATCTCGCTTGGTGGCAAGATATTGAGCATTATGCTCATTAGAAGGTGGCATAATCGGAACTTGATCGACGACACGAAGGTCGAAACCAGCAAAGTTCAGTGCGTCTGTCTTTTTCGGATTATTCGTCAGTAAACGCACGCGGCTGAGTCCCAGATCTTTCAGCACTTGAATGCCTATCCCGTAGTCCCGCATGTCGGCTTTGTGACCTAATGCCGCGTTGGCTTCAACGGTATCCAAACCGTCTTCTTGCAATGCATAAGCTTTGATTTTCTCAGCCAAGCCAATCCCACGCCCCTCTTGAGACAGATAAACGAGGGTGCCAACGCCCTCTCGACTGATCATGTCTAAGGCCATTTGTAGTTGATCACCGCAATCACAGCGAAGGGAATTGACGAGATCCCCGGTAAAGCAGCTGGAGTGCATCCGCACGAGCGGTGCCTGACGGGTGTTGGTCACATCTCCCATGACCAGTGCGATTGGTTCTTGGGCTTCGTATTTCACGTTGTAAACAACAATTTTGAATTGGCCATAACGTGTTGGCAGTTGAGCTTCGGCTGCTCGAAACACAAGTTTTTCACTCACGCGCCGGTGAGCAATCAATTGCTCGATGGAAATGATTTCTAACTGGTGCCGATTTGCGATATTAAACAACTCGTCCCGCGAAGCACGTTCGCCGTTGTCGGCAAGGATTTCGCACAAAACCCCAGCTGGTGCTAATCCGGCCATGCGTGCTAAATCAACACTCGCTTCGGTATGACCCGAGCGCCTGAGCACGCCCCCTTCTTTGGCGAGCAGTACATGGACATGACCGGGTCGACCGAAATCCTCGGGTTTAGACTCGGGGTCAATGATCGCCCTTACGGTAGCAGCGCGTTCTTCTGCCGTGATCCCTGTTTTGGCTGTGGCGATATCTAGAGGGGTCACAAAACCGGTCCCCAGTTTTGATGTATTTGCTTCAACGAGCGCAGAAAGTTCCAGACGCTTGCAAACATCTGGAAGCACTGGCATGCAAAAGTCACCCCGTCCACTCATGATGAAGTTGGCAGATTCCGGAGTAATTTTTTCAGCGGCGCAGACAAAGTCACCTTCGTTTTCACGGTCTTCGGCATCGACAACAATGACCACTTCCCCGCGCGCAATAGCGTCCACAGCGGCTTCAATAGTTGAAAACTCGTGGTTCATCCGGCAACTCCGCAGACTCATTTTTAGTGATTTAGGCTCGTCCAGGTGATTCGAGGCCTCTTAACGTTATTATAGACGCGGGAAAATGTGATAATCTAGTCACGGCTTGCGGAGAAGTCACTGTTTCCTGATAAGTCGCTGTGACTTTTGGGAAGCCGGTGTGATGGCGCGTTTTTTTTGAGCTTTGCCAACATTCACAATTGGGGGATATTTAGGTCCATCACAAGTCTGCAGGCAAGAGCCTAGTACCAAGTTTTTTCTGGTAGGGTTTCAATGCCAATCCGTCAAAACACCGAGGTTTCATTCGTAACGGAGCTTTAGCTCAACGAATTAGGGAAGTGTGAAATGCGTGAAAGTACGCTGGATTGGCGAAATCACATCTGTCGAGGGTGGCGCATGGGAATTTTGTTGTTGGCCGGGGCGGTGGGAGTTTTGTTCGCAACTCCCTTCAATTTTGGGGCGTCTACAGAGGAAGCTCCGTATCAAGTAAAAATTATTCGCAACGTGACTTATGCAGAACCTGATGGTACAGATCTCCAAGCAGACCTTTTCATCCCGGAGGGCGATCATATTCTGCCCGGCGTCTTGATGGTTCATGGAGGTGCTTGGTTTACGGGCTCTCGCTGGCAAATGCAGCCGCATGCCGCAAAGATTGCCTCAAACGGGTTTGTTGTCGTGGTTATTTCGTATCGTTTGGCCCCAAAACACAAATTTCCGGCTCAACTTCATGATTGCCTCACCGCGATCCGCTGGATGCGCAAAAACGCTCAAAAATATCGTATCGATCCACAGCGCATTGCCGGATATGGTTATTCGGCTGGCGCCCATTTGGTTACTTTAGCAGCCATGTCAGCGGATACCGCCCCCTCGGAATGGGATGCTTCCCGGGCCGCAGGTGATGCAGAGGTTAGTGCGACGCTTCAAGCTGTGGTTGCAGGAGGGACACCATGCGATTTTTCTGAAATACCCCAGGACAATCGGGTGCTGGCATATTTTTTAGGTGGATCGCGCAAAGAGGTTCCTCATCTCTATCGTCTTGCTTCACCACGGTATTTTGTTTCTCCGGCCGATCCTCCCGCGTTTTTCTTCCACGCAGAGAATGATCGTTTGGTTTCGAAGGAAGCGGTCCAGAGGATGTCAGAACAACTCCAGTCGGTCGGTGTCCGCAGCGAGGTTCATATTGTGCCGTCAACAGGACATATTTCTGTTTTTTTCCACCGCGAGCCTCCGAAAAGAGCGGCAGCTTTCCTGACCGACGTTTTTAGTTCCGCTGCGCCTGCTCGTCCGAGAATTCCTCCATCCATTCCGAATTAACTTGTAACGATGCTCAAACTCGAGGAATACGTCGAACAGGCTTATTTGTTTCGCGTCATTGGTGAACGCTTGCCGGAAAGTCTGCCACTGCAGGAACTTTTGACACAGGTTCGTGAAGAATTGCTGACAACGACAAAGTTGCCCATGGCGGTCGATTTTCTGCTGAGCGAATTGCGTCACCTGGGCGTCTTTGGATCAGCAATGGTCAGATTGCCTCACTATTTCACGTCGTTTCAGACCTATATCGTGCGGGAAGCCGAGAGTGATCGTGGTCGTTTCGAAATTCGCGTTGCCTTTGAAATTCTGCGTCACCAGGCAGAGTTTCTCACCAAAAAAGAGGCTTCACCCCAGGGAGTTTTCCTGTATCAGTTTGAGACCCTCTGTCGTAATCGTTTGAGCTATGATTACGGTCTTAAAGCAATGTCTGAGGATCCGATTTATGATGATCATTGGCGCGAATGGATTCTTACCTTGCGACACCAAATCGGGTTGGTCGACCTTGCGGACATGGTTTATGTTCGTAGCCAGCACTATTTGAACCGAAAAATGCCAGCGGGAGATTCCCCACTGCCCCCTGTAAAACCGACCTTGTTTGGTGAAAAAGAGGGGAAAATCGCCCTGGCGAATCGGCAGAAAGACCCGTTGTATCTCTTTGCTGCGCTGCAACGTCATCTCGGATATCCGCGCGTCCCTCGACCCAAACGGATCGACCAGTCTCCCCAGCGGATTCCGCAACTGATGCGGCGCGTCGAACAATTGGAAACGCGGATTAAATTAATCGAGGAAGAGCATCGAAATGGGATCGATATCACGCAATTTTATCGCGGACCATTGCCTTCTGAGCCCAGTGACGGCTAAAAGTTGACCGATCGGCTGAGGCCACATTGTTGCCATGGATGGGTGAAGAGAAATCGCGACAGCCGAACGTGACCTCGTGGCCCAAAAATATGGCTGTAACCCCCAAATAGCGGTTCACCAGCTTGCCAACCCGTGGTACATTCGCAGCATGACCACCATGGTCCGATCCTTTATGTTGTCATCCCAGATTCTATTGTCTTTCTAGAATCCGCGAATTTGGATCGATCAGGTTTCTTTTTGCCTTGCGAGATCAGTCGTGAGCTTCGAACTCAAGTTGGATACGGAAACAATCGGGCAGGCGTTTACCGACCCGCCCCTTTCGGTGTCTCCAGATACGTCAATTCGTGAAGTATTTTGTCTGCTAAAACAGCACAATCGCGGAAACATTCTGGTTTGTGATGGCGAGGTTCTCGTCGGAATTTTTACCGAACGCGATGCCCTGCGCATCATGGCCCAAGATGCTAATTTGGAACAGCCCATCTCCTCCGTGATGACGAAGAACCCCGTAGTGCTTTTTCAAGAAGCAACCGTAAGTAAAGCAATTTCGATGATGGCCCGCGGGGGATACCGGCGGATTCCTGTTGTCGACTCGGCAGGTGTACCTCTGGGCGTTGTCAAAGTGTCTGGAATCCTTCATTACTTAGTCGAGCATTTTCCCAAGGTGATCTACAACCTTCCTCCCGAACCACATCATTCCACCGAGCAACGTGAAGGTGCTTGATTTCATCATGACGGACTTCTTTTACTACACAAACTTTTAAAATGAGACGGCATTCTTGCGAAAATTTCGTAAAGATAGCGGCCTGAAATATGTCAACAACGTCCGACGCTCCATTACAAACTTCGAAGCAAGTTGAAAAGTTACAAGGTGCAACCGTCCGGCTGGCAGGTGACTCCGGCGATGGGATGCAAATAACCGGCAACCAGTTGACGAACACGTCAGCGCTGGCCGGTAATGATGTCGCCACGTTCCCAGATTTTCCTGCTGAGATTCGCGCTCCAAAAGGAACTCGGGCAGGTGTCAGCGGTTTTCAGGTTCATTTTGCTTCGGAAGATATTTTTACGCCGGGCGATCAAGTGGACGCACTGGTGGCAATGAATCCAGCGGCTTTGGTTACGAATATTGCCGATCTCAAACGCAGTGGTATTGTGATCGTCAATATTGATGGTTTCGATGCGAAGAACCTCAAATTGGCAAGACTTGACCAAGATCCTTTAACGGATGATACGTTGGAGGGTTTTCGGGTCATCAAAGTTCCGATGACTACTTTGACACGGAAAACAGTCGAGGAAGTCACGACGGAGGATGGTGAGAAGCTGAGCGTCAAGATTGCTGACCGTTGTAAGAACTTCTTTGCCATGGGTTTGATTTACTGGCTTTATAGCCGCGATCTCGAACCGACGTTGCGATTCATTAAGGAAAAATTTGAGCGCAAGCCTGAAATCGCTGAAGCCAATGAACGGGCGCTGAAAGCAGGTTGGAATTATGGCGAGACGACGGAGGCTTTTGTCAGTAGTTATCAAGTTGATCCTGCCAAACTACCGCCGGGACGATATCGCAACATTATGGGCAACCAAGCGCTTGCCTGGGGTTGTATTGCGGCTGCCAAGTCAAGTGGGAAAGAACTGTTTTACGGTACCTATCCGATTACGCCCGCCAGTGACATTTTGCATGAGTTGAGTAAGTACAAGCACTTCGGTGTAAAGACGTTTCAGGCCGAAGATGAGATCGCAGCCATTTGCTCGACCGTGGGTGCGGCATTTGCCGGTGCCATGGCAATCACGGCATCCAGCGGACCGGGGATTGCTCTCAAAGGCGAAGCCATGGGTTTGGGCATGATTCTTGAATTGCCCATGATCATCATCAACATTCAGCGAGGTGGTCCGAGTACGGGCTTGCCGACGAAAACCGAACAATCCGATTTGCTTCAGGCTTTTTATGGTCGCAATGGGGAAAGTCCACTACCGATCATTGCTGCCCGCAGTCCCAGCGATTGTTTTGAGGTAGCCCAAGAAGCTTGGCGAATTGCCACACGCTTTATGGTTCCCGTCATACTGCTGTCGGATGGTTACATTGCCAACGGAGCCGAACCGTGGCTGATTCCCGATATTGATGACTTGTTGAACATTGATGTGAGCCACCCGGGACCGCTCGAGAATGGGGAAGAGTTCCAGCCCTACCAACGGGACGAACGTTTAGCTCGGCCCTGGGCGATTCCTGGAACGAAAGGTTTGGAGCACCGCGTTGGTGGTCTAGAAAAGCGGGATGGAACCGGCAATGTTGAATACGATCCAGAGAATCATGAACACATGACGCGTGTCCGGGCGCAAAAAGTTGCCAATATCGCGGACGATATTCCCCTGCAGTCCGTCACCGGTCCAGAAAATGGCGATTTGTTGGTGCTCAGCTGGGGTGGAACGTACGGTGCCTGTGTCACCGCCACAGAACGGTGTCGTGGTGAGGGGCTCTCTGTGGCTCATGCGCACCTCCGCTATTTAAATCCGCTCCCAAAAAATCTTGGAGAGTTACTGGGGCAGTATAAGAATGTACTCATTCCTGAACTCAATTCAGGACAATTGCAATTCATTATTCGAGCAACCTATACGATTGACTCGATTGGTTTGAACAAAATTCAAGGCAAACCATTTGCCGTTGCCGAGTTAATAGAAAAAATTAAAGAAGTCCTTTCATAAGTGTGCGAATTTAATGACTACTGAACTCCCTGTTTTGAAACCAGCGGATTTTGCCAGTGACCAAGATGTTCGTTGGTGTCCAGGCTGTGGCGATTATTCGATCTTGGCGCAAATGAAAAAAATGCTGCCTTCGCTCGGCATGCCACGTGAAAAGATTGTCTTTATTTCAGGGATTGGCTGTTCGAGTCGATTTCCGTACTACATGAACACCTATGGCATTCATAGTATTCACGGGCGTGCTCCGGCACTTGCGACGGGCGTTAAATCGGTACGCCCGGATTTACAAGTTTGGGTCATCACGGGTGATGGGGACGGATTAAGCATTGGCGGCAATCACTTAATGCATGCGATCCGACGCAACCTTGATATCAACATTGTTCTTTTTAACAACCGTATTTATGGTCTCACAAAAGGTCAGTATTCGCCGACATCTCCTTTAGGAAAAGTGACCAAGAGTACGCCGCTGGGTGCCATTGATAACCCCATTCATCCTCTTTCGATTGCAATCGGGGCGGAAGCAACGTTTGTGGCTCGTTCCATTGACGTCAATATCAAACATCTTGGTTCAACCTTAAAGCGCGCAGCTGAACACCGTGGTACGGCCTTTGTCGAGGTTTATCAGAATTGCAATGTATTTAATGATGGGGCTTGGGACTACGCGACAGACCGTGCATCAAAAGCGGAAACTATTTTGGAGCTTGAGCATGGAAAGCCACTGATCTTTGGAAAGGATCGCGACAAAGGGATTCGATTAAACGGCTTGGAACCGGAAGTTGTGGAATTGGGAAAGGGGATTTCCGAGGACGATTTGTTATTTCATGATGAGAAGGCGATCGAACCGAGTTTGGCTTACTTGCTGAGTCGCTTGAGGCATGGTGACGGATTTCCAGAACCGATCGGAGTTTTCCGGGCCATCGACGCACCAAAGTATGATGACGAATTGAATAAGCAGGTTGAAAATGCCCGCGCGCAGCAGGGTGAAGGCGATTTGAAAAATCTATTCCATTCTGGTGATACATGGACGGTAGCATGACGACGTGTCCTTCTTGTGGCCATCAAAATATCGAAGGTGTAGACTCGTGTGAAAGTTGTAGCGAGTCGTTGACAGATCTTCATCTGCATGAACCTGCAACCGACGTGGAACGAAGTCTGTTAGATGATCGAATTAGCGTCTTGGAACCAAAATCACCCATTACGGTTAGCTCGAATACCCCTGTCCACGACGTTGTTGTAATGTTAGCCGAGCGCGGCATTGGTTCGGTATTGATTGTCGATGAGGGAAAGCTGGTGGGAATTTTCAGTGAGCGAGATGCTTTACTGAAACTCAATACCGAGGCGAACGAATTGGGTGAGAAACCAATTTCTGAGTTCATGACGGCGGACCCCGAAACTCTTGCCGCGAATGCCAAAGTCGCATTTGCTGTGCAGCGCATGGATTTGGGCGGCTTTCGACACGTTCCCATCATGGCCGAGTCTGGGAAGCTGGATGGAGTTATTTCTGTCCGTGACATCCTGTCGTATCTCACCGAGCGTTCCAACGGGTAGCCCTGTTTCTCGTGCACCCTCGGGCGGGGATGGATTGGCCAAATTTCTGGCCCCCAGGAAAATAAGGTGAGATTTGTGCACTGAGCTACGCTAGAATGCAAGAGCCGGCTAGAAGTTGTCGCGGCGTAACACGACTTGCCTCCAAGCTAAACACTGACCTAGTTAAAGAGTAGAGACATACGATGCGACTACAACCATTTCTTCAGGTGCAGCCCTTGGGTATGCTTCCTTCGTGTATCGTCGTCACGAGTTTGATTTGCGGCTCGTTGATGTCTTTGTCAGTGACGGCGGCAGCGCCCCAAGACGATGCCACAGCCAATAGTCCGCCCGTCAATTTTGACGACGATCCTTTTGTGGAAGCTGAGGAAAATCAAGCCTCGCCGAGACCACTGAGCGAAGACGGTATTTTTTCTGTAACGATCCATTACAACGGCAAACAAAAGACGTATACGGATCCTGTAAAAACCTATCAGGCCCTCAAGAGTGCGGCCAAAGCGAGCTCAAAATTACGGGAATTTTATGCCATATTTAATCTCAACGGCGGCAATTTTGGATTCCCGGAGATTCAGGATGCCCGTGAGGCGATGCAGCAAATGGGCCGTTTGATGCTCAAGGCCGAAAAAGCGGGGATGAAGTTAGGACAAATTGGACGTCTGAGTTACGAGGACTTAGCCGTTCCAAAAGACCTGCCGCAAACTCCACAGCGGCAGATGACTCCCGACAAAGTTGATCAACGTAGACTGCGAAAGAATGTACCAACGGGTGCCGGTGGTCCTGGCGGTGCAGGTGG
>JAKVBY010000081.1 GCA_022446825.1 Pirellulaceae bacterium
CTGAGGCCCGGTTAATAAATTCCGGACTTCAAGATTTTCTAACAACATCCGCCGCTTCAGCTTTTGATCGCGTGAACGCTGTTTGAATTTACGTTTCCGTTTTGAAGCGGAAGAACCCGCTCGATGATCGCGGAAAGGCATTTACCGATCCTCTAGAAAAGAGTGTTGTTCACCAGTTACGTAAACCATGGCCATCTAGAAACTTGTGAGTACCGGACGACGGTTTGACAGGCCTGCGACAAACAGGCTTTGCCTAGGAAGGTGCGTAACTGGCGCAAAGTGAACCACTACGTAGGGATACGGCCGATTATAATTGCGGTGAAAACCAATGCAAAGAACTTCGGGGGGTTGGTTTCCTATTTTACCAAGCCATCCCACCCATCTACATTACGGTCTTAACGGTCGTAGGCATGGTAAAGACACGTAATTTAGAAAAGACCGCCGGAGCCTTGAAATCGGGACTAGCTCGTTGTTACTAGGCACCGTAAACCTGAGGCACATACAGTCCCCTTGAGGGGTTCGAACATATCTATAGAACTATTTTCACGCCTAATTTCAACCCTCGCAAGTCGCTCGCCAGACTGCCGCAGCGCACGGCGGCGGCGTCAGGCACCGATGCGATTACGGCAAACACTCTCTGAGGAGCGCGAGAATCGCCTCCTCAAGTGGTGTCTTCGACAGGTCCGTGGTTGCCTGCAAGTAGCGTAGACGCTGCGCCGCCTCGGACTTTTTGCCTAAACGAGAATAGGCCAACGCGATCGAATATTTGGCGCGAAACCAGATGGGAGAGTTTTTTTTCGTGCGGCTGCTGAGCAACCGCCAACACTCCAGTGCTTCGACCAACAATTCTTTTTCACCCGCCGCAAGCAAAAAATCGGCCCAAGCAACTTGGATTTCCAAGTCTTTGGGGTGCGCTGCCGCTAGCTGTCGCAATTCGACGAGCGCGGAAGTGCGATCTTTTAAACTCCCGAGCGCCTGGGTCCGCATTCGTGCTAGAGTGTGAAGCTGTGGTGGACTCAGTTGGTCTGCATTGTTCTTCAATGCATCCAACGCCTCTAGCTCCAAGCGGGCAATCTGCGGGCGATCGTTAAGACTCGCGTGTTGGCGGATTCTTGCGAGCGCGACGGCCAGGGAAAACCGTTCCGCAGCGCTGGCTTGGACCAGGCTTTTCAGCCGCTGCCAAGCCTCGGCCTCCCGGCCCGGCTGGGCGGCCAAAGCAACCACCAGCATTCCCAAGGCTTCGTTGCGCCAAGACACCTCATCTTTTTCCCCATCCCCCACGGCCTGCAGCAGGAGTAACTCGGCCGTTTCCGCACCTGTCTCGGGATGATCGAGGCGACATTTCGCCGCCTGAAACTGACAAAAACGCGCCCATTGAGTGGAACGAGCAACCCCCTCTAGTTTCAACTGGGCGGCAACGCCTTCGAAATACTCTGCAGCCGCGAGAGCTTCCGGAACCGCCTGCTGGCGCGGCTGAGGGAGGGCCCGCAAGGCATTCTCCCAACAAACTCCGGCACCTTCTAAGGCCTTGGTAAAGAGTGGGGACGAAGTTCGCACGCCGCCATAAGCGGCGGCCGCCTGCAACCATTGCTGACGGCTTTCGTGGACCAGCGCTTGCCACACACGGACTTGATTTGCAGATTCCGTGCGTTCCCACAACTTCAGGTGCTCTACCAGCAAGGCTTCGTAGGTACTCAGAAATTGCGCATCCTGGCGTGCTTCGCGAATCGCCAATCGCACTGTGTAAAGATGTGCCGAGCTAGCCTGAGCATGGTCTGGATGGCTACGACTGGCATCCCGCATAATTTGGATTGCCGTACGAAATTTGCCCCGCGCCTCTTCAACCAGGGCCGCTTTTGACAAGGACTCAAAAGCGGCGTCCGCATCGCCCTCATGACCCCACCTCTCCGCAGCTTCTCGATAAGTACGGGCCGCAGCTGCCAAGTCTCCTCGTCGGTACATCTCATCGGCGGAGCGGACCAAAACAGCGATGCTACTACTATTTTCCATGGCACCGGCATACCGAATGAGCAAGAGGTTGGCCCGTCGGCCCCAATAAGAACCATAGGTGGACTCGATGCTTTTCACTAACGCAAGGCTCTTTTGATGCCACTCGTCTACAGCGGACGATTCAACCGCAGCATCAACAGCCTGCCACTGGATGAGATAACACTCCAACCGAACAAAATCTAACGCCGCGGAACGCTGTGGCTGCTCTTGGCGGGCAAACCATTGGATCGCATCCTCCAAATGGTCCTCGGCAAGCAGTAAGCGAATTCTTTCCACCTCCAGTAAAACGCGCGTCTTTCCAGCCACAGGAGAAGTTGCCACGAATTCCAAACGCTGGCGTGCGGCGACCAGGTCACCCAATGAGCGCAGGGCACTGATCCGTTCCAATTCAACTACCCAGCGCAAAGCATCCTCATCCGCAAGCTGAATTAAGAGTTCGTCGCTTTGCTTTACGACCTGCGCGAGAGCCGCCAGTCGATCGTCACTGGTGACTTCATAACAGAGACCTCGATTACGATAAGCCCGCGACAATTGATACCAAATATGATTTCTCAACGAATACAACTCGTCGAGAGAAAGCTGCCCATTGGTTGCTGATTCCTGCTGGCGCGCAGGTATTTCTGTTTCTAGGCCGCTAGAAATCACATCCAACAAACGGACAGCTGTTCGAATCGTTTCCAGAGCGGCGTCGCGGGTCTGCAAGGGGTCCGCAGCAACCTCCGCCTCGTGTCGCAACAACTCACCTTGAGCCAACAGCGTTAGAGCGTCTTGAACACGCACCAGAACCAGACGTGGATTTCCTGGATCAACCTGCTCGAATTCCGCAGCCACAGAGCGTGCCTTACCCCAGAGCGACTGCCGATCTCCGGGCGGAACATGAAGCGCATGCTCGGCATAACACCGTATGCGTTCCACGGTCACCTTGACCCGCTGCATACTGGAAAACGATGAATCTCGTAATAGGTCAGCACAATGCAGTTGCGCAAGATCGAACAAGCGTCGCTCTCGCATCCCCGACACCAAAGCCATCTCGTCGTCAAACTCCCCAGCGAAACCGCGCATCGCCAGGACAGCCAACACGACAACCAAACACAACGAACGCTTGCCGACAACAAACCAGAAGTCATTTGAGAATGGCATGTCGGGCACTCAGATCGATGGGGTGGCGGCAAATTGAACTTGCTCAAACCCAGCAACACGAGCCGAATCAAAGGCATCGATTACATGCCCGAGCGGAACCTCAGCGTCCGGATGCAGGATGACAGGGGCATCACTCTTAATCGACGAAATCGCACTCAGGCGTTCCCGCAGCGCGTCCAGTGTCGGCATTTCCGCATCATTGACCTGCCATTTCGGCGCCCCTACAACCCAACGAATACGAATCACGACATGATCAAAATCTTCTTCGGGAGGAGGCACTTGATCGACAGGCGTCGGCTCCGAACCCGTAACCTCAGAAAGACGGCCAGGAAGGATATTTTCAACGACCTGAAAACTTGCTGTCCAAACAAAAAAGACGAGCAGCAAGAAGACGACATCAATCATTGGGGTCATCTTAATCTCGACGTTTTCGCGACGACCAGAAAAAACAGAAGGTCTTTTCATTGCTGGGCGTCCTGGGGATGAACCACCGAAAATGTCACGTTCCAAATACCTGCTTCGGCGCAAGCCAACATAACGGGCTCGACCTGACCATAGGGCACAGTCCGATCACCCCGAATGACAACTTCCACATCCGGCCCATCCCGATCCAACTGCTGCTGAAATCGCTGCCTCAATTCCTCCGGCTGGACGCGCCGCCCAGCCAGCAGCAAACGCCCCTGCGGTGCAACATTAATCGTCAGGCGCGGAGCCTGTTCATCCACCCGCTTCTCTCCAGTAACAGCCGCGGGGAGCGGCAAGTCCAGATGAACTTCCTGCTTGGCCAAATGGCTGGAAACAAGGAAGAAAATGATCAGTAAAAAAACCACGTCGATCATCGGGGTCATATTAAACTCGGCTTGCGCACGGCCGACAGACACAGGAAGTCGCATTATTGCCCCCTTCGAGTACGCGGAGGGGGAGGTGTCGAGACACCGGTACCCACGGAATGTCGCTTCAAGGGAGCCATCGCATGCTGCGCAACGTAGGCCGCCTCCGCCACGAATTGGTCTACGCGATTCCGAAACACAGCGAACGCGCCAAGTGACGGAATGGCCACCAGCAGCCCACCAACTGTCGTCACCAAAGCCTGGTAAATCCCTTCCGCCAGATCTGCCGCGCCCGCAGCCCCTTGAGTCGCCGCCACGCGTTGAAACGCAAAAATCATGCCGGTCACTGTGCCTAACAGACCCACCATCGGCGCGATATTGCCAATCACAGAAAGGTATTCAATCTTACGGAACAAACGCGCCGACTGCTCGACCAATGCATCCTCCAAGGCTTTCTCCACAGCCAGCCAACCTCCCTCAACTTCCGCCAGACCGTGCAAAAGCACAAACGACAAGAGACTTGGACTAGCCACACAGACGCGCTCGGCCTCAGCCAACTGGCCGGCAATTAAGGCCGTCCGCACCGTTTCTCCCAAATCGGCGGGAAGCAATTCCTTCCGACGAATCGACATAACGTGCTCAATCATCAAGTACGCCGCTGTCACCGAAAGCGCAAACAAGAAAAAAACGATCAGGGAGCCCGTCCAGCCACCCGAAAAGATAATGTCCAAAAAACCCTGCGGTGCAGTAGCCGCTTCGCTTCCGCCGTCGGCCTCCCCCTCCGCAAACAAATAGGGAGACACACCCAGGGTGCCCAGAAAGACCAGCATCCTCACCATGACTCGAGCTTGCACGCAATGCATAGATAACCTTTATCGAATTTTTCTAGCTGGAGAATCCGTCCCCTACGCCCCTGACAACCTCTCTAGTCGCTGTTCAATTTCACTTCGCAATCCTGCTTCTGGATAATCTATCAACAATTCGCGGTAAATGCTGACCGCCTGCTCCTCACGCTTAACGGACTCCAAAGAACGAGCCACGGACATCAGGGCCTGCACCGACAACGCTCGCTGCCGCGGATAAAGAATCGGGATTCTCAACAGGGCAATCGCCGCGTGCTCGTGGTCATCTAACCGCGCCAAGGTCCGACCCACCACATAATAGGGCCCTGCCCGCAATGCCGAGGGCATACGCCGCACCACCTCTTGCCATTGGCTGACATCTTTCCTCTTCGCCGAAACCACCTTAGTTCGCCACTGCTGTGCGCGCGCCAAAAAAGCCACACGCGCATCTTTGACATTCGCAAGCCGGCGCAAAGCATTTCGCCCACCCGACCCCGGAGTTGTCAGCAGCCAACTCGCCGCGATCAATGTGGCGATTGAATTATCGGCAGCGGTCAGCCACGCCTCGCCCACCTGCTTGGCCGTGGACGTCAGACGGACGGATGTCCAGGCCAGCGGAATCGCGTCAAAATGACGCATCTGCGGCTCCTCTTGGAGGATCGCTAAAAATACTTTCGCGGCGCCATCAAAACTCCCTAGGTGACGGTAACACCAGACCTGCATCGCCTTAATCTCGTGCCTTACCCAAGTACGATCTTCCTCCTTGGCCGCTTCGCGATACAAATCCAACGCTTCGCGCAAACGCTGTTCTGAAAACGCCTGATCTGCTTTTACATGGGTAGGCAATTTCTTTGTCTTAACTTCTAGCACCTGACTCGCCTCCAAGGCAACCTCGCGACCGCTCGATTGACGCAAGACCAATTGCCGGGCGGTATAATCAAGAATTTGCCCGCTTTTCTTCCGCGGCGTGACTCCAGGTTGATCGGCCTGCAGGAAGACGACATCCTGTGCGTTCAATGGAACACTCAGAAAACAACAAACGCCGGGAAACAAAAACGCCCAAAAAGATCGCAATGAAAGTACTGGACAACCACTCACCCCTTTAATCGCCTCCAAGCCGAGTAACATCGACATAAGCGTGTTGACCACTATTGGCACGCGCAAGAATTTGCAGATGGCTCTGCCCACGAAATCCCCCAGCCCCAAATTCAATGACATTAATAGAAACACCAGTACGATTCAGGCGTCGCACTTCATTGAGTTCAGAAGAGGTCATTTGTGGATAGTCGGCATCGGTAAGAAAAAACACCACGTCTGGAGCAAGACGCAAAGCCACTCGCAAAGCATCCATATGTCGCGTACCGCCACGACCATTAATCGCTTGCACAAATTGCGTCGCAGCCGTCACATTATCCTGCGTCCCGAAAATCATTGCTGCGGGCAGCGGCGCTCGAGGATTAAAGACACTCGGCTTTTCGTTATAAAAGACGATCTGAAATTGATGCGTCGCCTGCAAAACATCCAGGCTTGCAATCAATTGTGCTTTTGCTGCCCTGAGGGGACGTCCACCGTAACCGGACATGCTTCGCGAACGATCAAAAACATACACAAATTTACTACCCACGCCCGTAACGCCAAAGACGCTCGTTTCGACTTGATTTTGTCCTAATTGCTTTCCTGGCTGCTGGCCTTCAGTAAATCGATCGGCTCCTGGCAAAGCATTTGCCAAAACATCTCCTACGGACGAGGAGCCCACCTCGGGTAAAGCCCCGGCGAATTCTGCGTCAATCGATCCGGGAGATTGCGATGAGGGCAAAGCATCGCTCTCCGCTGCCGTAACCTGTGAGTTGGCCGTCAGATCGCCATCCGCAGTTTCTTCTGAAAAGTATTCCGTGTCGCCCTGACTTTCAAACGCCAGCACGATGCCCCCTGCACGCGGCTGCGAGCTCGGGGCGCCCCCCACCGGGGCTCGGACAATCAACGCTAAAGCAAGCGTCAACAAGACATGTAGCCCAACAGACAAAAACCAGGACGAAGCGCCCCGCCGTTCAACACAGAGATCCGCGGGCATGGCCGAAGAGGGGCCAGGAGTTAACAACGGTGATGCGGCTGCGCGAGACATCGGTACTCTCAAAAGACCTTCCGGCGCAATGAATTCGGACCCCCCACTGTGGGAATTCTAGGGACCGGGGGAAAACCCGTCAATCTTGACCCGATACAACACCTACAGCCACTACCAGAGCAAGGAACTTATCCGTTAACCGCTCCCTTATTTCCTAATTCCTGCCACCAACCACAGACCGTCGCTGGGGTGGAAGTCGGCGTCGTTGTTCCATCTCGTGACTAGTAGCAATTGTGTTTCCGCCACGGATTGATGACCGCTTTGATCAAGGCATTGGACGCCGCCAGCCAAGACGTCGATAGATCGCCCAATTCCACCCAGAAAGTCCACCATATCGACAAATCCGCACCAGTTCGTAGGGATGCCCAAATTCATCTTGACGCCGTTTCGGAGGATCAAATTCGCGGTCAAAGTTATGGACAATCCACCACATGACCCCCGTCTCGGGCCACGGCCAATCGTTTGATTCTGCCACGCAAAAAGCAAATTGTTTTGCCTCTCGCTTCTCAACCCAGAGTTGGTAATACGAAAACACGAGGTTATTCCGCAATAACTGGTCCGTGCCGATCAAGGTTTGAGAACTTCGTGTCTGATCATAAATGAACTGAACTCCTTCCCGATATTCTCCCCGCCCTCGCTGTAATAGCTGGGCGGTCCCAATTCCGTTAAACACCAGCAGTGTGACCAACAAAATCAAGCCGTTACGTCGAGCAAGGCGACCGCGCTCAAAGAGGTCACCTAAAAAGATTGCCACCAAAAGCTGAAAAAAAACGATGGCCAAGAGAAAGTACCGTGGATAAAGGAACTCTGGCTGCATCGCTACCACAGTAAAAACAGGCAAGACCACGACAACTCCCAGAAAGAACGTCCATAACCACTCTTTCCCACGGGAGCCAAGCCAAATCGCAACTCCCAACAAAGCGGTGGCCCCCAGTGCCATGGCGGACATCATCACCCCAGACACCGGACCACCGACGCTAAGCGATAGCGCTTGCAGAAATGCCGGTGCCAGTGGCCCCAGGTCCCCCCCTCCAATTTCCGCATATTGAAGATTTACCCAGTAGAGCCAGAGAAAAAATGTGGTCGCAGGAAAAAAACTCAATGCCCAACGGCGCATGATGAGGCGTCCGGACTGGCCCACACGCGGCAAAGAAGACCAGAGCCACAAAGACAAAAAGCAGTAGCCATAGGTCAAATGGGAAAGCATTCCCAGAATCGCCACCAAGGAAAATCCAAGTTCGATCCACCAAGAGGGTCTTGCCAGAGTTTTTTGCATCATCACAAAAGACCCAAGCGCAAAGAACATTACCAATCCGTAACCACGAGCTTCCGAGGAATACTGGATCATGGGGAAGGAGAAGACTGTCAACACGATGGCGAAAACAGCATGAGGACGGCCGTAGGGCCGAGCAGCAATCCCTGCTAACCAAGCAGTCCCAATTCCCGCGACTAACGCCGGAAGGCGATAAACCGACCAATGCTGGTCGTTCCCCGCAAAATAAATAAACCAGGTATTGAGAAAGTGATTATTATCGTGGCGCAAACGGTAGATAACGTCTTCAGCACGCTGCATATCCTGAGCATGCGCCCAGGACCATATCTCGTCGAACCAAAATTGGTCGGTACAAGCGACCGCTCGAATTACAGCGCCGAAAACGATCAGCAGGATGCTACACAAAAATACTGGTGACTCGCGGGCAGATTTTTTTTCGGTGTCCGCGGGATTCATCGCTCGATCGTCTTCATGCGAACAGGCTTCCAAATCACACTCCGCGGCATTCCGCCTTCAGCCACATTTCCAAAGCAGTCGACGTACGGGAACTACTCGTCGTCAGCAGCATCCTCTTCGAGTTCTTTTAATTCTTCCAACCAGATACGAATCTCATTATCGTATTCACTCGAAAGATCTCCTTTCACCAACTGCTTATGAAACGCCGCTGCGCCTTCTTCATCCACAAGCTCGGCAGCTTCCGCACTGGGAAAGCGACAATTCGGATCGGGAGCAATCAGCCGTCGACAGAAATTCATCAGCAACTCGTTAACGGTGACTTCTGTTGGCAAAAGCTCGGTTAAACGATGGGGCAACACCCGCTTAGCTTCTAAAAGCTCCGTGCGATATTTCAAGCCAGCAAACGGCTTGCGCCCTGCGAGTAATTCAATCAAAACATACCCCAACGAAGCTAGATCGCTTTGGGGCATCGACGCTTGTCCCTCAAGCACCTCCGGGGCCGCATACGCCGGAGTACAAGTACGATTAGAAGGTGGTGCTTCGTAAGGAAAGGCCGAACCAATATCGATAATTTTTGCCGGACCGGTCTGCTTGAGCATAATGTTTGACGGTTTAATGTCGCTGTGCACAATGCCTTCGCGGTGCAAAGCTGCCAAGGCAGCCAAACCATCACGTACAACAGCAACGGCAACGCCTGGCTTTAACCGAGGTTGCTCGGGGCCTGCCGTAACTAAAATATTGTTAATTCGCGCCCAACGCCGGCTGCTGACACGTGCTTTGATTTTGACCAACATTGAGGGCACCATGAGCCGCTGAAGATCGTAACCGTCGATCCACTCCATAACCATCATCCGAATACGTTGACGGTCCACAAAGTTTTGTACCCCCGCCAAATTATCTTGTTGAATCTGAGCCACAGTCGCCGCCACGCCTCCCATGCGCAACATTTCTTCGTCATAGGCTCTGGCATCTGGAAAAACCTCTGGCGAAAAGACCTTCACAGCGACTGGCAACGTAAACCCTTCCGCCCCTCGCCGCTCTGATAGATAAACCACTCCCTGACCGCCGGAACCAAGGCAACGCTTCCAATGATGATGCGCGGTCCAACTAAGTCGACGATCTGAAATGACATCCTGGTAACACTCGACTAATTCATTATCGGTTTGTACCGCTTCGTCACCATCAAAGGTGAGAGTAGGGTTTGCGTCCAGCCGCGTCGTAGTCAGCATTATCCAGCCTATTGCTTCTGTGCGTTTAATTCACGATCGAGGATGTAGAAAATATCGTAAGCTTTCTATCTTACCTCAGCTGCTTTCTCCGGGTCCAGGTGGATATAAAAACACTAAGGCAGGAGCGCTTCAACAGACCAGTGCCAAACCTCTGAAATTTGATGCTATGCTGATCATGGTAAATTAGTTCAACGTCCTGCTGTTCATCTGCCACTTCATGCTTGCGATGCCATGGTCCTAAAGAAAGTCCCATGAAGAAAAAGGAAGCTCATTCTCCACCTGCCGCGGAGCCTGTCCTCAGCCCCTCAAAGCGTTGGCCTTCCCGCACCAGATTAGCTTGCTGGAGCGTCATTTTGCTGGCGGGAACGCTGCGTCTCCAGGCTGGTTTGGATGACTTTTGGCTCGATGAAATTTGGACCGTTGCCCTCATGGAAGGAATGGACTCGCCTGCTCAGATCATTCTCGACGCCAAGGTCGTCAACAATCACTTCCTGAACTCTTTCATCGTTTACTCGCTGGGGCCACAAAAACACTGGCTCTGGTATCGCCTCCCCGCCGTTGCGGCCGGACTGGGAGCTGTCATCCTGGCTGGATTTGCTGGTCGACGATGGGGACCTTGGCATGCCTTTGCCGCTATCCTCCTCACAGGGCTCTCCTTTCCACTTATTCAATATTCCTCAGAGGCCCGAGGCTATGCCTATGTAATGTTCTTCGCCATGCTCTCCTTTGTCATCATGCAGACCCTCCTCCAAGATGACAGGCCTCGTTGGAAACTGGAGATTCTCTTTGGCATAACCGCGATCGTCAGTTTTCTAGCTCACCTGACGTACGTCTACTGCTTTGCTGCCCTCGGAGCCTGGCTACTCTACTCGGGGAAAAAGTTCCCTCCAGCGACTTTGGTAAGGCGTGCCTTACTAGGCTTTGGCCCTCCAACTCTATTTGTCGGTTGGCTGTACTTTGTCAGCTTACAGACTGCATCACGAGGCGGTGGAAAAATCGAGCCTTTCTTACGGACCACTTCACGAGCACTCTCACTCATCGTGGGTGGACCAGAAATGGGGCCTTCCGTCACGCTCTTTGCTACCTTTGCCGGGATTGGCCTCTTCAGCGCTCTCTGCTTCTTTTACCGACGGCGCGAGTGGACAGCCGTTTTTTTCGCCGGTGTGGTTGTCGCTTTTCCCGCGGCTGCAGTCATCGTACTACAGCCCGAGTTTCTTTATGCACGCTACTTTCTCGTCAGTATTCTCTTCGCACAATTACTCTTCGCTTTCGCGTTGGGCTCGCTCGCAGAAACATCCAACGGTGGAAAATGGGTCTACATCGCCACGTTACTATTCCTAACAATCACGAATACAACCCACACCAAAGCACTCCTTGAGACCGGACGCGGCCAGTATCTCGCGGCCGCACGCCTCATCAACGAGCAAGCCACGTCCTTGCCGGTGAGCATCGGTACAGACCACCCTTTCCGAAACCAAATGGTCCTCAGCTACTATTGGAAATGGATTCGTCAACCGAAACCCCTCCGCTTCTATTCCAAAAACAACTGGCCGCAACAAGGACCGGAATGGCTCCTCCGGCATAGTATGAAACGCAACTACGACCCACCAAGCGTCCAGTTGGATTTCTATCAAAATCGCTATCGGCTGGTGAAGGTTTTCCCCTATGCCGGTCTCTCTGGTTGGCATTGGGGCCTCTATCGAAAAGAAGCGTTCACCCAACCAGCACCACCTAGCCTGAACGGAATCTCTGTCAGGTAACCGCTAAAAAGAAGCGATCAGGCGGTCCTAGCGAAAACGGTCTTCGACCTTGGGCAAGGCAAGAAACTCATTTGCCGTCTGAGGACTCGCTGGGCTTTCTTGCGTTCCTCCAAACAAGCGTCCCCAAAAACCTGTTTCCGACTCAGGGGTAGGGCTAACAGCACGCGTTCCCTGCCTACCTTCACGCCCCGGTGGATTGCCAGCTTCTGTAGCTGTCCAGGGAAGAAAAGTATTACGCGTCTTCCCCCAAAAACTCTTCCTGCCCGTGTTAAATTTTTCCCACGCCGTCGGTTCCTGCGGGGCAGACTTTGGAA
The DNA here is from genome assembly GCA_022446825.1 of Pirellulaceae bacterium. GTDB lineage: Bacteria > Planctomycetota > Planctomycetia > Pirellulales > Pirellulaceae > JAKVBY01. The sequence continues at coordinate 11,977 of JAKVBY010000081.1, forward strand.
ATAAGCTCCAATCTGTCAATTCTATTTTTGGTACATTAATCTGCGGCAACTTCCACTTGGGTAATTCCCACTGAGGAAATTGCCAGCTCGGCAGTTCCCAACTCGGCAACCCCCAACTCGGCAATCCCCATCTCGGCGTCGTGGATTGTGGCAAACCCAATGCATCAACATCACCTTGGGGAATGGTTGTGGACTCACGGGAAAAGGGATTCAAATTTGGAAACCGAAAGCCATCATCCTCCGCCCAGGACGTGACGGTGGATGCCAGCAAGAGAAGAGCCGTGAAAATCATACATTTCATCGCAAATACTCCTTTTGAACCATTCCTCCGTAGTAATGAACTCGCCCCAAGGCGGCGTCAGCTCGATTCCTCACCAGCTGGGACGAGAAACTGTCCCAAATTGGAAAAATCAAGTCCAGATCACTTCCTGCTTCCACCGGAATTTTGCCGCTTCGTGTTAAATTTCGCTTCACATGACCCAATATCCGGTGGCTGCACTTCCAATCTGTTGTCGTTTGCATGCGAATCTAATAGCATTGGTGATTGGCTTGAGTTCTCCCATTAATCTAACATTTGACATCGATCATGCTTGAACAGCGAATTGGTTTCGTCGGCACGGGACAAATGGCGCGCGCTTTAGCACGTGGATTTGTTCAAAGCCAGCTCCTTTCCGGCGACCAGCTTGTTGCCCACGACCCGTTCGCCTCGGCAAGGGATGAATTTCAACGGCAACACCAGGATGCCTCAATTGTGGCCAACAACGGCGAGGTTGTCGCCAACGCAGACATCATCATCATCGCAGTGAAACCGCAATCGATGCCTCAGGTCCTGGCAGAGATCAAGGATCACATCAGTGCGAATTCGCTGATCATTTCCATTGCGGCGGGTGTTACGCTCAAAACACTCTGCAGTAGACTCGCGTCAGAACGTATCGTCCGCGTCATGCCAAATACCCCTTGCTTGGTAGGGCAGGGCGCAGCAGGTTTCTCGCTGGCCGCAGGAGCCACAACCGACGACAGTCGTGTCGTATCCCAATTATTGTCTTCCGTCGGTCTCGCCTTCGAACTGAAGGAATCCCTTCTCGACGCGGTCACCGGCCTTTCTGGCTCCGGCCCAGCATACATCTACACCGTAATCGAAGCTCTCAGTGACGGCGGCGTCCAGGCTGGCTTGCCTCGGAACGTCGCGACCCAACTTGCCGCACAAACCGTACGTGGTGCTGCTGAAATGGTCTTGCAATCTGATGATCACCCCGGCCAATTGAAAGATCGGGTTACCAGCCCGGGGGGCACGACCATCGCGGGACTGGCAGTTCTCGAAGCTCGTGCGGTCCGTTCCGCCTTCATAGACGCGGTGCAGAACGCTACCACCCGTGCCGCAGAACTTGGGCTCGATTAAGGAGAAACACTGCATAGCACCCATATTCTGTGTCGTCGATGACAAACATATTCCCCTCTATCGTATTGTCTGGATATCTGACGTGCCTCACTTTTGTGGTGACGAGAACTGCACGTGAGAAGGAGATTACGAAATACGTTTGGAAAAAGAAGAGGCTGTCTGGGGCACGCGTCAAGAACGCGATGGTGTCCTGAAAGCCTTGGAAACGTGGCAACGCGGTTTTGAAACCGAGTCCGATTGGTAAAGTCCCTCTGAATCCTACAAATTTGTCGATTCCGCCCTATCTAGGAACATCTCATGTCGCTCTTCGAAAACAACCTTTACAGCTGGCGTGAAACATTTTTCGTCCTGTTCGACGAAAAAAATCGGCCCTCGACCGAGGCTACCAGGCAAGCAATCTTGTCGATTGGTGGAAATTATGAAATCTCTGACTTACGCGAGTCCACCGCGGACACCTTCGATGCCATGACCGTCATTTCACCTGATGATTGTGCCGCGATGGACCTCACTTTCATTTCAGGAGAAGAAGTCAAAGAACACGTTGCGGAATTAAAAGAAGAATTTTCTAACACGGGGCTTACTGACGAAGAGCGGGCAAAGCTCGAGACGCTTGACCAATACGACGCACGTTTCGACGTCTTCCACTTTGAACAACTGGTCGACTTCAGCGAAGAAGAAGACGAGTTCATGGACCCAGGCACCGTGCTCCTCGTACTCGAAAAGCTTGCTGCTTTGTGCCAGGGAGTAGCGATCGACCCACAATCGTCCAGTATCATGTAGGCCATATCAACTACAAACGCAAACCACTTCCAACAGCCTTCAGCAAATTTTCCCCACAGACTTATGCAAGCCAAAGAAATCAAACCCGGCTCCGTCGTCAACCACAACAACTCTCCCATCTTGATCCAAAGCGTATCGGTCCAAACACCCTCCGCACGAGGTGCTGCGACTTTGTACAAATTTCGAGGACGCAACTTGGTCACTAAGCAGAAAGCGGACGTCACACTCAAAGGCGGAGAGTCGCTGGACGAAGCAGACTTTGAGAAAAAAGCAGTGAAGTTAATGTACTGTGACCCTACCGACATGCATCTATTAGATCAAACTGACTTTCATCAATACTCGGTCCCGCTGGAAGACATTAAGCACGAAGCAGCGTTCGTCACCGAAGAACTCGAAGGCACGCTGGCGCTCATCTACAACGGAGAATGCGTGGGGCTGCGACTCCCTACAGCCGTCGAACTGCTGGTAACCGAATGCGATCCGGGAATTCGAGGGAACTCCGCCACTGCGAGAACGAAACCGGCTAAGACCGAAACGGGCCTCCTCGTCAACGTCCCTGAATATCTTTCCCAAGGGGAGAAGATCAAAGTCGACACACGCACCGGAGAATTCATTTCCCGTGCGTAACTAAAACCTTCTTCTTAGCCGGAAACCCGGCTGGCAACTTCGGCGACCATCGCGGCTTCGTCTGGAAACTCACCCGTGGCAAGTTTTGAATAGACCAGTTCCGTTCCCATGGTGAGTTCGAAGCAGCCGCCACTCGATGGCTCCAATTCGAAGCTAGCAACCTGACTTTTGAATTCTGTGAGGATTTTGGACGTCAGACTGACGGCCTTGGGCTCGTAATTTCACGAAGTACAGTAACGCAGGTGAATTTTCATCATTTACTTTCCTTATGACTCCAAGAACTCGAATAACAAACAACTCTTTAGCCGGTGGATCTCGCTACCAGCCTAAAATCATTTCTTAGGCCTCTTCTTTGCGGACGCCTTCTTTGCGGACGCCTTCTTCTTGGTGGTTTTCTTAGCGGCGGACTTACTTGCTTTCTTCTTACCAAAAGCGTTTTCAAAATTATCTGAGTATTTCAGCGTGGCACCTGTGTGCAAAACGGTCACGGACACAACCTTCCAGATTTCGGGGTAACGGGGACAACCAACAAAACAACAGCTCTAATGATCGGCTTCCCAAGCCGATTCGTCCAGAGGCAACTGGAAACATCTGGCGATTTTCTCGGCAGGAAGAAATCCCTCTCATTGATGGAGTTTTTTATAACGAAACCGTTTCGGCTCCGCCGCATCGATCCCTAATCGCTCGCGGCGCTGGTTTTCATACGTCTCGAAGTTTCCTTCGCACCAATGGACATTTCCGTCTCCCTCAAAGGCCAAAATGTGCGTCGCAACTCGATCAAGGAACCAACGGTCATGACTAATCACAACCACACAGCCAGCGTAATTCAAAATTGCTTCCTCTAAAGCCCGCAACGTATCGACATCCAGGTCATTGGTGGGCTCGTCTAATAACAGCACATTAGACCCGCGCCGCAACAATTTCGCTAAGTGCACGCGATTTCGCTCGCCGCCCGACAGGTCACCTACCTTCTTTTCTTGATCCGTGCCGCGAAAATTAAATCGTGACACATAAGCCCGCGCGTTGATTTTCCGGCCGCCCATTTCAAATGTCTCATGACCACCCGATATTTCCTCGAACACCGTGTGACTGGCACTCAGCGCATCCCGATTCTGATCCACATAGCCAAGCTCCACAGTCGGTCCTACGCGCAGGGCCCCCGCATCGGGCTGATGCTCACCAGTAATTAAACGGAACAGCGTCGTTTTCCCCGCCCCATTCGCTCCGATAATTCCTACAATTCCCCCCGGAGGCAGGCGGAAATTCAAATCTTCAAACAACAGCAGGTCGTCAAAACTCTTACTCACGTTCTCCGAGTTGACTACCAATTCCCCTAAATGCTTTCCCGGTGGAATCTGTATCTCAAATTCATCCAGGCGTTCTTCGAAACTTTCTGCCGCCATTTGCTCATAAGCTTTGATGCGTGCTTTATTTTTTGCTTGTCGAGCCCGCGGCGCCAGCCGTACCCAATCCAGTTCTCTCTGCAACGTCTTTTGACGTGCCGCCGAAGATCTTTCTTCGCGTGACAGTCGTTCCTGTTTCTGTTCCAACCAGGAGCTGTAGTTTCCTTCCCAGGGAATTCCTTGGCCGCGATCAAGTTCCAGAATCCATTGCGCCACGTTGTCCAAAAAATACCGATCGTGAGTCACCGCCACAACGGTTCCCGCATACTCACCCAAATGCCGCTCGAGCCAGGCAACGGAATCCGCATCCAAATGGTTGGTCGGCTCATCCAGCAACAAAAGGTCAGGGCGTTCTAACAGCAACTTACACAGCGCGACGCGCCGCCGCTCACCGCCAGACAAAGTCGCCACATCTGCTTCGCGCGGTGGTAGGTTCATCACATCAAATGCAATTTCAATCTCCCGATCCAAATCCCAGGTATTGGTCGCTTCAATTTGATCCTGAAGTCGAGCCATTTCATCGCACAACCGTTGCATTTCGTCGTCTTCGAGGGGCTCCCCTAGTTGGCAGCTAATGGTGTTGTAACGTTCCACCAGTGCCCGACGGGGTGCAACTGCCTCCTCGACGTTGCCCCAAACATCTTTGGCCGGATTCAAATGGGGCTCCTGGGGCAGGTACCCGCGTGTAAATCCACTCGTCAGTCTTGCCTCTCCGTCAAACTCGGTTTCCGCGCCTGACATGATACGCAACAAAGTGCTCTTACCGGCACCGTTCCGTCCCAAGACTCCAATCTTGGCACCCGGATAAAAGGCCAGCTGGATGTCTTTCAACACTTCCCGTGTCCCATGCTTTTTCGTTAAACGGTCGATCGTAAAGATGTATTGCTTACCCATTCAAAAACCTCAAAGCACTGCAAAAAAAGAACTTACGCGTTTTAACAAAGCCCCGTTCGCCACGCATCAGGGAGCCAAAAAACAGACCGGCGTCTGCTGAAGTGCCAACGTAATATTAAACCTTGACGGCTGTAACGCAGATGACGGTTCTCCCGCCTATAGCGCTACGTTCGGAATACTTGGTGGAATCCGCTGTACCGATCCGATCTCTTTAACCGTTGGCATCTCGCCACACCTTTCAGCACGCCACCTATTGCCCGCCGTTGTCCGAATCGGGACGAGCATTTCGTACCCCGGCTCACCCTCCAAATCTCGAAACGGACAACAACACGTGCAACTCGAAGGCTTGGTCGTTCCCCGCGACCAAGCCTTCACCTTTTTCTTAGCAACGGTTACGTCACTCCCACTCAATCGTTGCAGGTGGTTTCGAACTAATGTCATAGCACACGCGATTAACTCCCTTGACCTCGTTAATGATACGGGTGGAAATTCGCGCCAATAATTCGTATGGCAAATGGCTCCAATCTGCCGTCATGAAATCATCTGTATCGACACAACGAACGGCAATTGCATCCTCATACGTCCGCGCGTCACCCATCACTCCCACACTTTGCACCGGCAACAACACCGCAAAAGCTTGCGCCGTCTGGCGATAGAGTCCGGCCGCCTTAATTTCTTCAACCACAATTGCATCGGCCTCGCGCAAGACATCCAACCGAGGTTTGACAATCTCCCCCAGGCAGCGCACGGCCAACCCAGGCCCTGGAAACGGGTGTCGCCAAACAAGCTCCTCGGGCAAGCCTAACTCGATTCCTAAACGACGAACTTCGTCTTTGAATAAATCTCGCAATGGCTCAATCAAGTCAAAACCTAACTCCTCTGGAAGCCCGCCTACATTGTGATGCAATTTAATGGTGGCCGCAGGACCATCCACTGCCGCACCACTTTCAATGACATCAGGATAAAGTGTTCCTTGGGCTAAAAACCTGGCATCCTCTATATTCGCCGCTTCCGCGCGGAAACACTCAATAAAAACGCGACCAATAATTCGGCGTTTTTCTTGAGGCTCCGTGACCCCGGCAAGTTCGGAGAGAAATCGCTCTTCTGCCTGAACCACATGCAAATTAGTTTTAAAGTGTTCTGTAAATTGCTCAATCACAAATTGCTGTTCGTCTTTTCGTAGCAAACCGTTATCTACCAGAATGCAGGACAACTGAGGTCCAATCGCCTGATGGAGTAGGGCGGCCACCACGGATGAATCGACTCCACCCGACAGGCCGCAGATGACACGCGCGTCCCCCACGACGGCACGAATCCTATCAATCGATTCACGGGCAAAATCACCCAGACGCCATTTGCCCGAGCAGCCACAAACCGACACGAGAAAATTCTTGAGGACGGTACCGCCCTCCGGAGTATGTGAAACTTCGGGATGAAACTGGAGGCCATAAACCGGCAGCGTGCGGTGCTTGACAGCGGCAATGGGACAAGTCGATGTTTGCGCGAGCGGCAGGAAAGCGTCCGAAACGGTCGAGACTTGATCTCCGTGGCTCATCCACACATCCGTTTCGGGAGGAAGTCCCTCAAAGATGGTGTCGTGATTTGAAATGCGGACGTGAGCACGACCATATTCACGCGCGGGCGCACTGCTTACTTCACCTCCCAAGGCATCGCAGGCAAGTTGCATCCCATAACAAATTGCCAGCACTGGAATTCCCATGTCAAAGATTGCAGGATCGCAACGGGGAGCCCAGTCCTCATAGACACTCGAAGGGCCGCCTGACAAAATAAGTCCGCTCGGCGCATGATTTTTGATCTGCTCGGCCGTGATGTCGTGCCGCACAATCTCACAATAGACGTTCTGGTCGCGAACCCGGCGGGCAATCAATTGCGCGTACTGCGAGCCAAAATCTAGAACAAGAACCCGCTCACCCGAAATCCCACGATCGGCTGTTGGTGCGGTGGTTGCTGCCGTGCTCATACTGACATTCCTAAACAAAAAAACCGCCTTGGATTGGCGGGAGTGTCAAACCGAGAATTATAAATGCGCGGCGGGCAATGGGAAAGTAGCTTTGCCCCCGTCCGGGAGCAACCACTGTCGCCCAGCAGAGGCTCAACCCCCTGTTGGTTCCGTCCCAGCGGCAATTTTGTCGAAAAAAGGTCTACCCAAATTTTGCCTTCTTGAACTGTCCGCAGTTACTCAAGATAAGCTGCCAGGCGATCTAATCCCCGCAGAGTTCTTGAGTTAGGGATGAGGCTGATTGCTGGGACAGACAGCACGCACTATTATGATCCGTTCATGTGGCGACCAAGTCGTCCCACTCAATGAGTCACGAATCAGAAAAAATATGGAAATTTTGCTCACCAACGACGACGGCCTGCATGCACCTGGCCTAGTTGCCATGCAACGTGAGTTACAGCAACTTGGAAATGTGACCGTTGTCGCACCGGCAACAGAACAGAGTGGGGTAAGCCATTCCATTACCTATTTAACACCCTTGACCTGCCAGCAAATCACCAGCCCCGACGGCCAGCCGGCATGGGCGGTCCAAGGTAGTCCCGCAGATTGCGTCAAACTAGGTGTGTTCGAATTTTGCCCGTCCCGTCCCGACTTGATCGTAAGCGGCATTAACCACGGGCTCAATGCCGGCATTAATGTACTCTATTCCGGCACCGTCGCGGCGGCTGTCGAAGGTGCCTTTTTTGGCATTTCTAGCTTGGCCATTTCCCTGGAGGCCAGTGAGCAGCCAGAATTCGAAAAAGCAGCCCAAGTTGCCCACCAAATCCTGACCCAGGTTCTCAGTCAGCAGGGTGAAAAACCACAACTCTACAACTTGAATATTCCCACTACCGCGCTGACGGGCCTTCCCGAGGTCCATGTCGTGCCGATGGGAATCAATCGTTATGGAGAGGATTTCATCAAACGCCAAGATCCCAATGGTCGGGATTATTATTGGGCTACGGTGGATCCGCCCCCTGCACCCCATCACGAGGAAACCGACATGTCGGCACTTGCCGCAGGCTTTATTTCCCTCACTCCTCTGCAGTACGATATGACCCAGAGGCAGGTCATGACCGCCATGAAAACATGGTCTTTGGACATNCAGGAGTCGCCAACATGAAAATCATCGCTAACTATGTCGTCGTGGGAACTCTGCTCCTTACCAGTTGTACCGATCAACCTGGCAAACCTTCTGCCGTACCCTCCGGCNCGAGTTCAGCGGTGGAAGCACCTGCCCAAGACACAGCACCGGGCAAGGTGGCTACCGAACAGGTCAAGGCGGGAGTCGGTGTGGGCAAGAAAGGGCGTTCGCTGGATGATCATACGCAACTGCAACGGACGATCTCTCAACCCGCGATCTCCTACTTTGCGGCCAAAGAAAAGATTGTCTTTGAAATCCAGATCCCCCAAGCGCTGAATCTCTACAAAGCACAGCATGGGCGCGCCCCCAAATCCCATGACGAATTCATGCAAAAGATCATCAAATTCAACCGCATTCCTTTGCCTGAACTACCCGAGGGCCATCGTTACCTTTTCGATCCCAAAGCCGAACAATTGGTCGTGGAACGCCCGGCATCTTAACGGCCCCCGGCCGGCACTGTTCTGAGAAGCACTGTCCTGACAAGCACGGTCCTGCCACGCAGTTCGCTCTCTGTTCGCCAGCAGGGATCAGCAACTCCCCGGCAGCTTCTGCGGATGGCGCTGGTGAACCGCAGACGCGTTAAAGTCCACCGCGCCTCGTTGCCTTACCGCTGACGAAAACCGGTCAAGGCATCCTCGTCGCGAAAATCTCGAATGGTCCATGTTTGGCCAGCTTGCACAAAAGTCACCGTACAAAAACGCGGATAGCGACGACTCCCCCAACGCCCTTGTTTGTCACGTCCCACTCCCACGACATTAAACTCCAAGACCGCTGTTTTGGGATTTACGTCGCGCACCTCGATGCGGTGAACCCGTTTTAAGACAACCCTTTCGATATCCAGGCGTGCCATCGAGGTCTTGATCATTGTTCGCAAATTTTTGGCATCCAGAGCCACAAAGCCGAGAACTCCCTCCAGATCATTCGCCTCCAAGGTGGCGATGCAATTCTGCAAAGTCCGTTGCAGCGATTCTTCGTCACTAATGATGATTTGCTCCACCACAATGGCGGCCAGACTTAAGAGGAGTGTCACAGCAGCTAAAATCAGTAGCGCCCGGCGTCTGGTCTTTAACCCAATCCAACCAATCACCAGGGAAAACAAGACTCCACCGACAGCAACGACCAGCGGCGGTTCGCTCAGGGTGTTCATGCGTTCGAGTCTCCCCGCACTACCGTAAGCCCTCTAGTAATTTGTTCGACGTCGCCGAAAAAATTGCCACCAGACAACGAACCAGGATCCGATGAGTACTACGGAAAGCACCCAAGCTAGTGGTTGCAGGCGAAACCACGAATCCTCGATCGTCGACATCTCGGTCGAGGGAACGTGTCCCGCCACCGCTTGCTTGACTCTTTCTCGACCTTGAAAACTACGCTCTTCCTGAACCTGCCGTTCGAGGAATTTGGGCCCGAGCAATACCAAGCCGATCAGACCGGCTGTCGAAAACACATAAATCCAATAAAAGGGCGATTCAAAAATCGACTTACGTTCGGACCCCTTGGTTACGTTCATGAGACGGCCTTCAATGCAGGTCACCAGAAACGTTCTGTGCTGAGATCGACGTTACCAATACAACCGTTCACCCAGCATGTCCGCATTTCAATTCTTGGGGAACAAGGGACCACCATAAATGGCCGTATCGCCCAACTCTTCTTCGATCCGTAGCAACTGATTGTACTTCGCCATTCGGTCACTTCGGGATGCCGAACCGGTCTTGATCTGCCCTGTATTCAAAGCCACGGCTAAATCTGCAATGGTGGCATCTTCTGTCTCGCCACTGCGGTGACTAGCAATACTGCTGTAGCCATTTTGAGCGGCTAATTGAATCGCCTCAATCGTCTCCGTCAAAGTACCGATTTGGTTGACTTTGATCAAAATACTATTCGCGATCCCTTCATTGATGCCACGCTGGAGCCGACTGGTATTGGTAACAAACAAATCATCACCCACAAGTTGCACGTCTTGGCCCACGCGATCCGTTAACTGTTTCCAACCCGCCCAGTCATCTTCACTGCACCCATCTTCGATCGAACAGATGGGGTAACGATTCACCCAATCCGCCAGGAAGTCCACCATACCCGCCGAGTCGATTTCCTTGCCATCAATCGTGTAAACACCCTTTTCGACGTTATAAAATTCGGTCGCCGCAACGTCTAAGGCAATTCGCACCTGGCTACCTGGTTCGTAGCCCGCATTACCGATGGCTTCCAGTATCAAGTCGAGTGCCTCGCCATTGCTTTTAAGGTCAGGGGCAAAACCACCCTCATCTCCCACCGACGTATTCAGACCCTTACTGGACAACACTTTTTTCAGGTGATGAAAGATCTCCACACCACAACGCAAGGCATCAGAAAATCGCTCAAACCCCAAAGGCATGACCATGAATTCCTGCACATCAACCGAGTTGTCGGCATGCTCGCCACCATTCAAAATGTTCATCATGGGGGCGGGCAGAACGCGTCCCTGGACACCTCCCAGATAACGATAGAGCGGTTGTTCGGTTGACTGGGCTGCCGCTTTGGCGACTGCCAGTGAAACGCCCAGGATGGCGTTCGCTCCGAGATTCTTTTTATTCTCCGTACCATCGATTTCGATCATCTTCTGATCGATCGCGACTTGGTCTACAGCACTCCATCCAATCAATGCGCTGGCAATCTGTTCGTTGATATTATCCACAGCAGTAGCGACACCTTTACCGAGAAAGTTGTCCGCATCGCCGTCACGAAGTTCCCATGCCTCATGGGCCCCGGTGCTGGCTCCGCTAGGAACCGCTGCCCGGCCGAAGGCACCGTCCTCCAAACCAACTTCGACCTCCACCGTCGGATTGCCTCGACTGTCTAGAATCTGTCGACCGTGAATCCCCGTGATCATGCTCATAATATAAAACTCTTCTGGCTAAAACGTTTCTCTACCATGCTCCATAACAACCCTGCATTGTGCCTCATCGATTCCGGATTGCCTATGGGGTTGTGGGGGCGGCTCTGCGGCTGACCAATTGCGAGACACACCGGTGCGCTCTAAATTGCTATCTTCTCCTGGAGCAACCCGATGTTTACCGGCATTATTGAATCCAAAGGCTCAATCGAACGACGGACCCCGCAAGGCCCCGGGTTGCAGCTCGCCGTACGTTCCCCAGACATCGCTGCAGATGCCGAAATTGGAGACAGTATTGCCAATAATGGTTGTTGCTTAACGGTAGTTGCCATCGAAGACGAACTACTGTCCTTTGAGGCGGGCGAAGAGACGCTGAAATGCACCAACCTGGGACAGCTTCAGGAAGGCGATCCCGTAAATCTGGAAAGGTCGCTCCAACTCGGTAGCCGGCTGGGAGGGCATTGGGTCAGCGGGCATGTCGACGCGGTGGGAACCCTTCACGAGCGTTTTGACGACGACGACTGGTCGAAGTTCTGGTTTCAGGTCCCACACGTCTTGACGCGTCAAATGGCGTGCAAAGGATCGATCGCCGTCGATGGCGTCAGCTTGACGCTGGTGGATGTTGAAGAGGAACGCTTTAGCGTCGCCTTGATCCCCCACACACTCAAGATGACGACGCTAGGGCATTACAAGGTCGGCGCCCCGGTGAACATCGAAACTGATCTGCTGGCAAAGTATGTAGAACGTCAACTCCACAACCACGATAACGAGGATGAATTGCCCCCCAGCGCGGACTGAGTGTCTGTGTGAGGAACGCTCAACATTGCCCCGCGGCCAAAAATAACCAGGGCTGCAGCATGCTTTCTGAACCCACCCTGAGTCGTTATACCTTGTCGCCTGCCAGTTGGCAGTCAACGGGTGACCATCCGGAAAAAGCTTCTACAAAACGAACCCTAAGGACTCCCAAGCAACCAACTGAGTCCGCCCTGTGAACTCGCTTTCTCCCTGCTCAAAGAAAACCGTCCCCTGACGACCGTGCGAACCGAAAAGAAAGAGTAACCTCCAGAACAGCAATCCAGACCACAACTATCGTGCCGGTCAGAAAACTTTCCACGGCCGATGACAAACAACCAACCGCAGGATAAGCTTTCCGCCATGCCGATCAACCGCCAAACAGCCTCCTTCCTAAAACGCCGCTTCTCTGAAGTAGGCCTGCAGCCAGATCCCCGCCATGGGCAGAATTTCCTCACCGACTTGAACCTGCTTCACTTACTGGCGAGTACTGCCGATGTCGGGCCGAACGATGTGATTTTAGAAGTGGGGACCGGTACCGGGTCCCTGACCGCCCTCTTAGCCAAGCAAGCCGCAGCTGTCGTCACCGTAGAAATCGATGCACACCTGCATCAAATGGCCAGTGAGGAACTCTACGAATTTGACAACGTCACCATGCTGTTACAGGACGCATTGCGAAACAAAAATAATTTTTCGCCCACCGTCTTGGAGACTCTCCGAGAAAAACTAGCGGAATCCCCTGGGCGTCAATTAAAACTTGCCGCCAACCTGCCCTACAACGTTGCCACCCCTATTATCTCCAATCTGCTTTTGACCGATTTGCAGCCAGTTTCTCTCACCGTCACCATTCAAAAAGAACTGGCGGACCGCATTACCGCCGGTCCACGCAGCAAAGACTATGGAGCCTTGAGCATCTGGATTCAGTGCCTCTGCCATGCTGAGTTGATACGTATCATGCCTCCGACGGTTTTTTGGCCGCGTCCCAAAGTCGACTCCGCCATCCTGCAGATCACCCCCCAGGCGGACCAACAAGCTGCGGTTCCGGATCTTCCATACTTTCACCGGTTTGTCCGGGCGATGTTCTTTCACCGACGCAAATTGTTGCGTAGTGTCATCTTAAGTGCTTTCAAAAAACGCCTGGACAAGCCGACTGTGGATGGTGTGATGGCCCAACAACAACTCGCGGCCAATGCACGCGCCGAAGAACTCGACGTCCCCCAAATGCTCTCCTTATGCGAAGCCATCCGCGCAATCGACAGTGAGTGGACGGGCAATTAGCGGTGGTCTTCCGAGAAAACCGTTTTTTGATAGGATGCAGTTACACACAAATGGGCCACACGCCCGGCGGTTGTCCAGAGTCAAACAACAAGATTGGTGGTGATCATGAAATTCATCGAACTTACGGGGCAATCACTCGCCGAACTTTTGACGGACGATGAATTAAGTGCTGAACAACTCGCTGAAGCTAGGGTACAGGACGACAGCATTGTCCGTATCAACCAGCAAGGCGACATCGAAATTCGTCGCCAGGCATCGTGGGACATCCTCGGTGGATTGCTGGGTGATTATGAAGCTCGAATTAAGAAACAGACGGGATTCGATTGGGTCTAGTCGTGTCAGTTGGGATCGGCGTGACCGATCTCTATGTGTGGGATTCAAAAACAAAGCGGGTTCAAAACAAAACGGAAGTGCTTGCATACCTGGTGGTGGCCGCGGTCTTCAAAACCGTAGGAAGGTACGTTAACCGTGTCTTCGGTGGGTTCGATTCCCATGCACTTCCGCCATTTTATTTGGCAACGTGTCGTATGGCTTCGCAATACTTCGCATAAGTTCGTTTGTGGCAAGGGACTCGCCCTGCTCGTCAACACCGTTTTGCGAGTCGGTGCGATCCAGTGCGTGTCGGTGCTGCGCCTGATTTTGCACCACCCGTGCGCCGCTTTTTGCACCACCCCAAATCGCTCGATCAAAGTGTTCGTCGGTGGTCTGCAAGTAATGCTTCCTTGCCACCTGCAAACTGTTGCCAATCCACTTGCAGACGACATGCGACGGAAACGATTCTTCCAGTTCTGTTTGTCGGCTCGCTGAATTGAGGTTCAATGAGGTCCCAAATTCGATTTGCTTTACCAACCTGATCAGTTCGTTGGGACAGGCATGAAAAATCAGTCGGTTTTCCCCCGTAAGAACCGTCGTTCCTTCCGCGTTCCGCGAGTCGGTCGGAGAGGACGGAAAAGTATCGCCCCACACTCCAGCAACGTAAACTCACGAGCCCACGCCAACTGGGTCATGAATACACACATCAATATCGGGAACAAGAACGTCTCGTGACCGATTTCGGCTAGATCGAATAATCCATTACCTTGCATCAAATATGTCACTTGTTTTCCCGCAGCGTCGCCTTGCGGAGGATCCAGTAGTTCCGATACCAGATGACAAGAGGACGGCCGACAGCTCGGGCTTGAAGCTGCACGAATTCGTCCTCAGGAAGCTTCTCGCTGTCTTCGTTTAAGAAGAACGTGAAATCCTCGGGGACTTTCTTCGACGCACTTAATACCGACAGAGCCTTTTCTGCCGCACCGGGATGGCCGAGACCGGCAAGACCGCAGAGGAAATAAAACCCGGCCTCCGATGGTCGCACTCGTGCCCCACCACTGGCAGGCGCTGACATTCCCGGGAGGGTAAATTTCTCCAGATGTTCGAGGGCTTCTTCATAACCGCTATCCAGGAGGTCTTGCGGAAACGCCTGCTCAAAATCAGGACCGAGCAGATCAGCCAGCGTGACCAGGTCGCTGCCCCATTTAAACGTCCGCATCAAGTCGGCACCGGAACCTTGGGCAAAAGGAAGTTTCTCCTGCAGGAGATTCTGCCATTTCTCTTCCCCTGTGATCTGGGCGGCAAAGGCAATCGCCGGAAGGTAAAAACTGCCCGCATGACCGCCTTTCTCCCAAGTATGAATGATCGTTTTGTACCAGACATAACGAAAGTCCTGTTGCTCGTACCAGGTGAGCGTCTTAATGATGATGTCGGATAATTCCTTCTTTTCTTCGCCCTTGGCATATTTCCACAAGGCGTATTGTCCGCCTAGCAGGGGGCTGGCCTGGTCGGTGCCGAGAGGTTCCATCCACTTGTTCATGCCTGCGAATCCGCCTGCGAAGCCACCATAAGGCCGCAGAAAACTGCCACTGCCATGGACCTGGGAAACGAAATAAATATGTTTATAGCGATTCCAAATCTTAAATGCCTGTTCCAGGGGGGCCGCATCGCCTGTCACTTGATGTTTCAAAGCAAGGGCCTCCATATAACATCCGGCTGTGATGACCGAATCTTCATAGGACCAGTAGGTCACGGGATCACTATTTGCGCGGTGGTGAGCGGACCAGGATTTCGCACGGCGTACATTTTCTTTGAAGTGGGCAACGTAATCTTCTTCAAATGGTTTCCCTGTCTGGACATCAATGTAGGAATACATGAGCCCGTCGGGATCGAAGAGATGCTCATTGATGTACCGCTCGGCTGCGGTAGCCGTATTCTGTAGATTCGAGATCGTTATATTTGCATCGTTGGCAATCGGCGAGGAGTCGGCTGCTGGTGGCGGTGGGAATGGAGACTGCGCGGCGACAAGCGGAAACCACGCCAGACCCATCAGTACCGCGTCACCCAACACGACGCTGAGAGTGAGGAAAGTTATCCACAGAAAGTTTCTTGTCATTGTCATTGCTGACCTGTCTTTTCCTTTAAGTTCACAAGTCCTAAGTGCTCCCGAACAGGCTGATCCTGGCAGG
>JAKVBY010000082.1:0-13209 GCA_022446825.1 Pirellulaceae bacterium
GTGCTACCGAAATCGTCGGACTCCGCCGGAGCGAAGTCCTCATCGTGGCCATACTTTAGAATTGCCTCAAACACGTTTTTGCAATTGTTCATTGTCCTATAATCTCCAACTCATAAGCAAAACAAGAACGAAACCACGACCACCAAGGCCGATTCTCGACATCACAATTGTCGAGTGATCGCTCTCGAAATTAATTTGAACTAAATGCCCCGAAGTCAACGACGTGGGTCTTGGCTCTGCGGAAGCAAAAGGCGGGAAAAACATGTTCCACAGAAGGGCGGGATGACGCTTTCCTGCATCGAAAGATGATCAATTATCTTTGCGTGGAACGAAAAGTCAAGTTTTTTTGTACCGATAATTGGGGATTATTTTCCTGTATTCGACGACCGATTCTGGAGCGATCGGAATCAGCGTCACAAATCCGCAGATCGGGCTTGGAAAGGAAGCAATGGCGCAAACAATGCGGCTTGTGGGCGAGCTGAGCCATTTTCGGGATCGTCAGTATATTACCTTCCTACAAAACCTTCTTACGGAGTAACTTAGCATGACGTGGATTCAAAAACAGCTCGAGCTGCCTGCCTGTGCTCGGGGATTTCATCTGATCACGGCTGCGGTCGAAGCAGCAATTCCGGAGATCCAGAAGTTTCACATTGGAATGCTTCATGTTTATATCCAGCACACATCTGCTTCATTAACGCTTAATGAAAATGCAGACCCCGATGTCCAAGTGGATCTTGAATCATCGCTGCGGGCCATCGTACCGGAAGATTTCCCTTATACCCACACCCTGGAGGGTTCGGATGATATGCCAGCACACATCAAGGCTTCTTTACTGGGTAGTTCGCTGAGTGTCCCCATTGCAAACGGATGCCTCGCTTTGGGCGTTTGGCAGGGTATTTACCTCTGCGAGCATCGTAATCGGGGTGGCCGACGTCGTCTGATTTTGACTCTCTCTGGTGAAGCTGAGGAAGGCGAGTCGGAAAAATCGGGAAACTCTCACTAAAGCTCTCAGGAGGAAGAGCCGATCATCCAGGCTGAGTTGGTGGCAGCAAGCTTTGCCCACGTATCCGCTAGCAAAGAGGTCCCTCATGAGAAGCTGGATTTTCTGTATCTTCGCATGGTTGCTGTTGTCTGTTTCCACAGGATGTACCATCTGTCAATCAGCGAGCGATCACGGTTTTTCGGCCAGCGGTGGCAGTTGGCAGCGTGACGATCCTTTTTCAGGCAGGGTTGGTTCTGTATTTGAACCTGCTGGCAGCAAAGTAGAATCGAGACCTTTGGAAGCGTTTGAAGGTCAGACTGGTCAGGAATACGAATCTTATTAGACCGTCTCACGTTAACTTAGGCGCACAAGGCGAATTTCTGTCTGAGGGTCTCGCAGCAGCTAGGATGTACTGAGAGAAGGTTCTCGAAATTCAGTTGGGCCAGCGAAAGTTGTCATCTGAGCTGCTTCAACTTGGTTTTGTGGCACGTCTGATTCCACCCCAGTCTCTGTTTAAATCAAAGTGACTCTTTAAATCACTTGGTGCGTCGGTTAGCTTTACCTATCTGTCGATCGCATAGACACTGTTGCCCGCTACGGGGCCCCATGACCGTATTGCAAATGTATAGGATCTCCCATGAGTGACGAGATTGTGACTTCGAAAACCGAGAGTCAGGCAATGGGCGAAACGGAAGCTCCTCCGTCGACCATTGGAGGCATTCTGCGGCGATTGGGACCCGGATTAATTGTTGCTGCCTCGATCGTTGGATCGGGTGAGTTGATTGCTACCACAGCTACTGGGGCTCAAGCCGGTTTTTCACTGCTATGGCTTGTTCTCATTGGTTGCGTGATCAAAGTGTTTGTTCAAGTTGAGTTTGGTCGTTATTCGATCGTGGCAGGGAAGCCGACGATGGAAGGTCTTAGTGAGGTTCCCGGCCCCAGATTCTCGGGGCGAGGCAATTGGCTTGTTTGGTATTGGTTTGCCGTTTTCCTCGCGAGTTTGGCTCAGCAGGGTGGGATTGTCGGTGGGGTGGGACAGGCGATGGCAATTACCACACCTCTAACGGAATACGGTCAGAAATACAACGAATATGCACAGGCGGAAACACAATTAGTGGTACGCCATGCTGAGCTACGTCTGCAAACCAAACAGGCCGGCAGTGACCGCCGGAACGTGTCGGAAATTGAAGAAACAAAGAAATTGATTTTTGATCTGGAAGTCGCTGCCAATCAAACCTATTTGGCGTTGCTTGACGATGCCGCAACGAGCGAGACCACAACTATTTTGGACAGTTTGAAAACGGCCTACGCTGCGGCGTCTTCGCCGTCTGCAGAGCAACTCGCCTTGGTGGCCGAGTTGCAGCCCGTGGCGGAACTTGCCGCTACCGTACGTAGTTTACGAGCGCAGGTTGCGGAGTCTCCCCAAGATTTAGATTTGAGCAACAAGCTAAATGATGCGGAGAAAAACCTTAAGGAACAACGAAAATCTCTTGATGACCTTGCTGAGCAACTCGAGCAGTCACAAGTCATTAAACCTTATTTTGCTGCCCGTGAACTCGAAAGGCCGGTAGCTCCACTCGACGACAAGATTTGGGCGTCGATCATTACGGTCATCACCATTGGTGTTCTTTACGTGGGTCGGTATGGCTTGATTCAATCCTTTTGCACGGCCCTTGTTGGCAGCTTTACGCTCATTACGGTTGCAAATTTAGGCCTCCTGCAGTCTAGCGAATCATGGAGCATTAATTGGCAGGAGTTTGTAAGTGGGCTCAAGTTCCGTTTACCGGCAAATAACGAAGCTGCGATTGGCACCGCACTAGCTACGTTTGGCATCATCGGTGTCGGTGCCAGTGAGTTGATCATTTATCCCTATTGGTGCATGGAAAAAGGTTATGCGCGTTTCACAGGACCACGTGACAAAACGAAGGAATGGGCAATACGCGCAAGTGGTTGGTTGCGCGTGATGCGTTGGGATGCATGGTGTTCGATGATTGTTTATACGTTTGCCACGATTGCCTTCTATCTTTTGGGAGCGACAATCCTGGGGCGAGTGGGCCTTGACCCTAAAGGTCCAGAAATGATTCGCTATCTTTCTGTGATGTATCTTCCAGTCTTTGGCCGCATCGCTCAGTCGATGTTTCTTTTCGGAGCCTTTGCGGTTCTTTACTCAACGTTTTTTGTGGCGTTGGCCAGCCTCTCACGTGTTTTGTCGGATGCACTGCGTGTCATGGGTATGGCAAAAGAGGGTGAGGACAATCATCGCCAGCGCGTGAAATGGTTATGTGTCATCCTTCCAGCATTTGCAGTGAGCGCGTATTGGACAGGGTGGGACCCGCGTTTTCTCGTACTGCTAAGTGGTTTACTCCAAGCGATTATGTTACCGATGTTGGCTATCGCCGCCTTGTTTTTTCGCTACAAACGTATGGACGATCGTGTGAAGCCTAGTAAGGTTTGGGATATTTTTCTCTGGACCTCGGCGGCAGGCCTGATGATCGCGGGTCTGTGGGCGTTGATCGACAAATTAATGTAACGATTATTGACGCTCTTCTTTTTTGCTCTCTGTAGAGTGGCAGGCCTGGGTAGATGCCCTCGGATGTTTGGCATTTTTGCTGTTCAGGTGACTTTGCTGAGGAACTCGTTCCATTGGCATGTTTTATGAACCTGCGCGTATCGTCGCAGGATCACTGAAAGCTAGTACGGTGGCGTAAAGTGGCGAACAGCAATTGGGTTTTGAAATTTCTCCTGGACGATGGGCTAAACGGTCGATTTGTCAGCAATTATGTATAGGGAAACGAGGTGCAGTTTCCGAAACAAAATTACCCGTTCGTCGGTATTTGCGCCCTTGAAGACAAACGATAATTTTCTACCGGACAAGATCGTAGAATCCTTGCGTCGAAAAGAACCACTTGATCTTGAGCGGCAACAACGTGGTTTATAGAGCCTTTGCATGCTGGCCAAAGCGTGCTATTTTCATGGGCTGCCCCCGGGCCTCGGTCGGACTTTCGTATGATGCGGGAGTTTGCGCGAGGGTTGCTAGGCAACGTCAGCACGCGAGATGGATGACTGGGATTCAGCGTCGGTCGTGATGCCCGCTGATATCAGCTTGAAGAGTTCTGAACTGAATAAGCATTGAATGCCTCGTTTGATTGGGAATTGGAAAAATGTCGCCGCTTGTATCCGCTACACCGAGCAGTTTTGTCACCCATCTTGAAAGTGCTATCGATGGGACTGTGTTTGCGGCTGACGAACTTCAAACGCTCCATGAAGGCCGGCCACTTTGGGTGAAATATGACTTGCAACAAATTCGAGAGTCAGTCGACCGGGACAGATTAACAAAACGACCCGAAACGATGTGGCGTTATCACGAATTGCTACCGGTTGGTGATGCGGAAATCGTGTCACTGGGAGAACGCATGTCTCCTTTGTTGCCAGCACCCCAACTGGCAAAACGTTTTGGCTTAGAAGACCTGTGGGTAAAAGATGAAAGTCAGTTACCGACGGGAAGCTTCAAGAGTCGTGGTATGGCGTTAGCGATTACCATGGCTCGTCGTTTCGGCGTCGAACGCGTTGCGGTGCCTTCGGCTGGGAATGCGGGAGGCGCGGCGGCAGCTTATGCGGCGCGCGCAGGAATGGAATGTTTTGTTTTTATGCCGCATGACACTCCTATGATTAATCAATACGAGGCGCTCTTAGCCGGCGCGAAGACATTTCAGGTCAATGGTCTGATTAATGACTGCGGAAAGATCGTGCGTGATGGCAAGGCATCAATGGGTTGGTTTGATCTGTCGACGCTTAAAGAGCCCTATCGCATTGAAGGCAAGAAGACGATGGGTTTGGAACTTGCCGAGCAATGCGACTGGTCGCTGCCCGATGTGATTCTTTATCCGACGGGTGGAGGGACCGGATTGATTGGAATGTGGAAGGCCTTCCAAGAATTGTTAGAACTTGGTTGGCTCAATAATTCCCACATGCCGCGAATGGTTGCAGTTCAATCGAGCGGTTGTGATCCGATGGTTCGCGCCTTCAGCAGTGGTGAGCGATTCGCTGAACTTTGTCGCGATGCTCAAACGGTGGCGAGCGGAATTCGCGTACCGGCAGCCGTGGGCGATTTTATGATTCTTGATGCGATTCGTGAGAGTGGAGGAATGGCGACTGCGGTCGAGGAGGCGCGTATTCGTGAGTGGATGAAGTTAGCGGTTTCGTTAGAGGGTATTCCGATTTGTCCAGAAGCGGCTGCCTGTGTTGGAGCACTGGAACAATTAACGGAGGCAGGTTGGATTGGATCGGATGAACGCGTTGTCTTGTTTAATACAGGTGCTGCTCAAAAATATGCTGAAGCCATTGAGTCTCCCTTGCCTCAGATCGATTGTCTGAAAGAAGTGGACTGGGACCAGTTTCTTAACCGATAAGCCGCACGCAAAATGAGCCGCTCTTATTTAGCGTTCGGGTTGGCAGTGGCTCCATGCTGCAAATGAAACTCGATTGCGTTGCGGAGTTGGCGGCGAGTTGTTTCCGAATACTCCAAATCGAACCAGACCACGATACCGTTCTTGTCGAGCAGGTAGGAACGTGGGGTCTCGCTCGTCGCGACCTGAGCAAAGGCCTCACCTGCAGGATCGAAGAGGCAACTCGCTTGGACGCTTGGGCTGACGTCGATTTCATCAAGTTCTTTGCTAGTGCCCCAGACCTTGATAGGAATTATTTTAACGGCTGATTCGGGAAATATATTGCCGACTTCCGTTTGCAGTCGTGTGTATTGCTCTCGTGCGAATACTTTGTTTGCCTCCCAGAAAACAACTAACGTAAGTTGATCACCATAAAGTTGCGCTGTTGACTGCCGATCGCCATTTAAGTCAGAAACGTTCAACACGGGAAAAGGTTTCCCAAGCTGAACTAAACATGACTCGGCATGGCGTGTTGTGAGGTGAACCGTTGGTCGATAAGGTGTTCTTCTTTGCCTGCGGTGCAGGAAGGGGCGGTGACGTTTTGTTGCTCCGGAAACGCTGCTTTGTTTTCCCTGTCTGGTTTCTGGTCGAGTAGAGTTTACGGAAGTCCCTAATTTGGCCTGGGCATCCGTTGCGTTCGTAGGCTGAGTTGTCTTCGAGTCCGGCCTGGCGGATGCAGCGTCTATGTTGTTGCGTTGTGATGCAACTGAGGATTCTGCGACCGCTTTGGCCATCTTTCGGGCTGCCTGGGAGGAGTTCGTGCTGCCTGATTCATCTGTTGTGGAGATGGCGTCGAATGCTTCTTGGCTAGACGATGAGTTTTGTAACTTCTTGTCATTCGAACATCCGCACAGGAGCCAATTGGCAGACACCAGCAGGAACAATAAAGAGAGTCTGACCGTCACGTTCATCAGCAGCCCTTGGCACGAATTGGTGAATTTGATCTAGGCGAACAGGTTAGCCACGAAATTGACGCCAGGTCAAAGTACTCCGCGAAGAGACAATTCGTCAACGCGAACTATTCTTGAAATGGTTCTTTGGTAAGTGATCTGGAAGTTCTTGGTAGAATTCTTTTCTACCGTTGGCCTCTTGAAATGCTTGGGTAATGGAGACTGGCCTTTCAATTTAACAAAGCGATCGTTTTCTTTTACCGGTGACTGAGGTAACGTCGTATAACTCTGGAGTTTCATTTCTGCTTGTCCATGTTGTAATATTTGATGTTCGATAAACAACAATACGAACTCCTTGATTTTGGTCGTGGTAGAAAGCTGGAACGCTTGGGCGGTATTACAATCGATCGTCCAGCACCTGGCTCAGAGTATGTGGATAGATCTGATCCGACGATTTGGCAAGCTGCCTCGGCGACATTTACTCGGACATCCGGGAAAACGGGTGCGTGGAACTTGAAACGAGAGGTTTCTGCTTCGTGGCAAGTGTTGCATAACGATATTTACTTTGGACTGAAGCCGACTCCTTTTGGGCATGTTGGCTTGTTTCCTGAACAAGTTGAGAACTGGGATTGGATTGAAAAGCAATTGCAACGATCACAGCGCCAACCCAAAGTGCTCAATCTATTTGGCTACACTGGGGGTAGTTCACTGACATCGGCCGTTGGGGGTGCCGAAGTCGTGCACGTTGACGCTGCAAAAAATATCGTTGGATGGGCTCGTCAAAATGCAGAGAATTCACAATTGGATCAGCATCCCATTCGCTGGATTGTCGAGGATGCTCAGAAGTTTGTAGCTCGCGAACTACGACGTGGAAATCGTTACGACGCAGTGATCCTAGATCCACCGAGTTATGGCCACGGACCCAAAGGCGAGGTGTGGAAAATGGAACGTGACTTAGGCGATCTGCTGAAAAGTTGCGCGAAGTTGACGAAGGACCGGCTGCAGTTCATGTTGTTGACGTGTCATACTTCCGATTGGGGGACTCGAAATCTTGAGCAGTTGGTGCGAGATTCGTTTGGAAAGGATGTAGATTTGGGGTTGTATGCTGGAACGATGTTTCTCAGATCCTCTCTGGGACGTGATTTGCCGAGTGGAAGTGTCGTTCGCTGGCCTTGCTGAAAATTTATTTTCCTAAGAAAAGTCCCCTACGGGTATTTGAAAAGTCCGTTCTTCATGTGACTTGGAAGAAAACGATAAATGGAACACATTTCTAGTCTTCAAAACCCACGTATTAAGTCAGCGATCAAATTGAGAACACGACGTGGCCGGGATAAGACTCGACAAATGATCTTTGATGGGCAGCGCGAAATGCAACGTGCTTTGTCGAGCGGTATCGAACTAAAGGAAGTGTTTTGTTGTGAAGTGGGCGGTGACGTGAGAATGGATCCCGACCTTGTGGAGCGATTGTTAACAAGGAACATACGGGTAACGGCGACGCCACCGCGGGTGTTTGCACGGATCGCATTTGGTGATCGGACGGATGGAATCGTGACCGTGGCAGCAACACCGCGTCGTGAACTTCAGCAAATATCATTGAGTGATGAGATGACGATTGCGGTTGTGGAGGGCGTAGAAAAACCAGGGAATCTTGGCGCCATTTTTCGCAGCGCGGATGCTACCGGCGTTGCGGCGATCTTTCTCGTTAATCAGGGGACTGATTTATTTAACCCCAACACGATTCGCTCTAGCTTGGGTACAGTATTTTGCCTGCCTGCCTATGAACTCTCGGGAGCGGCCACGTTGGGCTGGCTGAGGCAGCATGATTTTCAGATTGTGGCGACACAAGTCGATGCGCAACAGGCATACACGAAAATCTCATTTGCACGGCGGACTGCCCTCGTCTTGGGTAGTGAAATGGATGGTCTTTCGCCACAGTGGAATGACGAATCTGTGACGCCGGTTTCTCTACCAATGTGTGGAATTGCCGATAGCCTTAATGTTTCGGCAACTGCAGCTGTGCTCTTTTACGAAGTGCTACGCCAGAAACAACAACCTTGAGGCGAACGTCGTAACCAACGGTACTGAGCGAAAGCCCGTTTGGCTCCCGCTCACTGCCAGCTTGGGAGCAGGAAAGAGTCGTGCTGGCTAATACTTTGTGCCGATTGTAGGGATTCTTCAAAGTTTGTTCAGGGTAACGCCGATACTGAGTTCACCGATGACGTCCAGGTGATACGCGCTCGAAGTGTAACAGCAGTGACAGCATCGGTCATTGGGGGGGATTTACGAATGCTAGGTAAGTGCAGCAGGTTGCTGCGCCGAGCTAGCATTTGACCCAATAGACCGAGCACTGTAACACGCGCGCCGCTCCCTGAGGACGTCAGAGCCATGAAACGGCAAATTTCAAATCACCTTGCCATCTATTTAGTGCTGTTGGCATGTTTCTGTGGCTGTAAACCAATTCAGCCATTTTATTATGGTGAAGATGGTGATCTTTCTCATCTGATTGAGGAATCGAACAGAATTGAGAATCCCGATGTCGACATTGCGGTGCTACCCGATGCGATTGAATCCCATGCTCCGCTGACCTTAACGAATCCAGATTTCGAAGAGATTTGGGATTTGTCTTTGGAAGAAGTCGTTTCGATCACGTTGCATAATAGCCAAGTGATCAGAAGCCAGGGTGCCGTGCAGGACTTTGGATTTGCGGATGGCTTAGTGAATCGGACTGGTGGTGCAGCAACCGTCTTTGACGCAGCACTTTCTGAAACCTCTACAAGCTCTGCGCAGCAGCCCGCCATCGCGAGTCCGGGTAATGGTTTTACTGGATCTAGTAACTCGCGCGCAACTGCCGCCTCTGCCGGCGGCGTCGAATCTGCGCTAGGTGCCTTCGATACGCAGATGAGTATCCTAGGGTCTGCCGGTGATTCTGCGATCTACGATCTGAGAGATCGCCCCTTAAACTCAACGGGGTTATTTGGTTTTCCGACGATCGACGATCGGCAATCCAGTGGGTTGTCATTCAATGTGGCAAAAAGAACTGCTGGTGGTGCCAATCTTGGTGCCCGGGCAATCACGAATTTCAGCGAGGTCACCAATACCAACCAAACGCTGCAAGATGGATTTTGGAACCAGGCTCTGGAATTACAGTGGGATCAACCTTTGCTGCGAGGGCGCGGCACGCAGGTCAATCGGATTCCAATCATTCTGGCCCGTATTAATACAGACATTACCTTAGCTGGCTTTGATGCTAGTGTTCGGAACCTTGTCCTTGATCTTGAGAATACTTACTGGGATCTTCATAACGCCTATCGGAATCTTGAAACGGCTAAGATTGCCCGAGACAGCGCGCAAGTTGCCTGGAAAATTGCCTATGAAAAACTCAAGGCGGGTACAGAGACTGTTCAGGCTGAATCGCAAGCAAAAGAACAGTATTTCTTTTTCCGTTCCTCCGTGGAGACGGCTTTTCGACAGCTTCTCGACACGGAAAATCAATTGCGGTTTTTGATGGGGATCGCACCGGCGGATGGCCGTTTGATTCGACCGATTGATGAGCCCACAATGGCTCGTGTTGAATTTGATTGGTTTGATATTAATGCGGAAGCACTCGCTAGATCTCCGGAATTACGTCAACAGAAATGGACGATCAAGCAACGTGAACTCGAGTTGATCAGCGCGAGAAATCAGCTTTTGCCAGTCTTGGATTTAGGAGCGGTTTACAGATTTTTTGGCGCTGGCGACGAATTAATTAGTGGAGATCGAAACGGACTGAATTTTCCCGCCGTGGGTTCCACCGCTTGGGATGAACTGACGGAAGGGAACTTTCAGGAGTTTTCCGTGTTTTTTGAATTCCGATCCCCGGTTGGGTATCGCCGTGAATTGGCTGCTGTAAGAAACACGCAGCTTCAATTAGTCAGGGCGAAGGCGCATCTAGAAGACATGGAATTAAATACCAGTCACAATCTGGCTCGGGCGATTCGTGATTTGGACACGCAATATCAACTTGCGAAGACGCACTTCAATCGCTGGTCTGCGGCTCGAAAAGAAGTCGCTTCCGTGGACGCTCTGTACCGCTATGGCAAGGCGACCTTAGATCTCGTATTGAGGGCCCAAGAACGCCGTGCCCGTGCTCAACTAGACTATTACACTGCGTTAGCGGGTATCAGCAAAGCCATTGCCAGCGTTCATTTTCGTAAAGGCTCATTACTTGAATTTAACAATGTCCACTTGGCCGAAGGTGCTTGGCCCAAGAAAGCTTATTGGGATGCGATGGGACGAGCCAGGGAACGCGATGCAAGTTATTATTTTAACTATGGAACATCGCGGCCAAGTGTTGTGAGTCGCGGACCACGGTCTGTTGATTCGGAAGAATTTGAAGAGATTATCGAAGAATCCACAGAGGAGATTCCTTTTGGAGAGCCAGCACCGGCGGAATCCGAAAGTGACTTGGCAGATCCTCCGGACGCCGGGCCGATTACCGAACTTCCCCAAGGGCCTCTCTTACGTTCTGCGTCGCTAGATGAGCGACTATCTGAAGCACTCGACACGAAAAATGAGCTTGCCCTAGAAGACGACGAAGGCGGTAAGGCAGCGGAACCAAAGCCATTTAACTGGGTTCATTTTCGCCACAAAGCGCAGAAGCTAACCGCGCCAAAGGCTGCAGGTGACGACGCGAATCCGCTACGCGGCGTGGGAAAATTGGACGATATGTCAACCGAGTGAGTCGTTGGAAATCCTCGTTTTCTAGGTGCAAAAGTAGGTTCGTATTTCATCAAATGCAACTGATGAGGCGCGATATACCAGTCGTCGCTCCGGGTAGCTATGCGAGTTGCGACCAGTACTCGACCAAGAGAGGTTGGCTTACTCAGGAGCGATAAGTGAAATCCACTGTAGATGTGGTCGACAAATCTAAGGGAAATGAGCATGGCTTCACAAAAAATATTGATGATTGTTGGCGACTATGTGGAAGATTATGAAGCAATGGTCCCCTTTCAGATGCTCTTGATGGTAGGGCATCATGTCGACGCGGTGTGCCCGTCGAAAGCCGCCGGTGANTCGGTGGTAACNGCGATTCATGATTTTGAAGGTGAGCAGACGTATAGCGAAAAACGCGGNCACAATTTTCGGCTCAACGCAAGCTTTGACGCAGTCGATCCGCAGTCCTACGACGCCCTGATATTACCCGGTGGGCGGTCACCAGAGTATTTAAGATTAAACCCACAGGTACTCACCATAGTTCGACACTTCGCCAAGAGGGATCAACCCATCGCAGCGATTTGCCATGGCCCTCAGATCCTTGCGGCAGCAGGAGTGCTAAAAGGAAAATCTTGTAGCGCCTATCCCACAATCGCGCCAGAAATTGAGGCGTCCGAAGCAGAATTTGTACCAGCTAATGAGACCTTCGACAACGCGCATGTTGATGGTCAATTGATTACCGCGCCAGCTTGGCCTGCACATCCTGAGTGGATCCGGGCGTTCCTTAACGTCCTGGGAACTCCCGTGCCCTTTTCCTAGCTGTTTCCTGAATACTTTGCGGCAAGGAACACATTTCATTTTGCGTTCTTTTGCCCCTGCACCAACGGAGGCTTTGTTAGTCGCCCACTGTCGTTCCACGCGCGACAATCATCTGTTGCAAATTCAGAAACGTCCCGTTAACGACAAGAACGCCCCGAGTTTTAGACCGCTAGGGCGTTCTTGAATAATGCTTTATCTCTAGGCTGAGCGGTCAAGCCACCAGTTGTAGGCTGTGTTTCCCAGCTTTAATACCGTCGATAAATTCTTCAAAGATGCGGACGTCCAGCGCAGAGGCCGCTGATGATTCTGGGTGAAATTGAGTACCAATGGCAAACCAATCGACAATTTCGCTTTCAATGGCTTCGATGACACCGTCTGGACAACGGGCTGTTACCATGAACCCTGGTGCAACTTCGTCAACAGCCATGTGATGTTTGCTGTTAACGCGAATTTCTCCATCTCCGAAGACTCGTTCCAAAATTGTTCCAGGCACGATGTCCAAACTGTGTCGATGGCCAGGATCTTGTAGATCGCGATGAGGGATGGAGTCCGGGAGATCTTCGGGGACGTGAAGGAAGAGGTTGCCACCTTGTGTGACATTAAGTAACTGCATCCCAACGCCAATGCCAAATACGGGAAGTCGTAGATTGGCAATGCATTGAACCAGCATGCGGTCGAAGGTCTCACGTCTCGAATCGAGTGGTCTTACGGTAGGGTGAATCATAAAACCGTCATGGCGTGGATCCAGATCGTGGCCACCGATCAATAGGAATCCGTCGAGATCTTCGAGAACACATTCGATGTCGGTTTCATTTTCTAAAGGTGGAACGACAACAGGAATGCCACCGACTTTGATGATGCAATCGAAGTAACCTGACGTGACGCAAAGATAATCGGGTGCGTCTCCTTTTGAAGTGCGAAAATCTGAATTAATTCCAATGCGCGGCTTACGATTCATCTGTTACTCCCTTGCAGATTTTAAGGTTGGCGGGAACTCTTTTCCCGAAGGTTATGGAATGTGAGTGAACTTGGGGCGGGGCAGCCGAAAAGATCGCAGGCTTACTTCGTAGCAGATTGCTTTGGGATGCGTTTCAGATGATGTTGACGAATCCGATGTCGGTTTTGGTTTTTGGATTCGAGATTCATTAGCAAGCCCTGATTCGTCTGATACCGTTGCTCTGAGACATGCTGAACGGCAGTGACTGAAAAAAAACCTCCGATAGACAGCGAAAGTAAGGAACAGCTTCATTCCAGAAGCTCGATTGGTGGAGCAGTCTAGTCTGGGGCTGAGGGGCCGCAAAAAACTTTCGGCATTTTGACGACACTTTGAGTTGGCCCCCAAGATCCTGTGCATGCATTAGAAGCGATAGCATTCTAGGGC
>JAKVBY010000082.1:13309-27678 GCA_022446825.1 Pirellulaceae bacterium
GTGATGTGCACGCCAGAGAGGTCGATCTGATCGCGGCAACTGCTATCGGTCGGAAAAGTTCCGTAAAGCGACAAGTCTGTCTCTACCAATCGCTCACTCCGGGATATGGAATTTTGGGCTTGCGTAGCTTTTTTACCCATAGAAATTAGCTTTTGTCCGTCGTACCAGTGTCCACAGTTGCGCCCCGACTGTTTGGAATGATACAGCGCTAAATCAGCGCGCCGCACAACGTCTTCCAGGGAGTCGTCGCCAAGGATCGAGGTGACTCCAATACTGGCTGTCACATGTATTGGCAGGCACCCAAAATCGAAAGTAGTGTGTTCGATAAGGAAGCGTATTTGCTCACCGATGTGTTGCACTGTTTCGGCTTGAGTATGAGGAAAGATAATCGAGAACTCTTCGCCACCATAACGGCTTACAACATTCGAGTTGCCAGCCGAGTCTTGCAAGATTCTAGCAATTCGAAAGAGTATGAAATCACCTGCAAGATGACCGTAGGTATCGTTAACGTACTTGAAATGGTCCATGTCTAACATCAGCAAAAAACCGGTGGTTTCACGTTGTCGATCTGCCCGGAAGCATTTTTGTAGTTCATGATCAAAAACTCGCCGATTGCCAATTTGTGTTAGTTTGTCTGTGCGAGCTTCTTGAGCATGGACTTCGATCTGTAAGGCCTGCTCATGCAATTGGTTTTTCACATTTTTTAACTGCGTTTGCATTCTTTGATTGGATTCTAGGATTTCGGCAATAGAAACCCCAGTGGAAGAATCTTGGGGATCCGAAGTCTGAGCCAAACGGCGAAAAAACACCGATATGCGCAACCTTTGTTGAAGCAACCTGTTCACCGGTCCTGAGGCAAGGTCTTTCAGTTGTGACGGGAGCCCAGTGAAAAAATAGCTCAGCAGAATCGTGGTGAATCCAACACCACTCATCATGACAAAATACGCCATTGTCAGACTTCTCCGATGGTCACTTTCTGAATTACGGCAGTAGGAGATATGTCATGATGACGATACCAGCTGAGTTAGCGTTATTTTCAAAGATTTCTTTGAAACAATGCGGTGCGACATTTTCAGTGCCTATGAAAAACTAGATTCTCTCCATGTGCAGTCAAAGAAAAGAATTAAATGTCCTTGTCCGAATTGATTTTTTAACCATCAAGAAATAACGAAGATACCGTCTGGACTGATTGAGGACATTGGTTTTTCTCAATCAGATTGCAGTGGAAGACTATTCATTAACTTGGATGATGGGACGGTCATGAATTTGTCAGGTGGGGAAATGGGTTGGACCACTGGCCAAGATAGTTGGAATTCAAGGNAAACGGCGCACACTCGCTCGTGACGGTCCTTTCGATAGTTCCTGATTCCGAGTAGTTTACGTTGGCCAGTGGTGGGCNGTCGGATCTGGATCGNGCGGGTTGAATTTGTCCTGTGTNTGNGNAAATTTGAATAGAACGNCTGGGATAGCAGTCCCTAGCTTGTNGAGCCTAAGCAAGACGAGATATTTCCGACCGCAGAACCCCGTAGANCGTGNCCTTTTTCTTATCCCGAGNCTATTTTGGGTGACACAGAAGGCATTGAGTCAGAGCTAATTNCTACTGNACCTTGTGGGCNAGTTTTGCCNCNTTTTGAGGAATCAAAGTGGCTTGGTTGCATAGGCAAAAGCCNGAAGGTACTCTACGCCCTTGCTAGTTAAGGATGCGGGCATGTAAGTTGCGTCATGGAACTCCTAAACCATCGAATGTTGGAAAGTGAATAGTAATGCCAAATTACGAGCGAATTGAAGTGAATGATGTGGACGGAGTCACACTTGTGCGATTTGTCCAACGCAAAGTGGTGGATGCGGAGGCCATCTCTTTACTTGGAGATGAGTTATTTGGTTTGGTTGAAGGTAAACGAGGCGTCAAGCTTCTGTTGAATTTGGAGCAAGTTGAGTTTTTGTCGAGCGCGGCACTTAATAAATTGATTGTTTTGGATCAGAAAATTAAGGCCGCCGAGGGAACCTTGAAGCTATGCGGCTTGCGGCCAGAAATTACCGAAGTGTTCGTCATAACCCGGCTAAACCAGTTGTTCGATATTCGTGACGAAACTACTGCTGCAATCGCTTCTTTTTAGTAAGTAGCGTGATTGGTAGGCGAGAGGGTTCTACCACGTTCTTTCACGATAACTTTGACGAGTTGTTGCGTTTGATTTGTTGGATTTAGGCTTCCGTCCCATTTTGAGTTTGGTGTTCAATCAGGCGTGTTCAATCTTTAATCTTCTGCGGAAAAACCCCGATAACAAAAAGAGAGAGTATTGCAGCAGTTTGTCGGATTGAGGATTCTTCGCGGGAACCATTAGTGCCGGTAGGATAGATGGTGGATCAGTCTTGGAAATGGACGCACGCAACAAAAATTCCCAGCGATACCGCTGTGGCGCGTGAGCTTTTAAATCAGCTGCTTTTAAAGCTCGAAGAATTTGGTTGGGACGAACAGGAAACTTTTGGTATCCATTTAGCGCTCGAAGAAGCACTCGTAAATGCGATTAAGCATGGAAATCGACTTGACCCCAACAAGGAAGTCGAAGTTGATGTTCGTATTTCCAACACTCACTTCAAGATTTCGATTGCCGATGAAGGAGATGGGTTCATTCCAGAGGACGTTCCCGACCCAACCGCGCAGGAAAACTTAGAGTCCCCTTCGGGACGAGGCATCATGCTGATGCGCAGCTTTATGTCGACAGTTTCTTTTAATGATGTAGGGAACCGAGTCGACTTAAGTAAAGAACGAAACTCTAGTGAGTCAGAGTTGATTTGATTTGCAAACGAGCTTGCGGTGTCTTAGTGAAGTTGACGGTGATGATGCGATTGATTGTTCTATGTTGATTCATGAGTTCAATCATGCATCGGAAACAATGTCTGTCGGTCAATAGTTGTTGTAATGTCAGCCTGCGCATCCGTGGCTGGCGGTGCTGAAAGATGAGCCTGGCACTAGAGTTGGTGTTGTCACACTGCAAAATGTCTTGGAGCAAATTGTTGGTGCAGTGGAAGACGAATGTAATGATGAACCTCCGAGCATAGCAGAGGATGGTGAAATCGTTTTCATGTGGTGGCGAAGTTTTTGTTGAGTGTTGTCAAGCTGTAGTTGAATCCACCATTAAAAGGGGGTGATGAGACACGTTGTCTGGATACCTCCGTTCTTACCATGAATACGCGTTACCAATGGCACTTAGTGACAGCTTAACGACGTAGTTATAGGAGTGTTGGTGATGCAAGAGACGGGTTACCAAAAGTATGCGGTACTATTCAGAATGTCGCTAAACAAGATCGCTATTTGCTTTGTGTGCGATACTGCGTTGAAGTCATAGGACTTATGGTCAGGACTGGTCGCAAGCGGCGCTGCCAGAGCCCATTTTTCAAAGTGCTGAGAGTGAGAAAATGGTACCACCTTCTTGTGCAGGCCCAAGTCGGTTAATGGGCAACTCTGCCCCGCCACAGCAGTGACATTTATTTTTTGGTGTGGTTACAAGCTTTTTTAAAGCTCTTTTGTTTGCGATTTGTTTCAACGGATGAAATCTACACGCAAAAAGAATTTAAGGTTTACCAATAAGGGTCGCCTAGTCGTTGAAAAGAGTCCAGAAAGAGGATTCGCGTGCAAACGCTGCGGCTGGACGATTTGCTCGCCTTGAAATTCACAGACACTTGGGTTAAGTATACATATGTATACTACCGATATGGGGTTGAGGTGGTGGGTGTCATGGAGTGCCACTCACTGAAACCTGCAGCAGCTCGTCTGAGAATGTCATGAGTGCCACGATTGAAAATTTACGTTTGCTGCTGGAGTCGTCTTCTCCAGAGCCACTTCGGGAGCGAATTTCTAGCGGTTGTGTCCCTTTGAACCAATTGTTGCCCGACCAGGGATTTCTACGAGGTTCGCTAGTGGAATGGTTAGGTAGTGAGGTGGGCAGTGGGGTTTCCAGCTTGGCGTTGCTAGCTGCACGGGAAGCATGCCAAGATGGCAGAACTCTCGTCATATTGGATCGCGACGGCCAGTTCTATCCACCTGCTGCTGCTGCTTGGTCTATTGATTTAGACAACACCATCGTGCTGTACCCTCAAGACGCCCAAGATGAATCTTGGGCGTTGGATCAAGCGTTACGTTGCCCGCATGTAGGGGCCGTGCTTTCGTGGCCACAGCAGTTAACGAGTCATACTTTTCGACGCCTTCAATTGATAGCGGAACGAAGCGGTTGTATCGGAATGCTCATCCGACCCTCTACTGCACGTAGAGAACCTTCGTGGGCAGATGTGCGAGTGTGGGTGTCTCCAAAGCCTTTGCAAAGGCCGAATTCTCTGGGGAATGTTTCCTGGCAGTTGTCTGCTCAGATATTGAGATGCCGCAGGGGAGTTGGAGATAGCGAGGTTACTTTTGAAATTAATTGTCAAACAGGCGAGGCTCGTGAAACGCATCGTAGCAGTATGGTTACCCCATTGGCCGGTACAACGGCTGGTTCGCATGAAGCCAGAACTTGAAAGCCGACCTCTTATATTGTTTCAGCGGGCGCGAGGAGACTCATCGGTCATTGCGTGTTCCGCAACTGCGCGACAACTTGGAGTGCAGGTTGGTATGCCACTTGCTGAAGCCACGGCGCTGACCTCTCGAAGAACTCCCTCGCATATTGAAGAACATGACCCATGTTCCGATCAACAAGCACTAGAAAAAGTTGCTCGGCGGTGTCATCGTTTCAGCCCTTTGGTGGGGTGTGAGGACATGGATTTTCCGGACACTCTTTTGTTGGATATCACGGGCGTCACTCCTTTATTTTCTAACGAAGCAACTCTGGTAGAACAAATTCAACGTAGTTTCAAACGGTGGAAACTTGTTGCGCGAATTGGAATTGGTAATACGATCGGAGTGGCTTGGGCACGAACGCGCCATGTCAAGGACGCAGATGACTTGGATAATTTGTCAATCACAGCTTTGCGTCTTCCTGAGCTGATCGTCCATACATTATTCCATCTTGGGCTAACGCAAATTGGCGATTTGCGACCAATCTCACGACAAGATTTACAAGAACGTTTCGGTCCCATTTTGCTCAAGCGTTTTGATCAATTTTTTGGTGACACTCCAGAAATGATCAATCCTGTTCTACCCCCGGAGAATTTTATAGTCGAATGGGAACTCGACTATCCATTGTCAGATGAAGTTGCCATCAGAGGAATTGTCAAGCACTTGCTTGAGAGACTTAGTTTTCTGTTGAGTCGACGTGCGCGAGGAGTTTTGCAGTTGGAATGCCTTTTCAAGTGTCAGCAGGTAAGGGAAATAATTCAGGTTAGATTGTTTCGCCCCAGTGCTGACGCAAAGCATTTACAAGAAATCACCCAAATGTATTTGACAAACATACACTTTCCCGCAGCTGTTGATCGTGTTTGTCTCCGTGCACTCCAGCACGCGCCCTTGGCTCAACATCAAAAGGAACTTTTTGATGTTGAGCCAAATCGACAAGATTCTTTGCAAATTGCGGCGTTGATTGATCGTCTCGCGGGAAGGCTTGGTCACCATGCCGTGGTGCAGTATCAGCTTCATCACGAAGCGCAGCCGGAGATGTCTTATCGTGTCAGGCCGATTGTGGGGAAACGTTGTCCAGTGAAATACAGCATTCGTAAAACAAATAATGCTTCAGGGCTTGGTTTGAAACCTCTGGATCGACCTTTGCGATTATTGAAAGATCCCATCTTGTTGAAAGTGCTTGGGACTGCTGCCAATGGTCTGCTTACCCGTTTTCAATATCACGGCTGCCAATATCAAGTGACGCATCATTGGGGTCCTGAACGAATAGAAACTGGTTGGTGGAGAAAACGTGGCATTTGTCGAGACTATTATCAGGTAGAAACAGAACGAGGGGCAAGGTTTTGGCTTTATCGCTGTCTCGCTCACGAGAGTTGGTTTTTACATGGTGTCTTTGATTAAGTAACACCGTAGAAATGTGACACTAATTCTCTCTGATACATCGTTTTGTTACCGCTTTTTGTTTTCGGTCTCATGATTATGCCTGAATCTTCACTTGTTCCAAAGCGACATCCACAAACAGCGCCGAATAGGTCTTCTCGATGTCGTGTACCGCCTTATGCGGAACTACATTGCCGTAGTAATTTTTCCTTTTTGGAAGGAGCTTCTCACCCTGATGAGCTAATAGCCCGAGCGGCGGAACTTGGTTATTCAGCATGTGCCCTGACGGATCGAAACAGCTTAGCTGGTGTTGTGAGGGCGCACACTGTAGCGAAACAGAGTGATTTGCAATTAATTATTGGAGCGGAAATCTGGCCGCAAGATGCACCACCGGTGGTTTTGTTGGCTACGGATCGTGCTGCTTATGGCCGTTTGTCTCGGTTAATTACTTCTGGGCGGCGTCGAGTTGCCAAAGGTGCATGTGACATACGCTTTGCAGATATTGCCACTTATGCAGAGGGGTTATTAGCCGCTGTTTGTGGAACGCAGGATATTCAACGTCTTCATGAATATCGTGAAGTGTTTGGTGAGCGAGGTCACCTTTTAGCAGAGCTCCACTATGGTACCGACGACCAAAGGCGACTTGATGAGTTAAGTTGCCTGGCGCGACAAACGGGTTTGCCGTTAGTTGCAGCTGGAGATGTTTATTATCACGTGCCGGCACGTATGGCTTTACAGCATGTGGTGACTGCGATTCGGCATGGCACGACAGTTGATCGATTAGGCGATGCATTGTTACCGAATTCTGAACGGCATCTCCGTTCCATCGAAGAGTTAGCAGCATTATTTTCATGTGTGCCGGATGCCCTGCAGCGCACGGTCGAGATCGCGGAACGCTGTAAGTTTTCTCTCGAGGAATTGCGCTATGAATATCCTCAGGAACTTTCTCCACCAGGGGAAACACCAGTGCAGTATCTTCGTCGTTTGTCGTGGGATGGTGCGTTACGTATCTATCAAGGCAATGTTCCAAAAAAGGTACGGCAACAATTGGAACATGAGTTGGGCATTATCGAAGAATTGCATTACGAAGCATATTTTTTAACAGTCTACGACATTGTCCAATTTGCTCGAGACCAAGATCCTCCCATTCTTTGCCAAGGCCGTGGCTCGGCGGCCAACTCAACGGTTTGCTTTTGTTTGGAGGTAACTGCGGTCAATCCAATGGAAGCAAATTTGTTGTTCGAACGGTTTATTAGTCGCGAACGTAACGAAGCACCGGACATCGATATTGATTTTGAGCATGAGCGTCGTGAGGAAGTATTGCAATATATTTATCACAAGTATGGTCGTGAGCGTGCAGGAATGACAGCCGAGGTGATTACTTATCGCCCGCGTTCTGCCATACGAGATGTGGGCAAATCGCTTGGCTTATCGTTGGAGCGAGTCGACACGATCGCAAAGAATATTGACGTCCGTAGCGAGCAGGTTTTACTTGCCAGCCGCTGTCAACAGAGCGGCCTGTCACCAGAATCTCAAATTGGCAAGCAGTTATTGTGTCTTGTTAACGACATGATCGGGTTTCCACGGCATCTCTCACAGCATGTTGGTGGCATGGTTATCACTGAACGTCCTCTGTGCGAAATAGTGCCGATTGAAAATGCCTCGATGGATGGCCGGACAGTGATCGAATGGGATAAGAACGATCTTGATGAACTCGGCATCTTAAAAATCGATTGCCTTGGGTTAGGCATGTTGAGTGCGATTCATCGATGTTTTGATTTGATAGAAAAACACTATGAACCCCGTTCTGTTACCGGAATATCTAGCGGAGGACCGAATGTTAAAAAATATGGCGGTACAGCTGGTGTGTTGTCTTTGAATAATATCCCTGATGAGGATTCTGATGTTTACGACATGATTGGTCGCGCTGATACGATCGGTGTATTTCAAATTGAAAGTCGAGCTCAGATGAGCATGTTGCCCCGTATGCGACCACAGAACTTTTATGATTTGGTCATTGAGGTTGCTATTGTGCGACCAGGTCCAATTCAAGGGAGCATGGTGCATCCGTATCTGCGGAGACGAAATGGTGAGGAGCCAGCGACGTATCCAAACGAAGAGATTTATCGTGTGTTGCAACGTACCTTGGGAGTTCCTTTGTTTCAGGAACAAGCGATGCAGTTGGCTATGGTGGCTGCCGGTTTTACTCCTGGAGAAGCGGACCAATTACGTCGTGCCATGGGAGCCTGGAGGAGGCCTGGGGTCATCGATCAGTTTCATTGCAAACTTGTCGAAGGGATGCTTTGCCGAGGATATTCCCAGACATTTGCGGAAAACCTCTTTCTGCAAATTCGCAGTTTTGGGGAATACGGTTTTCCAGAATCACACGCTGCTAGTTTTGCCAAGCTGGTCTATATATCGGCTTGGCTGAAGCATTATTTTCCAGCGGCATTTACGGCGGCATTATTGAATAGTCAGCCGATGGGATTTTATGCGCCGGCTCAATTGATTCAAGATGTACGTAAGCACGGGGTAGAGGTATTGCCGGTTGATGTGAATTACAGCGATTGGAACTGCACATTGGAAGTAGCAGAACATGCTTGCCAATTTGACAAACAAGAACAATCTACAAAGGTCTTGCCCAAATTGCGTCTGGGGATGCGTTTAATTCGTGGACTCCAGCGTGTCGCCGGCGACAAAATTGTTGCGTCACGGACTTCACGTTATCGCTCGATTGGAGATTTGGCCACGCGCACGCATTTAAACCGCCGGATGCTCG
Organism: Pirellulaceae bacterium; assembly: GCA_022446825.1. GTDB lineage: Bacteria > Planctomycetota > Planctomycetia > Pirellulales > Pirellulaceae > JAKVBY01. Next base: position 22,018 of record JAKVBY010000082.1, read on the forward strand.
AATGTTTGGCAGAAGCTGATGCCTTTCAATCGTTGTCTCTCGACCGTCGGTCGGCATTATGGCAAACGTTGGGCACGTCCTCTCAGCTAGGCGACCTACCGTTGTTTGCGCAGCAAGGGCATGTGGAATCTCCAACCCCTTCACTACCCAAACTGACAAGACAGGAAGAGGTCACCGCCGATTATCGCATGGCCGGGTTGACATTACGGGAGCATCCCCTCTCGTTTTGCCGCGAAAAATTGAACACCAGGAAGGTTGTACCTGCGAGGAGCTTAGCGGATTATCAACATCATCGAAGAGTGCGTGTGGCTGGTTTGGTTTTGATGCGTCAAAGTCCCAGTACGGCTAAAGGAGTTACGTTTGTAACGTTAGAGGATGAAACAGGTATCGTAAATCTAATTATCCACCAAACGACGTGGAAGAGGTACGATGCCATAGCGCGTCGAGCGCGTGGGGTCGTTGCTTCTGGGAGGCTTGAACGCGAGCATGATGTAATCCATGTTGTTGTGAGTCACTTGGAGTCTTTAGACGATTACCTGAAAGAATTACAACAAAACCCACGCAATTTTCGCTGACTTGTGAACGGATGGTTTGAAAACAAAAGCATCACCATCTTGTCAGAACCGGGGTTCGTCGCTAAATAATAGACTCTTGCTCCGGAGGGTAAGCGAATTGGCTAGCAACCTGATTCGAAATCAGGCGCCCGCTTGCGGGTTGCGGGTTCGAGTCCCGTGCCCTCCGCTTTCGATTCACGTCATGACCTGTGACCTTTTCGGTAGAGGATCGAGGTGAATCTCGGTGAGATTCACGGGCATGTCTTGCTAGTGTGGCGTTTTGTGCTTGGCTCGTTGTCTAACCGATCCAATGATCGGATCGATTAAATGATGATTGAATTCCAAGCCCCGGAGTATCGAGCGGATACCACCTTTCGAACGGCACGGTACCGTTTTGAAGGTTCTCTCGAAAAAGGATGGTCGATTCAACGCAACGGTGCGTCCCATCTTGAACTTGGTCCCGGCTATCGCTTATTAAAGACAGCGTCCTGTGGCGTTTGTGCGACAGACCTGGTGCGACATTTTTTGCCCTTTCCCTTACCACAGATCACCGGTCACGAAGTGATTGCGATTGATGAGTCAGGAGATCGCTATGCTGTGGAAATTAATGCCTCCCATCAGGCCCGCGGCTTGGACAGTGACTGTGCTTATTGCAATGCAGGTCTATCGACGCATTGCCCAGACCGCTTAGTTCTGGGCATTCATGATTTACCAGGTGGTTTCGGGGCATTCCTGCTAGCGCCGCGCAATGCTTTAGTACGGATTCCTGACGTGATCCCGTCCAGTACGGCGGTCTTGATTGAACCCTTGGCAGCTGCGTTACATGCAGTCCAAACCATGGCTCCTCAAGCTGGTGATCGAATTGCCGTATTGGGCCCGCGACGTCTGGGGATGCTCGTGCTTGCTTCTCTCAACGCGTACCGGCGGCAACACAAACTAGACTACCATATCCTTGCCTTATCTCGGCATGACTCATTGTTAGCAATGGCGAAACAGTTTGGTGCTGATACGACTCTGAACGTTAGACAAAATACGGAAAGATTTCAGCAGCCGATTGCGGAAATTGTTGTGGATACGACCGGCTCACCTGCTGGTCTCGAGTTAGCCCTTCGTTTGGCGGCACGAGAAGTGCATCTCAAGTCAACGCATGGGCAACCGGCTGCTGGGACGCTGAATCTTACGGAGTTCGTTGTCGATGAGTTGCGTTTGGCGCCGTTAAAAAGTCTTGATGTGACGAGACGAGATATTCCTCCACGGATTGCCTGGTTGGCAAAAACATCGCCACCAACAGAATTTCAAAAATCAGCTCAACTCTTGCGGGGAAATGCCAGCGAACTTTTACAGGCGTTTGAAGCAATGGAGATGGAGGGTATCCAGCGGGCCGATATTGCCGTTGTCGAAAATGCCATGCAGTTGGATGCTGCTATTCGTCCCGTACCGGGACGTCAGGTCTCTTTAGTGCGCCCTCGAGGTGAGATTCTTTTGGTTTCTGATCTGGCCAGGCACGATTCGCCACTGCTTGAGGCATGTCTTCACCGGGATCTTGTCCTCAGCAGTTCTCGCTGCGGAGACTTTCGAGTCGCATTGGAACTTTTGCAGGACGACGAGGTTTTACGGGGAGTTGGGGAAAAGCTGATCACCCATCACTCGAGCAATGCGGACATGGAGGCGGTGTTTGCACTGGCCAAATCGGCAGAGTGCATTAAGGCAGTGGTTCAGATTGGGGAGTGACAAAGTTGCGCATTTCAGGCTTGAGAAAATGATGGAGTCGCAGGCTGTTTAACTACATCGATTGCGTGAGAGGCGCTTGCAGTAGCTGGCGGGTAGGCTAGAAGCTCGATTTTTGAATGCGTCTTTCTAATCGCAGGTGCGGCATTTGTTTAAGCTCCAATTACTTCAAAGAGGCTGGTCGGGTCGATGAGAAAGAAAACTCGACAAGTCATAACGCAATTGCGGATAATCCAGTCAAAGGTTGCCAGCCAGCTTTTCCGAGCGCGAAAGCACCCAGCTGGAAAATCGCGGTGGGAACGCTTTAGAGATGAGTGCCTGGAGATCGTTGACTTTGGTCAAAACTCCGAAGCTTGCTGCGACTTGCTGGCTCAGGCGATTGTCGTGGCTACCGTTTCTTTGCAGTTAACGGCTCGAGAATGCCAAACCGCACTGCGCGGACGACTCGTTAGTCTCGCTGCTTCTCCAATGATTCATGACCTTCTGGCGATTGCTGGAGAGCCGGAAGCTCATCCGGAGTTGTGGACGCCAAGCTTGCTGGCAGAAATGCTGGCGCTCTCTCGAGAAGTACGGATGGTGTGTCGAGACGAAGCGGCGATACGAGGTGGCACGCAGGGGTTCGAATTTCTTTATTTTTATGAAGTGCTTTTATCGCACAGCGATCCTGCGGGTCGTCGGCGTCGCGGTGTCTATTATACGCCTCAGCCCTTGGCGAATTACATTGTTCGTAGCATCGACCATGCTCTGCGCTGCCGCTTGGATTTCCCCGCAGGTCTTGCCACGATCGTTCCATGGGAGCGTTTAGACTCGGGGAACAACAAGTTAATGTTGCCGCCAGGAGTTCAAGCACAGGAAGAGGCACTGAAAATTCTAGACCCTGCGACCGGGACTGGTGTGTTTCTTGTCGAAGTGATCGATGTGGTGCACAAAACGATGGATGAAAAATGGCAGCAGGAGGGACACTCTGTAAGCGAACGAGCAGAAAAATGGTCGTTTTACGTTGTCGAACACCTTTTGCCTCGCCTGGTGGGAAACGACATCCTCTTGCCAGCTTCTGTAGTGGCTCACCTGGCAGTTGCTGTGAAGCTATATCAGACCGGATTCGATTTCCGTTCTGGCGCGAAGGCCAGAATTTACCTTACCAATTCTCTGCAAGAGCCGACGGAAGAAGTGTTTTCAGTGATCTTGGGAAATCCGCCTTTTTCGGCGCTGTCGACTAATGGTACCGCATGGATCGATGGGCTGCTGCGAGGAGAGAGCCAAGGGACATCCAAGACTGCCAATTACTACGAATGTGACGGAAAACCACTGGGTGAGCGGAAACTCTGGCTCAAGGATGATTATGTGAGATTTCTGCGTTTGGCCCAGTGGCATATTGACCGCGCCGGTTTTGGAGTAGCGGGCATGGTCACCAATCATGGCTATCTCGATAACCAGACTTTTCGCGGGATGCGACAGCAACTCGGCCAGACCTTTTCACATGTTGAAGTTACCGATCTCCATGGAAGTAGAAAAAGTCCGGGGATGACGCTCGAGCAAGGTACAGATGAAAATATTTTCGCAATTGAGACCGGTGTTGCAGTTTCTATCTTTCAGCGACCGATCGGGAAAGAGGCACCAACGACCGTCGGTTTTTGTGAGGCCTGGGGCGCGCGTGCCAAGAAACTGGCGCTGCTGGAAGAACCGCTGGGTGCCGTCCAACCACGTATCCAAGTTGTCCCTGTGAGCCCATTCTATTTTTATGTTCCCGGCAGAGGTGGCACGGAGCGAGAGTACGACCAGGCATTTCCGATCGACGAACTCATGCCCATTCATACCACGGCTCCGGTTACCGCTCGTGACCGATTAGTGGTTGCTTTTGACGATGCAGAACTGATTCAACGGATCGAGTCGTTTCTCGATCTGCGCATCCCGGATGAACAGATCCGTGAGGAGATGTTTCCGCGACCAAGAAGCGATAAGTACCCGCGCGGTGACACGCGTGGTTGGAAACTGGGTCTTGCCAGAAGGAGTTTGGCTGCCGAGCCTCATTGGAGGAAATACATTCGCTCTTGCATTTATCGTCCGTTTGATCGCCGCAGTATTTTGTGGCATGAATCGATGATCGATTGGCCTCGTTCCCGCGTCATGCACCACCTGACCGCTGGCAAAAACCTTGCTTTGGTCACTCGGAGACAAATGTTACCATTTCAGCCATGCACTTTTTTTTCCGTAGTGGACGGCATTACCTTGGATGGAGTGTTGCGGTCGGACAATCGGGGGAGCGAATCGATCTTTCCGTTGAGACTCTATTCGAGAGACCCGAGTTCCGATTCGGATGTGGAGTTGACAGCTAGAGTAAACATCAAGTCAAATTTTTTACACCGTCTGGAGTCACGGCTCGGGAGGGAGTTCTCACCGTATGTCAAAACTACGGATCAACTTATTTCCACTTTCACTCCGCTGGACGTTTTGAATTACATCTATGCGATGTTTTTTTCCGCAACCTATCGCACCAAATATGCCGAGCCGTTGAGAGTTGGTTTTCCTCGTGTTTTTCTACCTTCCTGTGAGGAGGTGTTCTGGGAGTTTGCTGCGTTGGGCGAGCAACTCATTCAAGGGCACCTGCTCCAGACGACCCAGGGAAACATCGCGAGTCAATGGCAGGGCCGTGGATCTTGGCTGGTCGAGCGTGGTTTTCCAAAGCTTAAATCAGGAAATCTGTATATTAACCCGGACCGTTGGTTGTCGAAGGTCGATGCGCAGACGTGGGAAATGCGTTTTGGTGGTCACCACGTCGCGAGAAAATGGTTGTATGAACGGCGTCTGAGAAATTTGTCCCCGCGCGAAGCCAAGCGGTACCGTCAAATTATTTTCCAACTCGAAGCAACGAGGGGACTAGGCCAGCAGATAGAGACGGTAATACAGCGTTTCGGTGGCTGGGACGCTGTGATCCAGAGCGTTTCCTGAATTACTCGGTTGACCAATGTTTCTTGTTGGATCTTTGTCTCTTGCTACACCTTTTGCCGTTCTGCGGTAGGCAAGGTGCGGCTGGAGGTGTTCCTAATACGTGGTTTCTGGGGGGCTATGCCGTTGGAGAGGAATACGATCCTATGAAACAGGAGTATTGGTGCGAGCCTGGTGATATTTTTCTCCAAGAAACGTCGTTAGACTACGAATTAAGTGTTGTTGGAGTGTGAATTAACTTAAGCTTGGTGCAATCGATCAGCATCCGTTGTTCGATTGCGTAGGATGTTGCCTAGTTGTTAAGGAATGTCTTGATGACCATTGATTTTAAATGCCCCCACTGTGGCCAGCAGATGGAAGTGGATGAACAATACGCAGGGCAAACAGGACCTTGCAAGCAATGTGGTGAGAAGATCACCATTCCGTTTGATTC
>JAKVBY010000083.1:0-6246 GCA_022446825.1 Pirellulaceae bacterium
CCGGCATAACCTCCGTAATGGGCATAGCGGTACATGTGATGCCACAGTAATTCGATTTCACTGGGGTCACGGCCGAGAAGAATATCCGCAAATGTCCCATGAATCATTCCGGCGACTGCGGGCGCGCCTTGGATTGTTTCTCCGAGCCCCACAAGCCCTGCGTCGGTGTGAAGTTTCACCCAGGTTAAAACGGGATAGCTAGGATGTTGAATGGTTTCGACTTTGGTGATTTTCATGCAGCGTAATGTAAGCCAGATGTGTTCCGAATGCTATCAGTCCTGTGGGCAATCTTGCCTTCTTTGGTCTACCAAATCGCTTGCTTCTGCTGCATGTCTTGGGGCTATACAACCTGAACTCAAATGAGGATGCGGTGTTGAATTAAAGGGGGGAACCATTGTCGGGAACGTACGGTATGGATACCCTCGGGTCTCGACAACTGCTGGTGGCACCTTAAAGCTTACCACCGCCGATGGAAACGTTGGCGCAAGTGTGCTAATTTCCGGTTGTTGAAGTAACCCGGGCAAGCAAGATCGGACTGCGATAATGGCAAACAAGAGCTTTGGTGAAAAAGTCGTCTTCATCACGGGGTCAGCCGGAGGCATGGGACGTGCAATTGCCGAGCCTTTTGCTTTGCGCGGGGCGACGATCGTTCTGCACGATCTGTCACAAGAATCCGTCGCCCGTTTTGGTGAGGCGGAATCGCTGTTGGAAGTGACTGAGCAGCTAACGCAACAAACCGGCTGTGAAGCGTTTGCGGTGACTGGCGATGTGACGGACGAGCTGCAGGTGCAGCAGATGGTGGGCGAGATCAAATCGCAATTTGGTCGCATTGACATTCTGGTCAATAACGTCGGTGGCACGGTAGGTGCCAAAGGTCCCGATGGTCCGAACGGGGGCAAACCAGATCCCAATGATGCAGTTTTTATTCCTTGGGACGATGTCCAGGTGATGATCCAACGTAACTTAATGTCGACGATTCTCGTTTGTAAAGAAGTCGCTCCCCTGATGATCGACCAGCAGTCGGGTTGCATTGTGAACAACAGCAGCAACGGGGCCTTTGTCGGTTTGGAAACCGACGCGATTTATTGTGTGGCAAAAGCGGGTGTGGTTCATTACACACGCTGCTTGGCTGCACAGTTACGTAAGTATAATATCCGGGTCAATGCCGTCGCGCCCGGACCAACGGCAACGGCTCGTGTCCTGGCCCGTGATGACCTGGATGCTGCCAAGATGCCGAAAACCGGCACACTGGAGCGATATTGTTGGCCAGCTGAAGTCGCACAGGCGGTTGCTTTTTTAGCCTCGGACCAGTCCTCGTTCATGACAGGACAGGCGTTACGGCTGGATGGTGGTAACCAATTGTGGCCAGCTTAAGATAACTCGAAAACTAAACACTCTTGATACGGACGTATTTCAGATGCCAGTTTTTTCAGACCAAACACTACGTGACGTCGGACGACGGATTTATTCAGCATGTGGTACGCCCGCTGATGAGGCAGCACTCGTGACGGATGTGCTCGTCGATGCGAATCTGATGGGGTACGATTCGCACGGCATCATCCAAACCTCGTTTTATGTTTCTGAGTATCATAAAGGGAAAATTGTTCCGGGAGCGTCCATTGCTACAGAAAAAGATTCTGCTGGGGCAGCTGTTCTGAATGGTAATAAGAATTATGGAATTGTTGCCGCCATGCGGGCTACCGAACTGGCCGTTGCCAAAGCAAAAGAGCATCACGTCGCGTGTGTGACCGTTCATAATGGTCATCACGTAGCTCGCTTGGGTGCCTATATTGAGGCCGCAGCTCGAAATCACAATGTGGTCTGCATTGCGGCAGCGAGCTGGCCGATTAACGGGCACTACGTAGCGCCCTGGGGTGGACGGGAAGGACGGCTCGCCACAAATCCGTTTGCTTGTGCCATTCCAACCGACGGCGGCGATCCTCTGATACTCGACATGTCGACCAGCGCAATTTCGGAAGGCAAGATTCGACTCGCGCGGCACAAAGACCAGTTGCTCCCGGAAAATATGGTGCAAGACGAAGCCGGGGCGAAAACTTGTGACCCCCATGAATTCTATGGTTCCGAAGCGGGCCGAGTGGGACCCCAGAAACCCGTTGGTTCCATCTTACCTTTTGGGGGACCACAAGGCTTCAAGGGTTTTGGACTCTCTGTACTTGTCGAAGTCTTGACCGGTACCTTGAGCGGTCACTTGATCACGGATCGGTCGTTATATGGAAATCGTTATTGCTGTATTGCTATCGACGCCGATTATTTTGTCGGTGGTGGGGGTTACGGTGATTTGATCGATTCCTTGACTGCTTACTTGAAAGAAACGCCACCAGCTCAAGGCTTTGACGGTGTTATTTTGCCCGGTGAATACCAGTTCCGCCGAAAAGAAGAACGCTTGAATGCTGGAATTTCTATGGATGACGAGACTTGGGACCAGATTCTTGAAGCGGCCAAAAGCGTGGACGTCGATTTAAGTGGCATCGACACGAATGGATGATTCTGAGGCCTTGGCTATTGAGAATGAGGCAGTCGAAGGCATTCAAGATATGAGATTGTTTGAAAACCCCCCAGCTCGGTTTTCAACAAGCACATAAAGGTACCGATCATGCAATTACTTGACGAAGTTGCAGTCATTGTTGGTGGTAGTTCAGGAATGGGAGCGGCGACGGCGCGTCGGTTGTCTGCAGAGGGAGCGACGGTAGTCGTTGCCGATATCGATGAAGCTGGTGCAAAAAGTGTAGCGCATTCCATTCAGGAAGACTCTCCTGAGCGAAAAGCGTTTTCACATTACGTGGATGTGTCGTGCCCAGAGAGTGTTTCCCAATTAAGGCAATTTGTCGCCGACCAAGTGGGACCCGTGGAAATCTTGGTCAATACATTTGGTATTGCTGAGTTCGTTCCGATGCTCGAATTGACTTGGCAGACGTGGCAGAGAGACATATCTGTGAACTTGTCAGGATTTTTTTTAACTTGCCACGCCTTCGGTTCACAGATGGTCCAAAGCGGTCGTGGCAAGATTGTGAACTTTGGTTCGTCGGCAAGCTTGAGCGGGGTACCTGGCATGGTCCACTACACTGCCTCGAAGCATGGGGTGTTGGGACTCACGCGCGCTTTGGCGGTGGAGTGGGCAAAGCACAATGTACGCGTAAATTGTATTTGTCCAGGGGCGACGACCACGACAATGATGCTCAATGCGACAACAGAAGCATGGCGCAAACAGCGGAAGCGTCGCATTCCGACAGGCCAGATGTCAACGCCGGAAAGCCAAGCAGAAGTCGTGTTGTTTTTGGTCTCCTCGGCGTCTCAGAACCTAACCGGGGCAGCGATCCCTACGGACGGTGGATCCCAAGCAATGACGGCGGCGACCTCGACCGAAGCATTGTGGGATTAATCGATTGCCTGAGGTCAAAATGAGCGACCAGTTACCTGTCGTAAGCGGCTGGCCCAGCGTAAAATGATCAGAGCGGAAGCAAACATTGGCACTGTGAATGAGGAGATTTTCCCGTGGGCCCTGTACGAAAAATTGGTGATGAGACCGCTTGGCACATTCCTCAAGATGGCGAGGATCGTGAAATGGGGATGCTGCATGAACCAGAACTGACTGGTACCAAGAACATGTCAGCCGGAAGTGTGCGCATTTTGCCCGGAAAAAAACAGGTAAAACTCAGCTCTCATGAAGGGGAAGAGATTTATCTCGTTCACCAGGGTCAAGCCCGATTTTACCTGAACGATGAGACCTATGACTGCGATGCGGGTTGCTCGGTATACATTGCACCCGGAACCAAGCATCGTGCGGAGAACATTGGTCAGGAAGACCTGATTCTTTATTGGGTCAATTCGCCGCCGGTTTTTGGCGCGCCGGGTCAGTATAAAGAGATTACTTCAAACTGGACGCAGATTCGCGAATGAATGAACAACAAAAACCTTCGGTTGTCATGCGACGTTTATTGTCAGAGCCGGGGCCGATTGTCGTTCCTTGTGCGTTTGACTGTGTTTCCGCCCGTGCGGTTGAAATGGCGGGCCTGCCAGCAGTGATGCACGGTGGCTTTAACACGTCGGCCAGCATGCTTGGTTTGGCGGATGTTGGCACGATCACACAGTCCGAGATGATGTATGCCGCCAAAAATATGGCACAGGCTGTCGATATCCCCGTGCTGTGTGATGTGGATGACGGTTTTGGAAAGCAATTGAATGTGGCCCGCACCGTGACCGAAGCGATACGCGCTGGCTGTGCTGGAATGTATATGGAAGATCAAGTGTTGCCAAAACGCTGCCCGTCCTTAGGCGGCGGTGGGGTGATTTCAACGGAGGAAATGATCGGCAAGTTGAAAGCCGCTCAGCGTGTGACTGCCGATCTTGATCCAGATTTTGTCACTATCGCGCGGACCCATGCTAGTTTGGCGATTGATTTTGAGGAAGGTATCCAACGTGGGATTGCCTACGCTCAAGCTGGAGCCGACTTGATTTGGGTGGATCTGGGCTATGATGATTCTGTCCACGAAGAACTACAAGCGATCGTGGAACGCATTGCTCCGATCAAGCCGGTGGTTGCCAATATGACGGAAAACGTAGGTCGGCCGTTACTGACCACGAATGAACTGCATAAAATGGGATTCAAGCTGATTACCTATCCACTGACGCTGATCCTGACCGCTGCCGAAGCGATGACACGCGTCATGCAGGAATTAGCTGTTCAAGGAACGACCCGCGCATCTGTCAATAACATGATGGCCGTGAAGGATTTCCGGCCGATCATTAAAATGGAAGCAATTCACGAATTTGAGCGAGCCCTCGCAGAAGAAGAGACCCAATGATCAACCAGATTCATCATGTGGCGATTCTCACTCGGGATATTACTGCCGCGATCAACCACTATGTTGATTTGCTTGGTTGTGAACAAAAAGATCCCATTGATGTAGAAAAGCCGGGACTTCGTTGGAAGTCTGTTTTGTTGCCAATTGGTAACGGCACGACGGCTTTACAACTCATTCAACCGCTGGAGGGACCTGGCTTGGAGGAACTTGAGCGAGGTGGCGAAGGAACGCTTTTCGAGATTGGTTTTGATTGTGCAGATGCGGAGGGTTTTGGAAAACACCTTAAAGAACGTCAAGTCGATCCGGCAGATTTGAAGGAAGAAGCGATCGAAGAGGCTTACATGCAATCGAAGTATGGAAATCGTTTTTATGTGGTGCCGAAGAAGCAGTCACGAGGTACCCGTTTAGAGTTTGTGCAGTTTCAGAAATAGGTGCAGCAGGACGAATTTGTGTGCCAGGAGCTGTTTGCCACGTGCTGAATTGGACTTATGCGGTGCGCGTGAAAGGTCCCACAAAGGTGCTGTTTTAAAGCGTGGATTTTTTGAGTCGGGAGTCAGGGAGCAATGCATCGTGAGTGAGCAAAGATTGAAGGAAAAGGTCGCGATTGTGACCGGCGGGGCGTCTGGGCTTGGCCAAGGGATGTGTCGCGAATTTGCTGTCCAAGGTGCACGCGTTGTCATTATGGATATCAATGGCGAAGGCGGTCAGAGTGCTGTTGAGGAAATCAAGGCACTGGGGGGAGAAGCCATCGTCGTGGAAACGGACGTGACCGATTACGACCGTGTCGTTGCCAGTGTAGAGCAGGTTCTTAGCACTTTTGAAACGATTGACATCCTCGTGAACTGTGCGGGTTGGAACAATTTGAAGCCGGTGAATGAATATACACAGGACGATTGGCAGCAAATTCGTTCTCTTAATCTCGATGGTCCCTGGAACGTTAGTAAAGCGGTCATGCCGACGTTGATCGAAAAGGAATACGGAAAAATTGTTAATATCAGTTCTGGGTCGGGAATTCTCGCCCAGCCCAATATGGCTGCTTATGGTAGTGCGAAGCACGGACTTGTCGGAATGACGAAAACCATGGCGGTTGATTTGGCGAAGTACCACATCAACGTTAATTGCATTTGCCCTGCCACGGTCGCGACGCCTCTTGTGATGGAGGTGACAACGGAAGCCTATCGCGATTTTCAGATCGAGCGGATTCCGCTGGGCCGCTTGGGGCGTGTTGAAGATATTGCCAAAGCGGCCTTGTTCTTGGTTTCTCCCGATGCGGATTGGATTACAGGTGCGATATTGCCGGTTGATGGAGGATTAACCTGCTGTGCGGTTGCCCATCCCATTGTCGATTAACGTGGGAATTTTCGATCCGTACTGGATGACGTTTGCGTGCCACGCGATACGCAAGTTTTTAAAGCAGCAGGCC
>JAKVBY010000083.1:6346-26436 GCA_022446825.1 Pirellulaceae bacterium
AGTAGTAATCGAAGTAGGTTACATCGCATCCAGGAAGTGGTGTTAGTTCTGTTTTTGTGTTGGGGTTGCCTTGGGAGTCTTTGCAGAGCCTCTACTGAAAACACTTGGTGATGTGATTCAGGAAGCGTGTCTGGGCATTCGTGCGATGTACCGTCTGAGGCTATTTGTTTCCCAGGGGATGGTAACGGCGTAGTTTTGTCTATTTGTCTACCCATTCGACTGGCTGAGGCTGCAATTCTTCATCCGGTCGACCACCGGCATCGGTTCGCCCACTTCCTTCGAGGCGACTAATTGCTTGGATCGTCATGTCACTCTGGCACAACACCTGACAACTAAGGCGAACTCCCGAGAGCTCTCGTGCATCCAACGTCTGTTTTTCCGCAGCGGTCATTTGCGTCGGTTCACCGTCGGTAATTTTCACTCGACAGGTAGTGCAACGTCCCTGGCCACCGCACGCATGGAGTTGATCGACATGGGCCACATCCGTAAGAGCCAACACCAACCGTGTCCCCTCTTCAACCTCAAAATCACCGTATCCTTCAACATTCAATTTAGGCATGTGCTTTCTCCGGATCTAGTTTTCACCACGAATAACCAATGATTTTACTTTCTCACAAATCGTTAATCCATACTCTTTACGGTTGAGTTGTACGACAAGTTATAGGACAACGACAAGACGCCAAGTTCTGTAGGTTTGCGATGGCATGCCGCACATCAAACCAAGGAAGAATTCTATCGCTGTACGAACTGACAAAGCCAGCTCAAGAGCAAGTTTCGTTCAGCTTGGAGTCGTCCCGAGCGAGCCGTGTTGCGAGAGAAATCAGCCTCACCAGATTTCGGGAGTCTCCTGATCTGGCATGAAACGTCCAATTCGATTACCGGCGGTCATACCGCCATCCACGGTGAGGACGTGTCCGGTAATATAACTCGCGTCTTCCGAAGCAAGGAAGGCAACGGCGGCGGCGATTTCGTCAGGATTTGCCCAGCGGCGCAGAGGTGTCAGAGTTTTAGTCCAAACATCCATGTCCTTTTTGAGTTGTGGAGTGGCAAAATTGCTGGCGGTCATGCCGGGTGCGATGGCATTGACGCGAATGTTTTTTTCTGCCAAATCAATGGCTAGGGCTCGAGTCATCGAAGCGACCGCTCCCTTGCTGGCCATATAAGGTACCCGGTCATGGGAAGCTTCGAATGCGCCGATCGAGGCAATGCTGACGATATTGCCACTTCCACGCGCAATAAAATGGTCCAGGATGTGGCGGCAAAAGTACCAGACGCCGTGCAGATTGACGTCGATCACTTGGTGCCATTGTTCATCAGTCATTTCATGGACGGGTGCGCGAATATTGATTCCCGCGTTGTTTACCAGAATATCGATTTGCCCGAGTTCTTGAATTGTTTGTTCCAGGCTGGCCTTGACTTGTTCGGCGTCCGATACGTCCGTTTCCAAGGCAATGGCTTGACGACCTAGCTGCTGAATCATCTCGACGGTTTCCTGAGCGCCTTCGACGTTGACGTCCGGGATCGCCACGTTGGCGCCTTCGCTTGCAAAACGCCGAGCAATGGATCGACCAATACCACTACCCGCACCGGTCACGAGGGCGACTTTATTCTCAAATCGCATTGAGGAACTCCTCACCGCATGATTCGCGGCCATTTTATAAAAAAATTGCAGTTTGACAGCTGCTGAAGATAACGCGCGCGCAGGATCTCGACTACCACACGGGTGTGATGGCGTTACATATCATCGATGGACTCACGCCAGAATTGCCTGGGCGACCCGTCCGGAAACGTCGGTAAGTCGAAAATCTCGTCCGGCATAGCGGTACGTCAGCTGCTCGTGATCGATGCCGAGTAAATGGAGGATGGTTGCGTGGAGATCGTGGATGTGCATTTTGTTTTCCACGGCATAGTAACCATATTCATCCGTGGCTCCGTAACGGAAACCACCTTTGACGCCGCCGCCGGCGAGCCACATGGTGAAACCTTCTGGATTGTGATCTCTACCGTCGGTGCCTTGGGCGACAGGAGTACGACCAAACTCACCACCCCAGAGCACAAGCGTATCTTCTAGTAAGCCACGTTGTTTCAAATCTGTCAGTAACCCTGCAATGGGAAGATCTACTTCTAGGGCATTTGCGTTGTGTCCGTTGAGTAAGTCCCCGTGTTGATCCCACTGAACTTTTGTGTTGCTGTGGGTGACTTGGATAAATCGGACTCCCCGTTCGATGAAACGTCGGGCAAGCAAGCATTGGCGGCCAAAGTCTTCTGTCACGGCTTGATCCAAGCCGTACAGTGACCGCGTTTTTTCCGATTCTTCTGCCAGGTTTTCGATTTGTGGAATCTCGTGCTGCATGCGAAAAGCGAGTTCGAAGGAAAGGATGCGACTTTCCAGATCACTATGCGCACCACTAATGTCTAAATGTTCATGGTTAAATTTGGACAAAAGATCGAGTTGCAGTCTTTGTAAATCTTTTGAGGTAACTTCATTTTTGGCAAATTTCACACGTGCCAATTTTGCTTCTTGACTGGCAACGCCCATGGAAGTTGCGGAGTATTGTGCGGGCAAGAAGGCCGATCCAAAATTGCGTACTCCACCGTGTGCGAGCGTAGGGCAAATCGTAATAAAGCCCGGCAGATTCTCATTTTCTGTCCCCAATCCGTACGTGACCCAGGATCCCATGCTGGGACGAATAAAATTGTCACTACCGGTATGTAGTTTCAGACAAGCTCCACCGTGGGCGGGGTTGGTTCCATGTACGGAGTTTAAGATGCAAAGGTCATCGACGTGCTTTGCGACATGGGGAAACAAGTTACTTACTTCAATGCCACTTTGCCCGAAATGTTTAAATTTCCATGGTGAGCGTAGAAGTTTTCCCGTCTCCGCAAAAGTTACTCTTGGTTTGTCAAAAGGTAGTTCTTTACCGTCGTCACGATCGAGCTTGGGTTTGCGATCAAAGGTGTCGACGTGGGAGGGGCCACCTTTCATGAACAGAAAGATGATGCGTTTTGCCCGAGCCGGAAAATGGGTTTGACGCGCCGCCAGGGGGTTGGCTGGTGCGGCAGCTGGGACTTTGTTTAACAAGTCGGCAAATGCCAAATGTCCAAACCCCAACGCAGACGCTTTGAGCATTTTTCGTCGTGATGTCTGACAGCCAGTGTTCACACTTCCCACCCTTTCCGAAATTCCGTGCGAATCGCGTCCGCAGCAGCCTGATTGCCTGTTACATGCAAATTCGCCGCATCCCAGTCAAAACTTCCACCGGCGCGGTAGGCGACATTGGCTAACAAGACAGTTTCTGATAAGCGTCCAGAATAAGCAAAATCACAGGTTGCCGCAGGGCCACCCCGGCAAGCATCAAACCATTCCTGATGAAAACCAGGTGAATTTGGAAGTGATTGGTCGGGCTTGGTCTCTGCAAACTTTTCTTCCGGATAGAGTTTGTAATTGTGGAAACCCGTCAAGAGTTGGCCTTCCGAGCCGATGAATAAGGTATTCATGCCGCGATGGTCCAGTCCCAGCTCTTGGAGGATGGGAGGTCCTTGTTTGGCATGATACCAATGCAGTACCACCTCCTCAGCAGGGAATTCAAAAGAGGACGAGAGTTGCTTGGGGGTCATCTGAGGATGACTGGGTGGGCCGGAGGCCGTCACTTTTGTAGGGTAGGTTAAATCGAGTGCCCAGTAAGGAATGTCGAGAATGTGACACCCCCAATTCCCCGTTTCTCCTGTGCCAAAGTCCCACCAGAATCGCCAACCGTAGGGGCAGTAGGTTGGATGGTAAGATCTTTCGCGCGCTGGGCCGAGCCATAAATCCCAGTTTAGGTGGGTGGGAATGGATGGTGTGTCCTGGGGCATTCCAGGCATACCTCGGTCACCTTCAACCCAACTGTGGACTTCACTCACCTTGCCGATCACTCCGGCCTTGACGAGTTCGACGCTGCGATGCAGGTTGGGGAGGGTATGGCGTTGGACACCCAGTTGTGTGGCGACCCCCATCTTTTTGGCTAAGTTGGTCATGGCGCGGGTTTCCCAGACGGAATGCGCCATGGGCTTCTCGCAATAGAGATGCTTGCCCATTTCCATGGCTTTCATCGCTGGATGAAAATGCATGTGATCCGGGGTGCTGACGACCACAGCGTCAATTTGCTTCTCCATCTCGTCAAGCATGATCCGAAAATCAACGTATTTCTTTGCCCCGGGATGTCGCTCATAGGCTTTTCCCGCCCGCTGATCATCGACGTCACACAAGGCAACCACATGCTGGCTAGAAACTTGATTCAGGTTGGAGCCACCTTGCCCCCCAATCCCAATGACGGCGACGTTAAGCTTCTCGTTTGGTGAATCTTTGGCGTGAGCCTGCGAAGGTTCCCCGAGGAGATATCCACTACCAATGGCAGCGGTGGTTTGCAGAAGATTGCGACGTGTCAAAGAGTTGGCCATGTCGTTTACTCGATATAGATAAATTCGTTGGATTGGAGGATCACTTGGCACAATAACCGCCAAGCCTCCTGTTCTTTTTCTGCCGCTGCCTCGGCATCCGCAATGTGAGTGGCCTCGTTGAGAAAGTCGAGTGCGTTTTGGAATTCGACTGCAGAAGGTGCCCGACTAAAGGCTTGCTGAAAAAGGTTTTGGATGATTGCTTGACGGTTTGTTTCGGCGTTGTTGACGAGGGACTCTGCTAGGGCGGCGCTCGTCGTTGCCATGAACGGACTGTTCATCATAAATAATGCCTGGGGAGCTACCACAGATGATGTGCGATGTCCGACGACACTGCCGGCGTCAGAGTAGTCAAATAATTGAAATACATCATACAAATGATTGCGCACAATGGGGAGATAAATGGAACGGCGTTGCGAATCATATGAGGTAGTATCTTTTGAGGTGTGGTCAAAAAAGTAGCCGCGATTCTTGAGATGCAAAAGTGATCCACCCATCGAACGGTCAAGCTGTCCGCTCACAAAGAGCATGGCGTCTCGGATGGATTCTGCTTCCAGACGTCGTAGGTTGGCACGCCATTGCCAGCGATTTTCGGGATCCATTGCACTGCCTGCCTCGTTGTCTTGACTCGACATGGCAAAGCTACTTGATGTAACAATCGTCCGGTGCAATGCCTTGATCGACCATTGACGATGCTCTAATTCCAGAGCCAGCCAATCCAGTAGAGGTTGGTTCACTGGACGTTCACCGAGGTTACCGAAATTGTCTGTGGTTCCTACCAATCCCTGTCCAAAATGCCAACGCCATATCCGATTGGCAATCACACGACTTGTTAGTGGGTTGTCTGTTGAAGCAATCCAATTGGCGAACTTCAATCGACCACTTGTCGAGGTGTCAAATGATGCTTGTTGAGTCCCAGCAAACAGGTCAGGCAGGCGACGGGGTACAACTTTTCCTAAGGTTAGATAACTACCACGAATATGGACTGCTAAGTTTGCAATGTCCCCCTCTTGAACGCCCATTGCAGAAGGCAATTCAGGCATGCTCGCTTGTAGATCGGTGACCACAGCATTTAAGGAGTTGAGTTTGGCTTTTGCTTCAGCAGAATAAATGGACTGAACATCTTCCGGGGGGGAGGTGCATTCTGGTAAAGCGGCCAGGACTGCTGCATCCGTGCTCTTGATGAATTCGGCGACCTCCGCTTGGGCTGCGGCAAGTTGTGTTGCGTGATCGTTTTTCCGGGTGTGATCCGCATCTGTCGCAATTGAATTTTCCCACCATTTCCCCAAAGCACCGACTTTACGAAAGTTTTCCATGGTACGCGTACTTTTGAAAATGCCGGCTAAGGCGTAATAATCGGCACTCGAGAGAGGATCAAACTTGTGATCATGACATCTAGCGCATCCCATCGTGATGCCAAGGAATGAGCGACAGAGCGTGTCGAGTTGCTCATCGATAATGTCCATCTCCATCTTGCGAGCATCGGGTTCGGCGAGCACCTTGGGCCCCAAAGATAAAAAGCCCGTTGCCGTTAACCGTTCGAACCGCCGTTGTTGGTCATCGTCGGCTGCGAGCAAATCACCGGCGATTTGTTCACGGACAAAAACGTCAAACGATTTGTCGGTATTCAAGGCATTCACAACATAGTCGCGATAACGCCAGGCGTTTCCATGTGCGATGTTTTCATCCAGGCCGTTTGAATCTGCGTAACGTACAACGTCTAGCCAGTGACGCGCCCAGCGCTCTCCGTACTGAGGTGACGCCAATAAGCGATCGGTGACACGCGCCAATGCATCGGGTGAGCGATCTTGTGCAAAGCGTGCGGCAGCACCTGCGGTGGGCGGTAGTCCGATGAGATTAAAGGTAAGTCGACGAATCAGAGTACGGTTGGAGGCCGCTGGTGCTGGCGTTAATTGGTTGTCGTCCAGACGTGCTAATAAGTAAAAGTCGAGTCCGCTACGTCCCCAATTTGGTTGGGAAACTGCGGGGACCGGTGAGATTTGTGGCCGTTGAAATGACCAGAACTGTCGACCTGCTTCCAGGTTCAACCTTTTTTTGGAGACGACGTTTTGATGTTCGTCTGGATGAGGGGCGCCTGCCGCAACCCACTCGGTGAGTTTCGCTATTTCAATCTCGGGCAATTTGTCATCAGGCGGCATCTTTAAGTGCTCGTTGGCATAACCTACCGCGATGACGAGTAAACTCTCTGCTGTTTCTTGGGGAACCACTGCGGCACCTGATTTGCCGCCTTGGATCATGCCGGCATAGCTGTCGAGTCTTAATTGGCCTTCTTGCTCTTCCGGGCCGTGGCACTGATAGCAGTGTGTTGCCAGGAGTGGACGAATTTGCGATTCAAAGAATTCGACTCCCGCTGTCGAGCCTGCGCGACTAGGATTTTCTTCTGCGATAATCCTAGATCCGACAAGGATTGGAATGAAAAGGAATAGCCAAAAGAATTGCTTAGGCAGGTGGTTGTTCATGTCCAACATTTCTGAAAAATCTGCAGTCTGTGAGGAACCATGCCAGATCCTATCCAGGCCTTAGTCTATCTTAACATGAGGTGATCGAAAAAGGTCAGGGAGCATGTACTGTGCAGATTCTCAGAAGTGCAGCTGGGTTTTGCTGTGCTCCTCAGTCCTTGTCAGCGATTCCATTGGACTGTGGGAGAGAAGATACCGGTAGGTGAGGGGATGTTCTTGAGTTTGATGGAAACGTCGTCGTAGACCTTGGAGTCGTGGTGCTGCCAGGGCGTCATGCAGTACGTCTATCGACCCGGGTAGGCAGCCGTTTTCAGGAGAGTCGCCGTTGGTGGGAAATACGATTGCCAATGGATGCCTGCAGCGTTTCCTGTGCCGGCACATTATTTCTTTGCGCTGGGCGTTCTGAGCTTTGTGGTTCCACCGATCTATTGAATCTAGAGGCATTGCAATGTCTCGCGTCTTGTCTTATTTGGCATGGATTTCAGTCTTCCTGGTCCCGGTGGTACAGTAGGGATTCACTGGCAGCAACAATTCCTCACTATGGAACGAAGACAACAGACTTGACATTGCTGGCCATTCCTCACACCCTTTTGAGGCTTAGTCGTCGGTTCCTAGTAGATTTAGGGTAACGATGTTCGGTTCTTATGATTTCATTGCTCCTGGTCAGGTCATGTTTGGCTGGGGACGTCGTGATCAGATTGGGGCTCTTTGTGCACGCTATGCAGACAACGCTTTTTTGATTTGTGGTTCACGGCACTTAAAAGACAATCAGACGGTGGAGGGAATTCAAACAGCCATTCAGGAGGCCGGCGTTGTCTGTCGCGAACTTGTGACGATTCATCATGAACCAGAAGTCGGTGATGTTGACCTTTACGCAGAACAATTGCGACTGCATGCGCAATCCGGCACTCATGTTGTTGTGGCGATCGGTGGTGGGTCGGCGATCGATTTAGGCAAAGCCGTTGCTGCGATGGCGACGAATAGTAATGGGGCCAGTGTGATCGAGTTCTTGGAGGGCGTGGGGCAGGGCAGGATTATCCAAAAGCCGCCCTGTCCTCTGATTGCCATGCCGACAACTGCCGGGACGGGCAGTGAAGCAACGAAGAACGCAGTGATTACGAGTCACGTTTTGGAGTTCAAAAAGAGCCTGCGTTCACCGCTAATGGTTCCGAACGCTACGGTCATTGATCCCGAGCTTACGCAGTCCCTTCCCGCCGCTGTCAGTGCTCAAACAGGAATGGATGCAATTACCCAATTGATTGAAAGCTATATTTCCAAGCGGGCGAAACCAATTCCTAAAGTCCTTGCTCTGGCAGGCTTGGAAAAGGCAATTCCCGCGATCACGGAGGTTGTCAGAGATAAGCCGTCCCGTAGTGCTCGAGAGCATATGGCACATGCCGCATTGCTTTCGGGAATGGCACTTGCCAATTCAGGCTTAGGTATGGCTCACGGGGTGGCGGCAGCCTTGGGCGTGCACGCAAGGGTACCGCATGGACTGGCATGTGCGGTTATGTTGCCGACTGCCATGCGCATCAATTGTCAGGTGCGAATCTCGGAGATGGCTTGTCTGGGGCGACTGTTTGCACGGGTAACCCAGCAAACCATTTGTTCGCAGGACGACGAATCCGCGGCGGACTTTGCTTGTCGATATGTCGAAGACCTTTGCCAGCAGCTCGGTATTCCCGACAAGTTGTCAGAAATTGGTGTTTCTCAAGATCAACTCCCCGCCATTGTCAAAAGTTCCTGGGGAAATAGCATGCGCGGCAATCCACGTGAATTGTCGCAAACGGAACTGACCCAGATTTTGGAGAGGATGCGGTGATTCTGACGGCCGGTTTAAGTCCAGCGTGGCAGCAAGTGTTACGGTTTGACGGTTTTTGTGTCGATCAAGTCAATCGCGCTCGAGATGTTCATTGGTGTGCCTCGGGTAAAACGACGAACGCCGCACTGGCGAGTTGGGAAATGGGCGCGGATGTCAAAATGTTAACCATTATCGGAGGCAACACTGGTCGAGATTTTAGGCGCCACATTGAATCGATCGGGTTGCCCTCCCACTGGGTCCCAGGATTGACGGAGACACGGATTTGCACCACTGTCGTTGATCAGCAGAAAAGTACAACGACAGAATTAGTCCAGAACTCACCGTCGATCGATGCCGAGGAATTGCAATGCTTTGTCGATGCCTTTGTTGTCGAGTCGAGAAGAGCATCGACCATTGTGTTGAGCGGGTCGTTGCCTGCCGGTACGCCGGCCGGTTTTTTTGCGAGTTTATTAGCTGGCACCAGCGCGAAAGCGATCCTCGACATTCGCGGTCACGAGTTGCTGGAAACGTTGTCGTACACGCCGTTTGTCGTCAAACCGAACCTCGACGAGCTACGGCTGACACTTCAAAAAGACCTGAAAGATACCGCAGAGGTCCTCGCGGCCATGCAGTTGCTCAATGAGCGTGGTGCCCAGTGGGTCATCGTGACGGATGGATCGCGACCATTTTTTGTATCTTCTTTGAACGTTGTTTACCGAGTCCACCCGTTGGCGACTTCGGTAGTGAACCCGATTGGCTGTGGAGATTGTTTTACAGGGGCGTTTGCTGCGGCAATTGATCGTCAGGAAACGGTCGAGTCCGCCATTTGTTTGGGCGTTGCCGCAGCGACCGACAGCGCGCGAGGTTTTTTACCGGCGGACTTAAAGAAGGAACGCGTGCAGAAATTGCAGAAACGTGTCCAACTCGAGGAAATGTGAATACTTTTTGAAACTCGAAGGGGGTGGATTCGTTGAACAAAATAGGTGTGTTGTATTGGGTCCCCCCGATGACAAAGAGAGACCGATGATCGAGAATAGGCATTGAGGGACAGGTTGGTAGAGCAGATCTCACAGAGATGGAATGACTGGTTGGGTAAACTTATGAACGACGACCTTTTTCGTGAAAATATTCTGGAATTAATTCGGCGCACCAGCGCGTTTCTTCCAGCTGACATTGAACAAGTAGTCACCTTGAATCGAGCTCTGGAGCAATCCGGTTCCAAGGCGGAGTTTGCGCTGGAAATGGTTAAGCAGAATATCGGCTTGGCCAAAGTAAAATCTCTACCGATCTGTCAGGATACGGGAACGATCAGCTTCTATATCGAAACACCGCCCGGTATCGATCAATTTCGACTTGAGGAGCGAGTGAAAGAAGCCATTGTGGAGGCCACTGAACGAGGGTACTTGCGGCAAAACTCAGTGGATAGCATTACAGGTAAGAATTCAGGCAATAATTTAGGACCCGGAAGTCCCGTAATTCACTGGCATCAAACAACTGAAGATCACATCGACGTCCGTTTGATTCTCAAAGGCGGAGGTTGTGAGAATATGAGTGCACAATACAGCTTGCCTGCGACCATTCAAGGAGTCCGTGTGGATCGCAATTTGGAAGGTGTGCGGCGATGTATTCTGGATGCGGTGTGGCAAGCGCAGGGGAAGGGGTGCGGACCTGGTTTCCTTGGTGTGGCGATTGGTGGCGATCGAGCGAGTGGATATGAGTTTGCTAAAAAACAATTATTACGTGTGCTCGATGATGAAAATCCTGACCCGAAACTTGCGGGCCTGGAAAATACCATCATGCAGCAAGCGAATACCTTAGACATTGGCCCGATGGGATTTAGTGGCAAGTACACCGTTGGTGGCTGTAAGGTGGGCGCGATCAATCGTCTACCAGCCTCTTACTTTGTTACCATAGCCTACATGTGCTGGGCCTATCGTCGTCGAGGTGTTTTGCTGGCGTCGACGGGAGAGGTGAAGGAGTGGTTGTACCAATCGGCTCAGGAGTTTGAAGTCGATGTGCCCGATGTTCAAATTGAGATTCCAGCCAGTGATGTCGTCCATTTGGAAACACCGCTGAGCGAAGAGGATGTGCGGAGTTTGAAGGCAGGTGATGTCGTGCTCTTAACTGGTCGAGTGAACACAGCAAGAGACGCCGTTCATAAATATCTTTTCGAAGGTAATGATCTGGAGTGCATGCACGGCAGCGTGATCTATCATTGCGGACCTGTTGTGATTCAAGAAGACGGTGAGCATAAAGTGATGGCGGCGGGTCCAACGACATCGATTCGTGAAGAGCCGTATCAAGCAGATATTATTCAGAGGTTTGGTACCAAAGCCGTTATTGGTAAGGGAGGGATGGGGGAAAAGACTCGCCAGGCATGTCAGGAACATGGTTGTGTCTATTTGCACGGTATCGGAGGTGCGGCACAAGTTTATGCGTCATCCGTGGAGAAGGTTCTGGGAGTTTCACTGGAAGAATTTGGTAGCCCAGAAGCCGTTTGGGAACTGCAAGTAAAGAATTTACCCGCTGTTGTCACGATTGATTCTCATGGTCGAAGTTTGCACCAAGAGGTTTCAGAACAATCAAAGAATTTGCTGTCAGCGATTTTCTAGTTCTGGCAGAGTTGCTTCTGGAAATTTAATTTTGCTCCAAGAGTCGCAGCCTCGAGNCGCAGTCTCTCGGTCGATTCGTGAAGAGCCAGTTCAGGCTGAGCGAGAAATGCACAACTTCGCCGGACTCGCGATAAATGCCAGGAAGTCCCCTTAATAGCAATGAAGTCGCTAAGCGAGGATTGGGTTGACGACGTTGCCGTGTACGTCGGTGAGACGGAACCGCCGGCCTTGATGTTTAAATGTCAGACGCTCATGGTCGATTCCCATCAAGTGCATGATGGTCGCTTGGAAGTCGTGGACGTGGACGCGATTGTCGACAGCATTGATCGCTAAGTCGTCGGATGCTCCATACGTGAATCCTGGTTTAATGCCACCACCAGCCATCCAAATTGTGAAAGCATGCGGATGGTGGTCACGACCCCAGCGTGCGCGTTCGTTGATGTTTCCTTGGAGGAAGGGAGTGCGCCCAAATTCACCGCCCCAAATGACCAGCGTATCTTCCAATAGGCCCCGCTGCTTTAAATCGCGAATCAGTCCTGCCGCTGGTTGGTCGGTATCTTTACATTGAGTGTATAGTTCCGTCGTTAGGCTGCCGTGTTGATCCCAACCCGCATGCATCACTTGAATGAAACGCACGCCGCGCTCCGCCAGACGCCGTGCCATCAAGCAGTTGTAGCTGAAGGTACCGCGCTCGTTCACTTGTGGACCGTAGAGGTCAAGAGTACTTTGCGTTTCGTTGGAGATGTCGGTCAGTTCAGGGACGCTAACTTGCATCTTATAAGCCATCTCGTATTGGGCGATTCGGGTGCTGATTTCGGGATCAGCAAACTCATCGAATTGAAGTCTGTTTAGCTGGGCGAGATCGTCGAGCACTCCTCTGCGCAATTTGGCGTTGAGTCCTTGGGGGCTGGAGAGATAAAGCACCGGATCGCCACCGCTACGAAATTTGACTCCCTGAAATCGCGACGGTAAAAAACCGCTTCCCCAGTAGTAGTCATAGAAAATCTGGCCACAAGTCGTGCCCTTGCTGACCGACGTCATTACCGTGTAGGCCGGCAGGTTGTCGACATCGCTCCCGAGCCCATAGGTGAGCCAAGCACCCATGGTTGGTCGCCCGGCGGTCTCACCGCCCGTGAGAAAGAACGTAACTGCGGGCGAATGATTCACCTGTTCGGTGTGCATGCTCTTAATGAAGCAAAGGTCGTCGACGACCTTTGCCGTGTGGGGGAGGAACTCGCTGACCCAGGCTCCGCTTTGACCGTGTTGCCTGAACGGTTCAACGGGTGCGAGCATGAGTTTGCCTTGTGGATTTCCCGTCATCGTGCTGAAACGTTTTCCCTGCACATATTCGTTGGGCAAGGTTTGGCCGTGCATCGCTTGAAGTTTCGGCTTGTAATCAAACAAGTCGGTGTGTGTCGGCGCACCATTCATGAAAAGATAAATGACACGTTTTGCTTTTGGCGCAAAATGGGGCAGATGGCCTAAGCGGTCCAGCTGTGTTTGGCTTGCTGTCGATTTTCCAGTCAGTAACGAGGCTAAAGCAGCGCTGCCAAGACCACCCATGCTCTGCCGTAAGAGTTGGCGACGCGTCAAATGCTTGTCTTGTTCACAGAGCATGTTTCTCTTCATCACTGCTATCTCGTCAAGGTTTCATCTAAATTAAGGACCAGCAAGCAAATCACCATGAAGGCGGCATGGTCTGCGCTATTCACGGTTTCATCGCGAGGTGCATCTCCGACACTGAGAAACGCCGTGGCCGCATCAGGATCGACTGAAAAATGTTCTCTGGTTGTGTACAGCCGAGCCATCAGCGTCTTGATTTCTTGGGTTGTCGGCTGTCGAGTGGTACACTTTCGAAAGACGAATGCTAATTGTTGGGCATCGGAAAGTGCGGGTGATTTGATTGCGTCTTCTGCGAGCATTCGTGCCGCTTCTAAGAAAGTGATGTCGTTCATCGTTACGAGCGCGTGCAGCGGTGTGTTCGTCTGGGTATTACTCACGACACAGGTCTGCCGCTTGGCGACATCGAATAGCATTGTCGGCCCCACGATGCGCCGCCAAAACGTATACAAGCTACGGCGGTAGAGTTTTTCTCCTTGATCAGCGGTATAACGCTTGTTGCCAAATGTTGCTTCTGCCCAAACCCCCGGCGGTTGATACGGTTTGACAGGGGGCCCGCCGAGATTACGGACCTGCAAACCACTGACAGCCAGTGCTTGATCGCGGATCATCCAACTTGGCATTCTTCTCCGTGGTCCTCGAGTCAGGAGCCGATTCTCTGTGTCTGGGGAGTGTAGGTCGTTAGGGAGTATTTGCTTGGCGGATTGCTGATAACAGCTGCTATTGGTGATCTTGCGGTGTAAGGCTTTGACATCCCAGTCGGTATGAACAAATTCTGCGGCGAGCCAATCGAGTAATTCACGATGACTGGGCTTTTCTCCTTGTGCCCCAAAATTATTTGCAGTTTTCACCAAGCCGGTCCCAAAGAATGTTTGCCAGTAGCGGTTAACGGTAACCCGCGCACCAAGTGGATTTGCAGGTCCTGTTAACCAACGGGCCAAGGCAAGTCGGTTGCGCGCAGTGTCACTTGCCGGTACCGCAAACATTTCAGGCAGGCGCGCGGCGACTTGGCGATTTGTGGGCTTATTGTAAAGCCCGCGTTCGAGTACATGTGTTGTCCGAGGATTCGGCATATCTTCCATGATCATGACCTGAGGCAACGTTTTGCGGAGATCTTCCACTGCTTGTTGGGCTGTGGCGATCTCTGTGAGCGCGTGGTTGTATTTGGTGTCGCTTTTGTGCTGCGTCTTGGTGATGAGTTGTTTTTGGTCTGGCGTTCGTTGTTTTGTAGGGGTTTTTAAGGCCTCGAATAACAAGCTTGTATCGACGCGTGGTTGGACTTCGGTTTGTGCGGTAACGGATAGACGGAATCGACCAACAATATGCTTGGCGAAGTCGGAATCATGGCGCAGGACAAAAATTAACTTTGTGTTTGGTCCGGCGTCGAGCGGGCTGTCAGGAATGAGAACCGCTGCGTGTTCTTGGTCCACCAAGCGACCATCCCAAACTCCCCAGCCGGTCTGCTGGTTTTCGTCGAGTGTTGCCGCAACGGTCAGTGTTCCTTGCTCGAAAGAGGCTTTGGTCTTGGTGAATTTCACCGGCCGTGGGCGAGTTTCATTGGTGCGCTGGATCTGCATTTCGAAGCCAGTCAGGACAAAGTTTCCGCTTTCGGCCTTCGACAAGCTGCCTCCGAAAAGGCTTTCGTGCCGCAGGGCCTCTAAGCGAACTGCCGTGATACGAGGTTCATCTGTGGTCACGCTGACTTGGTAGGTATCATTAGGTGGACTTACCCCGCTGGCGAGTACCGATGCGTCTGCGAGGATGGTCAATTCTTGGTGTTCGGCGGTTGCTGATTGGGGATGTAATAAATGCCAAGGATTTTTTCGTAACTCCTCCAACTGCATTGATTCCCAAGAAGCCTGTATCTTGGCGAGTTCATTAAGACGTTGTGTGGACTGACTGCGAAGAGTCTCGATTTGCGTTTCGAGAGCCGTAATCCGATAGCGGTCGATGTGCGACGGCGCCGCGATCACCGGAGGAGTTTGCGGATTGCCACCGCTGCCATCGACCGGAGTCTGGTTGAAGAAGGCAAACATCTGGTAATAGTCTTGCTGACTCAGCGGATCATATTTGTGATCATGGCAACGACAACACTGCATCGTCATTCCGAGCCAGATTGTGCCCACGGTTTCAATTTGGTCGAAGATGTACTCGACACGATTCTCTTCCGGGATGCGCCCACCTTCACCGTTGATCATATGGTTGCGACAGAAGCCTGTCGCTAAACGTTGTTGCTCATTCGAGTTGGGTAGAAGATCACCGGCAATTTGTCGGACGCTGAACTCATCGTAGGGGAGATTGTAGTTTAATTGGTCGATCACCCAATCTCGCCAGGGCCACATGGTTCGTTCCCGATCCCCCTGAAAACCATTCGAGTCTGCATAGCGAGCTGCATCGAGCCACTCCCATGCCATCCGTTCACCATAGGCTGGTGCGCAGAGGAGGCGATCGATTAACCGTGCATTTCGATCAGGTGATGGGTCTGTAAGAAACGAGTCGATTTCATCTAGGGAGGGAGGTAAGCCGGTGAGATCGAAGGTGACTCGCCGCAAAAATCTTTCTGGTAAGGCAGCTTGAGCCAGTTGCCGTTTTGCCTGAGAAAGTTCTGTAATGACAAACGCATCAATCGCATTACGGGTTGAGGAATTTGGTGTTACAAGAGGAATTTCTGGCCGCTTAACAGCTTGGAACGACCAGTGTTTTGTCCAGCGAGCGCCTGCCTTAATCCAGCGCGTCAGCAGCTCGATTTCCTGGGAGGTTAAGCTTAATTTTGCTTCCCTGGGAGGCATCCGCTCCGATAGGTCGAGGCTTGTAACGCGTCGTAGTAATTCGCTTTTAGCGGGATTGTTCGCAACAACCGGTGTTACTTCACCACGTGTTTGAAACAGGCCAGCACGCGTGTCAAGGCGCAAGTCCGCCTGCCTAGCTTGCGAGTCTGGTCCGTGGCAATGAAAGCATTTGTCACTCAGGATAGGGAGAATATCACGGTTAAAGTCGATATTTTCTGCCAGTAGCAGGTTGCTAGTCTGGAGAACAACAATGAATGCGTACAGTGTGGAGCGCATTGGTAACATGACATCAGACAAAAATTTTGAAGTTCATGAAAGCACAATTAAAAGGAAATGCCCAAAAGAAAATGCCATGGGCGGCAACAGCCATTATATGGCGCACGTTCTTCGAAACCGAGTGCCAGGGAAAAGATTCATCATTGCCGAAAAACCAAATGCCCGAAAAGGACAGAACGCGCCTTTATCCTAGGTCTGGTTCCGAGATGTCCTTAAGCTTTTCATAGCGAGTCAGCTTTTCCTGTGCAGCGGACTTGACATTGGCAGGAAATTTAGGATCCGCCAAAATGGCGTGGAGTTCTTTTTCAGCCGATTCATAATCACTCATGCTGGAATAGGCCAGAGCACGATTGAATTGTGCCATTGCTTTAACATCGTCCGGCGCTTTTGCCGCACCAAGAATCTTCGTGTATAGGTCAATTGCGTTGTGGAACTTGTGCTGCTTTGCCTGTTGCATGCCTTGCTGAAGTTGCGACTTAAATTTTCTAGATGATCCGAAGAGAGCTTGAATTTTGTCGAGTATTCCCATGCCGCACCTCACAAGGACTATTTCGACCGCGCATTCTAGAACATGGCTCTTAGGAGTCAACGAATTTCCAAAAAACCTGAGAATCCCATCAATTACCGTTGATCCATTGGTAGACTGCTGGTTAAATCGGAGTGTGTTTTAAGGGTGCGTTAAAGAATTTTAGACGGATGGAACGAGTGTTATGATGCATCGACGTGAATTACTGCAGGTGGGTAGTTCAGGTGTTTTAGGGCTACCCTTGTCGGCTGTTTTCAGCGCTTCGTCCCGCGCCGCGGTGAAGCAATCACAAGTCAAATCTGTTGTTCTAGTTTTTCTGACTGGTGGCGGAAGCCATCTCGATACCTTCGATCCGAAGCCAGAGCAAGTGGACATTCGCGGGGAGTTCACGCCGATCGATACCCGTATCCCCGGTGTTCAGTTTACAGAACATTTGCCGTTGCTTGCCGACCGGAGTAATCAGCTGGCGATTGTGCGCAGCATGGCACATCGTGACAATCGTCATCTGTCGGGGACGCACCACACTTTGACCGGTTCGATTCAACCGTTTCGCGGAAATGCGAACGAAGACAAAGAACTAGATCGACGCGATTGGCCTAGCTACGGTTCGGTGCTGGCACGTTTTCAGCCGAAGCTGGGCATGCCGAGTCAGGTCACCCTCCCCAATCCCCTCATTGAAGGGCCGTTGACTTGGCCAGGGCAGCACGCTGGATTCTTGGGACCCAAATACGACCCATTTCAACTGAATGATGATCTCAATCAGGAAGATTTTGAGATCAGCGGATTGCGATTGCAAGAAGGTCTCAGCATTAGCCGACTCGAAAACCAACATCAGCTCTTACGTGAGTTAAATGGGCAGCAGCGGAGCCTGGATCAACTTGCACGTGACCGACAATTTACCAGCCAACAAGAATCCGCTGTGTCGATGTTGACTTCGGCGACGATGACGCAAGCATTTCAATTGCAACAAGAATCAACCGCAGACCGTGAACGTTATGGCCGTAACAAACTCGGCCAAACCTTATTGCTTGCGCGTCGTTTAGTAGAACATGAAGTGCCGGTGATTCAATGTAATATGGGGATTGTGCAAACTTGGGATACGCATACGGACAACTTTCCGAAATTGAAAGATCGCTTGCTACCTCAATTGGACCAAAGTGCGAGTGCCTTACTGGACGATCTGGGGGACCGCAATTTGTTAGACCAGACATTAGTCATCATTGTTGGTGAATTTGGTCGTACTCCACGCATCTCTTCGTTGCCGAGCACTCCCGGTAAACCGGGACGCGACCATTGGGCGTGGGGATATACCGCGGTCTTTGCGGGTGGTGGTGTGCAGGGTGGCCAAGTCATCGGTAAGACCGATCGCATAGGTGCCTACCCGGTGACTACCCCTTACTCACCGAGTGATCTTGGCGCGACGATTTATGATTTACTCGGTATCGATACCACCGCCGAAGTTCATGATCGGTTTGGCCGCCCGTTGCGTTTAAATGAAGGGGAAGTCATGCAGGTCCTGTTTAATGCATCTACGAGCTAAACAGGATTTTCGACGTTGGTTACGTTATGACACGGATGTATGCTGATTTTTCTCTGTCCGCACTCGGCGATTATCGCGTTTGAATCGCAAGCGGTCGGTTTGTTTAGAGATGCTAGTTGAGTTTAGGCATGCACTTTATAAGTGCGTTCGAGTTAAAGGGTTCAACGAAATGCGACTGGAAAATAAGACGGCCATCATTACAGGAGGCGCCAGCGGCATCGGTCGCGAATCCTCTCTCTTGTTTGCTTTGGAAGGTGCTCAGATCGTCGTTGTCGATGTGAATGACCAAGGTGGAAACGAAACGGTTAATTTGGTTCGAGAAGCCGGTGGAGAGGCAATTTATTTTCACAGTGATGTTTCTCGAGCGGACGATTGTGAAGCGATGATTACTGCTGCTGAAACCAAGTTTGGCAAGCTCGACATCCTCTTCAATAATGCCGGTGTGATGCTGAGCGAGGATGGCGACGCGCAAGAAACGGAGGAGGAAATTTGGGATGCTACGTTGAACATCAATGCGAAAGGAGTTTTCTTGGGGTGCAAATATGGCATTCCAGCGCTGCGGCGGGCAGGTGGTGGCACGATTATAAATACGGCTTCTTTTGTGGCAATTCTTGGCGCTGCCACGGCACAAGTCGCTTATACGGCATCTAAAGGGGCGGTCCTGTCAATGACGCGAGAATTGGCGATTATCCACGCGCGCGAAAACATTCGAGTAAACGCGCTTTGCCCGGGGCCGCTCAAGACCGAAATGCTGATGAGCTTTCTGGACACGGAGGAAAAAAAACAACGTCGCTTGTGTCATATTCCCATGGGGCGTTTTGGCCAAGCCAGTGAAATGGCTCGTGCGGCACTCTTTCTCGCTTCAGAAGACTCCAGCTACTTGACGGGCAGTACCTTTGCCGTGGATGGGGGCATCACGGCGGCGTATGTGACTCCTGAATGAACCAGGAAATTGACATTACCTCACGCCGGTCCCATGGGTGTGGTGCCATTGCGTGGACGTCGGATGGTTTTGGCAAAGGACAAGCCTACCCCAGGACTTCGTAGGATAGGCTTGTCACGCCTCTCGTTTGCAGCATATTAGCTAGAGATCAAAGGTACCCGATCGAGGGCGACTTCGACAATGACCGGTTCTTCGGTACCATCGCGAATTACTTCAAGTACCAAGTGACCGCCTGAACTTTGGATGGCATTTCGTAAGACGGATTCGTCTTCCACCGAAAATCCATTGATCGTGACGATCATATCACCCGGTTGTAAGCCCGCTCGATCGGCTGGAGAGTTGGCTGTTACCGCTTGGATGCCGTAACTGGCCAGATCAGGAATCAATATGCATTCGACGCCAAAGTACCATGCGCTTTTTCGGTAGCCATTGACGCGAGGGCAATAAACGACTCGATAGTGATACGGTGTCCAGCAGTGCCAGTAACCTGGCCTGTGGCAAATATCCCACCAATGGTATTGATTCCAGTGCCAATGGGATCCAATGACAAAATCGATCCACCAGTGGCAGTGTCGTTGCCTTTGCAGTCCTAAGTTCAGCATGGCGGCATGTTTGGCTTTGATTGCCAGAGGCGATGTCACTTGAAGATTGTATGCTCTGGTGACGCCAACGAGAGGGTGTACGCGTTGGGGATGCCTGTGATGCTGCGGTCTCATCATTTTCCCCAAATTGATTGGCTTAATTGAGTTTCCTTGGGTATTTTCAAGTCTGCCCACAAGGTTTTCGAACTCTCGGCTTCCTTGAAATTTTCCGTTGCGGTTCAATTGATTAATGACACTCGGTTTGCCACCGCGTGCTGGTTTTTTATTGCGACCTGCTCCACGACCGAGTTCAGGGTTGGTGCCGCGTCCTGGCCGGGTGTTCGGCTCGGCAGGCGGAGGCAGGTCTGGTCCGTCGGTAGGCTCCGGTCTGGTCGTGCCGTCTTCTTGGGGTTCGTTCTCCGACGTGCGCGTTGGTTTTTTATTGCGACCTGCTCCACGACCGAGTTCAGGGTTGGTGCCGCGTC
>JAKVBY010000084.1:0-13103 GCA_022446825.1 Pirellulaceae bacterium
GATCCCTCTTTCATCTTGCCGAACAGGCTTGCGTTAAACATGCCATGCGTCTCGTCATTGGCAGGGCAATGCGCGCTGACAAAGTCGGCCTGTGCTAAAAC
Organism: Pirellulaceae bacterium; assembly: GCA_022446825.1. Classification (GTDB taxonomy): domain Bacteria; phylum Planctomycetota; class Planctomycetia; order Pirellulales; family Pirellulaceae; genus JAKVBY01. The sequence continues at coordinate 102 of JAKVBY010000084.1, forward strand.
TGCATCTAGTTCCATCAACTTAACGTCGTGTGCGTTCAAAAACGCTTCCTGCGGAAAGGTTTCGTGCGCAATAACCCGCATGCCCAAGGCGATGGCACGAACCGCAAGTGCTCTGCCAATTCGCCCCAGTCCGACAATTCCCAAAGTCTTACCGCGTAAAGGCAACGTCAGATAACGAGTCCAGCGGCCGGCGCGCATCTCGCGGTCAAAATAATGCATTGATTTTGCCACGGCAAACATGTGCGCCAGCGCTTGCTCCGCAACACATTCGTAGTTTCCATTAGGCGTGATACAGACAGGAATATTGTGCTTTGTCGCCGCCTCTACATCGACGCGATCGTAGCCCACTCCAGATCTCGCGATAACACGCAATCTGGGAAGATTCTCCAAAACTACCGCGGTAAAATACTCACCACCGGCGATGATCGCATCACAGACGCTCAACTGTCGGATGGCTTCGGCTTCTCCCACCTGACCGCGCGTGAACGTAGGCTCATCCGGGTAGAGCACTTCGAATCCTGCCTCCTGCAAAATACGAACATACGGTTCATCTGGTTTATGAAGTTGGCTTTCCGGTGTAATCAACGCCACGGGCATTTCAGAGCTCCCTCAACTGACTGGGCTGGCAGCCTACAAGTACGGCTGCTGAAGATGTTTAGTTTGACGAATTATTGACGGGCCGCTAGGGCACCACTAGACTGAGGCATCCAATATACCGGGCGACATACTATCGTTACCGCGTCAATACTCACCGCCTCGATGGCTGTATTGTCGTCACCGCCTGTGTCGCAATTGAAATCCCCAAGGATTCATTCCCTAAATTCAGTATGCCTCGATTTCGGAGTCGTTGTACATGAGTGAACCCAGCCCAGCAGTCCGATACGGCATGTTTATCATGCCCTTTCATGCACCCGAAAAACCGATTGCACAAGGTTACGACGAAGACTTAGAACTGATCATCAAAGCGGAAGAACTTGGCTTTGAAGAATTCTGGATCGGTGAACATCATACGATGAAATACGAAACGATCGTGATGCCAGAGATGTTCATCTGCCGGGCACTGGGAGAAACCAGCAACATTCGCTTTGGCCCCGCGCCCATCTGCTTGAATCAACATCACCCAGCGCATGTTGCTAGTCGCTTGGCACAATTAGATCACATGTCCAAGGGTCGCCTCAATCTTTGCTTTGGACCCGGAAGCGTGACCGCAGATCAGGAGCTTTACGGCGTCGACCCGAAGGCGGGGGGAGAGATGAGCCTCGAAGCGATCGATTGCATCCTTAAGTTATGGAGCACGGACCCACCCTACAAACACGAGGGCAAATACTGGCAATTCAACCTAGCTGAACATGTCGACTCCGAATCATTAATCGGTTTCATTCACAAGCCTTACCAACAACCCACACCACCAATTTCCATGCCAGGAATGAGTCGTAACTCTTACAGCATGAAAGTGGCCGCCCAGCGAGGTTGGGATCCTTTCGCGCATTGCCTAGTCGCCGGAAACGTCGTGGCCGACCTGTGGAAAACCTACGAGGCTGCAGGCCTCGAAGCAAACCAACAGCCGAACCGTGCTAACTTTAAAGTTGCCCGCTCGATATTTTTAGCCGACACCACTGCGGAAGCGGTCGAAAAAGCCCGCACGAATTCCCTGGGAAAAAATTATGAGTACATTGGTCACCTGTTTGACAAAGGACTGGGAAGACGCATCTACAAACGCGATTTGGACATGCCCGATTCGGAATGTCAGTTGGATTGGTTGATGACCGAACAAATTATCGCCGGAGACGTGGATGAGGTACTGCGGCGATTACTGGAACTCTGGGAAGAAACCGGTGGCTTTGGTTGGCTTGAGTTAATGAGCTACGACTGGGACGACAAAGCGAGTTGGACGCACAGCATGGAGCTGTTCGCGAAGGAGTTGATGCCGGCCTTCAATAAAGCAGTCGGAGCCCTGCCAGCCTAAAACAAACAGATGCTCGATCGAAACAGGCGCGCAAATAGCAAAGGTACCGTATCCGTTCCCAGTCCTACCATGTGCATCCAACCACCCTAAAGTTTGTCAAAACGGCAACCCGTTACTTCGCGGCATTCCCATATCGATGCCAGTCCAAACCAAATGCCTCACACAGAAGAGAAAGTAGATTTTCTAAACTCCCATAAACAACCACTTGGTCGCTGACTTTTGCTGGAGCAATCCCATGAACGCCAGACCCTTCTTCTTCATTATTGCCATTTCGTTTCTAACGATCTTCGCCGGAACGACGGCCAAAGCCGAATCCGACAACAAATTCGTAGATTTGTCATTACTCGTCGCAGAAGGTTTCCCGGCCACCTGGCCCGAAGGGTTCCCACGTTTCAAACTTCTCCACATTTCTGAGATTGGTCGCAACAGTCCCTACAACATTGACACCTTAATTTTAGACGGAAATACAGGAACGCAAATCGACGTACCGCCACACTCGGTGGCTCGACCGGAGTTAAAATTGCCACACTCTGGCCCCTTCGGTACGGAATTCACAGACAAAACCCCAGCTTGGAAATTTGTCGGGGAAGCCTGCATCGTGGATATTCACAGCTTACTTGGTAAGGCACCTAATGGCGTGAGTCCTCTGATCCAACCGCAGGTTGTCCAAGACTGGGAGTCCAAGCATCGACCGTTTCGCTTCGGCGACGTGGTCCTAATGCACAGCGGGTACAGTGACATGACCTACCGCCCCCTGCCAGAAGGGCGAAAGTTCATTGCTGCTGCCGTAGAAAAAAAACAACCAGGTTGGCCAGATCCGCATCCCGATACCATGGAATATTTGGCGGGCAAGCGGGGCGTCCGGCATATCGGCGTCGACAGCCCGAGCATGGGACCACTGCCCGATTTAGCAGAGCCGACGCATTATGCCGCCTTAAAACACGGCGCCATTTTTACTGAAGGAGCTACCAACCTCGCCGAGCTGCCCAAAACCGGAGCGTTTTACTGTGCCATGGGACCGCGTCACAAAGACGGTCCGTACGGTGAAGGGCGTGCGTTTGCAATCGTCGGACCACTGGCCAAAACGTTGATCGCCTCAGCCCGCAAAAAACAGGTTGTTGACCTTTCCGTCGTCAACTCTATCGACCACCCAGTGACTTGGCCTGGCCAAGGTGTTGACAATCATCGGCAGCGTTACACCAAAATCGACTTCATGTGGTCAGACAATTTACAGCTTTATCACCATGGCCACTCGATGGACAGTCAGGCCGGCACCTCTCTGGTTCCCCCTGCCTACGCACTTCCACCGACAGCATTGGACAAGAATGCTTACGCTCCCGAACAACGCATTTGGCTGGAGGAATACGAAGAACAATACGGAGCACGTGGTGTTAGTGCCGTGACTACAGAGCAGGTACCCCTTTCTCAGACCTGCGGCTGGGCCCGCGTCGTCGACGTCACCCATTTAGTGGGCTCCACCAACCGAGGGCAATGGCCCGCCTCACCAGAAATTACCGTTGCTGACCTGCAAAAGTATGAGGCTACTCATGGGAAACTGCAGGCTGGCGAAGTGGTCATTTTTCATAGTGGTCATACCGACCGCACTTACCGAGAACGTCTTGAGGGGAACGCCTGCTTTATCGACCCACTGGCAGGTAAGTCCGAAGGCTGGCCATCGCCGGGTCCCGCGGCCATCCTCTATTTAGCGAAACGTGGCATCCAATGTGTCGGCACAGACGGCCCCACGCTTGGTGGCGTCGATGCAAAGCGCGCTCTGATGACCTACTGGGCTCTCGGTAGTAACCAAATGGTAGCTGTGGAATGCCTTACCAACGTTGCCAGCATGAAGGACAAATCATACTTCATCTTCTCACCCACTAAGATTCAAGGCTGCCACGGTGGCCTCGGACGAGCAATCGCTTTGTATTAATGTTTCTTGTCTCAGCTGTGCGAATGCGTTATTTTTTAAACTATACTGACATGGAACAACGGCTGCGGTAAAACACAGCCGTTGGCGTGGTCGTGATCCACCGTTAATAAGGCAAACCACAAGGTTTCCAGTATGTTGACCATTCCCGGAGCGGGACAGCATTTTTGCGACGGTCTGTCGCGGCGATCGTTTCTGAAGCTTGGCGGTTTGGCCATGGGGGGCCTTTCACTACCTGCGATCCTACAAGCCGAAGCCACTGCTGGCCTCACCAACAACGCCAAATCGATCATCATGGTTTTCCTCCCTGGCGGTCCACCGCACCAGGACCTCTGGGAAATCAAAACAGAAGCCCCGCTGGAAATTCGCGGCGAATTCAAACCCATCTCCACAGCTGTACCCGGCATTCAAATTGGTGAATTGACGCCGAAACTGGCGTCCATCATGGACAAATTGGTGGTCGTCCGCTCGTTAGTTGGCTTAAAAGATGAGCACGCCTCCGAAGTATGCTACTCAGGTTACCCACGCTCGGTTGCCATTCAAAAACATCAACCCTGCCTCGGCTCCGTAGTTTCCAAACTCCAAGGCCCCACGACATCGGGAGTCCACCCGTTTATGAGTCTGGTTCCCAACTTGGGAACGAAGTCTTGGCAACAACCAGGCCGACCCGGCTATCTTGGCCCGCTGCACGCGCCATTCCTACCGCGTGACGAGGCGCGCCAGGACATGATTCTCAACGACGTATCACTCGAGCGGCTTTCCAATCGTACTTCCCTGCTTCGCTCCATCGATCGAATACGCCGCGATGCAGATAACTCGGGCATCTTTGAAGCCGTAGATGATTACACACGCCAATCTTTGGAGGTCCTCACCTCCAAGCGACTACTCAATGCACTGGATCTTTCCGCAGAACCTCTGCATGTCCGCGAGCGATACGGTTACGGCAGTCTGAAAAACATCGTCGACGCTGCTCCTATGTACAACGAACATTTCCTAATGGCGCGCCGTCTGGTCGAAGCTGGAGTACGTTGTGTATCACTCGCTTTTGGACGCTGGGACTCGCATTCCGACCCGGCTTTCTATGGCAAAAACAACTTCGACCAAATGCGTGACTTCCTGCCACCTCTTGATCAGGCTCTTTCCGCCCTCGTAGAAGACTTGCACGAAAGGGGCATGCAGGACGACGTATCGGTCATCGTGTGGGGGGAATTTGGACGCACCCCTCGAATTAATGCGCGCGGTGGTCGTGACCATTGGCCACAAGTCGGTTGTGCAATGTTGGCGGGGGGTGGCATGCCGACTGGCCAAGCGATCGGTTGTACAAATCGTCTCGGTGAAGTCCCCCAAGAACGTCCGGTCCATGTGCAAGAAGTTTTTGCCACCCTTTATCGCAACCTGGGTATCGATACACGCAAGACAACCCTACTCGACCAGCGCGGCCGGCCCCAGTATTTGACAGACGGCCACGAACCAATGCGGGAACTTGCTTAACTCACGCAACCCGTTTCCCTGCCTGGTTGCTGACCACCCAAACCAGAGAAACTGTTTGCCGAAGTTTGCACACAACTTTTCATAGCGGCGCCAAAGGGACGTGCAACCATCACTCTCGAGACCGGTACCCGGAGTATTCCACGTCACTAAGACTTCCCAACTTGCTCCAACCTTTTTTGAAACGGATCCGATGCTTGCCGAACAAATTCAAGTCGCGCACAAAGAACTTCTCCAGCAGGGCTATACGATTATCGAAAACGTGCTCGATACCGGCCAGCTGTCGGCATTGCGTTCGGAAATAGACACCATCCTCGCCCAAGAACGCAAATCGCCCTGGGATCCAACCCCGACACACACACTGGCCAACGAAAACGAGCTGCGCGATTTCTTCAGCTCGAGTTACTCTGCCAGTCCCCAGGAAATAGACCGGCTCATTCACCGCATTAGTCACACGCAGTCAGAACAACTCGACACCGAGTGGCCGGTACCCGTCGCCGCATACAACAAAAACTTCCTTCACCTGCCCACACTTTTCGACGACGACCGCTCCCAACGCATCTGGAATCTAATTGGCAAATCAGAGCACTCCAGGGCATTGGTGGAACACCCCCTGGTCATGGAGTTAGTAACCGGCATCTTGGGACCAGACTGCGTTTTGCACGACTGCAGCGCGACGAGCATCGGCTCCCAAACCGCAGGCGGTGCTTGGCACGTCGACGCACCCCTTGGGCAACTTCCTGAGCCACTCCCCGACTTCCCTCTTACAACCCAAAATGCCTGGTTGCTCGATGATTTCACCAGCCAAAATGGGGCAACGCGTGTTGTCCCTGGAAGCCATTTAACACGCCTTAAGCCTCAGTGGCGCGAAGGCGACATGGAAGAGGAAATCATTCTTACCGCACCAGCTGGCAGCCTGGCTTTGTGGTTATCAAACACCTGGCATCGTTCCGGTCCCAACACCACCGCCAATCCACGACGGGCCATCCTATGCTACTACGGGCGGTCCTGGACCAAACCATTCAACGATTTTCGCGGCGGTACCGCTCCAGAGATTGCCGCGAGCTTTTCCAACCGATTGAAGTATTTGATCGGCTATTCTTCTAATCCAATCGTACGCGGTTGAAACGCATCGCCTCATGAAGTCCACCTCAAATCCAACTCCACGAGTGAACCTGTTCTATGAAGCCACTTTCTATTGCACTCGTCGGTGCAGCCGGTAAAGTTGCTGCACCCTGTCACCTTAACGCCTTAGACGCTGCAGATAACCTCCAACTCACCGCACTCTGCGATACCAACGAAGCGGCGATCAAGAAACTCGGTAGCCGCCTGGGCATCCCGAAAGTCTACTCCCAATTTGAACAGGTACTTGAGGACCCTTCCATTGACGCGGTAGATATCATCGTGCCACCTTTTTTACATGCCCCTCTCGCCATTGCTGCTGCCAAGGCGGGAAAGCATGTCTATGTCGAGAAACCGATGGCGCACAGCCTCGGAGAAGCCAACGAGATGGTCGCCACGGCAAAAAAAGCCAACGTCCAACTCATGGTTGGGGAAAGCTATTACTTCCACGGTCCTCACCAATTGGCACATCAGCTCATTCAAGCCGGCGAAATCGGAGAGATCGTCCAGGTGCGAGAGACAAAAGCCCCCTGGGTCTTTACCGACGCCGAAAACCGCCGTCTCAACGGGCAAGGCCACAATGTTCCTTGGAGATTTGACCCCCAACTTTCGGGTGGCGGAGATTTCCCATGGACGTTCGACCACGGCCCGCATCTTTTTGCCACGGCGCGTCTCTTCGGTACCCAAAACATTGATCGCGTGATGGCCTTACCTCGCCAACGCGGTTATGCACCTGAGGAACACCGACGTGGGATTGCCAGCATCAGCTGGCTTTACGAAGGGGGTGACATCGACGGCAGCTGGCTCCACGCCGAACACGCTCCAAATGCCACACCGTGGATTGGCTTTCGAACCGAAATCCTCGGTACCTCGGGTTCGATACGGGCCTTTGGCGAAGGTGGCGGCGCCGCTCCGGGTTACGACCAAGTCGCTCCCGTTACGCTCTTTAAACAAGGCAAAGCTCGAGACTTCGACCTCAACGAAGGACCGGACCGATCCTGGTACTCGAACAATTCTTACTACGACCAAGCGCACACAACATCACTATCTCATTTCGCGCACTCAATACTTCACCAGACCCGCTTACGCTACGACGGGCATGACGGCGCCCAAGACCTGGCTGCCACCCTGGCGACCATTAAAAGCGCCATCGAGGGACGCTGGGTGGCGCTCACCGACATACCGGAGCACTGGACTGCCTATGGCTAGTCGAACGCGACGATTCAAAACAGCCACAAGCTCGTCATACCGAGCGTTTTGAATCGACTCAATTCCCCCTCCTTAATTCGCAATGCAGTAAAGTTTGCTATTGGTCCTCACAAACAATTGCCCGCGTGCTGCAATAACGGATGAACGTACGGGATCATCGCTTGGTTCATCCATGGAAATGCTATTAATCTCTTTCCCCGATTCAGCGTCGTAGATAACTACATCACCAGAAAAGTTAATGCAATAAATTTTCCCGTCTGCCACCAAGGGGGAAGCTTCAAATTTTGGTCCCCGAGGAGTTTTGGCGGTCCACTTTGCCTGCCCCGTTTTTGGATCAATCCGCAAGAGCGAATTCGTTACATCACTCAACACAAAAAAGTCACCGTCATAAAAAGCCGGGGTGGGAACATCTGAAGTCAATTGGCGATTTTCGCTACTCACCCAAGCGACATCATCATTGCTCAACTCTCCTTCACCACCAAGTTTGATCGCATATACGGGATCTTTCTTAGGAGCACAAATTAGAGCAATATTGGCACCTACAATCGGAGAGGGGACATGTCGCCAGTGCCCAATACGTGTGGGGTTCCAGGTACCCCAGCGCCAGAGCTCTTCCCCATCTCCAAGATCGTGCCCCGTAATCGCGTCTCCGCCAATCACCACAAGCTGAGGCTTGCCATCGATCACACAAGGCATCGGTGTCGTGAAGCCTTCTCGCGACTCAGCGACCGCTTTACTTGGGCGAACTTGCTTCCAAAGCGTTTCTCCTGTCGAGGGATCCATCGCCAAAATATAGGATTCGTTCTTTCGGTCAGAGAACCCGCGACCACTAACTGGCGTGTCTCGCTGCAGTACCTGCAGAAACAGCTTGCCGTCGTAAATGACCAAGCTTGTGCTGAAGGTCCATTGAAAGGCGAAATCTCCATAATCCTCAACGATATTCCGCTCCCATACTTTCTCTCCGTCATAGCTGTAGGCAATCAGTTCACCACTGCCGAAAAAGAATATCACTCTCTCACCATCCGCAGCCGGTGTTGGGGAAGCGTAGCTGCTCCGCGAGTCGCGACGAACTCCAGTACCCACAGTGTGTGTCCAAAGAGATTTTCCTGTCTCACGATCAAAAGCCTGGGCAATTAATTCATCCGTCTCTGAGCTTGCACTCGACACAAATACATGATCCCCAGAGACAATCGGCGTGGCTGCACTGGCACCCGGCAAACTGGCCGCCCAAACCACATTTTTCGACGGGCTAAAATCCGTCGGCAGGTTGGCCTCATCAGTGGAACCGTTAAAGAATGGACCGCGGAATTGATCCCAATCAGCCGCCATCGTAGAACTTGCCAGAGCCAACAAAATCGCCGTTACAAACGTGCCTTTCATGCATTCTCTCCTGTGGAACATTGACCTGATACTTAGCAGGGCTAACCGTTAATTTCCTACCATCTCATCTCGATTAGGTTGATGGTCTGTTTTCCCGACTGCCGAAGGAAATTTTATCCGATTGCGATTAATTTCGCGAGCCTCGGAAAAATCTTGTCTCTTCCCCCTGAAACTCAAGCTTTTGCTTCGATTTCGGGCGTGCAGAAACAGGTAAGTCAGGCTATACTGCGAATTAAATTAAAAGATATTTATCGGTCAAGAAGGATCAACTGATGCTAACCATTGCCGGAAGATCAGGGCGACTTTGCGACGGAATTTCACGGCGCAGTTTTCTCCGCATCGGTAGCCTCGCCCTAGGGGGCCTGGGATTGCCGGATATTCTCCGAGCCCAAGGTAAATCTGCGGCAGCGACACCGCACAAGGCGATCATCATGGTCTTCCTACCTGGAGGGCCATCCCATCAAGACATCTGGGACCTCAAACCAGATGCACCAGCTGAATTCCGTGGTGAGTTTCGCCCCATCGATACGACCGTATCGGGCATTCAAATCTGCGAACACCTTCCTAAATTAGCCTCGATGATGGACAAGTTCACCATTATCCGCTCACTCGTGGGAGCAAGTGGTGAACATGCATCCGAACTTTGCTACAGCGGTTACGGATACCGAGACTCCCTTCAACGAGACCAACCGAGCCTCGGTTCGGCCGTCTCCAAACTGCAAGGCCCGACACATCCGTCCATTCCTCCTTTTGTGAGTATGAGTCAACCGACACCGAACAATTGGGGCAACCAAGGTCGTTATGGTTTCTGCGGTCCTGCGCATGCTCCGTTCCAACCCGACGGTGAAGGGCTCAAGGACATGGTGCTTAATGGCGTGACGTTAGACCGCCTGGCAGATCGCAACCAACTCCTTTCCTCCGTGGATCAATTTCGCCGAGATGTCGACGCATCCGGCGTGATTGACGGCTTGGACGTTTACACGAAGCAGGCCGTTGAAGTTCTTACTTCCAGCCGCTTGATCGAAGCATTGGATATCAGCCGCGAAGACCCACAGGTACGCGATCGCTACGGCAAAGGCAGCATGACTCCGGTGGATGACGGGACCCCCATGTTCAACGAACATTTTTTAATGGCTCGGCGACTCGTCGAAGCAGGTGTACGCTGTGTGTCTGTCTCGTTTGGCCGTTGGGACACCCATTCATGCCGCAAACAGGGTCAACTCGCGGACAGAAACAATTTCACTCAACTGCGCGAATACCTCCCGAAATTAGAGCAAGCTTTAACAGCACTTGTATCGGACCTCCACGAACGTGGCTTACAAGATGACGTCTCAGTCGTTTGCTGGGGTGAGATGGGCCGAACTCCACGCATTAACGCGCGGGGTGGCCGTGATCACTGGCCCACCGTGTCTGGTTGTCTTTTGGCTGGAGGAGGAATGAAAACTGGTCAAGTCATTGGCTCAACAACCCGTGGTGCGGAATACGCCAAGGATCGTCCAGTCCATTATCAAGAGGTTTTCGCCACCCTCTATGATCGCCTCGGCATCAACGTCGCACAGACTTCGCTGCCCGATCTACGTGGCAGGCCGCAGTTTCTCTTGGAACATCGCGAACCGATTCGAGAATTGATCTAGCCACACACCTGACCTTAGTGCCAGTGCTGCCTCCAAGGAGGAATCGCAGCCCTGTCTGGAAGTCAGTGTGTGGGTCGTCGAGGGCGCTCCGGGACCGACATCAGCCTGGAAGTTATCAACGCCAGCGTGACGCAAAGCTCCCTCGAATGAATGCACGTAATGTACCCCAGCGCCGTATTAACACCCCAAAAATAACGGCAACTTCATCGCGCACTCCTGCAGCGCACGGAACGGTTCTCACTTAATGGTGTTCATGTGATCATTGGCAGCGGTATGACCTCTAAGCCACACAATTCAACCCCCATTCGAACATTGCCGACGCTCACACAGAAACGAGTCAACCGTGTTTGTCATCCCCACAGAACTGTTATTTTAGTCAGAAGTAAACAGACAAGGTTTGTCTGTAAATTTGGAGGTCTTTGTGAGTTATAACTTGGGAAATCGACGGAGTCTTTTTCAAATTATTACCGCTGGCTTGGCATCGTTGCTTTTGCGACCGAACAATCCAGTCGCCATGCAACCGGCACTCGATACGATTAAGGCCTTGCTGCCCCGCGATGACAAGGGGCGGCACTTCGTTCTCTACAGTGATTGTTGCAGCGGGACACCTGGCACGCAGAATGCTCGTAATCTACAAGCTGTCAATCAAGTCGTATCTCGCATTAGCCCGGCACCCGAGTTTATTGCATTTCCAGGCGATGCCATCGGAGGTTACACCGACGACTATGCAGAACTAAGGCGTCAGTGGAGGTATTGGCTGGAGGAAGAAATGAGCTGGCTGCAGGATCGCAACCTGGTGCTTTATCAGTCAACGAGCAACCACAACACCTACGATGCTGGCAGCGAACAGACATTCCGCGAAATGCATCCAGATCTGCCCCAAAATGGCCCTCCAGACCAACGCGGACTGGCATACTACGTGCGCCGCGACAACCTGCTGTATATCTCCACCCACCAACCCGATCAGCAACAGTTGATTGATCATGCATGGCTAAGCCAGGTTCTCACCAAACATGCCGACTGTCCCTTTAAAATTGTCTCAGGGCATTTTCCCGTTTTTCCCGTAAACGGATATTTAGCTTGGCCGAATTGGTGTTTCCCACCAGAGGAGCGACGGCCTTTCTGGGACATCCTGGTCGAACACAAAGTCGATGCCTATTTAGCCAGTCACATCATTGCCTTTGATGTCCAGGTTCACGACGGCTTACTACAGATTTTGTCTGGCGGTGCCGGTACGAATTATGGGCCAGACGGATTCATGCCCGGTACGTCAGAATACTTGCACGCAGTTCAAATTGCTATCGACCAGCAGGGACTGCGTTACCAGGTCCACGGTACGCAAGGAGAAATACGAGAACAGCTCAGTTGGCCATTAGAACTTCCCACAGGAAAACATTGGAAAAAGATTAATCCACCGCAAGCAAATGACCTGCTTTCTCCGATCAACTGGCCAAATGAGATGGTAGCTTTCCAGGTCTCCGGCCAGGCTGGGCCGACAAGTTCATACCAGGAAGACCAGACGATCCTCTGTGGCATTGATCGAAGCGAAGGTGTCGAGCCTCTCTGGATCGGCATCGACGGCGACAGCAACCGCTTAGTCGTGCGCATTGTGCCACTCTCAGGGCATGGCTGGCAGGTTTGGAAGGGCCCGCGTTTGAAGCCCGGAGATATTTTTGACTTTCAAATCGCATTCCACGCCGGCATGGGACCGGGTGGGATTCTCTTTCGGCAACACGAAACCGACGTTTGGTCAACACTTGAGTCCACATCGTCCAAAGGCACCGAAAGCCTAAAACACCCACAGAGTTGGGCTCTAGGCTACAGCCAAAGCGGCTCTAAAGATCGGGCATTTCGCGGTGACGGGTTGCAGGTGCGTTTTACACGCCATGCACTCTCACCCTTTTAAAATTGAACTTTCTTCTCCTGGTTTACCACGTCACATTTTCTTTTGGTGAGACACATCCGCTGGTGGTCTTTCTCCTGTGACGTCAATCTACATCAGGACAATCTACCAATCGGCTCCTGCGGCACTTGGTACAATATTTCATTGCCATTGGTTCTCTTTTTATTGCTTGGCCATAAATTCCAAGTGTCCTTGTATTGGACCTTAATCTTGACCTTCAGAGACAGGCCTCTCTAAAGGAAATCCTCTACCTCACCACCCTAGTATATCGTCATGCAATTTGAAGCGCAACAGACAGAAACTCTCACTCAGTTCACCAACGAATGTCAATCCAATCCGAGATTACAAACAAAAGAACACTGAATACCACCAT
>JAKVBY010000084.1:13203-26258 GCA_022446825.1 Pirellulaceae bacterium
CTCGTCGAGTTCAATACCCAGCCCGGGACCATCCGGGACAGGAACTCGACCATCCACCAGGGGCGGCAGGTTCTTCACAAGCTTACGCATCAATGGAGATGGGCGCAAACAATACTCCACCAGGTCTCCATTGGGCACCGTAGCGATCCAATGCAATGACGCAGCCAGATTGATTCCAGTACTGAAACAATGAGGCACCGGTCGCCTCCCATACTTTTGCGTCAAATCGGACACTTGCCCACAGACCGTCAGTCCACCACAAAAGGCTACATCAGGTTGCACCACATCGACACCACAGTCAATCAAATCTTCAAAATCCCAACGTGTCACGTCTCCTTCTCCAGCCGCGATGGGCACGGGTGAATTTTGGCATAACTGACGGTAGCCGCGACGGTCGTCTTGTGAAAGCGGTTCTTCCAACCACCCCAGATTCAGAGGCGCTAGTAATTCGGTTCGCTCTATCGCCGTCTCCACATCCCAGGCGTGGCCAGCATCCACCATTAATTCGCGACCTGCCCCTAAAGCTTCTTTGGCAGCCGTAACGTGCGCTATATCTAGCTGCGGATCCTGACCAAAGGGACCCCAACCGAATTTTGCTGCGGTCAATCCCAAGTCGACAAATTGCCCCGCCAATTCAGCCGTATCCTCAGGGGTGTCACCAAACAAAACGCTCGCATAGGCCCGCACACTGGTCCGCTCGGCGCCTCCAAGAAGCTCGCAAACCGGTTTCTCGGCAATTTTACCTTTTAAATCCCAAAGCGCGATGTCGGCTCCGCTGATGGCGTGAATAGCAGCACCGCGGCGGCCATAACGATTTGTTTCGTAGTACATCTTTTCCCAGAGCCCCTCGACGTCTCTGGGATCTTCACCCACAAGAATCGACGTCAGTCCATGACGACGCGCAGCAGAACGGGGTGCTTCAAAACAGGCTTTGCAAACGTAGGACTGACTGGTCACTTCTCCGATTCCGGTCAATCCGCTATCGGTGTGGATCTGCACTACCAGGACATCCAGCGTACCATCGGGAATCGCGTCTACGACAGGCACACGTAAATGGATTGGTTCCACAGCCGTAATCTTCATCAGCCTTCCTCCATCGTAAAGGGGGGTGTCACTTCGGAATCTAAAGGAAACATGGGTCGCGGACAATTCTTAAAAGGCAACGATTTCAAATTGGCACTCGTCGAGCCTGGTACATCGACCGGCACGATCCGAGTCGCAATCGATTCATACCAGGTTCGAAAGCCATTCGGAGACTTCGCCACAACGACATCGAAATCAGTGGGCTCTAATCCATGCTGCTGAAAGACCCTGCGTCCCACCACATAAACCGATCGTTCGGTTGTCAGAACATGGACATTGCCAACCACCAGGACAGCTGTACGTCCTGCACTGCCGGCGGTTCCATCCTCGTAGGTAAATTCTCCGTCATGCAGGCTGCGCACCCTCGCAGTTATTGCTAAAGGACAGAAACGACCTGGATCACGAGTGCCACCTAAGGTAATTTTAATCGTTGCGCCGATTCCTGCATGAAACGCCACTCCTACAGCAGGCGCATCGACCATTGACAGTAAGACCGTGCCGACAAACTCGGTATCGAGGACACCTTCTAAAATGGCATTGCTATCACCGGAGGCACCACTTGCCGTGGCATCCGCAGCATCAGAAAAGACAGTCAACCCGTCCGTTTCCGTAGCGATACGCAGCGATTCCGAGAGAGAAAGTAACGTCGCTTGAAATCGCGTGCGATGCTCCCACATGAAACGTGCAATTTCCGTAGCCTGTTCCTCAGCCTGCTGCAGGTTGTTGTCGGTTGTCACCAGTACGTTTGATTGCAATTCCGGCACATCGGTAAAAGCGTTTCCAATAATGACTCCGGCAGCAACCCCCTCAGCGGTCTCCTCAATCCTCTGACAACGTTGAATCGCTTCACCGAACAATCCCGTGGACGTCAATAATTCGTCACCACGCACCAGCATCGGCAGCTTCACCCGCGCCGTAGTCGGCCGAATCTCTTGATTCATTAATTGCAACAAGACCTTGGCAGCTCGACGCCCCGTTTCAAAATGATCGGTATGGGGATAGGTATGATAGGGCACCAAGACATCCGCACCCGTAATCAATCGGTCCGTAATGACTGCGTGTAAATCGATTGATACCACCAAAGGGATGTCTCCCAGAATCGCCCGCAGATCTTCTAGTAGCCGTCCTTCTGGATCACCTTCGTCTTCCCCAGCCATGGCGCCATGAAAGCACAAATAGGCCGCCGTCACTGGCCCCGCCGTACGGACACTGGCCGTGATTTCGTCCAGTAACCGATCGAGATCTGCGGATTTAATCGCGCCTCCGGAAACCGCATCGGCCGCAACGGTAGGAACAAGTTCAAAGTCTCCTCCCGTCTCCAATACGGCCAACGCCCCAGCAATCTCCGTAGCTGTCCCCCGAAAAGCTTCCAAGATGGACGTCCCCCGCAAGATCCGGAAATCTTCATATTTCGTAGGGAGGGGATTAAACGTCGCCGTTTCTTGCTTCAAGTCAGCGATCAGTATTTTAGGTTTCATCTTTCCATCTGTCTCCGGCTCAAGTTCTTGCTCATCACGCAACGACTTATTTCAGGTCGACCGCGCCGCATCCATCAAAAGATAACATCCAAGTGCCCCCAAACCCCAATGAACCAGTTTACGAAATCGTTCTTGAGGCAAAGTGCTGGTTAAACGTCGCCCGATCCAACAGGCGACCATAATTCCTGGGATCGACCAGAAGAACAGAGAACATACACGCGATGTCAAATGATTCTCCCAGGCATGGCAGACGATTGCCCAAGTGCCGCCCAAAAATGCCCACGATTGCAACGTCGCCCGAAACTTGGCAGGCGACCATTGCCGGAGTGTCCCAAAAATGACTACCGGAGGGCCCCCCGTGTTATAAGCCCCTGTAAGAACCCCCGCGACAAAGCCGACGCCGAGCGCCCATCGATCCGTCTTCAATTCCAACCGAAAACGCTGAGAGAGCGACCAGCCAGCAAACGACAGAACAAGGGCCCCCAAAAAACACTTCACCAGCTGATCGTCCAACCATCCCAGAGCCCACACGCCGATCGGAACACCCGCAAATCCCGACAGTCCCAGCAGGGAAGCAGCCGTGACACTGACCTCCCTCCACTCACGCACTAAAATTACAGAGGCGGTGAGGGTGCCAGCCAAAGCAATTAAAGGTGCTGCGACTTTGATCGGCAAAAAGGACGCGAGTAACGACATTCCTACCAGAGCTTCACCAAAACCTAATGAAGCCCGCACTATCGTCGCCACAAAAATAATCCCTGCGATTGTGATCCCATCCAACGGCACATTCATTCCGCGTCCGCCCAATGTCGCATTCTTAAACCTCCGCCGCCGGGAACAATCCTGCCACGTCGGACGGTTGTCGACGCGATCAAAAGTTCATCGCCAATGCGTGTTTCTTCGTAACTATCGGTAAAAACAAACTTTCCTTCCTGACGCTCCAAAACGGCGACATCAGCCACACTACCAACGCGCAGCGTACCTAGCTCACCCTCTTGATTCAGTATTTTGGCAGGCCGCGTAGTTGACATCTCAATGACCCGCTCCAAAGTCACACCCAGCATCAAAAACTTACTCATCGTCGTGGGCATGTCGTAAACCGGACCATGGATATTCATTGTATGAAGATCAGTGCTAATGGTCGTTGGTTCAAATCCTTGCTCGATGGCTGCTTCCACAACTTCCCATTTCATACTGCCAAAACCGTGTCCTACATCAAAAATAACACCGCGATTACTCGCCTCGACGACTTCCTGGTAAACGCGGTCCGCATCATCGAGTACGCGCGTGCTCCCGCCTTTGAAACAATGGGTGATGCAATCGCCTGGTTCGAGATGAGCGAGCATTTCTGGGATCGACATTGGAGACTCACCGATGTGGACCATCAACCATGTATTGGATTCTCGAGCTGCACGCACAGCGTCATGAAAATTTGCCCACCCCGTCTCACCTTCACCAATGATATGTTTCCCCGCGCGAATCTTCACACCGACGGCCACATCCGAGTGCTCCTCAATAACCCGCACAACTCCGTCCGGATCCGCATAGCGTCGATCCAACAATTCACCGAAATTCGCAGCGATGAGACCAATACAAGACAAGTTCACGAGACCAAAAATCTGTGTTTCCGCTCGGTCAATAGTTTCGCGTCGAAAAGCACCAAAATTGTAGGAACCAGCGCTTCCTGCATCCAAGATCGTCGTGACCCCACCCGCCGGGCACAGGGGGTCCGCATCCAATCCAAAAGGAGAGTGTGTGTAGACATGGGCGTGTAAATCAATCAACCCGGGGACAACAATTTGCCCACGTGCGTCCACGACGGTGTCGGCTTGGCTCTCATCCAAATTTTGGTCGACCGCAACAATTTGCGTGCCGCAAATCGCCACATCGCGCGTGGCACGGAGGGATTGGGATGGGTCGATCACTTCGCCACCGCGAATTAAGATGTCATATTTCATCAGCACATTTCCTTTCGCTTGAGTCGACCGGTTCACCCCAGACCGCTACCATGCAGTTCGCGAGGCGCCGTTATTGGACGCCGAACAACGCTGCGATGCAACCGGACCGCTTAAGACAAACCCTCTGGCAACAAAGACTATGAATTTGCACGAACAGTATAGACTGACGCGGATAATCAACGCTTGTGGAAAAATGACTCATTTATCCGGTGCCATTGTACTCCCGGAGATCGCGGCAACGGCACGGGCCTCATTGGATCACTTCTTTTTACTCGACGAATTGCAGGCCAGGGCAGGGGAGACCATTGCACGACTCACCGGCGCAGAATACGGTTGCATCACCGCCTGTACTGCTGCAGGAATTACCTTAGGGGTCGCTGCCAGTATGACAGGCAACGATCTAGGCAAGGTTCTGCAACTTCCCGACGTTACCGGAATGCCTGCACGTGTGTTAATTCAAAAAGGCCACTGCGTAAATTTCGGCTGTGACATCACTCAAAGCATTCGCTTAGCAGGTGCTGAACCTGTTGAGGTAGGAGTCGTTAACCGCTGTACAGAAGTGGAATTGCGACACGAACTGCAGAAAGGGGAAGTTGCTGCGATCGTTCATGTCGAATCGCACCACACTGTCCGCTACGGTTGGGTTGCTCTCCAAAATGTAGTGGCACTAGCAAAAGAGTTTAACGTCCCCGTCATTGTTGACGGGGCAGCACAGGACCAACGGGCACGGGAACTGATTGGCACCCAAGCCGACTTAGTTCTGATGAGTGCTCACAAGTACCTTTGCTCAACAACCGGTGGCATCGTGGCAGGTCGCCAAGCTCTCGTCGACGCCCTTTACCTCCAAAATCGTGGCATCGGCCGAGCCATGAAAGCGGGCAAGGAAGCGATTCTGGGAGCCATTGCCGCACTCGAATACCGTGAAAAGCAAGATCTTCAGACCTGGACTGCCGAGCAAGACAAAAAGGCTCATCTCATTCTTAAACGGCTTGATGACATCCACGGCCTGTCACTCACGGTGGACCCAGACCCCAACGGCTGTCCATTTTCCCGCGCGCGGCTCACGCCCGACCCCCAAATCACCGGCTATTCCGCACATACCTTAACCGCAGCCTTAAAAGCCGGAGACCCAAGCATCATTACCCGCTCTCACCGTGCAGACGAGGGCTATCTGCACCTCGACGCAATTGAAATGACTCTTGAAGAGATCGAGATTGTGTGTGACCGAATACGTCAATTATTACGATAAGTCAGCAAACGATAATTTTCCGTTATCCGTGTTACAAACAACACTCCATGACCACGACGACTGCTCCGACGAAATGGCCCTTGTCAATCGTTTTTAAAATCGTCATTGAAACAACTCGGCGAGGACTCGGATGGACTTTCCTCAAAAACCTCTCATGGCAGCACCCACCAAAATCCGGTGGGTCGTATTTGCGTTGGCATTCTTATCTTCGTGGACACTCTATTTGCACCGCTATGTCTTTGGTTTGATCAAACCAAAGTTAGCCGAGGAATGGGGTCTCGAGTCCGATGAACTCGGGCTTATGGACAGTGTCTTTTCACTAACCTACTCCGGTTTTCAATTCCCTCTGGGAATCGCTGCGGATGTACTGGGAGTGCGTTTAATCCTGACTCTCTTAACCCTCTTGGGGGCGATCGGATTGGCGCTCCACGCCTGGGCTCCCTCTCCATCGCAGCTATGGTTTGCACGCGGTTTTTTCGGAACAGGTCAGTCCGCTATCTTTGCCAACTTAAACCGCATCGCACCGTTTTGGTTTCCTAAAAATATTCGGACCACCCTGCAAGGTGCCGTCGGTGTAACTGCGGGCCGCCTAGGTGGCCTCAGTACATCGCTTCTTTTCGGGTATTTACTGCTTGGCGTACTGGAATTGGACTGGCGCACCGCGACTTTCATCTTTGCGGGATTCGGGGTTCTGCTGGCAGCACTAACTTGGCTTTTCTTTCGCAACACGCCTCAAACACATCCGCTCGTTAATCAGGCAGAAGTCGCATTAATCGAGGGCGACGGCAGTGCACTAGAAGAATCTGCTTCGTTACAGGGCCCCACCATGACGACCCGCGAAATGCTCCGTCGCATGTCGCCAAGGTCTCTCATCAACTTCTTTGCTTTAAATGTCCAATCCATCCTGAGCACGATCGCTGATAACATCTATTCCGCTTGGATCCCCTTATTTCTCTTCGAAGTACATAACTTAAAGTTCAAGGAAATGGGTATCTATTGGTCCTTACCTCTTCTGGGAGGTGCCTTGGCGGGACTGATTGGAGGAGTACTCAACGATCGATGCATTGCGTTGACGAACAACCGCCGTTGGTCACGAACAGCCGTTGCCATGATTGGAAAAGGAATGGCCGCCGCACTACTTTTTGTTGCCATGTTCTGGTATCAGCAACCGTATGCATTCTGCATCTTTTTGTTCTTTGTCAAGCTTTTCGGCGACTGGAGCCTGACAACTTCTTGGGGAGTCGTCACCGACATCGGTGGCAAAGCGACTGCGTCCGTCTTTGCCTTTAACAACACGGTCGCCGGCGTCGGAGCCATCCTGGCTCCCATTCTCTATGGATTCCTTGCCTTACATTACGGCTGGCGCGCCGTCTTTTTATCGGCAGCGGTGACCTATGTGTTTTGCGCGATCTCCTGGCTGTTTATTAATTGCACAGTTCCCCTACTGGCTTCTGAAGAGATTCCGGAGGAATAAACTCCGGGACCGTTACCGACACCAATAAACTTTGCTTACTTCTCCATCATCCCCGTTGATGGTCCGGATTTATTGACAAGGCAGTTGCCAGCATTGCTCAAAAGCACGTCCCTCACATGTTTCTGCCTTATCCCATTTCATCTTTTCCACTTCCCGCGAGTCCCAAAACCAGCCCCTTGAAGCGAACTCTTCGAGCGATATAGTGACCGCATGACCATGTTCAAAAAAGGATACAAAAAGCTCGTCCTGACTATCCTATTCAGCGGCATTCTCCTCATCGCGATTGGGAATATGCAACTCGTCCAGACTCAGGGAAACTCAAACGCTGGGACGCTCTTACACCAAATTGGCCTATTGCTCCTACTAAGCCTAGCCATTTTGTTCTTAGGATTCCGTCAACTAACAAACAGCAACCGCAGAACAAGTAATTCAGAAAAGAACGATCCGGATAGTCGACACAACTAACTCTCGTTTGTTTTCCCGTCGCGCGTCGTTCCAAATCAAACAGGACAGTACCCGAGTCATTCTAACGAAATGAATGATGCGACGAAGATGCACTAGGCTTTCTAAAGAACGCAGATCCCCAGCGATTTACTTCTGCAGAGCAATTTCCTTCTTCATAATGCAATCTCTGTTTTGCCTGTAATCTCGGACATCGAGACTCGAACCGACCCCGGAATGTCTGCCTCGCCCAAACCTCCTACTGCGCCGCTTCACGACAGGCTAGTAGATGATTCACGGGTCCTGGAAGTGAAAATTACTACGCAACTCACCATAGTATGGTGTCACCGCTAAGGACGCGTATTCACAATCATTGGCACGGACAGAAAACACTGGACAGCAGTCGCCCATGAACCTCTAGATGCTACGCTACTTTTCTCCTTGGCCGGTTTCACACGGTGATCACGGCCCATCTACCTGCCGTCTCGACGCAACCTTATGAGTTGTTTCCTGCCCACCGCATCCCGATCACCANAAGAGAGTTGCTAAGCCTTNCCCAGCANACCACGGTCTCTCNGCCTACGGCGCCACAGGCTGCCCCTTGGCCACACCCGATACTCTAACGTCGCTGGGCATTTCATCTAGCAACGGTCAAACACGGGTTGCAACCATCACTTGCTCGCCTGGCGATGCAGGAAGACTCGAAGCACAAACAAAGCACGGAGCGTGCCGTGTTCGCAAGTAATCCTAGAAACTCTTTACCCAACCTCCGCGTGGCGGTACTCCACCCCACCGGCTGTCACCAAGAACCCGCTGCAATGAAAATACCTTGCTGCAAAACATCTTCGTCCAACGCAGACATGCAGACCGCGCACCTACAAACACCGCATATCAGAGCTCGAAAGATATTTCTTGACGCGCAAGCGAGGCATTTGCCTCTAGCAACAGACCTTCTGCAGGCCAACCAGCACTAACCAGATCGAGAAACGCCTTAACACAACTCACGGATAGGCGTCGGATCACTGACGAGATGGGTTGGACGTCCTTGTGGCGTATACAAAATTTTGGCTGGGTCGATTCCCAGTTTCGTGTAGACNGTTGACACAAAATTCTCGGGCGACAGCACGCGTTCAACGGCCGAAGCACCGGTCCGATCGGTCGACCCAATTACGGTTCCTCCGGGCGTTTTGCCCCCCGCCATCAGGACCGACATGGCATTCGCCCAGTGATCACGTCCTGGTTTGCTTGCGCTTGGTAGCGTCGATATTTTGGGCGTACGCCCAAACTCGCCCAAGGCAATTACCAATGTGGAATCAAGCATACCTCGCTCTTCCAGATCACGAATCAACATAGCCACTGTATTGTCCCAATACGGCAACCGTTTCGAGAGTGAGGGAAACAGATTTGAGTGACTATCCCAACCACCATCGTAAACTGTGACAAACGGAACTCCGCCTTCCACCAAACGACGCGCTAACAAGCATTGCTGGCCGAACTGATTCCGCCCATAAGCGTCACGCATCTCGTCGGTTTCTTGGCCGATATCAAATGCTTCCTGTGCTTCTTTCGAGTTTACGAGACTATAACCCTGACGATAGTACTCGTCCGTCGCAACTGCCGGATCTCCAGCAGCCTCATCATTGATCCGTTTGAGACGATCAACTGCAGACCGCAAGTCCGAACGACGCCCAAATCGACCTCCCAGCAACTCCGCAGGAATTGCCACATCCCGAACTCGAAAATTAGCTTGATTGGGATCATCTGCAACGACAAAAGGAGCGTAACGCGATCCCAAAAAATTCGGCCCTCCCGATCGTGACATTTGTGGCATTGAAAAATAACCCGGTAGGGCGCTGCCAGTCGCAAGCTCCTTTGCCACCACACTGCCAAGGCTCGGATGAAAACTAACGAACGCCCCGCAACTCACTGGAATGCGCGGAGGCGCACCGGTCATCATGTAATGATTTCCTGCCCCATGGTTCCCTTGGTTGTGACGAATCGACCGAATCATCGCAAACTTGTCACTCGAGGCAGCCAGTTGTGTCATGTGCTGCGAAAAGTGAACTCCTGAAACCTTTGTCGAAATGGCATCAAAGTCACCGCGTATTTCTACCGGTGCCCCTGGCTTCGGATCAAATGTCTCAAAATGAGTTGGCCCGCCATCCATCCAAATCAAAATGCATGCTTTGGCTGGCGCTTTGTTGTTATCGGCAACTGCTGCATTCCCTTGCAACCGCAAGAGATTGGTCAATCCGCCACCGAACATAGAACCCAACCCGAGGCGCAAACAATTACGCCGCGTTATTCCGTCACAGTTTCGTGAGAATTCCATGGTATTCACTCTGAATAAATGCTTGCCACCGGCCAACGTTTCAACGCAAACCAGACAGCCCGTGTTTCCATCTTCCAATTACCAGTTTACTACAAACTATCGTCATCCCGATTATAACGCCACAAGAGATTTCAAGCCAAGTCTTATTTCAACGAACAAATCCGGGATTTCCGGACTTCACCACACCATGAAAACAACTAAATCGCACCTTTACCCACGCCCCCGCATATAATACTTCTGGACAGCAGGAATGCAGGAGCGGCCATGGGGCGACCGAATCTCACAGCAAATTTGATCGGACTGCGCTCGTTCGACATGTTTTCGCACCCGTGCTACACCACTTTCAGCGATATCTGCATCGATTTCTTCGCAAGTAAATCCAAAACAAGGGCAAATAGGGGCCTGCGGATCTTTTGGATAAACAGGTCGCAGCAATTGATCGACCGTGACCATTTGTTCAAATTGATCAAAATAAGCAACCTCACAGATTGCCTGGACACAGAAATAAGCGGAGTCGGAAAACTTCTCGACAGCCTTCGTTGTCAATTGGGATTCCAGGGTGAGTCGATGGACGCGCATGCCGACAGAGCCGCAAACTGGGCAATGGTCACCCGGGTCATCAATTTCTTTCACAAACGCTTTGTTCATAAATGCCTGCCAGGAACGGAACAAGATGCGTGTCACTTCCGACAAAAGTTGCGGCACTTTACTCGCCACTTTGTTGCATTCTGACATGAATTACCTATGCTTGTCACTCGTGATCTCCAAGACTTGAGAGAGGAACAATCCATGCAGCGTCTATGCATTGCCTTCATTGCCCTAAATGCCGTATTCACGACCTCTTATACCCAGGCCACCGAACCGATCTACTTCCGTCGGGATGGGGGAGTGACACAGTCGTCACATCCATTGCCTGACAATTTCGACAACGACGCTATCAAGATATGGCAAGTCGACTTGCCAAATGGAATCTCTACGCCGTGCATTCATGGAGACTCGATTTACCTTACCACCTGGAGTGAAGACCATGATGAATTAGCCACCGTCGCCATCGACCGCGTGCAAGGTACCATCCGCTGGAAACAAGTTGCTCCGGTAGAGAAACTTGAGTCGTTTCATTCGGTCGGTAGTCCCGCATCGTCATCGCCCGCCTGCAATGGCAGCCAAGTCTTCTCTTTCTTTGGTAGCTACGGACTGCTTTGCTACGACCGAAATGGAGAAACACTATGGACGCATCGATTAGGGCCGTTCCAAGACGAATTCGGTGCGTCCAGTTCTCCCATACTTGTCGACAACCTGGTCATTTTAAATGAAGACCATGACACTGATTCCTTTTTAGTTGCGATCGACCAGAAAACAGGAAAGACGACCTGGAGAGCCCCACGCGAAGAATTCACTCGCAGTTATTCCACACCCGCGATATGGCAAAACGGAAGCACTAAGCAACTGATCGTCGCTGGCTCACTCCAACTGGCCGCCTACGACATCGCCACCGGCAAGAAACGCTGGTGGGTGAATAGTCTTTCACGCATCGTCGATCCGACACCCAGCATTACGACTAACCGCATCTACATCGCCACACAGACTGCCGGCGGAGACCAGACGGAACGCATTTCGATGGGCCCCTTTGAAGATGCTCTGAAAAGCCTTGACAAAAACGGGGACCGACACATCGCGCAAGAGGAACTACCCGAGGCAAGTCCCGTGATACCACGATTCTTCCGCATCGATCTCGATCAAGACGGTCGCTTGAACAAATCAGAATGGGAAAAACACGCCACTGTATTTGAACGCGCCAAAAATATTGCCCTGGCCATTAAACCTGGTGGTGAAGGCAACGTAACTGAAACCCACATTGACTGGGTCTATCGTCGCAGCTTACCAACGGTACCTAGCTCCGTGGTTTACGATGGAGTCATGTACATGGTCAAGGACGGTGGTATCGTCACCAGCCTGGATGCGGTTACCGGCCAAGCTCTCAAAACGGGTCGTGCTCGTGGTCGTGGTAACTACTACGCCTCGCTCGTCGCAGGCGATGGCAAAGTCTTTCTCGCCAGTGAACGGGGGGTCGTGACGATCCTGAAGGCCGGGCCTAAATGGGAGATCCTCTCCTCGCACGATTTTGGTGAACGCATCCTGGCAACTCCCGTCTTTGCCGATGGCCAGATATTCATTCGGACCGACAACCATCTCTATTGCTTTGCCAAGTCCTAAACAGTAATTCGAACAATGAACGGATCAGGGACACTGGCGTTCTTGGCACTCCAGGCGGCAACACTCGCAGTTTTTTGCTGATCGCACCGGCCTCAGAAGCGACCTCATGATGGCACTTCACGTCTGGCCCGCGCGAACCATTCAGCCGAACTTGTCTTCAGCGTGCCCAGCCCCCTCTTCAAAGCAGTCTGAAATCATACGCAAGATGGCAGCTCGGCGATGGAAAAACCTCAACGGCATCGCTCAAGAACTACTTACCGGCGATCGCTGATCCTTGGGGGTCGAACCAATCGTTGCGTGACAAGAATTGCCACGCCCGTCAATGAGAAACTGACACCTTCAAAACATTGCCACCAAGTCGGCAGATCTTCTACCAAATCAATGCCCAGCACAACAACACCATGCAAAACCGCAAGTACGCCAAACCAATGCAGTAGATTCCAATAACGCGTTACTTGGAAGGAGAGATATATCAAGAGACAGCCTCGTAGTACGTACATCAAGGAAACCGTACGGATCGCATATCCTACAATAGGCCCCTCAGGCAGCGTTCCGAGCCCCACCAATTCGTGCCCGATTTCCATCCATGTGCGCGGCATGACAACCGGAATCGCAGCTACCAAATCAATTCCTCCAAGAATCCAGAGGGTGATAATTAGAGTACGACAAGGATTGGTCGATTTAAAATGAAGCATGGGGTCACTCGTTTGAAAACATCAAGCCTGAGAGAAAAGATCGAAGACGGAAAAATATACTTTCTCTGCATGTCCTACCTACCTTGAAAATGTACGGTGATTTCGCAGCGGTACAATGGCCAGACTTCGTC
>JAKVBY010000085.1:0-1398 GCA_022446825.1 Pirellulaceae bacterium
GAGACAAACAGGAGTTGACCTTCTCGGGCCACAATGCGAAACGAGGTTGGTGGCAAGGTGGTGGCAGCAAAATGTCCGGTCAAGCCAGCCCACGATTCGGGGAGGGGGGATTCTGGCGGACTTTCATGGTGCTCGTGGAAATAACAATCCGATCCATAAACTACTTTGTTCACCTGGCCTGACTTGCGTTGAAAAGAAAGCAGGAAGTCGCTGAATTCAGGATGGCGACAGCAGAAACGATCACCGCCACGGGGAACCAAGCTAAAAGTTTGCTCCTGACTGGTCAGATTGAGGTGGTCGCCGCTCGCTTGAATTGTGAGTGTCTGGCCGCTGGCAGTTTTGTAGGCACCGAGATAGTCCGTGGCTACGAAAGTAACCGGGATCGGAGCGGGGACGGGAGGGAGCGGTTGGTCAAGGCGGGCAGCACGCAAGGCCGTGACGGCGAAATTCGCAATGTTCATCGTCACAGGGCCATTGGCCAGCAATACCGCTCCGCAGCCAGAATCCAGTTCACCCACGAGGTTGGACCGGAATCCGAAGCAACCGCCGGCGTGTTGAATGAGGGTCTTTCCTTCGGCAGTCCGCACGTCGAGTCCATACCCATAAGCATGATCCGGTCCATATTGGTAGCCAGGGCGAATCAAGGTGTCAAAGCTTTGGGGAGTCAGTACGCCCTCCCCCCGTTTCAGTAGCATTCTTAGATACTTGGCAAGGTCAGGTGCAGTGCAGCAGACACTACCAGCCCCTTTGGTGTATTCGTAAAATCCGGCGTCCACCAAGGGGTCCTCAGGATGCGTCGGCCGCTGGCCGTGATAAAGAGGTACATAACTTGCGGCGAGTTGAGTCCGCATCGCATTGACAAGTACCGGTTCGCTGTTGGTCATGGCGAGTGGTGTGAGGATTTTCTCGCGGACCATTTCCCCGTAGTCTTTCTCACCACAGACTTCGATTAAATGGCCGAGGATCGAATAGGCGTTGCTGGAGTAGTGGAACTGTTTTCCGGGATTGAATTGAATGGGTGCGTCATTAAGCCAGGCGGTTTCAAACAGCGAGCAACTCATGTCCCCGCGATAACCAGGAATGTTTGCGGTGTGGGTTACCAGGTGGTGTCCACGGATTGCAGGTTGGGAACGCACGTTCCACCAGGGAAGATAATTCTGAACGGGTTTTTGGAAGTCAAACTTTTGCTCGTCTTGCAACGCCAGGAGTGTTACCGCAGTGAAGGACTTGCCAATGGAGCCAATCGCAAACAAGGTTTCCGGCGAGACAAGCGTGGCACTGGGAATGTCGGCGACCCCATGAACCAGAGTCGTCAGAGACCGCTCGGGTGTGGTGAGGACCAAAGCGGCACCTGGCGTAGCGTCGTTCTGACAGCACTGCCGAAAGTAGGCTTCAATC
>JAKVBY010000085.1:1498-24373 GCA_022446825.1 Pirellulaceae bacterium
GTTTGAAAGACGCAGGAGAAAAATATGTTTCGTAAGTCCGCTATTACATTTCTATTTGCCACCATCGTCACCTGCCTGCCCTCGACAAGTCAGGCGACAGATCTGTCGGGAAGTTGGACAGGGAGTTGGCATGACTCCCGTACTGGTCACCATGGCCCGCTACGAGCAACCTTTACCAAGCTCGAAAACGGTGACTACCAAGTCAATTTTCGGGGGAGATTTGCGATCATCATTCCCTTCCGTTACTCGGTGGTTCTTAAAGCAACAGAAAAGGATGACCAAGTGCAGCTGAACGGATCCTCGGACATCAGCCGGCGTCGGGGCACATTCTATTACAGCGCGGAAGCAAGCAAGACAAACTTTGTTGCTGATTTTCATTCTTGCAAGGATAAAGGCCAGTTCGTCCTGAAACGGTCTGCGGATTCCTGCTGTCGTCAATAAGCAGGTCAGTTTTTCCTGTCGGGTGAACGGGTGTTGGTCAAGCGTAGCGGTCCATGGACCATATTTGTTGGTGACGAAACCAGCCAAGTCGCCTCTCACTACGGCAGTTTGGACCGAGCAGGATAAGCGGTTAATTTGCGGTTATCGAGCCACGTCAACAGGAAACCGACGCAGTTGCATCAAGTCTGTCAGGCGAGCAGTCCGGGAATCGGTTGCCAGCTGGTCATGGTGCGTGTGATGTCGCTGGGTAACCCCTGAGTGACTCGCAGCTCTCCGATGTCAAGCAGTGTGTGCATGATGGTGGCGACCAGATTTCGAATGTCTTGCGGTTCGGTTTGCGGTTCTCCGCCATCAGGCGTGGATTGGCCGATGACTTGACCAGCTTTCAACCCAGCTCCGTACATTAAGAGTGGGGCAATGTTTCCCCAATGGTCTCGCCCCCCGCGATCATTCAACTTTGGAGTCCGTCCCATTTCCCCACAACAGACGAGCAAGATTTTGTCGCTGAGTCCACGGGATTCTACATCCTGAATGAATGTGGAGACGGCATGGTCAAAGGGCGGTGCCATATAATTCATGCCCTCGGTCATGCTGCAATTGTATTCGTCCGCATGCATGTCCCAGACGAATTTAGTCGTGACGGTGACAAACCCGCAGCCATGCTCACACAAACGCCTGGCGAGCAATAGGAGCTTTCCGAGGGTTTTGGCATTGTCGGCGAAGTTTAGATGGTTCTTGCGATTCGTGCGAATGGCCTGCGGACGCACCAGTGGCGCCGTATCGTAGCGTTCTATTGTCCCGTTCTCCTCCCGTGACAGGTCAAACGCCTGGCCCACGCCGTTGAGAATGGCGTTGAATGCGGTTTGTTGATTGTCGCTCAGATTGGTGGGTAAGCCGCTCTCGGTAGCGGCCTTCAGCTGGTCAAGTTGTGACAGCAGTGTCCGGCGGTCGCTCAGCCGATCCATGGAGAGATGCAGCTTCATGTCATCTTGGAGTTGGGTACCGGTCCCTGGTAGGAAGGGACGATAACCCTTACCGAGCAATCCCGTGTAGCTGTACATCTCAAAATTATTGTTGAAACAACCGTCCGTATTTGACTGGGTGGTTGTATCGATGACCTGGGGAAAGAGCAGGGTGTTGTTGGGTAAACCCGTTTGTGGGTTTGTTGCTCCGGCTACCCGTGCATAAAGCGACCCTAGGTGGGCTCCAAACGTGTGCCGATGGACGAGTGGCTTGACGTCATGATTGGGATCCCCGGTGAGAAATGAACGCACGACGTTGACTTTGTCTGCGAGAGCTGCCAGCTTTGGAAAGGTCCCGCCGAACGTGATGCCGGGGATGGCCGTCTGTAGTTCACCCGTCGCGCTACGTACACCGGCGGGTGCGGTCATTTTGGGATCGAACGTTTCTGTCTGACTCGGACCGCCGTGCATGAACAGGAAGATGACCGACCGGTCTTTTACGAGCTGTGTGAAGTTGGCCAGGGCTGAGTTCGTACCCAAGAAATGAGGGAGTGTGAGTCCTCCCAGTCCTAAACTTCCCACGCGAAGAAAATCGCGACGACCCATCCCGGACGTTGTATCACCGATAGTTAACAAGAGCACGTTCCAACTTGTGTTTTTCGTACTTTCAGGCTGCTTTCAATTATCGCATCATCTCCAGCATGTAACCACCCCAAGCCCTTTGGCCGTCAAAAGAAGGCCGGCAAAAGCTCGGCTGGAGGCGATGTGTTGTGGGCCACGCCCACGAAATGGCGTGCGACACGTCTGGACAACGGTTTCGTCAGGCGGTTGGCTTTGGAAAAGGAGCTTGGTAGTGTTAACGAAATCCTAGGCAAATTGAACGGCACGTAGTGCCAAGTGGTGTTTGCAAAAATTCTCGAAGCTCTGACGGGGATTCCATAAGATCTTGAATCATGGCACATCTTGAAGTCGAGCGATCGATGTGCGCTAATTGAATTTTTACTGCCCTCAGTATCACCAAGGTAGTTTGAATCAATGCGCATGTACTTTTTCGTGGTGGCCTTAAGTCTAATCGCAGGTGGCTACTCATTTGCCGACGAAACATCTACGTGGTTAACGCACGTTCGTACGGGCGTGCGTCCGACAATGGTCCTGGAAATGAATCCGGAGCGATGTGCCCTCCTGATCGTCGACATCCAAGCTATGACAATGACCGATGTGGCCACAAAGAATATCGAGATGTCGGCTGAGGATCGTGAATTTCATCGGCGGCGGATGCACGGTACTGTCCTTCCTAATCTCAACACGCTGGTCACTTTTTTCGCGAGAAGCAATTGCCTGTCGTCTACATTTGCCTCGGCTCGGAACCACCTTACCGGGATTTGCCGGCCCCGTTGCCAAGTGAAAAAGTGTTGAATAAGCCCAGGACAGGGGCGTTTGCCGGTACCGATCTGCACGCATATCTACAAGCCAAGGGGGTTACAACGCTTTTCGTGGGCGGAACGGACACATCGGCTTGCGCCTTGGTCACGGGCTACGGTGCCTGTGACCGTAGTTATCAATTGGTCCTTGTGGAAGACGCGGCTCTTTCCGTCCTGCCGCAGACTCATGAGGACGCCGTTGGTGTCTGGGGCTTATTTGCCACGATTCAAAACACGAGACGCATTTTGGCGGAATATCCATGGCAAGGTTGGATTGACCGTCGCGATCCCACGCCGGCCCTGATGCGCGAGTCGATTCGAAAAAATATTCTCAATCTGGCTGACCCGAAAGAGGAATTAAGGGCGTTCAAATTCTGTACGCAAAATCTGCTGTCGAACTACAGTCGAGGTAAAATCAGCGAAGCAGAATTTACGAAACTGTGGTATGGACTAGACGCGTTGGCTCGCAAGTATTACTACGAAGCCTTAACCGAGAAGATGCAGTCTGCAACGTTCAAGACGAAATTTGCGAATCCCGCGCGTTGATACAAGTCCAACGCAGTTGTCCCGTGTTCCGCGACAAGATCCGACTGCGCAGATTGTTGTCCTGGCGGCCGTTTTGTGTGTCACCTCCAGACTCACATAAGAACGGGTTATGCGTGGTGCGGCTGCTCTGGAGGCGGCT
This sequence comes from Pirellulaceae bacterium, assembly GCA_022446825.1. Lineage (GTDB taxonomy): Bacteria > Planctomycetota > Planctomycetia > Pirellulales > Pirellulaceae > JAKVBY01. The sequence goes on from JAKVBY010000085.1 coordinate 5,008, forward strand.
GGTGGGTTTGTCTTGAAGAGGTTCGTTGTTTCTTGGATTGCCTTTTGAGTCGTGGGCCATCACACTAGGGGGCATGAAAGATTTGAGAGTTGCCTTATAGCTCAAATGAACTGCCCTGTGGGGGAGTTGACCGCGAATTTCGACAAGCACCGCGTGCTTGCGGAGCAAGCGGCGCAGCAAGGCGCAAACGCCATCTGTTTTCCGGAATGTTCACTGACTGGTTATCCCAGTTGCGAGGATGTGGCCATGAAGGAACACGCCCAGGCATTGGACGGACCACTGTCTCAAGCCATCGTGGAACTTAGCGCTCGCAGCAACCTTCTGGTGCTGGCTGGACTGATTGAAGCGGGTGACAACAGGGTGTTTAACACACAGATGGTTGCCAGCTCGGGTAAGCTCCTCGGCGCGTATCGCAAAACGCATCTTTCTGCTCCAGAAGCGTCCTTCTTTGCGCCAGGATCAGACTTGCCGGTTTGGGAATGCCACGGAACTGGCTTCGGAATTCAAATTTGCTTCGATAATCATTTTGCCGAAGCGGCGCGTGTGTTGGCACTGCGCGGTGCAGAAGTTGTTTTTTGCCCATACGGTTCGCCAGGTCCATGTACGCCCGCCGGCTCTGAAGCAAAGCGAGCTCGCTGGCTACGTTACCAGCCGGCTCGGGCGTTCAATAATAGCGTCTATCTTTGTGTCGTAAACCAAGTGGGGGCGGCCGGGTATCCACAGGGTCACGAGGGCCTGCAGAGCACACCGGAAGATACGCATTGCGGCGTTACCGAGTTTCCTGGCGGATCCATGGTGATCAACCCTTGGGGGGAAGTCATTGCCCAGGTAGAGGCGGCGCGGGAAGATTTACTGGTTGTCGATTTGCCCGCCACCGCACGTCAACAGAAATTGCAGGATGAGATTCAGGACTTCCGCCGCTATCGCCGCCCGGAATTGTACGGCGATCTTGCCAGAGGTAAGCTTGCCCAGGATGTCTGAGGTGCATGACGATCTTTACGGAGCGGACCTGCTCAGGAGTTTTGTCGATTGTGCCGAACCGTAAAGTCGGGGTCTGGAAAAAAAGAGTCAGGGTCTGGACAAAAAGGTTGCGTAGCTGACGAATCGCATCAGCCAGCGGACTCCAGCGGTTAGCGCGGGTAAGACTTTCCGACCCTTGTTGCTCGTGGAGTCCTAACAAAGATGGGGTCCCATAAAGTTGTGTTGTGCCTGCGAGTCATGTTGGTAGGAAGTGGGGTTTTATCGGATCGGTTCAGTTTTCCTGGCGGCAGGCAGGACCTGCGTTTTGCGAGCAGAGATACCATGCACTGGATGCCGGTCTGTTCGCCGCCGAGATGGACACGATAAAACAGGGGGCTCAGGATGCCAAATCACAAGCTCTTTGGTATATCTAGGTGGGCGCGTCTTTGCACGCGATGCAACGTCTCTCTAAACCGCAACGAGTGAGCCATGACAGGATTGTTTTGTTTAGTGGCCTTGTCCTTGCCAGCTGCCGAAGGGATTAAGGCCTTACCTGGTTTTCAGGTCGAGCAGATTTATAAGGTTCCTGCAAATCAAGGGTCTTGGATCAGTATGGCTTTTGATGCAGGCGGGAACATGTTTGCCTCCGATGAAAAGGGGCCGATCTATCGCTTGCAACTGGGGCAAAGTAAGGAAGTTATCGCTCAGCGCCTGGCGGCCGATGTTGGCAGCGCGCACGGCCTGCTACACGCTTTCGACAGCCTTTATGCTGTTGTCGGGGGTCCGCTGCCGCACTCGGGTGTCTTTCGTATAAAAGACCCTCGTGGGGATGGCAGTTTTGACGAGGTGGAAGAATTATTTCCGCTCGCGGGCGGCGGAGAGCATGGGCCGCACGGAATGGTGTTAGGGCCCGAGAAAAAATGGATTTATCTGGTGGCCGGCAATGGGACGCGGTTGCCGCCCGAGATTACGAGAGATCTTGTTGCGGGGCTGCGCGGCGCGCGCGATCATTCACCTCCTGGGGCACAGGGCTGGGTGATGCGGTTCAGTCCCGACGGCAAGCAACGTGAGCTGGTCGCTATCGGCCTCAGGAATGCTTACGATATTGCCCGCAGTCCTGCCGGAGAACTGTTTACTTTTGACTCGGATAACGAAGGTTTCATGGGGCTGCCATGGTACCGTCCGGCGAACCTGTATCACGTCACAAGCGGCGCGGATTTTGGTTGGCGGCAGAGCTCGGACAATTTGCCGCCCTTTGCTCCGGACAATTTACCACCTGTCCTGGAGGTCGGCCCCGGATCCCCGACCGGTGTTGTGTTTGGAACTGGTGCAAAATTTCCCGCCAAATATCAACAAGCCCTTTATCTGTGTGACTGGAGCTATGGCCGCATCTACGCCGTGCATTTGACGCCTCAAGGCGCCTCGTATCGTGGCAAGTCCGAGTTCTTTCTGTCGGGGCGTCCCTTGCCGGCTACTGACATTCAAGTGGGGCCGGACGGAGCGCTTTATTTCACGACGGGGGGACGGGGTGCCCGCTCGGCCGTTTTTCGCGTCACTTGGCAGGATCCGCTCCCAGTGGAGGAGAAGCAGCCCAGGGATTTGGTATCGAAGGAACAAAAACTCCGCCGCACGTTGGAGCGGTTCCATGGTCGGCAGCATCCGCAGGCCGTCACCGAGGCCTGGCAATATCTCCGCCATGAAGATCGTCATGTGCGGTTCGCGGCGCGCACCGCGATCGAGCATCAGCCAGTGGACTCGTGGGTGCCACGGGCCGTCAAAGAACGTGACGTGCAGGCCAAACTTGAGGCGATGGTGGCGGTAGCCCGGCAGCATGCCCGCAGTGACGTTCCGGTTGACTTTCCCGGCTCGGAGGTGCTGAGCGAACTTAAGTGGGACACACTATCCTCGACACAACAGCTACAGCTCCTGCGCTGTTACGAACTACTGCTGGGCCGCGGTGGGCTCGTTGCCGCCGAATCAAAGGCAGCGATTCTTGCTCAGATCGATTCGTCGTATCCCTCCTATGGTGGTAGCCTGGATCGAGCGTTATCTAAAATCCTGACGGATCTTGGGGCGGCGAACCTTGTTGATCGCACCCTGACCTGTTTAGAGAGAACCTCGAGTGCCATGCAGCAAATCCACTTTCTCAGGCAACTCGGACGTCTTCCGAAAAAAAACTGGCCGGTCGAGCAAAGAAACCGCCTCCGCGAAAGCCTGGCTCTAGAAGAGATTCTCATTACGGCCGCGCAACCCTATCCGGATGTGAAGGAATTATTACAGTCGCTCTTAGCCGATACGCTGGCGGCCGATTCGTTCAGCGCAAAGCTCCCCCCCCCATCCCTTGTTAAAGAGTGGACCTTCGCAGACCTTGCCCCTGCCCTGGCCGGCGTCCGTCTCGATGTTCGCCATCGTCAGGCCGGCCAGGCAGCGTTTCGCAAAGCACGCTGTCACACTTGTCATCGGGTCGCCGGGACCGGTGGAGTGCTTGGCCCCAGCCTCAACGGGCTCGCCGGACGCTACAACCGACGCGAGATTTTGGAGGCCATTGTCAATCCGGATAAAATCATCTCGGACCAGTTCCGGACGACCCTTTTCGTCCTGAAAGACGGTCGCCAATTAACGGGGCAAATCGTGGATTACGCCGGCGGTGAACTGACCGTGCGCACCGATCCACTGCAACCTTTTGCGCGGACGAGGATTCCTGAACAAGAGATTGAGGAGACCTACCCTTCTGAGAGATCGTTGATGCCGCGTGGCTTGCTCAATACGTTAACGAAAGAAGAAATCTTGAATCTCTTAGCATTTCTTATTGGGCCTGTGGAAAACGTCCGCCGTTGAGAGGGAACGATCCGCGGTTGATCGCGTGCCGAGCCACGAACGGTTGGTTCGGTGGCAGGTTGTGCTCACGATCCAGTGGTAGTCTGTTCGGCCTGGGCCAGCGGCCGCATGATATTCTTTGGCACTCGCGACTTGCTGATGGAAAACTCGAGATTGCTGCGGATGGCTGTTGTAGCATGGCAACTTTGTTTTTCTGCCAATTGTCGAGCTGGGGGTGGTGCGACGTGCGCCGCTTGGATCGCCGGGTGCCGCAATCTGGGGATACTGTCCAGCGCAGGGCGAGTTGCGGAGAACCTGATTTGTTGCTGGGGCCCTGTTAACAAGACCTGCCTGGCGAGTAGCTGCTGCTTGCCCTGGTAGGGTGTGGCCCACCTGAGCAAAGTAGCCGAAGGTCCGCGTCCGCCGGCCGTTTGTACGCGCGGTTTCCGAATCACGCAGAGTTCGTTAACAGTTGGTTAGGAGAATTCGGCGGCGTAGCGAGCGTTGAACAAGATCACCAGGACCGTAATCGCGTAAGCCAAGTCGAAGATCGCTCCACAGGGGTTACTGGTAAGCACACTAAGGACCGCCAAGGCAGCACTGATGAATCCGAGCACGATCGTGAGAGTCCTGCCCCATTGCGCTCGTTTTCCCACCCCGTAGCCAGCAATCAGCAAGGGTAACGCGAAGATAATAATCACTACTCCAATTGCGACTGCCACGCCACCTACGATCCCGCCGACCACTGCGGCTTCTTCCGCATTGACGTTAGGATCTTGCTGGGCGGCACTACCGATGAGGGTGGCCAGCAGGCCCCCACCAACAGTCACCAGGCCACCACAAATCAGGTTCAGGCCACCGAACACATAATTCAAAATCATCACAGCCGTTACCGCGCCGCTGGGAGGGGCCTGAGGATTCGCTGCAGGCTTCGACGGAGGGCTCAACGGAGAGTTATACGCATTGGGCTCTTCAAAACTCATCACAGACTCCTCAAAAGGAATGTTGTCGGCCGACTCATGGCCACACCGAGACAGCGTCTCATCCGTAAGTCCTCTCCGTCTGGGACTTGGTCCTGGTGGCGCAGATACCTGCAACATGTGGGGATCTGGTCCACGGATTGTAGACTCATAATTCTGTGCCGCACATGCTAGGGCCGCGCATCGTATCGACGGATAATTTAACGTNTTTTTGCTTATTTTTAAACATTTGCCTTGCTCGAAGGAAGAGGAAGTNANGTNTGGCGAAAGGGGCACTGTAGAGANCTTAATCGCTGTTCAGGAACTCCTGATAGCAAATTAGCTCTCTNTGCGGGAAGTTTGNTGGCGCGAAATGTTGAGCGCTACCCTGCACGGGACCCGCTGGTTTGGGCAATGCCTTCAAGATCACGATCAGCTGACGACTTACTACGAGTATGGATACTCAGTTGGGGGCATATGCTGCTAAAGAATTTGTCTCGTGACGGCCCACTTGTGGTAGAGGGATGCCTCTTGCACGATCTACTGGCAGCCAGGTTCCTGGGTGCGGGTCGCGAAAGGTTCCGCCACCTAACGCCTGGTAAACAAGGGCAACGCGTGGCCAGAACGGATCTTTGCGCAGTGTGCAGGTGGATGCAGGGGACGTTTGTAATCCCCAACGGCAGTGCGTTGGTCTGCCGTGTGTCCGCTTTTTTGCGAAGGGATATTCTCTCTTTTTTTGGGAGAGTTTCAGAAAGCACTGCCGTGAATCTTGCTGGGGTAGAAGTGTTTTTCTGAGCGTTCGCGAGCGCGGAGACGTGAAGCGGAGAGTTCCGTTCACCGCCGCTGGCATCTGCGCATTCGGTTCATTGCATGGTGACCGTCGTGGCAGCGTCAACCCTCTTCAAACGACTTGTCGACGATTGCTGCGCCACAGGCATCTCCGAAGGTGTTGGTAGCAGTCCGAAAGCGATCCAAGAGCCAGTCAATTGCCAGAATGGACCCGATGGCGTCGGGTGGCAGGCCCACTGCGTTGAGGACGATCAGCATCGTCACCAGGCCGGCTTCGGGAATTCCAGCAGCTCCGATGGCCGCTAAGGTAGAGGTAACGGCGATGATAATCTGATCGAAAAAGGTCAGCTCGACACCGCTGATGTTTGCAATGAAGATGGCAGCGGCCGCTTCGTATAAGGCGGTGCCGTCCATGTTAATGGTGGCACCCAACGGCAAGACGAAATCAGTTGAACGTTTGGAAACTCCTGCGTCCTGGGCAGCATCCATGGTCACCGGCAAGGTGGCGGAACTGCTGGCGGTTGAAAAGGCGGTTAGCAGCGCTCGGGACATGTCTCGCATATACCGGTAGGGATTTTTCCGAGTAAAGAACCACATGATCAGGGGAAGCGTCACCAACGCATGTGTCCCCAGTCCGGCCAGCACAGTGAAGATGAACCCGGCGGTTTCCTGCAGGACATCCAAAAACTTTCCCTCGGCTTGGGCAATCCCAAATTTCGAGGCCACCAGGCAGAAGATGCCGATGGGGGCGATGTTCATGAGTAAGAGGACAAAGTTCATCATGGCTTCATTCAGCTGGCCGATCATGCTGGTGATTGACTGGACGCGTTCTCCCATGGTGGTCAACATGCCGGCAAAAATGATGGCGAATATGATCAAGGGAAGCAGGTCCGTCTTGGAGGCGGATTTCAACAGATTATCGGTGAAGAGCATCAGCACGAGATTTTTCATGATCGTGCCGATGTTGGGTTCTTGACCGGGAAGTCCTTCTTTGAGTTCCGGGAACAACTTGGCCAGTTTTTCTTGAGAGATAAAGGGGATCTTGAAGGCCTCCCTGTCCCATTCTTCCCGTGTGATTTCACCGTCCGGAGTGCCATTTGGGGTGGTTGGTTGATCGGCAACTTTCATCCAGGGTTTGATTTCTTCGGCGCTGAGCTTGCCGTCACTATTCGTGTCGCTGGTTTCAAAAAGCTGTGCTTTGTCTCCTTGAGTGCTGGAGAGGTCCTCGCCAAAATTGACTTGATCACCCAGTTTTTCCAGCAACAAATTCTTGTCTCGGGAAGTAATGATGACCTCGTCACTTTCCTCTTGCTGCGTCCTGTTTACCATGCCTTTACCGGGCTGGATGAGGTTCACCCAAACCAAGCCGACCACCACCGCCAGCACGGTAGTGCAGAGGTAGTAGGCGACGGCCGTAAAACCCGGTCTTCCCAGTTTGCGGACATCGCCCAGGCCGAGAATCCCGCTCATGACCGAGGCCACGACGAGCGGGACCACCATCATCATCAGGGCCCGCAGAAAAACCTCGCCACCTGTCTCGACCGTATGGAAAATTGTGAGCGCCGTCTTTTTCTCCAAGACCCAGGGAAGCAGTAACGCTGTGGCGATGGCCGTGACGATGGCACCGATAATAAAATAAGTCAACTTGGCGTGGCCACCAGACTCGTCTTGTTGCGGTTCGGCTGGGGCAGGGGGAGTTGCACTCATGATCTTCTCTGGGGGTAGGTAAGGGGGGATCGAAAACTGTCTTACAAGCTAACAGATTTTCCGCGATATAAAACATGTGTTGCCCGCGCAGCGTCACGTTGGTTCGACAGGCTCGGTTATGGTCGTGAACGAAGTACAACTCGCAGCTTATTNGCGTTGGTTTTTTAGCGGAAAATTTCCTAGACAAAAAATGTCTAATTTTTTGCATTCCTTGCTGCCCTACGGGCTCTATTGTTAAAGGCTTGTCGCAATGTTTTTCTGGCGACGTTTTCTCTCGTGCCGGCCATCTTCACTGGTCCTGCAGAGGCGCCTGCTGGAACCGGGAGGTCGTCTGTGAGTGGTGAGGAGGAATCGTACCGCCGGCGTTTTCCTGTAAAGACCTGCCATCGCAGGAAGGGATGAAGAGGGAATCTGCATGCTGTGAGGATTCAGCTTTGCCGTCTGAGCTTTACATAACCACCGAGGGATCGTGTCGCAGGACGCCCTGTGGGGTTGATGTGTTTGGACGCATGCGCCGTGGGGGGCCAGCGACCGACGACGGGTGGTAGTGTTTTGAGTGCGACACCCGGGGTTCCTGGAGATGCATGTTATTCACTTATATCGTTCGCAGTATTCGCACTAAAACCTCGCTGCCTGTTATCATAAGGGCTTTGACTCGAGTTTCCAGCTTCGTCACTTAGGCAAAAAACGAGAACACAATGAGAGCATTCATGATGAGTTGTTTGGAGCAAGTTTGCGTCGCTGGGGTATGCAAACACTTGTCTTGCCCAGAATTCGTGGGACGATCTATCCTTGTCACAACGGTACTCGCGTTTGTTTTCTGCGGGGAGCGACTTTTTTCGCAAGAGAATCAGGCACCGCGAGACGCGAAGTCTGCCCAGCTTCATTTTACAGAGCCGGTGCTTATCTCGGACCAAAACCGCAGGCAGGAAGGGGTCATGTTCGGCGGGTGGGGGCCTCATTTGCGTGCGGTGTTACGAATGAATGACGATTCACTTTGGTACGTCATGGATCATTCCAGAGGCGACGTGAAAAGCAATGACCAGCTTTACTATTTGCAACAACAGGGTGCCGCGTGGGAACGTGTCGCCGAGCAAAATCTCATTCCGGGTGCCAATCAGGGCTATGCCCATATTACCAACGGAGAGGAGATTTTTTCCTATGGAGTTAATTTTCGTCTGGCACAGCTCCATGAATGCAGGCTCGATACAGGAACCCTCGCCCGCACTGACTGTGCGGCAGTGCGGAATCGTGCTGGCGAGGCGATCGCGCTGGGAGGAGGGGCGAACTATGTAGGGGCTGCAATATCTCCGCAGGGAACGAGGCTGGTGTGGTGGGTCGTCGTGACGTCTGATGGCACGCAGCAGTGGCGTTATGTCTACAACCGGGGTGACGGTTGGGAAGGCCCGGTCGTCACGAACTTATCGTCACCGCGTGTCGGCTTGTCGTACATTTACGTTCGCTTTGTTAATGAAAACGAAGTGGCTCTGTCGGGGCAGTTGTGGGTTGGTGTGTTTCCCAAGGGATCGCCCCAAGCGACGTTGACGCACTTTCGGCTCGGAGATGCCATCCAGGGATATCACACCTTGAAGTCACCGGATGAGAAGGGGTTTCCGAAGTCTGGCAGTGATCTCTGGATCAATTCAGCCACCGGCACGGTGCACGCGGTTGTCGAAGGCTTTGGCAATGACTTTTTCGGTAACAAGGTTCATTACTACACCTTCAATTTGCGCGAGCCTTGGCAAGAACTCAGGCCGGTACAGACTTTTCAGGGGTATTTTCGGGCACGCTTTACTCAAATCGATCAGGGCGATCTCTTTCTTGTTTTGGGCGGCAACACAGGCAAGTCAAAGATTGACGTGCGGCACGTGCCGCAGGACCGTATCACCGACCCGATAGATTGGGACGTTGCCAATAAGTTTGCGCCGACCATGCCAGGGAATATGTACTATGCTCCGATGGCGATCTGGATCGAAAATTGTGCTTACCAGACGACTGCGGTGAGGGATCTGAGTTTCGCAATTACCGGCGAGCACCCACACCGGGACCACGAAATCTGGTTCTATACGGGGCAATTTCGCTGAGACGTTCTCGGGGCTTGTGGAGGGATGGCCACTTTGCAGTTTCTTGCCAGTGACCGAACGGTTGTCGTCATTTCTGAACAGGCCATTCCCGAAGATTGTTTGACCAATCGCTGTGTGGTGACTCATTCCACCGCCGTCACTGGCGGCTTCCCACTACTCGCCGTTTACTTGGCGAAATTCGAAAGAGTACAGCTGTGGACTCGCCTGCCCCTTAGTTAGCAGGAAGTGGATCTGGAAGGAGGCCTGCCGCACATCGGCGAGTGTCCGCTCGCCCCAGCGGACCCGGTGAGCAAGTGAGTCCGTCGTCATCGGTGTGCATTCTTCACGTGAGAATCCAGATAGTGCTTGGCCGGATGTAGGGTCGATCAACTCTATTTCAATGCGACTACCTGTGGGACAATACGCGTTGATATAGAGTTCCGTAGTGTTGTCTCGGTCGACGGGAATGGTCGTAATGCTTCCCTGGTTCCGGCCGTCCTCCAGGGTCAACTGCGTGAACCCGTCGAGACGCAGTGTCGCCAGACCGCAGGCCCGTTCTCCTTCGATCAGTTTCGTTCTGCTGAACCGGTAGCCTGAGTAGAAGACCTTGATTTCACTCTCGTCGACGAGCGGCACCGATGGTGCGATCTCGTCGCAGTCCCATTCGCCGGCCGCGCCTCGGCGCACGACCTCAGCTCCAGGGTGGATATATGAAAAGTTTTCGCCGTCGCGACTCATTGCCAGCTCGATGGTCTTCTCGTCGGCGCTCCTCTGGTATTGGTACAGAGCCAAGTAGTACTGTTGGTACTTCCAGACGACGACGTCATGAATTTGCTCGACCTTGCCATTTCTCACGACCGAAGTGGCCCGGGCCCACGCATCGAAAACCGGATTGCGTGGATCGGCAGTCCACTCGATGGCGTCCGCGCTGTAGCCATAGCCCGCGCCACGCCGGTCGTTATTAAGACCGAGGAAACCGTAGGCCTTGTACTTCCTGGCAAGGTCCGATTCATCCGGATCATGAAATATTGCCTGAGGCGAAAAGGATGCTGGCATTCCGCCTGGGTATCGGATGCCGCCGCGGCTCGCTTCGCGCCAGCGAAGTCCGTCGGAGGACGTCCAGAGCGTCCAGGTTTGCTCGTCGAAGACGTTCGCAGCATCTGCCCGCTGGCGAACGGGTCGACCGCCGGTCCATGTCAGGAACTTGTAACGGCGGGTTGGGTCGGGATCGGCGGCATCGATGTGCATTCCCGTCGGGACAATGGGACGGTAGATGGGCGTTGCCGGAAGCCCGGCCACGATGTTTGTGTCGTCGCTCTCCCCGAAGGACGACAGGCCCAGCGGCTTCTTTTTGAAATGGATGCCGTCGGCACTTTCGGCGTATCCCACTCGGACGTACGGAATGGGCCCGCTCTTTGGCCATTCTGAACCAGGCTCGCGATACAGCCCGGAATACCATGCCCGGTAAACGCCGTTCTGCCTGACCACCGCGACATTTGCGGCGCCCTGCGAGTCGAAGTCGCCCGGACGTCCACCGGTGATGACTGGATCGGCGCGTTTGCGCGCCGTGTTGACTTGCAGTTCGACGCCATCGATGTGCTGCACTTCCTTCAAATCGAAGAAGAGAACTTTGCTGCCAGCGTCGGACTTGAGCGAAGGGACAGAAAGTACATGAAAATCGACGTCGGGATGCTGACTGCGATGTCCAATCGCGAGTCCAATCGAGGACTTGTCTGCGCCGACTCCGTGTTCCACATTCAGCCAGTCGATTGAGAGGTGATTGTCTTCCAGCCGGGACGTGTTCCGTGTCAGCCAGAATCCATTCAGGAATGGGCTCCATCGCGTGCCCAACCAGCGGGCGTAAAAGACGTGCTGACGTGTCGAGTCGATGAAGAACACCCAAGGCACGCCGTGATGATCCACGACCAGTCGTGGCGAGTGGACGGTGTCCCAGGTCAGCCGGCTGTCGAGGTCCGTCAGCGGATACGACGGGCGAGGCTTTGTTGCGGTATTCAGGAAGGTGTACTTCAGGGAATCGCCCGATTCGTGGACAGCGACAACTCCCTTGACACTCGTCTCGGCGAGAGCGGGTCGGTTTCCAGAGTGACTCCGCTCAAACTGCCATTTTCGTTCAGTCTCCAGTTCGGAAACTCTACCCCGCAGGGTGTGCGTGCCTCCGGTGGTGTCGCCACATGCCACGTGAAAGAAGTCCCCATCTTGGGAAATGAGTAGGGACGGCGGATAGAAATTTGTGCCACGCCCGAGTTCGAACGCCTGCCATGCTCCATCACGGAGCGTCCCGAGGTGCACCGTTACTTCCGAGTCGTTTGCGGCAGCGGTTGTCCAGGTCAGCCAGACCGGTCCGTCGGCCGCTCGGTAGATATCTCCTGCCCACGACCGGGCGGGGGCGACTATCAGCAATCCCTCCTGCCCATTTGCAGGATTCAACCACTTCGGTCTGGCTTGCCCACTCCGCAACGGCTGCACGTCCACCATGCTGTAGGCGGTCTGCCCTTGGTCGGTCGTGCAGACCAAATGGAGTTGGTCCTGAGTATCGACGGCAAGGCCTGCAGAAACACAGGATGCGCCCACTCCCTCAGGATGTGCGGAGGTAGGCAACATCACCGTCTTCGTAAAATCTGCAATTGACTCTGGGTAGGGTTTCCGCGAGATCTTCAAAGTGAAATCCGGCCCGCCTTCCGACGCGGGCGAGGGTGTCAGGAGATAACAATATCCGTCGCTGTCGCACGCCAGCTGTCGGCTGATGGCCCGCTTGAATTCCAATTGGAGGAGTTTGTTGTGTTCAGCCTGAACTCCGGACGTCACGGTGAGAACGAAAAGAATCGACCAGAAAATACGGTCACTCACCTCTCCGATCCGTCTTCGTACGTCAAGAATGTTGGGCCGGTCGTTCCCCTGCGAGGCTGGCAGCGTGCGTCGCCAACTGCGCGACTTATTTCCGTGTTCAGACATGATGGCTCGCGTGTGATTTGCTTAGGTGTGACTTGTTTACAGGTCCTGCACGGTGTATCTCGTGGCAACCTTGTGGCAACTCGCGAAGTCGTGACCGGACCACAGCACAGAGTATCAGGATTTATGAAAGGAGCAAGCTTGAGCGCGCTGCTCTGGGAATCGTTGACACCGAAAATTCGACGCGGCGCTCCTCGTTTCGGGCTGCGCATTCTTTAACGACCTATCCATTCTGTCGAGATCACCAAGCGGTGTGTCCTGGGGGCGATGCCCCGTGTCATACGGTTATGAAGCTCAAGGTACCAGTCGACATGTTGAGACTCGTCCGTGTTCCTGACAAAGAAAAGAATGCGGTCGTTCAGGATGGCCGCGCCCTGGGGGACATCCCGCGGAGTTTTGTGGCCGGCGGCGAGAGGTCGCGATTTTATCCAAAATAGCTCCCCAAAATTCGGCTGTGTTGTACGAACCGGGACCGATCGTGGGCGTTATGGGGTCTACAGAATATTGCATTGAGTGCGTAAGTCTGTGGCGAGAATCAGCCAGCCGGGTCCTGCAAGTCACGGTACAGGCGTTTGTGTGCTGTGTTAATCGAAAATTCCGGAGTTTCTTTGGTTAAGGGGAGCAGTAAACGTTGAAGCAATCCGCGACTTGGCTACAGCACCAGCCTCGCATCACTGATCTGGCACGCGCACCCGGCGTCGGGGACGTAACGCCATCTGTCGCTTTACGAGGGGGACCATTGCGTCCTAGCAATCGTTGTCTGGTAGAGACAAGGGAGAATATCTCGATCTCGATCACCGCCTGCACGATCGAGCAGCGTATTCTGGAAATACAAAAATCCCCGCTTGCCTAGTCGACAGCAAGCGGGGATTTTATTAACGCTCAACTAATTTCTTTCGATCGCTACTACCACCATATCCCCCATTCACAGCCAAGGATCGGTGGAGGACCTTTGTCGAGTAAAACGCTCTTATACCCAATGAAAAAACCAGACGGATCGCCATCGTCACCTACAGGTGCTGTCCGCATCGCAGCTCGAAGCAAAGAGCTTCCCCCGTATTTGGCGGTGACGCTCATGAACGCTTCCTGACGAGCATCCTTGTTGCGTAGTTTGTTAGCTCGGTTCATTGCCAGCACAAATTCCGCTTGTTTTCGAGGCGAAAGATTTTGCAGATGTGAGGTAAATCGTTTGACCTCACGACGCAATTCAACAGGCGCTTTGACAGTTAGAGTACGGTACACATCTGCTAATGCATCTCTATCAGTATCAAGGGTGATCTTACCGATGACGATGTCGCGTATCGGGTCACCTGGACCCGGGGCCGTTTTCTCTAGGCGCCGAACAGGTTCCGCCGCATTCGCTGTGGGCTGAGTAAGTAATCCAGTGACAATGGTGGTGAGGAAAAATAACTTCTTCATTGCTGTTCTCCTTCGCAAAACGATTCCTGCTGATCAAGGCAACCCCCGTAAGCTGCCTTAGTGATTCGTGAGGGAACCATCGCAACGAACGTGCCAAAGAGAAGAAATCCACCTTTGGAATTTATGGAGTAGAGTGGTGCCGTGCTTTGTAAAACGTTTTGAGCTTATGCTTTAGGTTAACTTTTTCCTACCGGTCAAAAGTTTTTCCGCCGTCGCCCGATTTTGGTTATCACCGTTCGCATGGAGATTTTGTCCGTGGGAACCGACCTGCAGAAAGTTGGCATCATCTCAATATGAGAGAAAGTGACATCCGTTTGAACACTCTTTTCTGACGTGCCGGAATGGATCTGATTGGATCCCTCTACCGCCATGGTCGCTGACAGTCAAACTGCTCAGAAAACATATTCTGCATGTCTCCCCTCCGTGTTTCATTTCAAATTACGGTGAGATGGCAGTTCAGCAATTTAAATCTGAACAACGTACTGGATTTTTCTGGCAGGTGTCGTTTTCTAGCGGAGTTTTGCACTCTTTCTTTTGCCAGTACGTTTTTTTGTACTAGAAACGTACTTTTGTACTGGGCGCGTTTGAAGGCGTTTTCAGATTGCGACTTGTTTTAGGGAGTGAAATGATTCGCGCGTCTTGGCGCTTGCACGCCGTGGTCCAGATTATTGACCACCTGTTTTTTGACCGTTTGTAGAATTGCAAAAAACGCCGGGAAATGTCGCACAAAAAACGTACTGAACCAGTACGGAAGTAGTCCCTCCCGGCCTATTTACGTTTGNTTTTGGCTGAGTTCCTCACACATGCCTTGAACCGGTTCTCTAGCGGCCGTTTTCCTCAAAAACCACTCACTTTCCTCCTAAAGGCAGCCTCGTTCAGACCGTTTAATACGAACCGTCTGACACGAACAGTTGTCTTTGAGGACTTGTCTTTGAGGAGTGCAAAGGTCCTGCTGGGCGACTCAGTGGAGGCACAAAGAGGGAGACAGTCGTCAACGAACTCTACGACCACATCGCCGTGGAGCATTCGTGGGAGTTGGCTAGGGCAGTTCACGGGTAGGTCAAGTGTTTAAGCGCCGATCGCGGCCATGCGGTTGCAAGCATTTTTGCGGCCTGGGGTGGCGTACGTCTTTCTTCTCTTGCCTACTTATATTGTTACTTGCCGAATCGAAACGAATAGACTTGTGTTTTTCGAAATTCGAAGCGAACGTGAACTCTTTGCCCCTGATATGAACTCAAGTCTACCGCCACAACATCGGTTGCGGCGGTTGTCAACGCTGCACCCTGCGTTAGGACCTTGCCCGCTTTGTCCAGGACCGAGACCTTCATGGAACCACCGGCCCGGACGTCGGCCGTCACCCGCAGCGTTTTGCCAGCGCACAGGACTGGGTCCGTCACGAGCACGGCCACCTGGCTGTCATCCCGAGGCACGTATCCAGCCCAGCCATCGAGGCGCAACGTGGCCAGGCACAGCCAGCCGTCATTCCAGTCGTGGGTCTTCTTCTGTCCAGAATAGTAGATGCGGATCTCATTCTTTAAGACGACGGGACTCGCTGCGGCGTAGATGCAGCCCCAGTTGATATCGTCTACTTTCTCCGACAGGGGAATGAGCTGTTGGCCTTGGTCAATGCGCCGCCAGACTTTCGTGTCTGGGCTCCAGGCCAGTTCGGTCGTCACACGTCCATGCAGGTCCCCCGTAGTGTGAAAAATCGCAATTAGACCGAGATAGATATCAGCGTACCGAAACACCGGCATGGAATAAGTCTGCGCTTCAATCGGCCCCCGCAGTACTTCGACAGGCGTCGACCAGTTGACAAAATTTTCGCTTTCCAGCCGCTGGACGGTCCGAATTCCCGGCGGTGGATACTCGCGGGTAAATGCAACATACTTTTCCAACTCCGGCACCCACAATGCATTATTGTGAGTGTCGCCCCTGACTTTGGCGATGGGAAAGCGTTTGCCCCAATGAATACCATCCGCGGAAAATGCGGCATCAAGAAATCCGTGCGGATGCCGGCCAGCGATCCGCTTGTAGCGACGTTGCGAGTCGGAGTCGTTCAAATCGATAAAAACACCCGTGCCGTGAGTGCCCCAGACCACGATATTCGTTGGCTGGCCCTTGTAGTGATAGACGTCCAGTGCAGGTTTTTCCCATCGGATGCCATCCCTGGAAACTGCGTACAGAGTCGCAAAATTGCCTTGTTTTTTCTCTTTAGGAGCCAGCGGACCCGGCGTTACATGCTCTCCCCAGTCCACCTGCCTAGGCGGACCTGAAATCGTTGTGAAATACCATAACTTGTAGAGTCGGTCTTCCTTGTCAAACACCACATTGGCATACATGTGATGCAGGGCTTTCTCCCACGGACGATCCTGACCAAAGAGGGGATTGGCCGGGTGCTTGGTCACCTGCCCCACAGCCAGGCGGGCATTCTCCGTAGTATCGATGAGTCGACTGTCGAGCAGCAGGTACCGCTCCCGAGGCGCGATTGGGCCAGCAGCGAAGGGCTCGATAATCTGCGCGGGTGGTGCGTCCTTGCTGAGAGTGACATTGTCAACAAACAGCGTGAATTGAGCACCGGTGTTGACCTCTGGGGTTTCCACAAAGAGATACAGGCGGACGATCTTCGCTGCTCTATTGCCTGGTGGCTTTTCTCCCCAGCCAAATCTGAAGTCCGATTCCTTAACCGCGATTCGCGCCCATTTCCCTGTCCGCACCGGGCCGAAAAACACTCGCCACATGTTGTTCTCTTCATCCTGAAGAAAACAACCAAAGCTTTTTGCTGGGCGATCGATCCGGTATTCGAAGTGAAGGTACTTAAACGCGTTACGTGAGATTCCTTCTTTGAGGTCGATGCGGATACCCCGATGAGCCCACGCGTCCGGACTGGTATCACTAAACGTGGTCAGCAAGGCGTTCTTGTGGGCAGTAGGCTCCTGCACAATCTGGCAGACGGAATCTCCACCGTAGCCGACCCAACCGTCGATTTCTCCAGCGCGAAAGCTCTGTTTCCAGACGTCCCTGTTCTCTCCATACGACGAACACGGTAGACCAAGGCAGAGCACAGCAACGAAAAACAATCTCTTCAGCATAGCAATCCGTCTCACAAAAGTTGACTGATCCGCAGGTTGTTGAGCACGTAGTAAACATCTCTGACGAGCCGAGGAAAAAGGACCCCTTGGTACACGGGTTTCGCCAGACTTCACACACCACTCTGGGGCAGCTGTGTTTTTCTCTCGTAGATCACTTCGCGACAAATTGCGCGAGTACGTTTTTGGTGATCTTGGAGATATTTTCGTCTACCGGCAGAGAACAGGGGTAGCTTATCGAACCGACCGAAAACACAGCACCGCGAGAGGCGGTTTCGAAATAAACGATCTCGCCGCCTCCCTCGTCCGGGTTCAGGCCTTTGGCCAAAAGTTGACAGTTTGCAGGGGATGCGGGGGACATTTTATCCGTCTCGTGCCCTGAAGCGCCCCCGTGGCAGCGCATGTGCAGGCATTTCTCGCCGAACACGTCACCCTCCGTCAGGTCGGTTCCGTCAAACACCCAGTGTGAAGCGTCAACCACCTGGTAAGGCGCCCCCGTCATGATCCCCTCTTCCGTACAGCGTACTCCTAACAAGCACGCTTCGGATTCATAATAAAAGTCAAAGCGGCTCTCTTTGTTGATCGTCGCCATTTCGCTGGAACTAGCGCCATGTGCTGTGTTCCTGACCGTCATGGTCGCCTCATCCAGGAATTCCACGGCACAGTTAAGGCCGTTTCCTCCCAGGTACATCAGCTTGCCACCCCGTTCGAAAACCCACGCCTTCAATCGATAATACATCTCCTGCGACCAGTACTCAGGATGCGTACTGATGATCAGCACCTGGTAATCGTCCAGGTTGAGCGCGCCCAAGTGGAACTGCGTCTCGGCATAAAGATCGTAGGTGAATCCTTCCCGTTCCAACCAGCCAAACAATCGCCATTCTGCCGGCAACACATGGCACTCCGACCTTCCTTCCAGCGGATCGGTGATGTGCACCGTTTCCGGGATGTGATTGAGGAGCTCCGGGCGATCGAAGGAGAGTGGCGCATAATCTTCCGATGAGAAATCCATGGGGTTGTCACTGTTGTAACGGGCCAGATCCAAGCGTGCGTTGACGGTTGGCTTGGCTGGTAAGGCCATTGGATGAATGTAGTTGCTGCGCCCGCCGAAGTTATTATAGGCATTCCAATTGATGTTCGAAGCAAGCACTGCGATCTTGGCTTGTGGTTTCGCCGGTGCAACGATCCAGGGAAAAGCAAAGAACTCACCCGACACGGTCTTGGCATGTAAATAATACAGTCCTGATTGCTCGGGCGCGGTGACGTATTGGCGGTGGTGCGGATTATTGCTGTAACCACGGCGATTGAATTGAATGCCGGTCTGCGTGTAATCACCGTCCGGGGTGATCTGTGCCGTGGCGAGTGGCCCGTGTTCGTCGAACCAGCCAATGGTGCGAATATGTTCCTTCTCCCAGCCATAACGCCACAGGTCGAGCCGATAGGCCTCGGTTGCATGCACCCGATGCTCGGACTTCTCCCCCGCGCTGACGTATTTCGGCCACATGTAACCGACAAGGTGGTTGCTCAACAGTCGAAACTGATAGGGTGCCTCTTCGCGCACGGTAATCTCGACAGACTTGGCCCCAAAGCCTTCTTTCCGCAATGTGACTCGATAGGGCCCTGGTTGGACATCCGCGTAGACCGACCCCGTTGCCCTTGAGTGGGCTTCAATCGACCGGCCACCGCTCTCAAACTCAAACCGCACGCCGTCCAACGCAATGTAGCGCTCGTCGCTCACGTAACCGACTAGCATAATTTTTTGTACCTTTCGCAACTCTACCTAGGCGAACGATCTACGGGACGTAGGTGCCCGCAGGAACAAACCATTGAAACTCTGCGGTCCCGGCATTCATCAAGGCCGCAGAAGCAACATGATACCTCCGCGGTCCTGCCATTCAAGAAGATTGAACAGAGTCCTGTGTAGAACCGAGCCGGAGAGAACGGTGACGTCTCAGAAACAAAACCAAAACGCGCCTGATGGTCCGGGAGTAGAGACGAAACAGGCTGCTTTCCGCCTGAGAAGTTTGCAGCGGTCTGACAACGACAGTGGAGTAGTTTGGCTCACGTTGGGAGGACTCGCATGCTGGCTAGTCAACGTGGAAGGTAGCGTTATTTATCAAGGTGGACCACAAATGGCTCACCAAATTTGGAACTAAGTGATGCGCCTAGAAATGTGTACCATTATCTGTACCACGAAACGTACTGGATCCAGTACGGAATGCAGAAAATCTAGTACATTCGGCCGTTCTGGTACCGAAAATGTACTGGCCTCTCGGGGGTTTTCGCGTTATTGCTAGTTTTCCCGCGGGTAGGCGCTCATTTTTGAAATAGCATCCAATAGGCCGGGAGGGACTCGAACCCCCGACAAAGGGATTATGAGTCCCCTGCTCTAACCAACTGAGCTACCGGCCCTTGGCACGCAACGACATGCGGTGCACGCACATTGGTCTACGTTAACGAAATCTTCGAGGAACCTCAACGCTCTACGGGGCAAAGATTAAGTGGCGAGTTTTCCATAGCCACCGTTGACGTATAACAGCGGTTCCCCTTCCTGATCCCCGCCGGCGACAATTTCACCAAGAAAGATGTCATGGTC
>JAKVBY010000086.1 GCA_022446825.1 Pirellulaceae bacterium
CAGCAGCAACAACAGGAGCAACAGCAAGAGCAAGAAGAACAAGAAGCGGAGCAAACAAGCGACGCATCCCAGCTTTTACAAGCAGTCCGTGATCGGGAAGCGCAGCGACGCAAGGAAACCAACCAACGAAATAAAGCATCGTTGGAACCGGTAGAAAAAGATTGGTAATGACCAACCTCATCACAATGACAGACAGAAGACCAGCCACAAGCTTGACTTGTTTGACTTTTCCGGACCCCATAGATCCGCTGATCGGGATTGAAGCGGGCCACCGGATTTTCCCCAGATCGAAGCAGCAATTCGAACAAGCGACTCAGAATACAAAGGAAAACTTGCGGATCAGCCCCCTGACCTCAGCATTGGTGCCCGGCATACCTTTTCTGAAAGCGAGTCCATGAAAGATATCCACGTGTGGCGAGTCCTGACATTTCTGAGCCTCGCCCTGCCAGCTGTTATGAGCTTTGGACAAGATGTTCAAATGCAAGTCCGCACTTCCCGAGGACCACATTTCATTGGTACGCCTGTCACCGTCCAAATTGCCATAGAAGGCTTGGAGGAAACGCCTCAACCCGAGAGCACAATCCTCACCATGTCAGATGGGCTCAAAGCGAACCTTGCCGGAATCAATCCACGGGTCTCACGGATGGTGCAAATATTTGGGAACCGCCGAGTCGAGCGAAAAACGGTGACTCACGAAATCAACTATCTCGTAGTTGCCGAAGAACCCGGCGAGTACTCTCTGGGCCCTTTCGTGGTATCCCAAAACGGCATGGAAACAACGTCTGAAGCGATCTCCCTGTCATTCAATGATGTCGAAATCGATCCCCACATGCGGATTAAGTTGATCCTTCCAGAAAAACCGTTCTATCCTGGGCAAAGAGCGAAAGTAGGCATTGAATGGTCTTATCTCGAAGCTGAATTGAAAGCTGTCTCGAGCCTGCGGATTCAGTCACCTTTGTTTGATCAGTTTTCTTTTATCGACAAGAAACCACAACGCGACGATCAAATCCTGCCCTTACAAACGGCAGCCGGTGAGGTTCAATTGGTGGGAACGGTGCGCAAAGAAAACATCGATGGCAAGCAATATCTCGTCATCGCCGGCGAACGAACATTGATTGTTGACAAGTCGGGTGAATACCAATTAGCTCCGATCACCGCAGCAATCAACAAAGTCACCCGTTGGAAACGTGACTCCTTCGGTTTTGGTGGCTTCGACGACTTTTTTCCCTCGCAAGAACGTCCAGCAGAAGCCGTTCCCACCCGCGCGCTGGGCATTGCCAGGACCCTTCTGGTCAAGCCCTTACCTCTGGATGGTCGACCTGACAGTTTTGCCGGCGCCATCGGCCTCGGGTTTACACTCGATGTCACGGCAAATCGTACCGTTGTCCGTGTTGGTGACCCGATCAAATTGACCGTCTCGATCGGTGGCGCCGGTAACCTCGAGAATGCAAGTCTTCCTTCACTCGCTGCTGATGGCGGTATGAATGCCGACTATTTTCGCTTACCCGAGGGCGACCTTTCGGGAACTCTGGAAGGCGACAGCAAACGCTTTGAAGTGAGTGTACGCGTACTTGACGAATCCGTGACCGAAGTACCCGCCTTGGCCTATTCTTGGTTTGATCCAGAAACTGCGAACTACCATACGACACATTCAAAGCCCATCGCCTTGAACGTACAGTCCGCCAACATTGTCTCGGCAAATGACGTGGTTAGTAATGTATTATCGCCAGAAACTGGCAGTGATTCCAGCACAACTGAAGGGGATCGCCAAGTCGATGTCGCCGCATCCACGGGTCCCACCTTTACCTTAAGTGGAGCCAATATCGCCATCGAAGACCAAGCAGGAACCCTGTTACGAGATACAAACGCTGGCTTCGGTGGCTTCGCAACTCAAATGCTAATATATGGATGTGGTCTTTTACTTGTCGCCATCGCATTTTTCGACCGTCGACGTCAAGACGTCGATCCCGCGCTGCGAATGCGGCGTAGAAATTTACTTGAACAAAAGAAACGCATCACGAAAGTCAGCTCCCAATCGTCCAAATCAGCGGCAGAAGAAACTGCTGCAGCACTCCGCTCACTGCTTGCTGAAATGCCGTCGGCAGGACGCGACGAAGCAGAGACCATAATCGCTGCTTGTGAAGCGGTTGTCTATTCACCTCATTCCGGCGCGCATGATCGACTCGACGACGAACTAATCCAGCGCGCTACCAAGTTCGCTGATCGATGTATCAAGGAAGCGGAATGAAACAGCCACCATCCGTTTTCTCTTTCCGGCAGAGGACGGCTCGTTTGTACGATCCAGTGAAATGCTGTGTCTACATGTGGATCGTAATATTCGCGGTTGGGACCAGTTCTTTGGGAAATCAGGGAGTCGCGGGCGAGCCGGAACGCTTACTCGAACAAGCGATCCAAGAATACCGAGGAGCCATGGAAACAAAAGAGCGGGCTGAACGGATTAGTCGATATCATCGAGCCGAATTACTGTTTGCTCGGATCATTACAGGCGACCCCAGCGAGAATGGGGTCAGAAGAGGGATTCGCAATGCGGACCTCTTCGTAAATCTTGGCAACGCGGCTCTGGGAGCGGAACGACTGGGACCCGCCATTTGGGCCTATCGAAACGCTCTCTTACTCGATCCAGATCATCATCGCGCCACCCAAAATCTGGACCATGCTCGGACGATCATGCCCGCTTGGGTCCCACAGCCCGACAATACCGGAATGCTTGACACTTTTCTTTCCTGGATGAAAAGAATGTCTGCCCAGGAACTACAGCTCATTGCGGGAATCTCTTTCCTGTTAACGATGGCACTCCTGGCCAGTTCGATTCGCTGGCGACGGACCGCTTTTCGTCATCTTGCCATGGTCCCTGGAATCGCCTGGCTACTGCTCGTTGGCATGTTGACCTATGAGCACTTTCGCAAAGTATCTCCGGAGGCGGTCGTCATCGATTTTGAAGTAACAGCGCGATCCGCCGACTCACCCAATGCGCCGGCTCGCTTGACACAACCCTTGCCTGGCGGTACCGAAGTCAAAGTCATCGAGGACCGTAATGACTGGCTACGAGTACGGCTCTATGATGGCCGTGATGCTTGGCTCCCAGCCGCATCGGTTCAGCAAATCGGCAGCTGACAATCGCTACCAGCCATTGCAGAACCGCCATGAATGTTTTCTTTGCGGTCAACCAAGTGGCTTTCTCCCAAATACTCATCATGAAGTCCCGTACAGCTTGGCTGAAGTGAGACGTTTCACAATTCTGACCGCACTTCGGCAAACTTTCGCACTGCCATATCGATATCTTCGCGCGCATGAGCTGCCGAGATTTGCGTACGAATGCGAGCTTTGCCTTGGGGCACAACAGGATAAGAAAAACCGACAACATAAATACCTTTCTCCAACATCCGCTCGGCCACTTTCGATGCCAATGCGGCATCTCCTAGCATGATCGGTACAATCGGATGTTCACCCGGCACGATCTCAAATCCTGAGTCTGCCATCCCACGGCGGAACTGTTTTGTATGCGCGTGTAGTTTGTCACGCAAGGACGTTGAGTTCATCAACAACTCAATTGCCTTGATGGCTGCCGTGACAATGGGCGGTGCCACAGAATTAGAGAACAGATAAGGGCGTGATCGCTGTCGTAATAGATCAATCACTTCTTGTCGCCCACTGGTATATCCACCGCTAGCACCTCCTAATGCTTTACCAAGCGTTCCTGTAATAATGTCGACTCGGTCCATCACATCGTGAAATTCATGCGTCCCACGTCCTGCATTTCCCATAAATCCCACCGCATGAGAATCATCCACCATGACCAAAGCCTGATATTTTTCCGCCAGATCACAAATCTCCGGTAGATTTGCAATGGAACCATCCATCGAGAAAACTCCGTCGGTAGCAATCATGCGGTACCGAGCGCCCCGCGCTGCCAACAATTGTGTCTCCAGATGTTCCATGTCATTGTTTTCGTAGCGAAACCTTTCAGCTTTGCACAAACGCACGCCGTCGATAATGCTGGCATGATTTAAGGAGTCGGAAATAACTGCGTCCTCAGCAGATAGGATCGTCTCGAACAGACCACCGTTGGCATCAAAGCAGGAGGAATAAAGAATCGTATCTTCCGTACCTAGGAATTCGCTAATTTTTGCTTCCAATTCCTTGTGAATTGTCTGGGTTCCGCAAATAAACCTGACCGACGATAGTCCATAACCCCAGCGATCTAGACCCGCATGAGCGGCGGCAATCACATCAGGATGGTCGGCCAAACCAAGGTAATTATTCGCACACAGATTGAGCACCGTTTGATCAGCGGCAACTTGGATGTATGCGTCTTGCGGTGTCGTGATGACTCGTTCCGCCTTGTGCAAACCGGCTGCACGAATTTGAGATGCTTGATCTTCCAGAAAGGGTTTAATGCTCTTGTACATTACCGATTTCCTTGACCTTAAAATGTCTTAGGAGTTCCAATCCAAAATAACTTTGCCAGATTTTCCGGCTTGCATCACGTCAAATCCCTGCTCGAAATCCGCATAATGAAAACGGTGTGTGATGACAGGGCTGATGTCCAACCCACCCTGCAGCATCACAGTCATCTTGTACCAGGTTTCATACATCTCTCGCCCATAAATTCCCTTGATCGTCAACATATTGAACACAACAACGTTCCAATCAATAGGCATTTCTTTTCCCGGGATGCCCAGCATGGCAATTTTTCCACCATGGCACATATTTTCCAACATTTCGTTGAATGCTGTCGGATTTCCAGACATTTCTAATCCTACGTCAAATCCTTCATGCATCCCTAACTCAGACTGGACCTCTCGAATGCGGTGTTCAGAAACATTCACAACCTTGGTCGCCCCCATGCGTTCGGCTAAGTCCAGCCGGTAAGGATTTACGTCGGTCACCACGACGTAACGGGCCCCCGCATGCTGCGCAACCGCAGCCGCCATCATTCCGATCGGCCCAGCTCCTGTAATCAGAACATCTTCTCCAAGCAGCGGGAAAGAAAGCGCTGTGTGGACCGCATTCCCGAATGGATCAAAAATGGCGGCGATTGGTCGATCGATCGAATGATCATGATGCCAGACATTGGTCATCGGCAACGCAATATATTCTGCAAATGCGCCGGGACGATTCACGCCAATCCCTTTTGTATCCGCACACAAGTGTCGACGCCCCGCAAGACAATTACGACAGCGCCCGCATACAACGTGGCCTTCTCCACTAACCACGTCGCCCGGGTGAAAATCGGAAACATTCGATCCGACGTCAACGACCTCTCCCACAAATTCATGACCGACAACCATCGGTACGGGAATTGTTTTCTGAGCCCAGTCGTCCCATTTATAGATATGCAAATCGGTACCACAAATGCCGGTACAATCGATGCGGATCAAGACATCGTTAATTCCGATGCTGGGCTCAGCCACCTCCTCCAGCCAAAGCCCCGGTTCCTGAGCCTTTTTGACAAGTGCCTTCATCTTCTTCCCCCTTACAAACAAGGTTTGAGAAAGTGGCCTCTTTGCCCCAAGCGGAAAGCCATTCGCTACCGACATTTCCCTAGGTTTATATTCTTCAACACGGCCGACGTTGCCTGCGATTTGTTGAGCACATAAAAATGTAAGCCGGGAACCTGACGGCCCACCAATCCCTGAACTTGTTCTGTCGCAAATTCAACCCCCACATTGAACTGCCATTCTGGGTCATCCCGTTGCGCAAGAAGGTTCACGAACGATTGTGGTAAGCGAGCGCCACACAGGGATGTTATTCGCTGAATTTGAGTCAGGCTGGTAACGGGAAGGATGCCCGGAACAAGGGGAACGTTGATCCCGGCGGCCTGATACCGATCGCGAAAGCGAAAAAAATCTTCGTTCTGATAAAACAGTTGCGTAATCACAATATCGGCGCCAGCCTCGACCTTACGTTTCAAATTCTCCAGATCCAGATCGGCATTGGCAGCTTCTTGATGGACTTCCGGATATCCTGCCACAGCGACTCCAAAGTTCCCGAACTCCTCACGGATAAGCGAAACAAGTTCATTGGCGTACTGCAAACCACCTGCAACCGCTTCAAACGTAGTCTGACCCTGTGGAGGGTCACCTCGCAAGGCAACGATGGCATCGATACCGAGGCGTTCCGCTTCCGCTAAGTAAAGACGGAGTTGTTCGACCGTGGTCCCAACACAGGTCAAATGCGACGCGACGGGTATCTGATGACGATTCTTGACCTGTTCGACAATTGCCAGTGTTTTGTTTCGCGTCGAACCGCCTGCTCCGTACGTACAAGTAATAAAACTCGGATCGAATTGTGCAAGTTGTTCAACATGTTGGAACAACATTGTCTCGCCTTTTTCCGTTTTGGGCGGAAACAACTCAAACGACAATCCCATGCGGTCGCCGTGATAAAAAGAAGATAGCTTCATAGTGTCCGTCAATGCAAAACATCAAGCGAGTAAAATTTTCAATAGTGGAATCAACATAATTGTGAATTCTGAAATTCGCAATCCACGTCACGCAAATCATCCCGCTCCGGAAGGCGATTCGTCAAAAATGAGTCGACCTCTCATACAACTCATCCGTTGGCGGGACGGGCTGAAGACTCCAGAGCTGTTTCGAATAAACCGCAGCATAAAGCCCTTCGCGTCTCCGTTTCTATCCACAACCGATCCTGCTCTATCCTTCCGCAAGCAAACGGAACAAAGTTTACTACCAAATGGATTGTCGTCGCAGTGGTCTCGTTACGACGCACGTGTTCCAACCATCGAGCTTCACCGCTATAGCTCGTGGTCGTGATATTTTCCTTATCAAGTGAGCGTAATTTCGCACCTTTCGCGTTCGGTCGACAGACCTGGGAAAGGTTGACGCACCCAAACACCAGCAGTAGTCTGAAAGGGTGGGATTCGCAAAAATGTCATGAAACTCTTTGTAGATCAGAATCGATTTCGGACGATCTATCGAACTGAGCTGTGATGGTCGCTGCTAGTTGTTGGCCTTTTCGGAAGTAGTCCTCGTGCGACAACGCATCATTAATCATAAATCGACAATGCAGCGCGCGCTCTGCGTCATTCTCATAAGCGTCGCCTGTGGTTGTGATAGCGCACCAGACCAGAGCTCTCCTGCAAGTCATTCAGCTGCTACGATTCCCAACCAATCGTCAACTCCGGGACCCAACCCTGAGGAACGCATCTTTATCGCCAGTGACCGTACTGACGATCCAAATTTAGTCGTCTGGTGGAACGGAATACCGGAAGAGATTCATGATAAGGCGTTCCAAACGGAAAGTACCAGCAATATTCATCCCTCAGACTATGCTGGTCCCGATGCGTGTAAAAAATGTCACGCTCAGAACTACGAAACATGGTCAAAGCATCCTCACCATTGGATGAATACTCGAGCCAGCAAGGTAACTGTCAAAGGTGACTTTTCTGGGAGCTCGGAAATCGCCTATCAAGGCGGTAAGGGGTCTTTCTATTGCGAGGGAACCGAGTACCGCATGCGCGTTCAGCGCGGAGACATCGATCGCATCTATCAGATCACCCAAACAATCGGATCGCGTTTCTACCAGTACTACGTTGGTCGTCAAATCCAAGGACCCGAGCCACAGGACCATATTTTTTATCGTGAGGATCACGTCCTGCCATTTGGATATTGGATCGACCATAAAGAGTGGGTGCCCATCGTACACGTTGGAGACGAGACGCGCGATGCCCAACGGAACAACCCTTACACCCCATCGGAAAGATTCGGTGTTTATGCCTCGTACGCTCGCAACTGCAATTATTGTCACACCACGTTTCCGCTCGCAGATATGGTGACACGAAATACTTCCTTGATCGGCAAACACATTCCCCATCGAGCGCATTTCGATCTTTCCAGTTATCTCCAAGAGTCGCGACCTGAAGTGTTACTCTCGGGTATTGCCATACCTAACTACGCAGACAGCGACTTGGACGAAATCTTTGCGACCATGCAACGCTTCGACGCATCCGACCACGCAACGACCTTAGGCATCAGTTGCGAAGCATGTCACTTAGGATGTAAAGACCACGTCGCAGGAAAGCAGAAAAAGCCGGTGTTTTTTCCACAATCACAGCATCTCCACATTCGCACGACGCCTGACAGAAAACTTTTGCTCGACCGTAATCCGACGAATGTTAATTGGGTTTGTGGGCGTTGCCACGCCGGGCCACGACCGACTTATGCCGCCGGCATGTCAACCTGGAATTCGGTCGAATCTACCGACGCCATGCTAGGAAGTTGCTACTCGCAACTTACCTGCATTGAATGTCACAATCCCCACGTCGCGACAGGCCCCGTTTGGACAGCCACACCGGACCAAGACGACGCTAAATGCCTCAGCTGCCATCAAGACCAATTCAAAACAGCAGCAGCGCGTCTACATCATACGCATCATCCAGCAGGGAGTACTGGCGACCGCTGCATGAACTGTCACATGCCACGTTTGAATGAAGGGCTGCAGGATGTTGTCCGCACACACATGATTTATTCCCCCACCCGCGCCGACATGATCGAAGCAAATCATCCTAACGCATGTAATCAATGTCATGTGAAGGAGTCCATTCAGTGGACTGTCGATTATTTCCAACAATGGTACGGAAAAAAATATGACCTAAGTAATTACGAGTCACCGGCGGACTCGGCCGCCCTGGGGTGGTTACAGAGCGACAATGAAAGTGTACGGTTAATCGGTTCGGACTCACTGACCCGTGCCCGAGCGGAATGGGCCTTACCGCAGTTAATCCAAATGCTCGACGATGCTCATATGATCAATCGTCAATTCACTCAAATCGGTTTGGAAGCAATGCTGGACACGGATCTACGGACATTTGACTATCATCACTACATGACCAAACCGGAACGACTGGCACCACTCAACAAAATGCGCAAAGCATGGCTGCTAAAGAAGCAAGCAGCGAATTAACCGCCCGACAGTTGTTGCGCAAGCTCGGCTCCTCCGGTTCACCTGAGTTCGTCCGTTTTGTCAGCGATTCATACATCACGGGCATTGCGAAATCGCCTCGTCTTGGGTAGCTTGGAATCAGTTGCCAGAGTGGCGGAATTGGCAGACGCGCGGGATTCAAAATCCCGTGCCCGCAAGGGCGTGAGGGTTCGATTCCCTCCTCTGGTACTTCTATACGTCGGTCTCACAAGTGAAGATCCATTCCATCAAGCCTCCTGCTCAAATCGCAGGAGGCTCTTTTGCAAGCTGACAGACCAATTTCCAGAGCTCAGTTGCGGCCTATTCCTTGCCATACTGTTTACAAACAGCAACGCGAAGGCGGATGTCCGTATTCAGGACCTCATCGCTGTGAAGCCCGCATTATAGGGACCTCGGCGTTATAGGAACGCGGAGCCAAATGAGCGACCAACCAGTCAAAGCGGCCATGGTTTCGACCAAAATTTGCTTTACTAACTTGCCGTGACAAAGCAAAACACTCGCATCCCCTCAGAAACTAACAGATGGATTGCTTTCGAGTGGTCCCTTATTTTTCGCGTGCCAAGCTGATTGAGCATCGTCTAGACGTGTTATCTACCCGATTTTACGTACTTCCGTACCCGACAACCTTGAAGAGAGTCACTCGATAGCTTTTAAAAGGGGCTCGATTTCGCACCCCGCCGGTGACGGGACATGGAGCAACTTGGCTAAAGTAGGCGTTAACGTCGCAGGACTGGTGGGAAAATTATGTTTTCCCTGCTTCACACCACTTCCTAAAAACATCAGCGGCACATGTGTGTCGTACTTCCAGGGGCTGCCATGCGTCGCTGCATAATCGTTGGGATAGGAATGGTAAGGTGCCAAGACGAACAAGATGTCGCCACTCCGCCCAGGATGGAATGCTTTTTGAAATTCCCCCAAGAGATTTCCTCCCCCCCCTCCCGAAAGAAGAGCCTCACGAGTAATCGCTGCGGTTACCACCGGAATGCCTAAGAGAAAATCTCGTATATGGCGTTGAGCAAACGTGAATCGTGCTCCTTTCATTTCCGGATGCCCGTTCGCCAAATAAATTTGGGTTGGCTCCACTCTTGTCACAAGTTTGGTGTCGTATTCCTCGGCGCCAAGAAAAGAGGCAAGCGATGCTTCCAATGTCTCTTGAAGTTGTTCCAGATTCCCCAGCGGATCGGGTGAGCTTGCCAAACCGAGGTTGTCGGCATAGGCGGGAATCGGAGCAACGCCATGATCGGCAGTTAGCGCAATAGTCCATTGCCCCACCCCCACTTGCCGATCAAGATACCTAGCTAAATCGCCCAACCGTTCATCGGTACGATAAAAAATGTCTTCAACCTCAAGACTATACGGACCAAATCGATGCCCAACGTAGTCGTTGGCCGACAAACCGACCCAAAGTAAATCGGGAATATCGTCCTGGCCAAGTTCTTCAAACTCAATAATTTCCCGGGCGGTCAAGAGTGTGTAATCATTGGCAAACCGCGAGGTAATAAACTGCTCGAAATACGCTACTTGATTGGTTGTCGACATCGTGTGGGGAAATTCCCGTGTAAATTCTAACGGTGGCTTTTCATGGTGATAATTATCCGGGCGATGAAGACGATATGTCGACACATCGCGCAGCAAATTCCAAGTCTTTCCTGCACTCGATTGAGCAAAACCGCTCTCATTGAGTTGGCGCAGATAGCCTGGAAGTTCGGCCAGATAGTGCGAACTGGTCACCCAATTCCCAGTGTTAATGTCAAACCAAAAGGCGCCATCTGCCAAGTGCCCTCCCATCAGAATCGCAGCACGATCCTTAATGGAAACACTCAAGACCTTCGCTTTCCGCGCGGTCGCAAGTTTCAAACTATCACCCAAAGTCGGTACCAGAAGATTCTTAGGTGAGGTGCCTTCGAGTGCCGTGGCTCCCAGGACCACCGCTGTAGAATCAAAGACGCAATTGACCAGAATCTCAGTCCCACGATCATACCAAGAGTTTCCAACAATCCCATGTAAGGGCGCATAGGCTCCCGTGGCAATCGAAGCATGGCCTGGTCCAGTAAAAGTAAATGCGTGGCGATGGTGGCAATTAGTAAACGAAGTTCCCTCACGAGCAACTCGGGAAAACATCCCCGTTTCACTGATATTGCTTTCAAAGCGTTCGAGGAATTCATAACACAACTGGTCGACGCTGATCACGACGACAATCCTGGGGACATCGGCAATGGCATGCTGGCTGGAGGGGAGTACGATTCCAGCAGCGATGATACCAATGATGATTAGCAACTTTGGGTACATACGGAAGGCATTTGCGTTCATTTAGATCTGCTGGTTGTTAGAAATACCGCCGGTGACTCTGAAACGCACAACGTAGTTTGATCGATTATCAATAACAAA
This sequence comes from Pirellulaceae bacterium, assembly GCA_022446825.1. Taxonomy (GTDB): domain Bacteria; phylum Planctomycetota; class Planctomycetia; order Pirellulales; family Pirellulaceae; genus JAKVBY01. Next base: position 11,353 of record JAKVBY010000086.1, read on the forward strand.
ACCATCCCTCCCGTATCGTCTAGCAATTCGACCGCTGTTAGGATTTCCATTTTACGATGGATTGATCTCAGCGTGGATTCTCACCAGAATCGACTGCGGTGTTCAACAGATCATATGACTTTTTTCCTCCACACGAGATGTGAGCCACGATGGACCTTAAATTTAACGGAAAAACAGCTCTGATCACGGGTGGCTCGAAGGGCATCGGTGCCGCCATTGCGACAACTTTAGCGGAGGAGGGAACCCAGGTAGCGATTGTCAATCGCGCCGGGCCGGAAGGCCCTGCTTTGGTGAAAACCATTGAGAGTCGAGGTGGAAAAGCTCTATTCTTGGCAGCTGATTTGTGCCATTTGGAAAACTGCCACAGCGTGGTCGAAGAGACACTCTCCGCCTTCGGCGGCCTGGACATCGTGATCAACAACGCCGGAGTTAATGATGGTGTGGGAATCGATGCTGGACCAGAAGAATTCCTCGCCTCCATTCAACGTAATCTTACGCACGTTTATGCTGTCACGCACCACAGCATTGCTGCCTTGAGAAAGTCTCGTGGCGTGATCATCAACATTGGCTCAAAAGTCTCGGTGACCGGACAAGGGAAGACTTCCGGCTACGCAGCGGCCAAGGGAGGAATCCTCGGTTTAACTCGCGAATGGGCGGTTGATTTTGCCGAACATGGAATTCGAGTCAATGCCGTCCTTCCCGCAGAAACCTGGACCCCACTGTATGACAAATGGCTTAAAACCTTACCTGATCCTAGCGCAATGAAAGATCAAATCGAAAAAATGATTCCTTTCGAACATCGTTTTACGACCACTCAAGAACTTGCGGACATGGTCGTGTTTCTGGCCTCCCCCCGATCCAGTCACACGACGGGACAAATTATTTTTGTCGATGGGGGCTATACCCACTTTGATCGAAAATACACGTCTTCTGAATCTTGCCAAACTGACTGATTCATCGATCGCCGAATACGGCCCGTATATTTATCTTGGTAAAGACGGCGATAATATTCATGTCCTATCCCCCACGCTAAATACTCCACGCGACATCCTTGCGGGCGCATTCCCGGAATCATTCGACCATAACAGCAGAAACAACTACCTCATGAAAGAACTAGATATTGCCAAAGCGGCGGCTCGGGCGGGTGGAGACATCGCCATGCGACACTTTCGCAAAGGTGTACCCGTACGTTCCAAAGGTTCCGCTGAAGACGGCTCACAGCAAACCTACAATCTCGTCTCTGACGCAGATGTGGAAACCGAACATGCGATTGTAGAATTGATCCGCAAGGCTTTTCCGCAGCACGCTTTCCTGGGAGAGGAATCGCACCAGGCCGATATTCTTGCCGAGCACCTCTGGATCATCGATCCCATTGATGGCACAACCAATTTTGTTCATGGCATCCCGCACTTTGCAATTTCGATTGCATACTATCAGCAAGGCACACCGATTTGCGGAGTGATCTATAACCCGGCGCGCGATGATTGGTTTGAAACAGTCCGTGGTCAAGGAGCGTTTGTCAATGGAGTCGCCGCAAGGGTCGGTCAACAGCAACGTCTGGACGAAGTCCTGATCGGAACCGGATTCTATTACGACCGCGGCGCGGTAATGGAAAGCACGCTTGGTGCTGTGGCCGATCTGTTCCGCCAAAACATCCACGGAATTCGGCGGTTGGGCACGGCCTCGCTCGATCTAGCCCAGGTGGGCTGTGGCATGTTTGGCGCCTTCTTTGAATTCCAACTTTCTCCCTGGGATTTTGCCGCAGGAAGGTTGTTTGTTGAAGAAGCCGGTGGGCGCATTTCTACATGCACCGGCGCCCCAATCCCCCTGGCCCTTTCGAGCCTCTTGGCATCGAATGGAAGCCTGCACGAAGACGTTTTAGGGATCCTATCAAGCCATTTTCTGGAGCAACCTGGGTAACTTCTCGAGCCACTTTAGAGTTTGTATCGAACCCACAGTCGGCGTTCGTAAAATCATGTCCGGAAAAAGCCGGTTTGGAGTCACTTGCAATGCTTGCGCCCCACGAATCGGGATGGTAGGATAGGGGCTCGGTTTTACACGAGGAGCCTGTCCGCATGCCGCAACTTGAGACACTTGAACTCAATACGATCATCCAAGGCGATTGCATCGAGCGCATGCAGGCCTTGCCCTCAGGCAGTGTTGATTTAGGGTTTGCTGACCCGCCTTTCAACATTGGTTTCGACTACGACGTTTACGAAGATGCGTTGGATTCCGACAAATACGTCGAGTGGTCACGGGAATGGATTTCGGCGATCTACCGCGTGCTGAAACCCAACGGCACCTTCTGGTTGGCCATCGGTGATGAATATGCCGCAGAACTAAAAATTGCCAGTCAGCAGATCGGATTTCATTGTCGCAGTTGGGTTATTTGGTATTACACGTTCGGCGTCAACTGCAGCAAAAAATTTAGTCGATCGCACGCGCATTTATTTCATTTTGTCAAAGATTCTAGTGATTTTACTTTTCGTGAGTCGGTTCCCGAAAACCGTATCCCGTCGGCGCGACAATTGGTTTACAACGACAAGCGGGCGAACTCCCAGGGACGGTTGCCCGATGACACTTGGATTGTACGTCCTGCCGATGTCGTCGGTGAATTGATGGATGAAGAAGCAACCTGGTCAACGTCACACCTCACCCCGCCCCATGACGACGACCAAACATTTACCTTGCGACCCCAGGACCTGGAGCAACGTTTTGGAGAGGATGAGGATACCTGGTACTTTCCACGCGTTGCTGGAACGTTTAAAGAACGCGCTGGTTTTCACGGCTGTCAAATGCCAGAACAATTGCTCGGTCGTATCGTGGGATTTTGCTCAAATGAAAATGACTTGATCCTGGATCCTTTTGCTGGTAGCGCCACTACCTTAGCTGTAGCAAAGAAGTTAGGCCGGCGGTATCTCGGTTTCGATGTCTCCGCGGACTATGTCCAGCATGGCTTACAACGCTTGAATTCGATTCGCGTCGGAGATGCACTCGATGGCTCCCCTGCCCCTCTGGTGAGTGCACCCAAAACGGGCCTCCGAAAGAATCCCCGGAAAAAGAAAACATCCCCTGGACCCGATGAGCACAACGATCGTAACCAGCCCGAAAAACAACAGCGTGAAAAACGCCTAGGTGCTACCCAGCTGGCTTTAACTATGCGTGGAATTGCTGAAGCCTTTCGTTTGACACACGATGGTTTTTCAGCCGATCGCGTCGTAGCAGATGTCGAACTCAATCGCGAGTTCTTGAACGCTTGTCGCAAATTAGGCTTAGTCGGAGAACCACGGGTCTGGAATGCTCTACTCTTTCGCTTGCGAAAAGCGGGAAAACTCATTCCGATTCCCACCACCGAACGGACCATTATGTCGTGGCAGGACTGCGATGACTTTCTTTTTGCCAGTGAAATTGCCTTACAAAAAATGCTCTCTCACCAGCTCGCTGAAAGCCTCGATGAGATCCTTTGCGACCCTAGTTTGGCGGCCACGTTTGATGAAGAGGCCAGACGTTACGCGATCAAACCAACCTCGCTCGAGCTGCGCTGGGCGGCCCTAAAAATTCGCAAACAGGCCAAAGTAGCGCGCACGCGTGCTGCCGTACTCACGCCACCGTCCCGGCTCGGGTCCCCCATCCCAATTGAAGAACTTCGGGGCAATGAACTGCCCAAGCAACCCGGGGTCTACCTGATCAACAATGCTCAATCCCACAAGCTCTATGTCGGCGAGACACTCAATTTGCGCCGCCGCCTCAGCAAGCAATTCGGCAAAAAGAAACTTCGCAAAAATTGGTCCATGGTCTCTGAGCAGATTTTTGTTCGGCTCTATCCAACGAATGCTGAGTCAGCGGAAATGCTGGCTTGGCAAAGCTGCCTGGTGAAGAAATATAAGCCCCGCCTAAACTATCGCGAACTGTCTGACTCGTAATCCTTCGAGATGTGTTCTTAAGACACTTCCCTCCAATTTCTACAGAGCCTCTCTTCAGTCCGTCTTTCGTACTACTCTGCGTTTCCCCCACCGACGCGATAAGGCGTCTCACGTACAAACAGTACGTTGAGTGCGATGTGGAACAAACCAACTGCGATGACACCCACGCACGGTAAAGTAGGAAATAGGAAGAGAAGCCTGGGTCCACGGTGTTTGGGAGGCGACCTTCGAAAACGGGAAACACGGTACGCAAGAGACACGGTACGGAAGACTGGATGCCTACCACAAAGCTTCGCAAGCATCCTGCTGCTGGCAATCACCATCACCAGACGACAAATCACCAGATCGCGGCCCTCCTGGCAGCCGATCTCCAAAGATCAATTGCCTGGACAACAGGCTCTGTAGTGATTCTGCAGCCAAGGACGCTGCCAGTTCACACCATTCAACCCAGCCTGCTTCTCAGCAGGAAGTTCCGACAAGGTTAGCTCAACCGTCCCATTCACGCACGCGTGTAATCCAAGCCGTCAGTTCGGGGCGTTTCTTTTCAAACAGGCCAAACATGGTCAGGATGCAGATCCCCGCGCCAATTCCAAAGGCCCACCACGGCCAGACGTGATCAAAACTTCGATGCGCGTGCATCACCATCGTCAACACGGAAACGAAGAGGAAGCACACGCCCAAATAGAGATAGGCTCGAACTTGCAATGCCATGCCGGCAAACACGCCGCCCAAGGCGAACGTCGCCAGAATGATTAAGGGCCAAACCGTTTCGCCAATCCCAGAGATAAAAATCTCACTCGTGGAACTAATGTAGATCACCGCGATGCAAAAATAGCGGGCCATACTTGCTTGTCCGTGTGTGATGCGGTGACGGTTCAGATGGAGGGCCACCAGCACACTCACCGCGGGCGGCACCAGCCAAAATTGCGGCCGCGCCCCGAAACTCCAATCGTCGTATTTCCCATAAAAGGTCCACAGGGCCAGGTTTCCGAAAACTATGGCCGAAAGGCTCCAGAGCCAGGAACCGCGCACAATTCCAAAGGCCAGATGCAAGATCCCAGTGGTCAACAACACAACGGAACGTTCCGGGCCATCCGGAATGAACCACATGGCGCCCGCCGGCACGAGGGAAATCAACAGACCACTGACAGCAAACGGTTCTGCTAAGACGCCCAGTTGCCGTCGCTTGAACCATTCCGCCAGGCCGGCTCCGGCAAACGCCAACAGCAGCAGTAAATAGGCCCAGTACCGCCGAATGATATCAGTCTCAAAGAGTTCGGGAAGCGTCAAGCGAATGTGCATGATCAGTAACCCGGCAATCACGTGAGCCAGATAAACATACGCTTGTCGACCCTCCAGTGACAAGGAAAACGGATCGCGTTCCGGCCGCAAGGCTGCAATCAAGAGGCCGGCAATCATGGCGACCAATCCAATCGCAACAGCGCCAATCTGGACAGGCGACAAAAGTACGTCTTCGGCAGCCGAACCAAACATCTGGACTTCCAAAGCCAACACAACCGCCAGGCTGGCCAAAGCGGTCATGCTGACGAGTTGTGTCCCACGCCGCAGGGCTCCGGCCCATTGGGCAGTTGCCTTCCAGAACTTAGGTACCACACTACTATAGAAGAAGGTCAGCAAGGCCGTGACGATCATCATGTTGACACAACGCTCCAACCACAACTCAGAGTCACCACCTTTATCAATATCGGCCCAACTGGAAAAAATGCCAAAAATGCTAAACAAGGCAACTGCCAGCGTTCGACAGCCGCGGATCTGAGTTCCGGTGGAAACGGCGACCAGGCTGATGGCGGTTACCAAGGGGACCAAACCGGCGACCATGCGAAAATTGCGACTTTCATAGAGCGCCAGCACCGCAAATAATTGCGCCAGCGTCAAAAGCACGGAGAGTCCCATCTGCAGGAGGACAAACCAGCGCTCGTTACGCTGGATCACTTGGGTGGTGTCTTGAATGCCGACCGCCGACGCCAGACGGCAAACACTAAATTGATTGCGCCACAACCAGCCCCACAGGGCGAGGTAAGTCGCCAGCACCAGGGCACTACAAGACCAGACTTCGTTTCCTTCAAAAAACAACAGTACGGGCAGCGCCGCAGCCATCCCTCCCCAACAGAACAGGGGCAAGAGACGCAGGCGGGATTCCGCATCCCAGAGGCTGGTCAAGGTCAAGACTCCCACTACCGCCAGGGTCAACCAACCGCTCATGTTGTCGACCAAGCCGGGACTGACTTCACCATCGATGGAGAAAAGGTGGACCAAGAATTCGATCCCCATACTGAAAAGCAGCACCAGCATCGTTCCCAAGATGGCTACGCGGGGGTACAGCGGCCAGCGGCTCGCTAGACGTGATTGCAAGTTCCAGGGCCGCACAATGGCCATGACCAACCAGAACAAGCCGTAGACCGCTGACATGCCGATGCCGAGGTGGAAAATACGCCGCAGTACCGCAGATTCCAACCCGCCCGGTCCCAGCCAGTCGGTCACGTTGTCTTCCCACACCGCGAGAAATGTGATGGTGATAAAAATCAGCACTTGCCCCAGGTAAGCCAGCACAATGCCGAACCGATAGACCAACCCACTGACGAGCAGCAACAGAAGTCCCAACGTCACAAACACACGAATGCCGGCAGCCTCGGATGTAAGGAAAGACGGACTGCTCAGCGGGTTATTGGTGGTCGATAGGCCACTCAAAAAAAGCGTGCAGCCAAGGAGACACACCGACAGAATACCACTCAGACGGAATTGGGTTTGCCGGTTCGACAAATCCTGGTCCGCGCGAGAGACAATCCACGGTAAGCAGGCCGCGAGCGCAACCACGCCCACGCTGCCCAACAGCGCGAAATGAAACGCAGCAAAACCGTCCGCTGTGCGACTCCAGTCAGTTGCCACCACAGTTCCCCACAAGGCGACACTCCCCCCAGCCGACAACCAAGCGACATACCGCCTGAAACAGCGGGAAAAGAACCACACGTAGAACACCAGGGTTGCCAAAAGCGATACGTATGCCAACCAACTACCGATCTTGCTGATGGCGACGGGCGGCGCCATTGTTGGATCCAAGACCAGCGTCACGATGGCCCGCGCGCCTAAAAACAAAACAATCGCACCCGGTATCACCGTATGCGCCAGCAGACGTCGATCGGCATGGGGCGGACTCGTCGCTTCCCCCTGAATCCGCCGGTGCAAAGCCAACCAGATCATGCCGTAGACAGCGGCAAAGATCGTTCCCAACTGCAGTACGAAGACCAGCTCGTTAATTAAATCTTGATCTCCACTCAACATGCAAAGGACAAAACCGCCCGCCACCAGGTACATCAACAGTATGGAACCACCCAGCGCGTACTTGGATGCGCGGCGCTGAATCGCATGCGACAAAAGGGCCGTGATGATCAACACCAACGGCACTCCATAGTTCGGTATCGCGTTCATATGGGTGTTATGAAACCAGGACGTTTCCAGGATGCCCGATTCAAGACCTTGCAGGATGGCGACAACCGCTTTGAACGTCATGATCAGTACGATGGGAAGTATGGTCAGAGCCAGGCTCAGATTGTTCAACGAGGCGCCGGTGGGACTCGTCGGATAGCCCCTTTCGGCGGGATGCAGCATTTTGCGCAAACGCAGCCAGGCGGGCGAAATCCACTTTTCCAAGGACAGAATCAGCGCCAGCAGAATGCCGTAGAACGACAGCGACCAGCGCAAGGCCGCCGCCGTAGCACGCGTTGTCTCTGCGGGCAGCACGAGCAAGACGGCTGCCGCCGCACCTAACAAGAGCAGGCCGTGCAGGTTCTCCAGCGAGTGGCGGTAGGCCTGATTCACCAATAGTGCCAAGGCAACCAGGCCCAGCGGCAGCCAGAGGGAAACTCCCAGCTGCTGATCCCAAAGTGAGGCGACGGCGTCTACCTGCAGATCCCCTTGAATTTCCAAGCGAATGCCAGGCAGCGCGCTAAGAATCGCTCCGCCCACAATCGCCGCCACCCCCAGATATGTCAGGCAGTGATGGGCGCTCAGAGAACCTGAACGTAACAGCCGCGCCCAAGCGATGCGCTGGGGGAGCCACAGGCGCAGCAAACTCCAAACGCACAGGCAGGCGGTCAACCAAAGAAATTGTGCAGGCCAGAAATCTTCCCGGCGGCACAGCTCAAGCAAGCCGACCTCTTCACCCTGGTTCTTAACGATCACAAAGGTGGCCAGCAAGCTCGTGGCGACGAACGTCGCGACTTGGAATGTCTCGAAAATCGTACGGCGGCGATGAATCAACGTAGCGACCAACCAGACGCCGCAGAAGCTGCACGCCTGGAACGCCAGCTCTCCCCATGCCCCAGCATAAAACCAGCCCGCCAGAAGGACCGAGGCGGCGGAGGTCACCAAACTGGCAGTGGCAAGCTCTTGTCGAGCGATGTTGAGCTGCGGAGGCGTCCCTGCAGGCTGTCGCTTCACCAACCACAACACGAGGGCGGCCAACGCACCGCCGCCAGCGTGCACACCAAGCGCCAAAATGAATGCTCCCCAAGCATCGGGAGCACTTTTTGTCACTGCATTGCAGAGGGGTTCATTGAGTACCAAGGCATGGATTAGGGTGACCAGCAGGAGAACCGCTCCCCCGCGCAAAATCCACCGACTGGCAGCCAAGGCACCCGCCAGCAAAGCTGCTAACACATAAAAAATCAACGTTAGGGTGGCGACGTGCAGGCTCGCTCCCTGAGGGGCGACAAACTCCACCACACCACTGACCAAGGCGATCAGAATGCTGACTCCCGACAGCATGGCCACGCTCACAAAGGCAAAGTAACGTTGTCTGGTAATTTCTCCCTTGCTGAACCGCGGGATAAGCAGGGCGAACGTTCCCGCCAGCACAGCGGCCAGGGTAAGTGCCAAACTGGTACTCCCTGCAGACAAGACTTCCCACAAAGCATTCAGACGCTGGGAAGAAAGTTCGCCGCCATGCATCAACCCGTGGCAGCCAACACTGGTAAGCACCCCCAGATGCACACCCGCGCCGATGAAATGGGGGCCCAGACCACCGCGCAGGGCGGCCGTCGCAAAGATAATCATGTTGGTCAGTGCCACCAGCATCGCTGCGCCCTGGTGAGGCCAGGCCAATGCCAGGGCAATATTTCCCACGCAAAGTCCAAAAATGGCGAATGAAGTTCCCATGATGCGGAACGACTGCAAAGAATCGTCGACGCAGCGTCGTTGAATCAACAACCCGACGGCTAAGACGACGCCAGCAAAGATCGGGAGCGTCAGAGAAATTTTCGGCAAGGTTTCCAGAGCGTCTGGGCTGCGGGCCAGCAACAACCCGATCGCCGTGGCCAAGGCAAAAAATCCTAATCCGAGCGCCAAGCCTTGCCGTTCGGCATCATGTGCGGGCGGAGCGGGCTTGCGCAACACATAACGAAACAGGGCAGCGTTGCCCAGCGCAAAGCCCCCCACCGGCAGAAAGGCCAGAAATTGAATCGAGTACCAAGTGGCATCGTCGATGGTACGATTAATCAGGGGCTGCGCAAAACTGCCAGAGAGGATGGCAACTGCCGGCATCCACCAGCAATCCTCAAACAACGCCCGACAGGAATAATATGTCAGCGCCGAAAACGCCAGCACGCCGACGCCCATGGCGATCACAAAGTGCAATGTCTCGGTTTCAGACGGATTGGTCAGCAGGCAGGCGGCCAACAAGTTGAGTGGCACCAACAACAATCCGATCGTTAATACCCCACGACTGGTCGATTGCAATTTCCATTTCCGCAGGGTGTAATGCCCCGCTCCGTGAACCGCTGCCGTGCTGAACAAGAAGACCAGATTCGCAAAGTAGGGGATCAAGTCTTCCAGTTTTTCACGCAAGCTCAGTACCAGGCCGACCACGCACCCCACAATCAACAGCCCGCTGATAATTTCCCCCCAGCGGATGTTTTTAGCGAGCATGAAGGCCGACAGAATCTCTGCCAACCCTTGACGCGGACTGGCGACCGGCACCGAAGTCTCGTCTTCAAAATCGAAGGGATCCGGCGCAGCCGCGGATGCCTGCGGAACGAGGCCGGGCGTCGTGGTTGCGGCACCCGCCACCGTTTCGCCTAGGACCTCCGCCTCAACCAGATCGTCAGCGGTTTCTGAGGCCTGCTCCTCTGCAGAACTCGCGGACCTTTGGACCCCACAGTTTTCGCATGCGCCGACAGACTGGGGGCTTGTTTGTCCGCAACTTGGACAAGACCAGCGGGAGACAAGAATTTTCTGTGGGCTGCGCGCCGAGGTGCCCATGGTCGGCGCGGCGTCTGCGGTTGCTGGTAACGGTCCGTCCTCGGCTGAGTCCTTTTCCGAGCCAACGAAGCGGGCGGGGACCACTTCCCCTAGATCCTTAAACTGTTCCGCCAATTGCTGCCACCAGCGATCGTAGGTTGGCCGATCGATCCCGCCCTCCAGATAGAGCTGGCCCAACACACGGCTGGTGACCCGTAAATCGTTGAGCTTCTGATCATGCTCAGGATCTGCCGGAGCGGGGTACTGCCCGAAGCCCAAGGCAAATTTGAAAAACTTAGCACAAACAACCCAAAACCCGATGAGGGTAAAAGTTACAACACAAAGTAAAAATAGCACCCCAATTAGTTCACAAGGATCCATAACTTTTCCTACGCGCTCCGCAGTAGTGCCGTATTTCNGCTCTCACTGGTGCCAGTGGGACTGGCTTTTAGAGCCTCTTTGGGGTTAAGCTGTGCGCTTGTTTTCCGTTTCCGACCCCACTTTGCCATTTTTTTTTGGCGGCTTCCTACCAGCTGATTGCGGTTTGCCCGAACTTGGGACGTTCCACTCCCCCAGTGAACTTTGCCGTGAACCATAATTTTGAGCGATTTCGGCCCTACCTTTCCGTGTTGGCGCGATGCCAACACGAGCGGCGGGTGCAAGCAAAATTCGACCCTTCCGATGTCGTCCAACAAACGCTNCTGCAGGCCCATCGCGCGGCGGACACTTTTGAAGGGGACAACGACGCCCAACGGGCTGCCTGGCTCCGCCAGATTCTCGTGCGGACCCTGCAGCACAAGCTCCGCGATCTGGGGCGCGACAAGCGAAATGTGCGGCGGGAAAAATCACTGCAAACTAACCTCGATGCCTCCTCCATCCGGATGGAGAACTGGTTGGTGGACAATCAAACCCCACCCCCGGATCGTGCTGAGAAAAACGAATTACTCCTGCAGATGGCAGAATCCCTCGAATCACTCTCTGAAGACCAACGTGAGGCGATCATCTTACACTATCTGAACGGCTACAAGTTAGCCGAGATTGCCACCCAGATGAATCGCAGCATTTCATCCGTCGCCGGCTTGCTCCACCGCGGTCTGGCTGCCCTGCGCACGGCCCTGCGCTGAGCTGGTGCGGAGATACGCGTGCCGCCTGTTGAAGCAGGTCTCCGGCAAGCGGCAACTCGCTGCGGGCGGCCGCACACGACGCCATTGACGATGCCATTTGTAGAGCCGGGCAGGTTGCTCGAATCACTGCGATGAGACTCCTGCGTTGAAAATTCCTGGGCGCGGAATCCTCTGGGCGTGGACTCCCGTTTGTTCGTCCCAAAGCGCGGGCAAAAACTCAACCGGGACCTCTACAGGTCCCTGGGCCGCACCCCGGCCAGGACAAGCCGCTAAAAAAACGGCCTCTGAGAAACGGCTCAAATGCCTCATCCAGGACCTGACCCAGCGGACTCAAAGGGAGCTGCAGCCGCTGTGAGCATCCGTTAGGGGTAACCCAGCTCTGGAAAACGCTGCTTGGCTCTGGGGTGCGCTGCGGCTGGAACGCTTTCTCCGAGAAAGCTATCGCTCGTCAGGAAATCGGGACTGACCAGGCATTCCCGCCTCGGTGCTACCCGATCACCGGTAGAAACCGGCCTGGGGATGGTTGAAATCGGGAGCTGGCAACGAGATACTGGTAACTCTCCTGGTCACAGCCGAGCGCTGCAGGCGAGTCAGGACCGCGATCGGAATCAATCAATCACGCTGACGCCACAAGAGGAGCGCCCTTATGAGAAACTTTGCACCTTTCATCGGTTTCCTGCTGCTGATGAGTCTTGCCTCCAGCGGCTTCGCAGCGGAGAAAACGGCTGCGGTACGAATGGGCAGCGGATTGATGACTTTCGATACCGTCCCTGGCTGGGGCCTCCGGCCCGATGGTACCTCGGCCCTCGGACCAACCCACGGCGGTGTCGTTGTCGATCAGTCAGGCAATGTCTACACCAGTGCCGACAAAGGAGTCATCGTTTTCTCACCAGACGGCAAGGTAATCCAGGAATATCTCGGAGACGGCTATGCCAAGCTTCACGATATGGAAATCCGTACTGAAGAAGACGGCGAATTCATTTATGGGGCCCGCAATGCCGATGCCGAGGGAATTAAATTTAACGCACATAGCGGCGAAATTGTTTTGAGGCTCGGGTTTCCCAAAGCATCGGGACTGAAGCTTGCCTCCTTTAGCCCGACCGCCATCACGGTGGCTCCCAACGGCGATATTTTTCTGTCCGACGGTTATGCCAGCAATCACATCTTTAAGTTTGACAAGAACGGTAAATACCTGAAGCACTTCGGCACCAAAGGGAACGAATTGAAACAGTTCAATACGGCCCATGGAATGACGCTGGACACGCGCTACGATCCACCCCGTTTGTTAGTCTGCGACCGCAACCATCAGCCCAAGGGGCGCCTGGTCCATTACAGTCTGGAAGGTGAATTTATCGAGGTGGTCATCACCGGGTTAGGAATGCCTACCTCTGCCGCCGTCCAAGGAGACTACGTTTCCGTCCCCGATCTCCATGGTCGCGTGGTCATCCTCAACAAAACCAACACCATCTGTGCGGTGCTCGGTCACAATGACGATCCGAGCAAAGGTTTAAATTTCAATATTCCACAAGAGGAATGGGTGGAGGGAGTCTTCAGCGGTACCCATGGATCTTATTGGGATGCCGAGGGGAACCTCTATGTCCAAGACTGGAACGTCTCTGGCCGCATCATCAAACTGGTACGGGTTCCCTAGCCACGATCGCCGGAACGGTTGATTCATGTCCGACTCAGC
>JAKVBY010000087.1:0-1999 GCA_022446825.1 Pirellulaceae bacterium
ACGGTGGTGGCTCGATTGCCCGTCGATACGGCCGGATCGGGGAAGTCCAGCAATTGAAACAGATCGAAGACGTTGTTGCGAACAACCGGCAAGTACAACGAGCGGCGACGACTGTCGTACGTCGTCAGATCCTTTGAGGTGTGATCGAAAAAATACTCGCGGTTCTTCAGTTGCAGCAATGAGCCTCCCATCGTCTCATCCAATTGCCCACTTGTTGCCAGGAGTGCGTCGCGAGCAGCTTCTGCTTCAAGTCGCCGCACTTCCGAGTGGCTCCAGAGTCGGTTTTCGGGGTCTTTAACAAGCGCTTCCGCCTTGGGTGTGCTCGTTTGCTGATACGTGCTGGACGTCAGAATTCGCCGATGGAGCGATTTGAGCGACCAGCCATCTGCAATGAACTGGCGAGCCAACCAGTCGAGTAATTCCGGATGTGACGGTGTCTCACCCAACAATCCAAAATTGTCGGTCGTGCTCACTAGCCCCCGGCCGAAATGCCAATGCCAGAGGCGATTCACGAACACACGTGCGGTGAGCGGATGCTGCGGGTCGACGAGCCATTTGGCCAGTTGGCGGCGCCCGCTTTCCTTGTCATTGAATTGTGGCGTTTGCGGGCCACGTAATACGGATGGGGTGCGCCGCGGAACGACATCACCCAGTTTGAGTGGGTTGCCGCGTAGGTGAATTGCAATGTCGGTGATCTGGTCTTCAGTAACGCCCATTGCCGCGGGCAATTCGGGCCTTGCTTTTTCCAATGCAGCAAGTTTATCGCGCAGTTTTTGGAGCTCGGCTTTTGTCTCTTCTGAATAAAGTGACTCGAGATCCTCGGGCGGCTTGGAGTCAGGCTCTGGAACCTGCGCGTCGCGCGTTTGCTTGTCGGCAGCTGTGATGAACTCTGCGATAGCTGTCTGGCCGGCTTTAATTTTGGCATCGAAGTCGGCCTGCATGGCGGTGGCGGCAGCAGACGGCAGGGGGTGTTCGTGCCATTTCGCGACTTTGACATAGGTGCTCATCGTGAGCGTACTCTTGAAGATGCCGGCTAGCCCGTAGTAGTCCGCAGTACCAATGGGATCGAACTTGTGGTCGTGACACCGTGCGCAGCCGAGTGTCAGGCCGAGAAACGCACGACCTGTCGTATCGAGTTGTTCGTCGATAATGTCCATGCGCATCTTGGCTTCGTCCGTTTCGGCGAGAACTTTCGGGCCGATGCTGAGGAAGCCGGTTGCAATTAATTGCTCATGCTGCTGCGCTTCGCTGTCGAAAGGCAAGAGATCTCCAGCCAACTGTTCGATGACAAAGCGATTGAACGGCTTGTCGCGATTCAGGGCTGCCACGACGTAGTCCCGATATCGCCAGGCGTTGCCGTGCGCAATATTTTCATCGAAACCGTTGGAGTCTGCATACCGCGCGACGTCGAGCCAATGTCGTCCCCAGCGTTCGCCGTATCTTGGCGATGCGAGCAGCCGATCGACAACTTGCGAAAACGCAGCAGGTGAGTCGTCGGCGAGAAAGGCGTCGATTTCGACTGCTGTCGGTGGCAGGCCGATCAAATCAAAGGTGACGCGGCGGATGAGGGTGCGCTTGTCGGCGCGTGTGGATGGAGATAGCCCTGCTGCTGTGAGCTTGTTAAGAATGAAAGGGTCGAATGCCGACTGGGGCCATGATGAATTGGTGACGACGGGCGGTCGCCCCGCAGCGAGGGGCTGAAACGCCCAATGATTCGGGTCGCGCGTCTGTTTGGCCGTACCAGTCGTTGGTGGAAATGGAGCACCCACTTCGACCCAGTGGACGAGGTCTGCGATCTGCCGTGCCGAGAGTTTGCCATCTTTCGGCATCGTAAGGTCTTCGTCTACTTGACGCACAGCGCTGATCAGCAGACTTTCTCCGGGTTGGCCCGGAACGACCGCCGCCCCCGACTCTCCACCTTGCAAGAGGGCCTCACGGGAATCCAGCCGCAACCCGCCCCACTGCTTTTTGTCGCCGTGACAGCGGAAACAGTGCTCTA
>JAKVBY010000087.1:2099-24376 GCA_022446825.1 Pirellulaceae bacterium
GTGTTGGGTTGGGTCACCGCTTCGCCAGAAAGTCTCTGGATCGGTTTGTTGGTGATTCGCGGCCTGGCCGGGGTTTGTAACGCGCCGTTGCATCCCGGTGCTGCCCATGTTGTTTCCGAGGTGATGCCAGTCCATCGGCGCGCAACCGCTAATGGAATGATCACGGCCGGAGCATTGGTCGGTATCGCTTGCTGTTATCCGGCATTCGGTTGGCTCATGGACACACTCTCGTGGCCAGGAGCGTTTGTCGCCGGTGGTGCGATGTTGATGGGCTTTAGTTTGCTGTGGATGCTGCTGGCATCGCCGTCGTTGCCCCGCCCGTCAGTCACGCGGTCGAAAACCGTCGGCACCCCTTCCAACGCAACAATTCCCTGGTCCTTGCTCAGGCAACCAAGTCTATGGCTGATTACACTGAGCTATGCGGCCTACGGTTATTTTCAGTATCTGTTCTTTTACTGGATGGGTTACTACTTCAAAGAAGTCTTGCACGTGCCGGATGTCGAGGCACGTTGGGCATCATTCTGGATCATGTTAGCGATGGGGGCGGGTATGGCCATTGGCGGTTATAGCACCGATGCGGTCTGCCGATGGCTAGGCACCATGTACGGCCGCCGCACCATGGTGCTGACCGGCATGGGCCTGGGTGCGGTTTTTGGATTGATTGCCGTCAATGTCGAAGGCCTGACGAGTGTGGCAGCATGCCTAGCAATTTCGATGGCTGCGGCCGGTATGGTAGAGGGTGTCTTCTGGACAACAGCAACCGACATTGGCGGCAAGTCACGTGGCCTCTCCGGAGCGTTTATGAATACGGGTGGTAATGCCGGTGGCTTGATCTCTCCCGCTTTGACACCGTATATGGCTCAACAAATAGGTTGGTCCGGCTCCATCGCCGTCGCTTGCGTGATCAGCGCCTTGGGGGGAGTTGTATGGTTTTGGATCCGCCCGCCCGCATCTTCCTAAGGAGTATTCCAGCCATGCTGACAGCAGTAAAACAACTTGGTTACGTGATTGTGCTATGCGACGACATTGACCGGATGAAGGAATTCTATCGCGATCTATTTTCCTTCGCAGTGGACTCGGAAACAGATGAGACCCTTGCATTGCGCGTCGGTTCCGTGCTGTTAGGGCTGCGCAAACGCACGCGAGATTACGACGGCCATGGCGGTGGATCCGCATCCCCTGGGCTCCAGTTGGCGTTTCTGGTTTCATCTGTGGAGGTCGATCAGTGTTATGAAGTGCTCCAAGCCAAAGGCGTCCAGATTCTTGATCCGCCTACCGATCAACCAAGAGGTCATCGGACCGTTTACTTTGCCGACCCCGAAGGGAATATCCTCGAGGTATACGCGGAGATATGATTAGGAATCTCACGGAATTGCTCGCTCAAGCACTCTGGCGCTTCGCTTTGTGCGCGTAACTGCGCTAGGCGTTTGGGCTACCTTGCCGCTGAAATTAGTAACGTAATGCGAGCAAGCGTGCGGCGAGAACTCTGCGCGGTTTTGGCAGAATGGTCCTAATCCAAAGCTTGCTGTTCTAGGCGAATTCAATCCGCACTTCATCAAGCATGACGTAGCCTTCGGGTAGCCGGTGCCGCCAAACGGGAAAGTCACGTTCGGGACGCAAGCGATGAGGATCACCTTCCAGAGGTCCCATTGCTGCTACGTCGAGTGGAAACAACACGAGCATGATGTTGACGTTGACATCGGACAGCACGCGATCGAGTGGCTTGACTCCGTACATGTCCCCACGGTCGTGACGTGTCCCCAGCGCGGTCCAGTTGGACGGGTCGTCCTCGAGACGGATTGTCTGTTGCGACCATGACTCCGTCACCGTAAACGGTTGACCTGTGCATAACCAGCCGCTGGTGATGCCTGCCACGTTTCCCTGGATCAGCAGCACGAATTGTGACCCTTGGGGCAGCAACTCACCTCGGGTACGGAGCGTCATGGCGGCATTCGTAAAGTTGGTGGGACATTGCTCCGCAATGAAACGGTTGGCTCCCCCCACTTCCTTGTAAACCTCGCCCTGCGGTCCGACTGTCGCGAGACTGAAAACCATGTGCATGTAACCGGCGCCGGGCGGTGCGTGATTGTAATCAATCCACCAAGGACTGCGCGACGTGATCTGGCCCGGTCTGGCTTCGAGTGGCTTGGGACCGCCCGCATTGCTGATCCAACCGTACCAGCCACCGGGCCCGTCTTCGAACTGCTCGTGATAAACGCCATTGCTCTTCTGCATCGTGCCATCCTTCTGATTGTTATCGCGCGCTTAAAAACCGGCCACCGACGGTGCGTCAAAACCGACAGGTGAATAGAAGATGGGTGGCACGGGTGTGCGGCAAAGCGAGCTCCTGTTGTCGCATTGCTACGGAGAGATTTCAACCGTGAGCCGCTGCTGGGACCCGCAGAACGCCCGAGGCCGGTGTTGAATCGTGGGAAAAGCCATGTTTTCCAGCGATTGTTTTGCGGGGAGTGCTCTGTTAAACCACACAAAAGGAAGCCTCTCTTCCAAAAGTGGTCCACAGTTCTATCTGCTGTGCACGCGCGCGGGAAGACAGGTCTGTCGCATTGCTCCGCCGTATCGATCAACCGCGCTAATCGACTAATTGCAACTCGCAATTGTCGATTTGAAACTTGACTCCAGCGGTATCTTGGATGTGTAGGCCAGCCGCGCCCCGTTTCAACAGGACTTCTGTATCGACATAGTGATACCTGCCGACGATCGCGCCGTCTTCGCGACGCTGGATGGTCACCTCCAACATTACACGGCCTGTGCCATAATGTGCTTCGAGAATCACCGTATACCACGTGTGGACCTGCAAGGGAGAATAGGGAAATAGGCGCCCCGAAACGAACTCTTGTCCGGTGTTGTCATTGTGTCCGTTCAAGCTGAAGAATCCTTCGGACGCGATGGAAAGCTTGTAGAGATTCTGCTGCGCGTAGTTCCCAATTTCACCGCTTTCCCAGTGCGTGGCATTCAGGAACACGCCACCGTAGTGCGCGTTCTTGGATTCCGAGAATCTGATGTCGGCCTGGATGCGGGCATACGTTTCATCCTGTTGCAGCGGGTTGGTCAGCAGCGCTACCTGACTCCAGGGGCCGGGGCCGTTGCGCTCGACGATTCCATCGGTGACCTTCAGGTGCTGGTCCACGCCGCTAAATCTGGCCGGACGCCAACTCCTTTCGCTGATGGCACCGCGCAGTTCCGTGCCCGCTGGGTAAGACTCAAAATCGTCTTTGTGAATCACGCTTTGTTCGACAGGTCGACGACGGCCGGATGGTCGCAGCCATGCACACAATCCAGCTACGTCAGCCGGAGCCTTGATGAGTTCCTCGGCGTTCCAGGGCGTGGCCAGACGGTACTTTCGGTTCAGCCAGGCTCCGATACCGGTCAACTGATCCGTGGGCAGGACGCGATCGAAGAGGATGACGTCGCCAACCGTCGCCTCTCCGGTGAAGTCCGGGCCACCAATCCGCAACGGGATGGCGTTAAACTTTGGGATCTTCGTACTGCTGGAATCCAAGAGCGGTTGTTTGATGCCATTGATCCAGATGCTGGTTGTCGTATTGATTGGCCCGGGTGATTTGGAAATGCAGATCAGCGCCGGCTTGTCAAAGCACTGGCTGAAGGAGCCGGCAGGAGTGATGGCATCGTCACCCCAGCCAGTGGCCCAATGAACCGATTCCCCTTCGAGTTCGATCGCTGAACCGTGTCCGGAGTGGTACAGGTTACCCCACCGGACGAGTTGAAATTGTCCTGAATTGCGTGTCACACGGCCAACAAAGAAGAGTGTAAAGGGACTGTCACCTGTCGGAATCTTGCTGCCCGGCCAGACTGGTACCTGCCAGGATGCGCGCGGTGGGACATGCACGCCCGCTACACCGTTGATGGTTTGTTCGATATGACGGGGATACTTCGGTTTTGGCTCCGGTGCTGTCAGCAGCCCTTTGGTTCGGCGCCAGCATTCGATCACATCTTCGATCCGCGCGTTGACTTCGGCGGATTCTGTTGACGCCAAGCGGGTGGCCTCGTCGAGTGTACCTCGAAGATAGGCCCTTATGTCCGGTGTATAAACGGATCGTATCTTGGGCATGACCCACATCGCGCCATGAAGCGGAGATGATTCACATGCCCGCGCGATTTCCATGTAGAAATCGAACATTGGATTGGCCGCCGCGCCGAACAACCGATGGCAGGCCGGCTTCAGGATGTCTGTGGCGGAAAGCTGCAGATCCCAGGTCCCTTTCGCGATCAGGTAATGCAGCGGCCAGCGAATGGGGCAGTCTTCGATCGCGAACTCCGCAAACGACTCGTAGTACATGTACCGGATACCGCGCGATCGATAGTAGCGGAGATCCTCCAGAGCGGATTCACCGAGCACCAAAGGCACGTGCTTCCAGCCACCGAGCCCCGGAATGTAGTACTCGTAAATTCCGCTGACGTCCACACCCGTGTCGAGCCATGCATTCAGATTCTCGATCCATGCCTGCTTGGTCGGACACGCTGTGTCCTCCGCCGCATGCACACGGCAGGTGCTATTGATCATCCAGACCTGCACGCCGGGATCCGCTTGCACGCGTTTTGGCGCTTCTTCTGTTGCCAGGTAGGCAATGAAGGCGACTCCCTTGTCAGGATGTGTTGTTCGTAACTCACGAACAATGGTGTTGGCGAACGCCAGTGACTGACCTGCGGCATTCTCGCCGAGCTGACGACAGTTGTTGCATTCGCAAAACCCGGCACAGTCGTTGGCACTCAGACTAAACATGATGTGCGTTGGATCGTTGTCAAAGTGCCCGCGGGCGGCTTTCACGGTTCGCTCAATGACGTCTGGATTTGTGAAGCAAATTTGCGCTCCACGTGCTGTCCGTTGCCCGTCCACCAGAGCGAAGTATTCCGGGTGCTCCTCATAAAGCGCGTAGGGGACGATTTTGTAATAGTTGTGGGGCATGTGCGCCTTGATGCCGTCCATGCCCCAACTCGGCAGGTCGAAATCCGGGTGGCCTCCGATATGCGGGTCCTGAAAGAAAAATGCCGATCGAAACCCAAATTCCGGAGAGGTGTCAATGGCGATCTCGGTCACGACCGCTTCATCATGTTGCGGAACAACGTGCCACCTCGGATTTGGGCCAAAACATTCACAGCCGAACTCCAGCAGCAATCGATCGACTGCATGCCGCGTTCCCTGAAACGCACCTGCATCGTTCCCGGCGAGGACAAGATCACGATTGATCCGTTGCACCAGCACCCGTTCCCTGCCGGGGTATTCCTGCTGGATCTCGACACCGACCGTGCTGGCAGCTTGCGGACCAATCAAGATGCGGGAAGCGTCTGGTTCCGATGCGGACCAGGAGTGGATCGGAACTTTGACGCCGGTGATTTTTAAGAGGAAGGATTGCAGTCGTGCAGCTGCTTTGAGAATCTTGGAAGGTGCCTTGTCCGCATGCACAATTGTTACGTGCGTTTCACCTGCACGGACGATGACCCATGGCTCCTCGGCTGCAGCCACTGACAACATGCGAGTTGTCAAAATGGCGACAATCATCCCGGTGAGCATGGAGAGCCGGAGTTTTCGCAGGCACCTCTGGCTAGGTTTCATGGACCAGGGTGGTCGCAGGGAAGCTTCCCTATGACAGCTAGAGTCATTTCTTATGGTACGCATCATTTGTCGTGGACATTTCGTTTGGGAGAACTTTTGGTCATTCAGCTTTGGACCTTGGCGTTAACAGCCATGGAGTGTTCAGGAAAGTACGATGATTGCAACTAACCCATAATCGGTAACCAAGGCATGATGAGCACCACAGTATCGTCAACGACGAGCTTCCAGTAAGCAGCACTATCCATACCATCCGCTCTGCATTGGCTGGGCACGGTTGCGAACAGGGTGTGGTCTGCAGGTACGTAGAGAAGTATGTGGCACCTGTTCTCAGCTGCCGATGATGTTATCAACCAACTTTGTGGTTGTCCATCATTAAGGTGCACTCCTGCCAATTCGTGCGCGCCGCCATTTGGCGAAGCCGCGCAGGTCAAAGGCCAGCCGGTCGTTTCTTTTTGATGATGCGGTCGCGGCCATCGGTTAACCACTGCAAATCAAATCTCGCAAAAGTCAGTCTTTCGTAGGGAGATTCTCGGCCGTTTTCGTAGATCAGGCCAATGGTTCCGTCTGGCAGAACGGTCGGACAAGAATAGGCAGACGGCCCCGGATGGATGACTTTGGAGATGGGCCATGTCTTCCCTTCGTCATAGCTCAATCGAATGGTCAGGTTGACGCGTTGCGATGTGTTGGCGGGATTGACGAACAGGAGCCGGTTTCGGCTGAATCCGTCTCGGACATCGGTATAACGGATGAAGGAGGCCTGACAGGTAGGTTCCGGTAGATTTTTATCATCGATGACCTCCGTCCAGGTTTTTCCGCTGTCGCTGGTCGTTGCCACGGCGCGACACTCTTGCTTGCGGTAGCTGCGCATGTTCAGCATCAACGTTCCGTTCTTCAACTCCGCTACTTGACATTCATTGACCATCCGCGCGGCGGCGGAACTGATCTGCCACGTCTTGCCATGATCGTTGCTCAACAACAGGTGCGAGTAGTCCTGGTCGGGTTGACGGCTATAGACCGGGAAGATCAGCTGGCCCGCACGTGTTTGGATGCCGCTACCGGGAGCGGCCATGACAGCTTCCCAACCTGGTCCTGTGACGGTTCGCGTGATGTCGGTCGCCTTCGACCATGTTTGGCCGTCGTCTCGGCTGTGGATCAAGTGCAACGCAATGGCGCGACGTTCTTGTTTGCGGAGATCACTGGAAACGAGTTTGTCGAGGACGTAATTGTAGGCGATCCAGACGGTGTCGGTCGTCCGGTCAACCAGCATGCACGGATCGGCGGCAGCTTGTTGGCCGGGAAAATCCGCCAGGATCTGCAGCGGTTCCCAGCTTCTACCGTTGTCGAAACTGCGTTTCATGGCCAAATCAATGTTGTTGATGGCGTCCGCAGGCCTCTCAACGCGTGCGTCGCAGACGGCGATCAGCGTTCCCTGTCCCGTGGTGACCAGTGCCGGGATGCGGTATTTGCGGATCTCGTCTTGACCAGCGACAAAAACATTTTTTGTTTCGAACAGACCCTCCGCCAGCGAGACTTCGCCAACGCCCTACAAGCAGATTTCCAGCAACAGTAGCGAGGTCAGCGTCGATTTCATGTTTTAGTTTCTATGGAGCGCATCCCGTCGAGAAGAGCATCAGAATTTGTGACCTCGCGCTGGCTGCACGGAACGATTACCTTGGATCGCACGCGACCAGAGGCAGGGGTTTGTATTTCGTGTAATGGTTTGTCGGACTTGAAACGTTCTATCCTAGGGGCCGCTCCCGAGAACTCCTGTTTCATCCTTGCCAGCAAAGGGATCCGGATGTTTCTTCAGATCAGAGAGTGTCAGGCGCTGACTGCGCTCAATCGACATAGAGAAACTCGTTGGTGCAGAGCAGCATGTGGACCAGGTTACTAAAAGGTGCGTTGGGTGACTCGGTGTTGGCCCCGCTCGCCTGCGTGTACAGCGCTACCAGGTTCTTCAAGTGTTCCTCCGCAGCGTTGAGTTCCAATTCAGATGGCCCCCGTGAAAGTGTGAGCCAGTAAGCCATTTCAATCTTGCTCGTCAGCGGAGCATTTTCCCCGACTAGGTTCTCAATGCGGAGTGCCAGTTGGCTCGCGCTAGCGATCAGAAATTCACTATTGACCATTGTGAGCGATTGCAAGGGCGTCGTGGACGAGGCGCGGCGCGTGCAGTTGACGTCGATCACCGGGTAATCAAATACGCGCAGGAAACTGGCTGGATTTGATCTGCGGGCCAGCAGATAGATGCTGCGCCGCTGCTGGTCGGGGATCCTCTGCATCCCATCGGACGTTGCCTTCAACATAACCGGCGGACCGCCGATCTCGCTGTTCCTCTGGCCACTAACCGTGATCACGGCATCGCGCAGAGATTCCGCATCCAGTCGCCGCAGGTTCATCCTCCAAACGAGTCGATTGTCTGGGTCGACGGCTTGCGCGGTGGAAGCTGCTGCTCGAGAAGATACCTGTCGATATGCAGACGATGTTACAATCATTCGGTGCAGCTGTTTTGCACTCCAGCGCTGTCGTTGGAATTCGACAGCCAACCAGTCGAGGAGTATCGGGTGTGTGGGGCGCGAACCGTTTTCACCAAAATTACCCGGTGTCGTCACAATCCCGTTGCCGAAGTGATGTTGCCAAATCCGATTTACGATCACGCGTCCAGCCAACGGGTGCTCGGGACTGGTCAGCCATTCTGCAAACGCCAGACGTAATCCTGTGGTAGGGCCCACTGCGTTTGTAGACGTAGTTGCGTCTGATTGCCCTGGTTGGCTCAAAACCGTCAAAAACCCGGGCTCCACGACGGGGCCGGCAAAGTCCACGTCGCCACGATGGAGTAGGCGGATTGTTGGTGCTTGACCGACATCCCACAGGGCTTGTACTTTTCCCATTTTGAGCGTGGCGAGATGACGCTCCGCCATTGCGGTTTGCGCGCGAAAGTTGTGGATGATCTCACGATCGTCCTGACTCAAAGCCGCATCGACTTGGGCATCGGTAATCGTGAGCTGCTTTTCATAAGTGGCAGCAAGTTTGTTCTGCGCCTCACTGCGTTCCTTAGCTGGTGTTTCGACAGCGGCTTTTGCATCCGCACGGATTGCTGCAGGGATCGCTTGTACTTTTTCTTCCAGGAGGCGACTTCGGTAGCGGTTAAGAAGCTCGCTGACTTGCTGTTTCAGACCATCTAACGTCGAGTTTGTGGTGGCTCTCTCGTGCTCGATTCGCTTTTGTTCCGGCTGCGATACGTCGTACAGAAATCGTTGTTTAGGTGGTAACCAGTCGGATGGATTGTATGCGGCAGTAAACAACGAGAGGAAGCGGTAGTAGTCCGTTTGTGGAATGGGGTCGAATTTATGACTGTGGCATCGCGCACATGCCAAGGTGAGTCCTAAGGTGCTTGAGGAGACTCGCTCCATAAGCTTGAACAACGCTTCGTAACGATCGAACGGTAGGTTGGAAATGTCTTCATCCGTAGCGTCCAGCACGTTACGCAGATACCCGGTTGCCGTCAGCAGTTTGCGCATTTCCGGTGTGTATTGTTCCGCGTTCCGCCAGTCGACCAGTTCGTCTCCGGCAATCTGCTCGACCAGAAAGCGGTTCCACGGTATGTCTGCGTTCGTAGAGGCGATCACATAGTCACGATATCGCCAATAACCGTCGGACAAGGCCACCGTCTCGGGTGCGAAGTCCTTGTTAGACGTGTCTACATAGCCGACGGAATCCAGCCAATGGCGACCCCAGCGTTCGCCATGATGAGGTGAAGTGAGCAGGCGATCGATCAGACGTTCATAAGCATCGGGCGCTGGATCGGCAAGGAATTCTTGTGCCTGCAGAGGCGTGGGCGGCAGACCTGTCAGATCAAAACACAGCCGCCTGTGCAGTGTAAGTTTCGCTGCGGGCGCAGAAAATGTCAGCTCGTGCGTCTCCAGTTTTGCCAAGATAAAACGATCGATCGGTGTCCTGATCCGGTCTGTCGCACGGACAGCGGGTAGGGGAGCAGCGACTGGTTGCTGGAACGCCCAAAATCGGCGGTCTTCGTCGGTGACCGTTGCCGTGGCTTCTCCCTTGAGTCGACGGTCCACATCGACGAAGTCCGCGAATCGTCCTCTATCGATCCACTGTGTAATCGTACGAATTTCACTGGAGGTGAGTGGCTCTCCGGAATCGGGAGGTGGCATGGCATGACTGGAAACCTTCCGAATCAGAACGCTCTTGTCGGAAAAGCCCTCGACAATGACCGGGCCACTTTGGCTGCCGCGGACAAGCGATTCCAGAGAGCGCAGATCCAAATCGGCTTCCGGATCCGATCCGCCGTGACACTCGACACAACGTTCGACAAGAATGGGCCGCACTTCGTTTTTGAAGTGCGCGAACTGAGCCTGGACATCGGGAGGCAATGCGGCGGGTTCACTTGGCGCGCCCGCTGCAATCCATTGGCGAATCGTGTCGATCTCAGCGTCGGACAGTTTCAACGCGAATAACTCCAGCGGCATCTCGCGCGTCGAGACTTTTTTCCACAGCAAACTCTCTTCTGGTGCGCCGGGAACGATCACCGGGCCATTCTGGCTGCCACGCATCGTCAGCCGTGCCGAACGCAGGTCGAGTCCCAGTTGGGGCGAACTCTTACCGTGACAATTGAAACAATGACGCGTGAAGATCGGGAGGACGTCTTTTTCGAAAACGGGTGTGTCAGCACCACCGGCGTGCGTTGCCAGCAGGTTGATCATCAACAAGAAAAATGAACTATGCCGAAGAATCAGATGAGAAAAGCAGGACGCAGACCGAACGCCGCAGATGACGCCACGACCGTCGCGTTTGAGTGCTGCTTGAGTCGCATTATTTGATATTGGATATTTTGCCATGCGGGGGGATCAGCTGGTGTAAAGCGGATTGGTTAACAGATCGCCTACCGGTTTCGCTCCGGTAACAGTCACATCTGACGGTGTCTCCAGCCGGCCACGGTGGGGGAACTGAATCCTGCGATGATCCAGTCCCATCTGGTGACAGACGGTCGCAATCATGTTGGGTACGCTGACTCGATCGACAACACTTTTGTAGCCGAATTCATCCGTTTCTCCATAAATCAAACCTGGCTTGAAACCGCCTCCGGCAAACCAGATGGTGAATGCATTACGGTTGTGGTCGCGCCCGGTCCCATTCTGAGTCGTGGGCAGGCGACCGAACTCGCCCGCCCACATCACAATTGTGCTGTCCAGCAATCCACGGGCCTTGAGATCCCTGATGAGTGCTGTCGCTCCCTGATCGGTTGCCGGTGCAATCTTGGACATTTCTTCCTGGATATTACTGTGATGGTCCCACGGTTGTCCGGGACTTGTGGTCACCTGGACGAATCGCACCCCAGCTTCCACGAGGCGGCGTGCCATCAAGCAGCGCGCGCCATATTTTGCAGTGGCGGGATTGTCGAGTCCGTAAGCTCTCTTTGTCGCTTTAGTTTCATTGGACAGATCGACCACGTCAGGCGCTTCGAGTTGCATCCTCGCAGCCAGTTCAAAATTTTCAATTCTTGCTTCTAGTTCGGTCTCGCCAGGACGCTTCTGCAAATGCTCGGCGTTGAGTTTTTGCAGGAATTTGAGATTGGCTCCTTGGACGCCTGCAAGGGCTGGACCGGGAGGATTCAAGTGGTGGATGGGAACGCCGCGTGTACTGAATTCGACGCCTTGAAACAGCGCTGGAAGGTAGGCATTGGCCCACAACTGGGTGGCTCCAATTGTATATCCGTCTGGATCGCGGAGGACGACGTAAGCCGGTAGGTTCTGATTTTCCGTACCCAGCGCGTAACTGATCCATGCCCCCATCACCGGTCGACCGGGAAAAATATTGCAGGTCAGCAGCATGTTGAGTCCTTCCAGATGGTTGTTGTGCTCTGTGTGCATGGAACGCACAAAGCACAAGTCATCCACGATACTGGTCAGATGTGGTAACGCTGCGGAGACGTCCATCCCGCACTCGCCGTATTTCCGAAACTTGAGTGGCGATGGCAGGAGCTTATTGACATTATTTGGCTGATGGATCTCGACCCCGTCTGGGTGTGGCTTGCCGGCCATGCGCGACAGCATGGGCTTCGGATCGAAGAGGTCCATTTGGCTCGGGCCGCCATTCTGAATTAACTGAATGACCGCTTTGGCGCGCGGCGGAAAGTGGCTGCTGCGCGTTTTCAAATCGCCGAAGACGGGGACTCGTGGAGGTGCGTTATCTGCCAACAGATGTGGGCGTTTTAGTAAATCAGCCACCGCGAGTTGGCCGAGTCCGAATCCGGAAAGCTCTAGGATTTGTCGCCGAGTCAATTGCATCTCGAAAATACCTGCGAAAGCGCACCGTGGATTAGAATCGGCGGGAGGCGTGAAGGCACTCAAGCAGTTTGCGATCATAAGCCTTGCATGCCGCCTCTTCAAGTCTTGCCGTTTTGTTCACGACAACTTGCCGAGTCGGTTTGTCCTGACGAGCAAACCGAATTGATTTTCGCATGCCCGAGTCAGGATCGCAAATCGCCGCCGGCGAGCAGGTATTTGTCCCCTGTTCTATCCGTGAATGGTTCGTAGGGTGATGCAGGGGTACCGAATGTAGCCGAAGTGTGGATTGCTGAGTGTGGATTACCGGGTCGATCTAGTGAAGAGGATTAAAGAATTATCTCCTAGATGCAGTTTTTCTCGTGGAGGTGTCTCGGAAGGGACACTTCGTCAGTCTTGTTTTTCGTTTTTTCCTGGGAGTTTTGCACGCTCGGCGAATTTGTCCAAGCCGACAATTTTTGCGTCTTGGCCTGCGGCGTTGACCAAGTCGCAGATCAGATTCACTGCCTTGAATTCTGGATCCTCGACATACATAATCGACGGATGCACGCCAAAGTCGTACGTCAGGCGATTTTCGATCGCCCACAGTACACTGCGTTCGAGGAGCTGCAGAAATTCATCCAAGTTCCAACCGCGACTGCGAAAAGCACCCACATCCATTGGCGGAGAGAACGGAATTTCGATTAAGCCAGTGGGATAAATGTAGGGCTGGTGGTTTTGGTGGGTGGCCACAAACGCCGCAAAGTCGGCCTCTGTGGGATCCTTGGTCTTCACGCCACTGGGACCCTTGTATTTGGAACTGACCCAGGTATATCCCAGCTCCAGAATCATCTCCTGTAAATCGAGTCGGTTGTCCAGTCCTTGACCGAAAGCATATGGGGTCCGCAACCCCAGCGGCTTGATTGCCAGTCGCTGCTGCATTGCCACCTCGCAGAGGCGAATATTCTCGCGTATCGCCTGAGCCAGCGTCTTGTCGGTCAGTAGCCATGGTGCTCGACGAAAGCGATGTTGCAGCTCGCTGAGTTTGGTCGCCATCACGTTGACATGATCGTAGGTGTGATTCCCAACAGGATGTCCTTCGTCGATGATCTCTCTGATCCAATCGACGCTTGGGTGCTCCAATACCTGGCCCACAAGAAACGAATGCAGCACTCCTCCTTTGGCCTTCACCTGACGGCAAGCTTCGACTGTATATTGTTTGGTCTCTTTGTTGAGATTCCCTTTTTCGTAATCCCAAGAGTAAGTATGCCGCGGCTTTCCCTTCACCGGATATCCAGCCGCCATCTCGAGGTCGAACGTTATGGCGATGAGTGCCTTCGCGTCAGGTGATACTGGATCAGCTGCGCGGGAGAGGTGGGACGACAGCCCGGCGGTAGCCGATACGGTTGTCAAAAAGTTGCGGCGTGAAATCGAATGGTTTCGTAGCTGGGCCATTGTGCTGTGGATACTTTCCAACGCAGTGCTCAGTTAACTGTGCAGCAGCTTTGTCAGGTTGGTGAGTTGTCAGACTGCGGCCGTTGTCCCCGCCTGCCGTTGCCAATGTGTGCCGTCAGCATAACGTGTCCGTGAGTGTAGAAATAGCAGAGTCGAAGCGGCTGTTAGCATACCGCGGGTGGCCAGCTCGTGTTGGTGTTGTTGCTGGACCGATCCGTGTAAGAGGCTTACGTTGGAAGACCGCGCTTCGCATGGTGCAACGAGGAGTGGCTTCAAAATCGCTGTGAGAAGAGATCTAAAGAGCACAGCGCACGAGTGTGTGATGGTAGTGCCCCAGGGACTAGCCTGCATGGCACGTCAGGCAGTTTCAATACCGCGCCTTGCTTAGCCGTGACCTGAATGATAGTTCTTGCGGCGTGACGGCTGGCATAGTCAAATAAGAAACTGCAACGTCGGCCCGGAGCCAGCGCTGTCGGGCAGTTTTTTGAAGCCAAGTGTCGGGTGACCTGAATGTTGGTCGGCGTCTGTTCGTACCATTACCATCGCATCCGCTAATACATGTTCTGAATTTTCTAAGATGATTGACTTGCCGAGAAAACGACTGCTGCTTGGCAGCCTCCTAATACTCCTGAGCATCATCAGTGACTTGTGCGCGCAGGAGCCGAACTCCTTTGCGCAGATTAAACACGGATACGCTGTACAGATCCGACCTCTATTGGAGACATATTGTTTCGGCTGCCATAGCACCGAACCGTCTGAGGGCGACCTCGATCTCGAGCAGCTGAAGACGCTGGCAGAGGTGCGCCGTAATCCACGCACTTGGCAGAAAGTGCTCTTCATGTTGGACAATGCGGAAATGCCTCCCAAGCAGAGCAAGCAGTTGTCGGCGGAAGAGCTGATGACCCTGAAAGCTTGGGTACGGACCTACCTGAACGCCGAGGCCCATGCGGGCGCTGGGGACCCTGGTCGCGTTGTCGTCCGCCGCCTGAGCAATGCCGAGTACGACAACACGATCCGGGATCTGACCGGCATCGATTTTCGACTGACCCGAGAGTTTCCGGCCGCTAGT
The DNA here is from genome assembly GCA_022446825.1 of Pirellulaceae bacterium. GTDB lineage: Bacteria > Planctomycetota > Planctomycetia > Pirellulales > Pirellulaceae > JAKVBY01. The sequence continues at coordinate 16,498 of JAKVBY010000087.1, forward strand.
GCGGCTGGTGAAGGCTTTACGAACGCGGGTGAGTCGATGGTGATGTCGCCCGCACTCTTTGAGAAGTACTTGGCGGCGGCTCAAGAGGTTGTCGAGCATGCGGTCCTGCTTCCGGACGGCTTGCGGTTTTCACAGGTTTCCGCGCGCCGCGACCAGACCGATGAAGTGATCGACAAAATTCTCGCGATCTACGGGGAAAAGACAGAGCTCGTGGAACTCCGCATGACGGGCGGCAATCGCGATGGCCGTATCCGCTGGGGACAGGTCCCGCTGACACCTTACATCCAGGTCCTCGTCCAACAGCAGGCGAAGCTTGTCAAACCGGAGCAGGTCGAGGCAATCGCCCGAGAGGCAGGATTGAATCCGGTTTACCTCGGACACCTAGCACGCTTGCTCCGGGATAACCAGCGCCCAGACAAGCAGCTCTCGTTGCTGCTGACTCAGCTCCAAGATTTGCTACGCAAGACAACTGCGGCCGATGCGGGTACCGTCGAACGCGAGACCGCCGCCATCATGGACTGGATTACCAAGTGGCAGGACCAGCTGTTAACACTTGAGGATATCGGTCAGCTGTTCACACCGGGACAACAGCCGCTCAACCCTGTACAGTCGAGCCAAGAGTTCCGGTTGGAACTCACGACACCGCGCTCCGAGAACAATTTTGCACTTGCGCTCCTGGCACACGATGCCGACGGGACCGCCGCAGGACGAGCCATCTGGAAGAATGCGAGGCTGGAACATGCCGCCTTTGGGACGATTTCTCTGCAGGACCTACAGCCCTTTTTCCGCCGAGTAAGTGCGTTTCGCCAGCAGACCCTTGCCCAGACCAGCGACTACCTTGCTGCGGTTGCTGAAGCGGAGATGGAGGCGCCATCGTCGGTTGCAGTATTGGCGCAAAAGCGCCAGCTGAACCCGGACGTGCTTGTCGCCTGGGCCGACTACCTCAATGTTGCTGTGGGCTCGGACACACCAACCCGTGTGACAGGTTTGATCCCGGACATGAACAGTAACGTCGCGGGGCTGCCCTGGGTCAAAGGTTGGGGAGCCGATCCCCCCAACCTCATTGTCAATTCCTCCGAGACTGACACTGCCAACGTTCCCGGTCTTGTGCCACCTCGTACCGTTGGCGTTCACCCGACACCGACTCATTATGTGGGTGTCGGCTGGCAGAGCCCGATCAGCGGAGTTGTCAAAATTGAGGCACAGGTCATCGATCGGCACTCAGGTGGAAACGGAGTTGAATGGTGGCTGGTTGTACAGCGGGGGATGCGTGAGGAGTGGCTTGCCAGTGGCGTGGCGGATGACGGACAAGTGGTGCGAGTTCCGCTGGTAGCAGCGCACGTGGTGCGCAAGGATGATGTCCTGTCACTCCGCATCGGACCTCGAGATGCCGATTACTCGTGTGATCAAACACAGATCGATCTTGTGATCACCGAAAAGGGCGGAAAGTCACGCATCTGGGATCTTGCCAAGGATGTGTCTGCCGATATCCATGCGGGTAACCCCCACCCCGACAGTCTGGGCAACGAGAAAATCTGGTATTTCTACACGGGCGAGGTCATGCCTGGAAAAATGATCGAGAGTCTGATCCCGGAGGGCTCCGTACTGTCACTCTGGCGCTTGGCGCTCGACGCCGGCAAGAGGGACGAGACAGCGCGTCTTGCGCGCAAGGCGACTTTGCTCCTTGCCAAGGACCGCGTCGACGAGGCCAATGAGGCCGACCGCCAGCTCTACCGTCAAGTGCGCGCCATTGACTCAACCCTCTTCCAAAGATTCGATCGCGAGGTTTTGAAAAGGCTCGGAGCGGAGCCGCCCGGAGATTCCGCCCCACCGCCCGCGGAAGAGCGCAAGATAGGAGTCGACCCGGCAGCCTTTGTATATAACGACTTGGTCACAAGCATCCCGTACTCACTGCCCGTTACGATCCCAGCTGAATTTACGACGGGCTGGACATTTGTCGTCTCGGGGGAGCTTTCCGAGGACGCGACTGGCTTTGTGCAATTTGAGGTGGTCCGTGGCCAACGTACTCCACAGGCAGGGCTGCGGGCGGGCTTGCCGATCCTGGCCCGAGAAGGCCCTGCCGGTAATGTACGACTGCGGGAGGCATTTGCGGACTTTCGCGCTCTCTTTCCCCGCGCGATGTGTTGTCGAACGATTGTGCCGATCGACAAGGTCATCACGCTCGTTATGTATCACCGCGAAGACGCGCACTTTCGCCACTTGTTGCTGACTGAGGTAGAGCGGCTGCAACTCGACCGCCTGTGGGAGGAGGTCCGCTATATCAGCCAGGACGCGCTAAAGATCCATGAGTTTTATCCCCTCTTCCTGGAGTTCTCGACGCAGGGCAACGACACGCATGTCTTCGTGCCACTGAAAGAGCCGATTCGCAAGCGCGCCGAGGCCTTTACAAAGCACCTCGAAGAGACGGCGCCGGCACAGCTTGAGGCCTTAATTGACTTTGCCACACGCGCCTTCCGCAGGCCACTTGAGGCGCAGGAGGAGTCGAACCTGCGCGCCATGTACGCGCATTTGCGCGCTCAGGAGGAGAGCCACGAGGCGGCACTGCGCGGTGTGTTGACGCGCGTCCTGGTCTCTCCGAGTTTCCTCTACCGCATCGAGGAGCCCGGCCCGGGGGCAGAGCCCCAGGCCGTGTCGGACACTGAGTTGGCGACCCGCTTGAGCTACTTTCTCTGGTCGACCATGCCCGACGAAGAGCTCCTCGCCGTGGCAGCGAACAAGAGACTTCATGAGCCCGACCAACTCCTTGCCGAGGCGCGGCGGATGCTCAAAGAGGGACGGATCCGCGGCTTGGCGACGGAGTTCGCTTGCCAGTGGCTCGGCATCCGTACCTTCAGCGCGCACGATGAGAAAAATGAGCAGCAGTATCCCACATTTGCCGCTGTGCGTGATGACATGTTCGAGGAGTCGGTGCGGTTTTTTGAGGACCTCTTCCGGCGAGATGGATCGGTGCTCGAGATCCTCACTGCCGACCATGCATTCGTCAACGGCGCGCTCGCCAAGCACTATGGTATGGAAGGCATTACAGGAGATGCCTGGCAGCGCGTCGACGGCATGCAGCAGCGCTCGCGCGGCGGGGTGCTCGGCATGGGAGCGATCCTCTCAAAGCAGTCGGGGGCCACCCGTACGAGCCCGATACTTCGCGGTAACTGGGTCGTTGAGACGCTTCTGGGAGAGCGGCTTCCCGACCCACCTGCAACCGTACCGGAGCTGTCGGATGCACTGAGCCGTGATGGCCTCACCGTCCGTCAGATGACCGAGCAACACGTCCGTGATCCGAGCTGTGCGAGTTGCCATGTGCGGATCGATCCGTTTGGCTTTGCGCTCGAGTCGTTCGACGCAATCGGGCGTTACCGTGGCGAGGACCTGAGCGGCAATCCGGTGGACACCAAAGTACAGCTTCAGGATGGAACACAGTTTGAGGGAATCGACGGCCTACGGTCGTATCTGCTCAAGGAACGGCGGGATGACTTCCTCCAGCAGTTTTGTCGCAAGCTCCTGGGATTCGCCTTGGGGCGAGCTGTGGAACTCTCGGATCAGCCGCTTGTTGACGAGATGGTCCGCGCCCTGAAGCAGCACGACTACCGCTTTTCCGCAGCACTGGATACGATTCTCCGTAGTCAGCAGTTCCGCTTCCATCGTGGTCTCGAAGCCACCCATGAGGAGTCCCTTTGAGCTAGATTGCTAGAGAAGTCTAACGCCAGAAGTTATCATGCCGAAACTCTCATACCGAAAACGATGACATCTCACGATAGCGTCCAAGGAATCTTTATGAAACGTCTTTCCACCTTGCCACAAGTCGGTCTGGCTTTTGTGCTCCTGATTGCCTTTTGTCATGCAGAAGCGCCCCGCGATTACCCCATCCACCCGCTTCCTTTAACCGCAAGTCGGGTTCACGATTCGTTCTGGAAACCCCGGCTGGAGATCAACCGGACCGTCTCGATTCCGCACAATTTTGAGCAATGCAAACGGACCGGCCGCATAGACGCTTTTATCCGGGCCGCGCAGGGGAAAGAATCCGAGCAGAAAGGCCCCTCCTGGTGGGATTCCGATGTCTACAAGGTTATTGAGGGTGCGTCCTACTGCCTGGCAGATCACCCTGACTCCGATCTGGCAAACTACCTCGATCTCTTGATCAGTGTCATTGCGACAGCTCAGGAAGCGGACGGCTATTTACATACGTTTCGCACGATCAACCCGCAACATGCGTGGAACGGCCCGACACGTTTCTCTCATCCCATCAGCCATGAATTCTTTAACGCCGGCCATTTGTATGAGGCTGCTGTGGCTCACCATCAGGTGACGGGCCGTCGCGATTTGTTGGACATCGCCCTCAGCAACGCCGAGCTGGTGTGGAAACGCTTCGGTGGGAGAGAAGTTGGCGTTGGTGGACCAGACAAACTGGTTTTTGCAGATCATCCCCAGTTTGATTTTGGTAGCCATGATTTCTCGATTCAAATGTGGTTCAAGCCACATGCGATGGCGCGGATGGGACTCTTTTCGGGTGCGACAGATCACTGGTTCGGTCTGGATTTCCATAACCAAGGCGAACGGAACGTCTGCCTCTGGGCCAGCTCGGATGGTACCGGTTGGGACCTGATTCATGGGGATGCGGGTGGCAGCGGGATTGGCAGCATTCCCCTGGAACTAGATGCGTGGAACCACATCGCGATGGTACGCCAGGGTGACAATTGGAAGACCTACATCAACAATCAGGTCGACCTCGATGTCATGGCTGCCGGTACGATTGTCAGCAAGGATGAGTACAAGCAACTTGGTATGTGGGCCGATGTGGGAAACTGGACCAACGGTGTAATGGACGAGTTTGCGATCTTTGATTTTGCACTGACTCCTGAACAGGTGGGCCATTACTACCGTAATCCGGTCGGATCGGAAGTGAATAAGCCGTCAGCAGGTCGCCTAACGGGGCTCTGGAAGATGGATAAAGATGCTGACACCACGGTGCATGACTCAAGCGCGAGTGCCAATCATGCCACAATGCGGGGTGCGGAATGGGTTGCCGAAGGCGCCTTGACTTATGACGGCAATCGCTCTCTGGATTTTGTGGGCGACCGGACCCACTATAAATCGGACCATCCGGAAATCGAGTTGGCTTTGGTCAAGCTGTACCAGCTGACGAGTGACGAGAAGTATCTTGACTTGGCGAAGTATTTGTCGGATCACCGACTGGCAGACTTGCGATATGCCAAGAACGCGACGGAACTACAAGCGCGTGAGCATATCGTCGCCAGTACATATGCCTGGTGCGGGATGACTGACTTGGTCGCCCTGCAGAAAGCTCCGGAATACCGCAGGGTCATCGATTTACTCTGGGAAAATGTTGTTTCCAGAAAGCTCTACCTGACTGGCGGAATCGGTTCCCGCGGTGAACATTTCGCGGCGGATTATGTTTTACCCAACAGTGGTCTGGAAGGGAGCCAGCCTCCCAGCGTGGAGACTTGTGGGGCTATCGGCTTCGTGCTCTGGAACCACCGCTTGTTCCGTCTGTCTCGTGATGCGAAGTACATCGATACCCTGGAAAGAACCCTCTACAATGCCTTCCCTCCTAACGTATCTCTGGCGGGTGATACATTCTGCTATGCCAACCCGCTGGCCCACGATGGGAAAATCAATTTCAACATGGGGTTCCCAGACCGTCAGCCATTCCTTCCATCGGCTTGCTGTCCCACCAACGTCGTCCGTTTCTTTCCACAAATTCCCTCCCTGATCTATGCTCAGGAAAACGACGATGCTTATGTGAATCTGTTTGTCGACAGCGACATCACATTGGAGATCGCTGGCACCCCAGTCGAATTACGTCAGAAAACCGCGTACCCTCGGGATGGGCGCATTGAAATTCAACTGGCCACGGAACGGCCGGTCGAGTTCTCTTTGCGAATTCGCGTCCCGGGCTGGACCCGCAACAAGCCGGTGCCGAGCGATCTGTATCGCTATGCCGAAACCTCTCGAGAGACGGCCTCGGTGCGGGTCAACAAGACGCTGCTGCCCTTGACCCTCGAGCGCGGGTACGTGGTCATCAAGCGCTCCTGGAAAAATGGTGATACCGTCATCCTGGATCTGCCCATGCCCCTGCGACGGGTGATCTGCCACGAACGGGTGCAAAGTAATCAGGGGAAAGTCGCCTTGGAACGTGGCCCGATTGTCTACTGTGCCGAGGGGGTAGACAACCATGCCAAGGTGCTCGAGTTGGTCCTGCCAGATGACGCAAAACTTCGTGCCAGGTTTCGCCCAGATCTCCTCAACGGTGTTGTGGCCATCGAAGCCGAGACCAGACAAGGTGGGTTCAGTGCGGTTCCTTACCACAGCTGGCTCAATCGTGGGCAGAATGAAATGACGGTATGGTTTTCGCGCAATGCTCCCTAGGGAAAGCCCTTTACCTGTGTTATTGTAAATCATGATCCGCAGCCAGCATTTTCGTATCCCTGCGGGTTTCGAATTGCTGCATGAGGAGTTCCGGTTCAATGTCAAGAAAAGTTAACGACTCTGTCGCACTTGACCCGCCCGCAGCCGACTGTAACCGGCACCGGCTCTCCCGCCGTAAGGTACTCCGTGGCGCGGGCGTCACCATGGCACTGCCCTGGTTCGAGTCAATCCGTGTCTGGGGAGACGAGCCGTCGGCAACGGTCTCTGCGGGTAGCGAACCCCCGGTGCGCATGGCTGTCCTCTTTGCTGGCAATGGTTTCCATGGCCGCGAGTGGTGGGCCGAAGGTACCGGCAGCGATATGAAGCTTGGTAAAGTCCTCGCGCCCCTGGGGCCGCACCGAGAGAAGCTGCTCTTCATTCGCGGTCTCTACAACGAAGAGGCGCGCAAGGGCAACATTCACAGCTCGCAGACGGGCAACATGTTGTCGGGTGCGGCGCTCGCCTCCGGTGGCAAGATCCGCTCGGGTACGAGTCTTGACCAGGTCGTTGCCCAGCAGATAGGACATCAAACTAAGGTGCCGAGCTTGGTGCTGGGTTGCGAAAAGTCGATCGCGTCAGTGCACCGCGAATACTCAATGCTCTATAGCTCGCACATTTCGTGGAGCAGTCCCACGACGCCGACCCCCCTTGAGCTCTATCCGGCGCTGGCATTTGATCGCCTTTTCAAGGACGACACCGCGACGAAAAGCAGTAAGCTGATTGTGGACGGTGTGCTCGAAGATGCCAAGCGACTCCGCGGCAAGATCAGCTACTTTGACCGCACGAAACTCGATGAGTACCTCAACTCGGTGCGAGAGGTCGAAGGCCGTATTCAACGTGCTGGTCAGGAACGTCGCCTGCAGGGCTGGAAGCCGACGATTACGGAACCCAACATCCCACGGCCCCCAGCAGGTCTACCACAGGACATCGACGAGCACATGCGCCTGATGTGCGATATTCTCGTGCTTGCTTTTCAGACCGATACGACACGCGTTTGCACCCTCAAACTCAACAACGATCACTCTTCGCTGCGGTTTCCGCACATCGGTGTGGACTCCATGATCCACCACCTCTTGTCGCACTCGGACACGGACGATTGGCTCAAGGTCAACCAGTTCTTCCTCGAGCAAATGGCCTATATCGCCAGCAAGCTCGACGCCATCCAGGAAGGAGAACGCACCGCGCTAGACAATTCCATGATCATGATCTGTTCGAGCATGATGGTGGGCGGCCACGACAACAGCCAGCTTCCGGTGGCCATCGTTGGCCGTGGTGGCGACCAGCTCAAGACGGGCAGAACGCTGAACTACTTGGAGAAACCGAACCGCAAAATGGCGAGCCTTTATCTCCGCATGATGGATATGATGGGTGTTCGATTGGATGAATTTGGCGACTCCAACGAGCGCCTGGTCGAGGTCTAGGCAATCAGGCTCCCTTC
>JAKVBY010000088.1:0-19950 GCA_022446825.1 Pirellulaceae bacterium
GGCGTGAAGCAAGCCATCCCGCTGTCCGTCGCTCGGGTGGACGAGAAAGGTTGTGCTGAAAATGCGCTCACCACCTGGTGTAAAGACGACTTCGACAGGGTTGTCCATTCCTCCGGTCATCACGGATTCAATCGGGCCACCCGACGGGTGGCGACGAAAAATATGCGACGCCTTGGTGACGAAGTCAGATTTCCCCGTTTGTTGATATGTTTGCTCAGCGAATGCCCCTTTGCACCAATAAATCCATCCGTCAGGTCCTAGGTAAGGGCCGTGTAAGTCATTGGCACAATAAGTAAGCGTTTTGCCATCGAACCAGACGTCCCGTTGATCGGCAACGCCATCGTCATCGGTGTCGGTGAATTTCCAGATCTCCGGTGGCGCCGCAACGTAGAAGGATCCATCAAAAAACATCGCTCCTTCAGGAAAGCTCAATTTGTCTGCATAGACGGTACTTTTGTCGAAGAAACCATCGGCGTTTGTATCTTCAAGACGTACTACCCGGTGAGGGCGATCCTCGACTTGTTGTTGGACATTGTCATTCGATCCACTAGAGTCGGTAACGTACAGTCGTCCCTGTTCGTCAAAGTCTGCGCTGATGGGACGATTGACCAAGGGAGGGCCAGCAATTTGTTCAATCGTGAAGCCCTCTGGAAGTTTGAATTGGTGTCCATTCAGTTCAATCTCCGCTGAGTATGCGTTTGCAGTGCCTGCCCAAAATAAACAACCCAATACGAAGTTGCGCATGGACTCGATCCTTAAATTTGTTCAAGTAGCTTTGTGGGGCAGGCAGTGTTGAATGACGCTGCCAGTCGATGAGAGTTTGTCAAGCAATGAGTTCGTTGACGACTCGAGCATTGGTGACGACCGCATCCGTAGCCGTCTCCGGTCGTCCGTGGTGTGTGAATGTTAACTCATTGTGACCGAGCCCTAGTTGGTGGAGTAGGGTTGCATGAAGGTCACTGACGCTCACGCGGCCTTCAACCGACCGATACCCTACTTCGTCCGTTTTTCCATGCGTATGACCAGCCTTAAATCCACCTCCGGCAAGTAGGAGACTGAAAGCATTGCGATTGTGATCGCGCCCTGAGCCATTTTGCGATACCGGGAGTCGCCCAAATTCTCCACTCCAGATCACGATGGTCTCATCTAGCAGCCCGCGGTCTTTGAGATCACGGATTAACGCCGCCGACGGTTGATCTGCGAAGGCAGCACATTTTTCATTTTCTGTTTTGGCATTTCCATGGGAATCCCAAACTTGGGTATTGCCGCCGAGTAGGTCTGGAAATACTTGGACGAAACGGACACCGGATTCAACTAAGCGGCGAGCCATTAAACAGCGAAGTCCGTAACCTTTGGTGGTAGGATTGTCGAGACCATAAGCTTTTTGTGTTGCCTCGGTTTCGTTTTGGGTATTCAAGACGTCGCCGGCGGCAAGTTGCATGCGCGCTGCAAGTTCATAATTTTGAATCCTCGCTTCCAAGGCAGATTCGTCTGGGAAGCGTTTCTGGTGGTCACGATTTAGTGTTGCCAGGACAGCAAGATTGTCGCTTTGAACTTGTGCTGCAATCGGTTGTGTGCGATTGAGATTGAGAATCGGAGTACCTGACGTGCTGATTTCTGTACCTCGAAACGTGGCCGGTAACCAGCCATTCTGCCAAAGCAGGGTGGCACTGGTGTTGTAACCCGCTGGGTCCCGCAAAACGATGTAAGCGGGTAGGTTTTGATTTTCGCTGCCGAGTGCGTAGGTGATCCAAGATCCGACCGAAGGGCGGCCGGGGAAGATTTTTCCGGTATTGAAGGCTACCAGCGCTTCGGTGTGATTGTTGTGGTAATTGTACATCGAACGGACGAGGCAAAGGTCGTCTGCGACACTGCCAATGTTGGGCAGGATGTCGGCCATCCGCATCCCACATTTCCCGTAGTTTTTAAAGGGGAATTGGGAGCCAAGGAGCGTATTGAATTCGCTTCCGGGTTGAAACATCTCTACTTTTTCAGAATGTACTTTGCCCGCATGTTTGTTCAGTTCGGGCTTTTCGTCAAACAGTTCCATTTGACCTGGGCCGCCATTCTGCATCAGCATGATGACGGACTTGGCCCGGGCTGGGAAATGCGCCGGGCGTGGTTTAAGGTCGTTGTTCACCATGTCGGGGTCGGCGGCAGCCGCCGGAGATTGATTGCGCAGGTAGGACGTGGCGAGAGTGCCGAAGCCGAATCCACTTAACTGGAGCATTTGACGCCGATTTAGATGTGGAATCATTGTGTTTGGTCGGGACATATTGGTGAACCTACTCCACGTACAAAAACTCGTTGGCATTCAGGAGCATGTGACAGACTTCGGTAAGTGCCTTCTGATCAATCTGCTCGGCCGCCAGGCCAGCAGTGCGAAAACGCTCTGCGTGTCGGTTGAAAAGGCCGGTGAAAAGTTCTCGTTCGCTGTCGGACGGTGGTCGGTTTAAGGCCAGTTGGAATGCAGTGATGATGCGATTTTCCGGCAAGGCAGCGGCGGTATCGAGTGTGCGGGTTGCGAAGGTTTGCGCCTGCTGGATGACGAAGTCGTCATTCAGTAAAGTCAGTGATTGCGTGACGATCGCCGCCGGTTCGCGTAAAGTGCAATTGGTTACAAGCAGGGGCTGGTCGAATGTGGCAAGCAGCGAGAGGTGGTAGTTGCGACGATTCATGATGTACATGCTACGCCGTAAATGCGACGTTGGTGTGGGAAGCGTTTGCATGTTAACGACAATTTTTCCGTCCGGACGCGCGAGGAGTGGAACCGGGGCGCCTCCCATGGTTTCGTCGAGTGCGCCACTCACCGCCAGAATTCGGTCACGTACCATTTCGGAGGGCAGACGTCGGAGTCGAGCCCTCCAAAGAAGATGGTTTTCCGGATCGGCTTGTTCGGCAGTAGGAAAAGCTGGGCGGTTGGATGTCTGTTGGTAGGCATGCGACATGACCATTAGCTTAATTAGGGGTTTGGTTTTCCAGCCCGCGCGGATGAATTCGGTGGTTAACCATTCGAGAAGCTCTGGGTGGGTGGGGAGCGAACCGGAGACCCCAAAATTGTCGCTGGTAGGAACGATGCCAAGTCCAAACATTTCCTGCCAAAGTCGGTTGACATAAACCCGTGTGACTAAGGCTGAGGCGATGGTGTCTGGAGCGGTGACCTGCTGTGCGACGGCCAAGCGGCGGCCACTGGTCTCGCCTGCCGGGTTTGGCCCGTCGGCGGTCAACTGGCTAGAAAAAATCGATGGGATTCCGGCCTGAACGACCACGCCGGGTTTGGTGACTTCGCCTCGGCGGAGCAGATAGGTAGGTGACGGTGGGCTTTGTTCGACGGCGACTTGAATGGTTCCATAGCTGCGACGAAGGGAGTTTTCTTGCCCAATCTGTTGTTGCGCTGCAGCCAAGGACTGTTTTTCTTCCTCCGAAAGTACAGCCGAAACCATGGCATCAGTGATGGTGAGATGACCTGAGAGTTTGTCCGCTAGATATTTTTGAATTTCAGTTCTTTTGTCGGCAGCCGTTTTTAGGGCAGTTTTCACGTCGGACCGCAGAGGTTCTGGGATGGTGAGATATTGTTTCTCCAGCAGCATTTGCCGATGGGGACTGCGGATGGCCTCTTGCTGTTGTGTTAGCTCTTGAACTTGCTGCTCAATATCCTTGTTCTTCTGATCAATGGCCTGCTGTTGCAATTTGGAAACATCGGGGATTGCATGTTCGGTGGTGGTGACCCACCTCTGAGGGTTGAAGATTGGTGAAAAGTTGGCTAGCCAGCGGTAGTAATCGAGTTGAGGAATGGCTTCATATTTGTGATTGTGGCACTTCGCGCATTGCAATGTCAGTGCGAAGAGGTTGTTGGCGACGACCTCACCGGTTCGCTGTAAAACGTGATGGCGAATGTCCGGGGTATTTAATTCGTTTTGACTTGTGTCGTCATCTGCGCAGAGTAGGAATCCGGTGGCGGTGAGCATTTCTACAATCTCAGGTGTGAAACTCTCCGCTGTGCGCCAATCCACTAACTCGTCTCCTGCTAGTTGCTCCAAGAGGAATCGATTGAGCGGCTTGTCGGAATTGAATGATTGAATGACGTAGTCGCGATAACGCCAACGGCTTTCCAGGGGTTTAATGATGGCAAAGTCGTTGTCACGTCCATGGACATCGACATAACCAGACCAATCGAGCCAACTCCGGGCAAAGCGTTCACCGAAGTGTTGCGAAGTTAGTAAGCGATCTACTAGTAATTCGTATGCATTCTCGCGCTCATCAGCAAGGAATACCTCGACTTCTTCAGGGGATGGCGGTAATCCCGTTAAGTCAAAATACAAACGACGGATTAAGGTCCGCGGCGCCGCTCGAGNTGCAAAATCCAAGTTGTGCGGCTGTAATTGTTCCAGCAAAAAAGCGTCGATGGGGGTTTTGATTTGCTCGGCNTTGATTTGCGGCACATCCGGCCGCACGAGGTGCTGATAAGCCCAGAACTCGCGATCTTCNTTGCTGATGATGTGATCGACAGTTGGTTCGACAATGGTTTCAGTGGCTGGTGCGCCGGCTGCAATCCATCGACGCAGCAAGGCAATTTTCTCCGGAGGCATATGGTTTTCATTTTCCGGAGGCATTTCACCCTTGCTCACGAGGTCGAGCAAGTCGCTAAATTCAGGATGGCCGCGGGAAATCACGGGACCACTCTTGCCGCCACGGAGCATTGCTGAGACCGTGCGTAAGTCGACATCCGATTCTTGCGTGTCGGTGCCGTGGCAGTCATGACAGTATTCTGCTAAGACGGGGAAAATATCGGTTTCGAAGTGGGGGACGACTTCGATGGCCAAGGGAAGCGAGTATTTCTCAGAGAGGTATTTCTTGAGCAGGTTTTGTTCCTCTGGAGTGAGGACTCGATTGTAGATAATTAATTCTGCCAAGTTCCCACTGAAGTAAGAGTTGGCATCCGTCCAACCGTAGTGTTGTGCCACCGCGAATCGTAGGTCTTTGGTGAAGCCGTGAAAATCACGATCGCCAAATAGGCCGGCTCCATCACGCGCTCCGTCTAGATAGTGAATCCAGTTTTGGGCACCGCCATAAACGATTTCAACGACATGAGGCGTGGCATCGAAGGCAGGGGTAAGTGATCTACTCTCGTCACCATAGTGGGTTCCGATGCGACAGCGTCCGTCACCTTGTGGACCGATCCAAAATCCATGTTGTTTTACGGATGCCGGCGTCTGCAGATCCCCGTCAACGGGTTGAAACTCAAGCAGGCGGGGTGCTTCTTGTGCAGCCTCTGCTTGAGATTGCAGCACGGCGATCATGTGAATCGGTTGGTCGCGATACACAAACCCGTGGAACTTATCGCGTGACAGGGTGTCGTTGCCGTCAAAATGTAAAGCGGGACCCCCTTGGAAGCCAGTCGTATGCCAGCGGGGTTGATGTTCTTCTATGGGTTGCAGAATGTGGTTTTCGAGCCCACTCTTGTCGGACCATTGTGCTAATGGCGTGCCTTCGCCTGGGTTGTTGTCGGGATTTCCGTCGCCATCGACATCGGTTGCGTCGAGCCAGAGTACTAGCCCTTCACCGCTCGGAGGAGCGTTTCCAGAAGAGACAACCCAACCGCCATTGAGAAGGACAAGCAAAAGTACCGAGCCGAATGGAGTGAAACGAATCATGGAACCAGGTGGGCAACAGACTTGTGGCGTGAGAACCAAATTGCAAAACGAACGGCCTCGATTATACACAAATCACTCTATCTTTGGGTGGCATGAGCAGGCGTGAAATCGTGACAGTTTTCCGTGATCCAGTTGGAAAAGCTGCTCCAAAATCTGGCCAGAGCCGTGTTTTTTTCCGGTGAGGAAGGCGTCTAGAAATTAAACCTTACGATAAATGCTAAAAGACGGCATTCTGTGTGTCGGCCGTGTGTAGGCCGGGGAATCTCAAGTAGAACCGTGCTCCTACCAGTGTCCGCGCCGAACCTCGCTGCTTTCCAGTTTTAGGTGGTATGCCAGAATTTAGCCGGCACGAAGATGGTTTTCGGAAGTCACAACTGATCAGGGCTAGCTAGACCAGCCAGGCGGGGCTGTCATGGGAGCCGGCGACACGCGAGGCAATTTTTCATGCGGAATCGTGTCGCGCTGTACGAATCGTAAGGTCTTCCCAAACGACGCACTGCTTTGCTGTGAGAAATCAGTAAACCGTTAATTTAGCACAGCGTCCATCAGCCAAGCGAGGAATGTGGCGTTACTTGTGCGGTGCCAGTGTGTGGCTACCGGCCTTAGCGGGTGATCGGAATGGCCTCGTTAGGATCGTTTCCTGTGGAACCTGAAAACGGCTCCATGGATCACGACACGTTGATCTTGTTCGAGACCCAAACGGGATCCCGAAGTTCTGCTCTTTGGTGGATTTTTGTGTAGTGCGTCCAAAGGCCGTGGCATTCGTGTCACAAAAGTAAGGGCTACCGATTTAGTGAAGTTTGGCGATTATTCGGGTCGATGAATCTAGGGTTAAGCCAAAGGAATTTCGATTTTTAAGAGGCTAGCATGCCAGCAAATGATTCCTCGTCGCGGACGTATTCTGTCATCATGGAGATGGAAAATTGTCGCACGATATGCTGGGCCGAATTGCGCGAGGTGGTGATGGTGCTGGCGGAACAAATCGGTGACCACGTCCGCGCTGGTGGGAAACGACCGGAAGTTATCCTCGCCCACCCGGGGCCGGAATCGGAATCCGCTGACTTAATGGCTGCGATTTTCGAGGAAGTCCCGCAGCTAGGCGAGGTTGCCTGTGTATCTGCTGTGGGGGTTCCGGAGGGCCGCTATTACGAATTAAAGAACGCTGGTATCTCGAAGGCGGCGGGTGAGCTGATTTTGTTCCTTGATTCGGATACTCTGGTCGAACCTCAGTGGCTCGCTACGCTTCTAAACGCTCTGGAAAACCCCGAGGTCATCGCAGCCAGTGGCCATACTTACTTGAACTACAACGATTTGATTTCACGGATGTTGGCATTGGCTTGGGTGTTTCCGCTGCGTGATCGAGACGGAAAGGCCTCGAGAAAGCGCGCTCTTAATGTGAATAACTGCGGATTTCAGGCAGACTGGATTCGCGTGCATCCGTTTCCGATCGATAATGGTTTTAAGGTCAGTTGCACCAAGCTGATGAAGGTGATGGAAGCCGCATCGATCCAGTTTGCACGCGCGCCGGCTTATGCAAAACATGCTCCTTTGACCGGTTGGCGGTTTCTTGTTTGGCGAGCGCTGGTAACTGGTCGCGATGCCGATCGGAAATGCGAAGACTTAAAGTCTCGTTCAAAAATTCGACGGTTTCGAGCTGCCGTACAATTTTGCTTGAAGATGGAACGTCGCACGATTACGCGTATTTTTGGGAAATATCGGCAAGTCGCATTGAAGGCTTATCAGGTTCCCTTGGTCCTCCTGCTGGGCTGTCTCTTTTACTTGCTGGCCTTTATCGGCCAATTAGGACGGCTTTTAGGTTTGGTTGCGGACATTCCCGAAACTGTTCCTGCCTATGCCGAACATCACTAGCCAAAATAAATGGAAGAAGGACGGACGCATGGAACGTTGCAGCAGGCCGGTGATTTCGATTATCACACCAACATTTAATCGTCGACTTTCTCTGCAGCGTGCGATCGAAAGTGTACAGCGGCAAACGTGTGGCGCTTACGAGCATGTCATTGTGGATGATTGCTCCACCGATCAAACGGCTGACTTTGTGGGACGACTGAACGATCCTCGGATTGTCTATATTCGCGGAGAACATTGGCAGGGTGCCAATATTGCTCGCAATATCGGGATTGCCGCAGCCCGAAGTAATCTAGTTACATTCCTCGATTCCGATGACGAATTTTTAGCGGATCGCGTCGAAAAGACGATTCGTTTCTTTGAAGAGTCTCCCGCAGCGCAGTTGCACCTGAGTTCTTTTCGTGTTCTCAAGCGGGGACGGTTGCGGGATGCGATTAATCCCACTCGATTTCTCAACGGTAAAAGATTGGAAGAGGTGCTCATGGCCTACCGTGTCTTTATCGCCGGGTCGAGTATTACCGTGAGACGCGCGGTGTTGGAAAAAGCAGGTGGGTTTCATCCCAATATTCGCCGTATGCAAGATCGTGAGTTACTGCTGCGACTATCACGATATTGCGGTGGGGCCCTTTCTGCAGAGGTTGATTGGATCAAGCATCCATCTCTTGATTCCATCTCACGTCCCCGTCAGGGTTACCTTGAGTCGTTGAATGCGCTGCTTGAGGTGCACGCTGATCTCGCTGCTGAATATCGCGATGTGATTGGTTATCAGATCGCTCGTTACCTTTTGACGGATGTGATTCGAGGGCGCTGGTGGTTTGCGTATAAGTCACTCCGAGTAAACTCGCAGGCATCTGCACTGCGTTTTCGGGTGGCAGATCTCGTGCACCTTTATCGTACTAGCTGTCGGCCCGCTCTATCTTCTTGAATCAATTTGCCCACTGGTGGGGAGTCCAGATAGTTGAGAGCTTGTGCGATCGCTCGCATGGCATTCTCGAGTTGCTCAAAGGCCGTAACGCGCAGCTGGCTCCTGCAGATTGCGAAGTTTGCATCTGGCCTTTGAGGTTGACGCGTTGATTGCGGTCCAAGCAAGATGCGTTAGGATCGTGCAGGTCCAAGACAGTACACTCCCCGACCCGCTAATGCAGTATGTTGCGACATTGTCTGCCAGGTAGGTCTACGGCGGAATCGACTCTACCGAGTCGGACGCTACAGTTGCAGCGTGACGGCTTTGGTTTCTGTGTAGAGGTCAATCGCTTCGTGTCCCATTTCTCGTCCCCAGCCGGATTGTTTGTAGCCACCAAACGGTAATGCTGCGTCGAATACATTGTAACAATTGATCCATACACTCCCGGCCCTCAATTGCTTTGCAAGCCGATGCGCTTTACTGACATCTTGGGTCCAGACGGCAGCCGCCAGTCCGTAAATACTGTTGTTGGCGGCAGGGATTAATTCTTCCGGGTCGTCGAACGCCACGGCCGCAACGACCGGGCCGAAAATTTCTTCACTGACCACCTGCATCTCTGGCTTTGTGTCAACGAGGACCGTTGGCTCTACAAAATAGCCATCAGTGTCACTTCGATTGCCTCCGATGACGGCGCGTGCACCCTCACGAAAACCGGATTCGAGATAGTTGCAGACGCGTTCTTGCTGGATCTGAGAGACCATGGGTCCCATGCCGGCGTCCGGATGCATGCCAGGTCCCAGTTTGATCTGACTCGCTTGCTCAGCAACCCCATCCACAACTTCCTCGAATTGACTGCGATGTACAAAGAGTCGCGAGCCAGCACAGCAGCACTGACCATGGTTGAAGAAGATGGCATTCGAGGCACCGACGATCGCCGCGGGTAAATCGGCATCCGGAAGAATGATATTGGGACTCTTGCCTCCTAATTCGAGGGTTATCTTTTTCAGATTTGTATTTCCGGCCGCTTTGACAATCAGTTTGCCGACTTCGGTTGACCCCGTGAAGGCAATTTTGTCGACATCCGGATGGGCTGCTAAGGCAGCACCGGCGGTTTCTCCAAAGCCGGTGACGATGTTGACCACACCTGCTGGAAATCCAGCCTCTTGGATTAATTGGCCTAACCGCAGAGCACTGAGCGGAGTTTCTTCGGCTACCTTCAGGACGACGGTGCAACCCGTGGCCAGCGCGGGACCAAGTTTCCAAGCGGCCATCAGTAAGGGGAAGTTCCAGGGAATGATTTGGCCGACCACGCCAATGGGCTCACGCAGTGTGTAGGAATGAAACTCGGCACCGGGCATATAGGGGACCGAAATCGGAATGGTTGTCCCTTCGATCTTTGTTGCCCAGCCCGCCATATAGCGAAATAAATCGACTGCTAGGGGTATGTCGGCAGCCGCGGCAACGGCGCGTGGTTTGCCATTGTCTAAGGATTCGATCTCTGCGAATTCCTCGACATGCGTTTCCAGCAGATCGGCCAGCTTCCAGAGCAATTTGCCACGTTCGGAAGGTGTCATGGCATGCCATGGGCCACTTTCAAAAGCTTGTCGCGCTGCCGCAACTGCTCGATTCACATCGGCAGCATCGCCCTCGGATACGGTTGCCAGAGGTTGGCCGTTGGCGGGGTTGGTTACCGCAAAGGTCTTGCCAGATTCAGCTGCAACCCATTCTCCAGCAATGAGAAGTTTATGGTCTTTCCCAACAAAGGACTGTACGTCAGGGCTGGCTTGGGGGGCATCCGTGGTTAACAACATTTTATCTCTCCCTTAGTACCTTTGGTTGACAGTTGTCTCGGCAACGCCAGTCAAGTGTGCGAGTAAATTGGTGATTCAAGCGAGTGTCAAACAGAATATTCAAGCAGGCATAAATTGTAACATGGTAACGGTCGATCGGAAGTCGGTGAACTCAGCCTCAGGCAATCCCTGGGAAATGTGGGGTATGGGTGCTGCGTGACAGCTCCTGGTAAGGCGTTTCCTGCGAATGTATTTTGGAGTAGTCTGGGCCGCGCGGGGGTGATGGTGTTGCAGCACGACGTTGCAGCTTTACTGATGCCTGGTGAAGTTCGGCCAAACACTTGTCGGGAATCGCTACTGTCAAGGCAGGAATCTCCTTTGAGATTAGTCATCCTAGCAAGTAGGTCATTCCCGAGTCAGTAATGTCTGCTCTCGCGTGCAAAAGGTGCTCGCAAGAGGAACTTCCTGCAGGCTCACTAGGCCACTCTCTGAGAGGTCAGGATTATCGAGGTTGCCTGATTCGGTGTAGCTAAGCCTTTGAAGCCTCTTTCACGCTGGTGGTGAGTATGCGTCTCAAGGGGAGAAGTGTTAGAGTATTCCAGTTACCGTCTGTAGTTGCTTCTGCCTGCAGTGGCTATTGCCAAGTACTAGAATCTCGGGAACGGCATTGCAGCAGCAAACCCCCCACAATAGAAAAATTTTCCCCCATTGAAAAAAGTTGTCAATAAAGATCTGACGAGAACTTCCCGGCTGGTTTATCAAGAGCGCGCCTTGGTAGTCTTCTCGGGTGCAACCTACGTCACTGCTGGACCTGAACTCAGTGCGAAATGTCCGGTCTGTCCGGAACCACGTACTTTCTTTTCTACGGAACTCAGCGCCCATTCGATTTGGTTGCTGGTGTTTCGCCTCTGGACCTTTCGTAAGGTAATTGGATGTTGTCAGCGCTGTCAAACCTGTGTCAGGTTCAAACCCGCTGATCTCGAATGGTTGGCGGTGGCCTCGCCAGAACAGCTGAGAAGCGGGCTTGTCATGCTGCGCAATCAATCCTGGACGTGGCCAGGGCGGCTCTGGGTCTTGGCAGCAGTGCTCCTCTGTTGGGCCCCGCTACTGGGGACAATCCTTTTTTTCTTCGCTTGGCGACAAACACGCTACATGAGTAGTGGACTATCTATCGCCATACTGATCTCTGCAGGCATCCTCTCCCTGATGATGACCAGCATCCTGCTCGTAGGTCTGACGGGTATGGCGATCCGAGTCCTTACCTGAGCCGATTATGAAGCCCGTACTGGAGTGCGCAGGCTACATGGATAATCGCAATGCGTCTGAGGCGGAAATTCGTCGGTGTGTCGCAAGTTTTCTTCCCGACGAGCGGATAGGTTTACTAGTTGGTTTGTGCTGCGTCCAGGAAGGTCTGAGGGCGAAAACTCGTTGTTGTTGAGAGCAGGGGCGCCCAACGAGAATCCCTACTTTCTGATCAATGTGACATCTTCGACCCATGCAGCTCATTATGGTAGTGATTCTTGTCAGTCCTTCATGCGATTCAGCTGATTGGAGTGGCATTTGCGCCCGCGCACTTGGCCTGTGGTGATGCTGTTACATGCCCGTTACGCGCCAAGCGGGTTTTCAACCGTAGAATTCGGGGAACTTTTGGATGGTCCAGCGAGTCTAATCCATCACACATGTTTTACACGTTCATTCTGCAGAGGAGATTCGAGATGAAAAGGCATTCATTTTTTTGCACGCTGGTTATGACTTGCCTCGGCCTCATTGTCTTGGGAGCGACGATAACGTCTGGCGTGCAGCAAGGACCGCTCGAGCAACGCTTGGGAAAACGGGCGTCCAAAACCAGAAAAAGTCGCACCAAAGTGTCTCAGAAGGCCCCCCGCCAGCTACCGGTGGCGGCTCCCATATCCCCCTTTGCCCAGAAGGGAATCGACTGGCTGGTCGAGGCGCAACATAGGAGTGGTGGCTGGGGAGCTGGCTCCCACGCGAACCAGCAAAACCTGGACCCTTCCCGAGTTCAGCTTGACCCGGCGACGACGGCTTTTTCTGGCTTGACGTTGCTACGGGCCGGTCAGACAGCGACTAAGGGGAAGTACCGTGATTCTCTGCGGAAGGCGGCAAACTATCTGGTGGAAACGGTGGAGCGTTATCACAAACCGGGTCCGCGGATTACCGACATTACGGGGACCCAGCCCCAAGCAAAACTTGGCCAACTGGTCGATACCACGCTGACGACGCAATTCCTGGCGAGATTCTTACCCCTGCTTCCCCTGCAGGATCCACTCCATGAACGCACCGACGCGGCCTTGGATAAGTGCCTCCACAAACTACAGATAGCTCAACAGCCGAACGGGAGCTGGGGTGCCGGCGGCTGGGCCCCTGTCCTGCAGTCATCCCTAGGCTGTACCGCGCTGGAACTAGCCCAGGCGGCTGGCAAAGAAATTGACAGCAAGAAGCTTGGCCTGGCTCGTAAATACCAACAGGGAAACTTCGACAACAAGACAGGTAAGGCCAATGCGGCTGCTGGAGCCGGCGTGGAGTTATATGCTTTTTCCGGCGCCCAACGTGCCAGTGCTGGACAAGCTCGAGCGGCGGAGGAACTTGTCAGGGACGCCAAGCGTCGCGGAGATTTGGCAGAAGATGCTCCGGTGAATAAACAGAATCTCCAGAAAATTGGTGTCAATTCCGACCTCGCTAAGAACCTGGCTGCTGCCAATACCGCAGCGCAAGCGCAAGCCCGACGGTTGAACGATGAGACACTGTTGCGAGGTTTTGGCAACAATGGTGGCGAGGAGTTTCTCAGCTACCTAATGACCAGCGAATCGCTAATCATTACCGGCGGTGATGCCTGGGAAGAGTGGAATTCCAAGATGAATTCGCGCCTCGCCAAGATCCAAAATCCTGATGGGAGTTGGAATGGCCACCACTGTATTTCCAGCCCTGTGTTTTGCACTGCGGCCGTCTTGCAGTGCATTACTACCGATCGGGATGCAGAGATTCTGATCCAGGTTGCAGACAACGCTGCTCAGGGAGGCATGGCAAAAAATGCTCTCAAGATCAGTAGCAAACGTTAAGCCAAGATTTTTGTTCATTGCTGCACTGAAGTTCGTCGTTGCGAGGATCTTTAAGAACGAAGCTTATTGCCAATTTGCAAGGATTCCACCATGTGCACCCTGTCGCGCAGGTCGATGCTTAAGCAACTAGCCTACTTTGTGCCAACCGGGTTTACTGTCGGATGTAACCTGGAGAGTGAGGGGCGACTGCAAAATGTCTGTCCTCCCCCTGCCCCGACTCAGGTGGCCCATCCTGATGAGCGGCTCGCTGCGCGCGAGCAACTGGCTCGTGCCGCTGCTTGGTTGTGGAACCAGCAGGGTGCCGACGGTGGTTGGCACAGCCAGCAATATGCTTTACTGGAATCCGGTCAGGCGTACACCCCCTTTGTTCTGCATGCCTTGCTGGCGGTACCGATGTCGATTTGCGAACCTCCTGAGGAGGGTGTGGAACCCGCACTGCAGTTCCTCCGCAAGCACACGAATCAGCAGGGAACGCTGGGGCTGGCTAATCCGGACATTCTTGAATATCCCAACTATGCTACTTCCTACGCCTTGCGCTGTTTCCTGCAGGTTGGTACGGGCGAAGATCATTCGCGGATCCAACGAATGCGGGATTACTTGCTCAACCAGCAATACCGCAGCGAAAATGGTTTTGGCCCTGAGCACTTGGCGCACGGCGGTTGGGGATTTGGCGGTGTTCTGAAGAAGGGGCAACCTGGTCATATGGATCTGGCCCACACCCGCCGTGTGCTGGAAGCACTGCGGGCACTGGGTCCGCTCGATGCAGACGTTTCACAACGGGCCAAGGTGTTTCTGGCACTTGTTCAACGAAACCCCGAGGATCCGCGTGAGCAACCGACGCTTCAGCAAGAGGTTTATCTCAAATGGCTCGCCACCGCACGCCTTTCGCAGCGGCGGACCTCACCGATTCCTTTCGATGGTGGATTTTATTTCTCACCCATCGTACTCGCCGCCAACAAGGGACGAGAATCGCTCTCTCCAAGGGGCTCCTATTTTTGTAGTTATGCATCTGCAACGTGCGATGGTATCCTCTCCCTGCTGGCAGCCGGTGTCGATCCTGAGGAATGGCGGATCCGTAGTGCTGTCACTTGGCTGAGTGACAATCCACAAATGCACTATCCAGCGGGGATTCCTCAGGAACATCCCGAACCATGGGGCGAAGCGATCCACTTTTACCATTTGTCAGTTCGTGCCGAAGTTGGTGCGCGATTGGAGTTGCCCGGACGTTGGCGCGCGGACATCCTTCATGAACTAGCGATTCGCCAGGCAAACGATGGTAGCTATCAAAATAAAATGAGTGGCTTGATGAAGGAGGATGACTCGCTGTTGGCCACAGCGCTCGCGGTGCAAGCGTTGACGCACGTGATCTCTCCAAACACCCTCGCACCCAGAGGTGCCTGATCGGCCGTGGAGCAATGGCAGTTAGGTCGATCGCTGGAGACGTCCTGGCGGAAATCGTTGCCATGCGAGTACCGCGATGTCATGGCCAGGTTACGGAAATGGATCGCCGGGTGAGTATGCTGCGTGATGTGATACCAATACATGTCGGTTTCCAGGCTACGTCGCGTTTGACTGCTGCCTCACCAAGTTGCCCCGCTCAAAGACGATTGTGTCTCACGCTGACGGTCCAGTCCACTACCGTTGTGAGGTCTTGCTGGTTCCCGGCACTTCGCAAGTTCAGAATGCATCTTGCTGAGATGTTGCTATGCCCCTGTTTTGACAGCCGTTTCACGTTGCCTTCATTGACGGGGTGTTTCTTGCTGTTTCTTTAACCCATCGCGCGGAAGGGTTGGCCGGCAACCGACAGGCTGAAGAGAAACCGGCACCTAAAACTCAAATCCAGCGGCATTACGCCAGGAGTTCTTTAATTACCTTGCCGCCCACGTCCGTCAAGCGGAAGTCCCGTCCCTGGAAGCGGTGGGTCAGACGCAGGTGGTCCAGGCCAAAACAATGAAGCATGGTGGCATGGAGGTCATTTGCATGAACGGGATTCTTGACGATCCCCCAGCCGACTTCGTCACTTTCACCGTAGGCCTGTCCGCCTCGAATGCCACCACCAGAGAGAAACATGCTAAATGCGTAGGGGTGATGGTCTCGGCCCGTGATGTCGGCACGGTCGTTCTGGCCTAGGGGTGTGCGGCCAAATTCTGCGCCCCAGACAACCATTGTTTGGTCTAGCAGGCCGCGCTGCTTTAAATCTTGAATGAGTGCGGCAATCGGTTGATCTACCATCTTGGCGTTGTAGGAAATCTGGCGGTCCAAGTTTTCATGATGGTCCCAGGAGGCATGGACAATGTTGACGAAGCGGACACCCCGTTCGACCATGCGGCGTGCCAGCAGGCAGTTCGAAGCGAACGATTTGTAGGTTCCTCCGGCAGCCGAGGCTCCGATCGAATCGCCCACTTCGGGTTCTGGGCGGTCGATTCCGTACATGTTGAGTGTCTGGCGTGTTTCCCCAGACAGGTCGGTCAGTTCTGGAGCTGCCGATTGCATGCGAAAGGCCAACTCATAGCTGGCAATGCGACTGGAGATTTCTGGGTCACGGATCTCCTGAAACCGGGAGCGATTTACATTTTGCAGGACGTCCAGTCCGCGGCGTTGAAGTTCGGGGGGTAACCCTGCGGGGTTTTTCAAATTGAGCACAGGCTCTCCTTGGTTGCGAAACAGCACACCCGCATAGAGGGAGGGTAGGAAGCCACTCTGCCACAGAGTCGCGCCCCCGCTCGAGCCGCGCCCCGCGGTCAGGACCACGTACCCTGGTAAATTGCGGGTCTCGCTCCCCAGGCCATAAGTCAGCCAGGATCCCAAAGTGGGCAAGCCAAAGCGAGGTGCGCCGCACTGCATCAGTAGTTGACCGGGATGATGATTGAACTGGCTGGAATGGAGGCTGCGAATTACACAAAGGTCGTCCGCCAAGGCCCCAACGTTAGGCAGCAAGTCGCTGAATTCTGTTCCTGACTGGCCGTGGGGTCGAAATGTGCGGTTCGAACCCATTAGTGTTGCGGTCTCTTTTTTAAGAAAGGCGAACCGAACGTTCTTGAGCAAGGAATCCGGCAGAGGTTTCCCATGCAGTTCGTTGAGCTTTGGCTTGGGGTCGAATAGGTCGACATGGCTCGGTGCGCCAGCCATGAAAATGAAGATGCAGGCTTTGGCCTTGGGGTTGAAATGTGGGTCGCGTGCTGCCAGAGGGTCCTGGGTTTCGGCTGCTTGTGCGTTCTGTACTGAAAGCAACCCATCGTCGCTGAGCATGGAGCCCAATCCAGCCAGCCCCATGCCGCTGGCCGTGGTATTAAAGAACTCGCGCCGCGTTGTTTGAATGTCGCTGTATCGCATAAATACTATCCTCGGAGCTGTATTTGCCACTTCTCAAGTCGGGCAGCGATCACTCGCGCACAATGAACTCGTCCATATTTAAGATGATTCGACAGACAGTGACCCAGGCTGCGGTCTCTGGTGTTGGTTGACCTTTCGGCACTTTGCCGGCCAGGAGTGTCGCCTCTTCTGGATGCTCGCCGTACCATTTGCGACTCTCTTGTAATAAGTCAGTGAAGGCAGCCAACTCGTCGCTGTCGGGTGGGCGTGCCACGCACCGTCGAAAGACACTTGCGATGCGGCCCTCGTCCGACTTCGCGGAGTCTGTTAATGCACGCTGTGCTAATGCTTGGCCCGCTTCGACGAATACTTGATTGTTGAGCGTGGTTAACGCCTGTAGTGGAGTGTTGGAATAACGTCTTTCAACGCAGCTCGTGTTGGAATCCGGGCAATCGAATGCGGTGAGGTTCGGGTGCGGGGCTGTCCGCTTAAAGAAGGTGTACAGCCCACGACGATATTGGTCACTGCCTTCACTCGTGTTCCACTTGAAATTATTGGCATAGCTGAGCGCAGCTACGTCGGGAGGCATGGGAGGGAACACGCTGGGACCACCAATTTTGCGTGCCAGCAGTCCGCTGGCGGAGAGGCAGAGGTCCCGGATGATTTCGGCCTCGACACGAAAGCGATTTTGACGATAGAGCAAGGAATTGTCGGGGTCCGTGTCGGCGAGTTCTGGCCGATGCCAGGAAGCTTGCTGATAGGTACCTGAGGAGACGATCCGTTTGATCAGTGCCTTGCGACTCCAGCCCAGCGGGCCCCGGTATTGGTTGGCGAGCCAATCGAGGAGTTCAGGGTGGGTGGGCGCGTCGCCACGCAAACCAAAGTCGTTCATCGTTGTCACCAATCCCTGTCCGAAAAGGTAGGACCAGACATGGTTCACCGCCACGCGCGGGGTCAGTGGGTTAGATGAATCCACCAGCCAGTTGGCAAGGTCCAGGCGATCCGGGCGGCCGGTGCTACGTGGCTTAAGCGAATGAAGTACTTGAAAAGACGCTGGCTCCACAGCCTCCAGTGGCTGTAGGAAGTCGCCACGACTGAGGATATGTGTCGTGCGCGGATTGGTGGTGCGTTGGGAAATGACCCGTACATCCATCATTGGGACCTGGGGTTCCTCTTTTTGATGCACCGCAATCGCTTTGAGGGTCTCACGAGTTTCTGGCTGTGTGTGCGCGAACGCCGTGAGTAATGCATTGTGCTGCGCTTCGCTACGTTGATTGCGAGCAATTTCGAATGCCTCCCATGCCGCAGGCGACAACTCGTCGCGCGGGTCGATGCCGGTGACCGCCGAAATGCGCAGACGTCCGAGGGTATGTAGTGCGCCATAATCTTGGGCAAGCACAATCCTGCACCAGGCATCGTCTGTGCGTTCTAGTGGTGTATCAAAGGTAAAGATTGCCTCATGTGGTTCAGACATTTGGGGGGCCACCGCCCAGCCCGTTGAGGAGGTGTCGCTGTCAAACGCCTGAACGACAGCATAGTTTTCCTGCGAGAAATCGGCTCGTCCCCTAGCGATTGTGACACGGTCGTGTTCGATGTCTGGATTTTCGAGACCGCCGTAGTAAACGCGTAGGTCACTCAGGACAAAATTGCCGTTGTCAGCGTGGCCAGCTCCCCCACCGGGAAGCGAAGAGTCAGGAATCGTTTCGATACGGATGCCCGTCACTTGTGCGATGTCAAGTTTGACGGTGAGGCTATATTTGTCTTTCTCGGGACGGTTGCCGGTTACCAAATAGGAGCCGTCGTCGAGTCGCTGGAAGGCTGCGCTACTTTCGGCGGTCAGCTCCGAGAAGTCGAGTGTGTGGAATTCAGGCGGCGACGCCTCAGAGCGTTTCCGCAAGTCGGCTTCCCAAGCTGCTGCGTGTGGTTCGATTATGTTCAGAGCGTTTGCCAGTTCGGCATTTAGCTGTTCGGTGCGCGCGTTCCATGCCGACATCTGCGTTTGATACTGTGTCATCGCTTTATCCGATGTGGGTACCGCGGTATTGGTTTCATCTCCATTGTTGTAAAACGCAAAAAATTGGTAGTACTCCCGCTGCGAGATCGGATCGTATTTATGAGAATGGCATTGAGCGCAACCAATGGTAAGCCCGAGCCAGACGGCACCGGTGGTGGCGACACGGTCAAAAAGAGCCTCGTTGCGAAATTGTTCCTGGTCCGTACCACCTTCGCGGTTGGTGAGTGTCTGGCGATGAAATGCGGTAGCCAAACGCTGGTCATGCGTTGCCTCAGGAAGCAGGTCCCCGGCAAGTTGTTGACGCGTGAACGCGTCGAAGGGAAGGTCGGTATTGATCGCTTTGATCACCCAGTCGCGGTACCGCCATGCATTCGGACGGGGACGGTCCCCTTCGTATCCATCGGAGTCTGCATAGCGTGCCTTGTCCAGCCAGTGTCGACCCCATCGTTCACCAAAATGGGGAGATTTTAGTAATCGGTCGATAAGTCGATCATAGGCCTGGGGAGAATTGTCATGGACGAACGCATCGACTTCCTCGATAGAAGGAGTCAGCCCGAGTAGATCGTAGTACAACCGTTTGATCAAGGTGAAGCGGTCTGCACGTGGTGAGGGTGCGATTTCCGCCTGTTCGAGCCTGGCGAGCACAAACGAGTCAATCTCGTTGCGGACGGCTGGGGCGTTTTGAACGACTGGAACGTCCGTATCCCGTAGGCTCTGAAAGGCCCAGTGATCTGACGATAGCTTGGCGTCTGCAGGGTCGAGGGGCCAAGCGGCCCCCTGATCGATCCAAGTGGCGATGAGGGCAATTTGTGCATTGCTAAGTGGTTTGTTGTCGTCCCCTGGCGGAGGCATTTTGAGGTCGTCGTCCGCGGACCTGAGGCGATTCATGAGAGCACTCTCAGAGCTTTTGCCAGCCTGTAAAATGACCCCGGAATCGCCGCCATCGAGTGCGCTTGTGCGGTGGTCCAGACGGAGGCCTCCTTCACGTTTGCCCGCTCCGTGGCATTTGAAGCAGTACGTTTCCAGGAGAGGCCGGATGTCCGTTTTGAAAACGATTGGGTTGGATTCGCTTTGCGCGATTGCGGCGCCGGTGAATATAAGTAAAAACGGCAGCGTGGAGGCCAGTAGCCAGCTTGTGGCAGGCAGCGGGCACTGCGATTGGTGGAAACGTGGCATGTGTAGTTTTTCCATTTCAAGCGACCGGGCACCGCGCAGTGAATCTTAAATCGCCACGGCGTCCACTTCCCCTGCAGGAGCGTTTCCGCCCTCGGGTCAGCAATCGCGGGTGGCCTTGGCTACGATAACCAATCAGGTAGGGAAATGGTACCGTGAA
>JAKVBY010000088.1:20050-23835 GCA_022446825.1 Pirellulaceae bacterium
TTCTTGAGGAGCTTTAGGTTGTTGGGAAACTCGTTTTCGTAGATGCCCCCGTCTCGTGAGAGTGTCCGCGCAATCGCAAGTGACGAAGATGGAGTTCCGGTAGTGTTCGTAAGGCGGGAGATACCGGCGATCCCAGGCGATGGTTACTTTCGAATTCGAAGTCCATCGCTTTGCGCAATATTGCGAGGCACGAGAAGGGCGTTCGGTGCACAGCTTAGCCAGTTGGGCAGATTGTAAAACCAGAACGCCCGCGGCTGGAATCCGTTGGATGGGTGGCCGAAACTCCACTGCCGTCCGTCCAGGCCTGCAGGGACTTTGACCGTTTTGATCTTGCCATCCATTTTGAGGGTCGCGATCGTTTCGCCGGCGGGGCCGTTGACTTCGTATTCGTAGGTGTCGTTGCCGGCGTAGTAGTGGAACTCCGTCGTCCCCTTGGGGACGTAGAAGTACCAGCGTTGGCCGCCCTGGTGATTGTGATGCCCGCCATGGCCCTGAATGCGAACGCTCATTGGTGTGTCGCTTTGGGTGTTGATTGCCCAGCCGCCCCCGTTATCCTGGGTTTTGAGTTCGTAGAGGCCGGCACGCGGAACCTGGAGCGTGACTTGGTGCTTCTGCTTGTCGTGGCGGATTGAACCGCTCGTAATTTTGTTTCCGTCAGCATCGATCAACGTGTAGTTCAGCGGCGGTTTGTCGGTGTAGTACACACCGGTTGTGATCGTCATTTTGAACGGCTCGCCAGCGACGCTGTAAAGGTTGTATTTCAGCGTGACGACGCCGTCGCCAACCCACATGGAGTGTTGCATCGAGTCTGTGTTGGCCATGTCGGCGAACTGAATTGGCACCACGTCGTCGGAAAACTTTCGCTCGACCAAGTCGGCTTTGGGTTGCCAAAGCTCCAGGTCCTGCTGGAAGAACTCGTCGATCTCTTCGCGTTTGTACAACGAGTTGTCTCGCCACGGCGCGTCGGGATTGGTGTACGCCCAAGCTGTCGCGTCGCCGACTTTGCCTCGCGGGTCCCAGTTGGTGATCTTGCCAATCCACCATTTGCTGAGCCATGCCCAATCGACCATGTAGGACATGCGTGACCGGTAGACGTGCTGCAGCAGTTCTAGAGCGATCTTCTCACGCGCGGCCGCGTCCGGCTCGTGGTCGAACTGCCATTTAAGGTGAAAGTAACGCATGTAGAGTTTCAAATCGTCAATGCGGGCGAGCACATTCGGGTGGCCGGACGCTTGTTCGGTCGCGCGTTGCAGATCGCGATAGGCAAGCGCCACGACGTGATCAGTGAACACGGGGAACTTGCTCCAGTCGAGCCGTTCGTAGTACGTTTGAATTGACTTGGCGGCCGGGCCGAACGCGCGCTCATAAAAATCGCCCAGAAACGCATCGACGTCCATGTCGACATGCCACCGCAGGTGAGCGGCCAGGTACATGCCGCGGCCGTTTGCGCCCCAGCCGTTGGTGATCTCCGTATTCAGACTCGTCCCGCCGTGTTTATGCCAGTTGCGGATCGACGTCGTCAGGTACTCAACGTTGTTGCCATAACGGGTTGGTAACATGTCTTTGAACCAGTGGAATACCGACCAATAGTCGTAGTGGCCGATCGCTTTGGCTTTGTGTTGCCACTTGGTAACGAGCTCGTCGTAGGAATGCTCTCCGCGAATGAAAATCCGTGTGAGCTGCACGTAGATGTTGTCTTCTAGTTCGAAGGACGGCACGTCGCTGTGATGTTCGTACGCTAGCAGTCCAACCATCTTTCCCTGTGGTGCCACGTCGCGGGCGATTTCGTTGGCCAGAAAGAAAACTTTGTCGGACGACGTGCCCTTGCCGATGGCATTGCACTTGTCGCACTGGCAATGTCCATTTGGACCGTTGTAGTCCGACGGATCCATCGATATCATTTCTTCACGCGGGTTGTCCTCGAAATACTTCCGCGCCCACCGCTTGCAGAGCTTGATGAGTTCCAGATTCGACACGCAAAATTTTGGTGTTCCGATTTTCACCGCCGCCGCGTCGCGTTTGCCGTCGACCAGTGCGAAATACTCCGGGTGTGCGTTGAACTCGTCCTGGTTGTCGAGGATGATCTGCTGCCAGGAATGTCCTGCTTTCACGGGGAGCGACAGCCCCTTGCGATTGCGTCGCATCCAGCGGTCGTAGTCCGCCATGTCGCGATGATTGTCGTCGGGAAACGCGCCGAAACCGTAGAGCGCCTGGTAGGCCAAATAGTCCGGGCGATCGTTGACGTTCATCTTGACTCGCAGCGTTGGGATCGACGGCACGATTTCCCAGTGTTTGCTGGGGAAAAACATGCGATACCCTAAACGCTCCATAAACGCCGACACGGCGTGCGACACACCTAGTGGTCGCGTGCCGAGCAGTAGCACCCGCTCGTCCGTGGTGCGAATCGCGTACGACTCGATGCCGTCAAAATAGGGTCCGATCTGGAGCGCGTCCGCAATGCTCGAATCGTCCGGTTGCGGAAAATCGGCAAGCGTGCCAACAACGATCGCCTTCTCCGGTAGTTCCATTACCGGCTTGGCAAGAAATTTGTAAACGGCCGAGTCAGTGGGGACGGGCCTCGCGCCGAATACGTTTCCTTTTCGATCTACCGCCACGTCGTCAACTTGTTCGAGCAGCCCGTTATCGATAACGCGTATAAACTTGCCGTCGTTATCAAATACCTGAATCCGTCCGTTCTGGCGATCGGCGATATAAACATTTCCGTCGCGGTCGATATCGATGCCGCCGATGCCTGTTTCAAACTGGCCGTGGCCCGTGCCATTCTTCGATCCCGGCAGCCCCGCGAATAGTGTCATCGTCGTCTTGTAATCAACTGGATCGAAACGCACCACGTTGTAGAAGTCCGACACCAGCACGCGGCCCTGCGCGTCGACGTCGATCCCTGACGGATAGTACCAATGATCCCGTTTCAATCCCGGTCGGTTCGGCACGGTCAAAAGCAACTGGCCATTGCGACGAAACCGCCGAACTTGAAAATCCTTCTCGCTGGTCACCCATAAATTTTCGTCGGCATCGAACGCCACATCGGAACATCCACCGTTTTTATCGAGATTGACACGCGCTACAAATCGATACTGTGGATCAAACAATTGAATCTCGCCCTGGCCATGCGCAGTGCGCACAGCAACCGCGATTTCACCACGCGGCGACACGTCAATGCCAACCGGCCAATGGGTGCCGCCGGTCGAACGTAGGTCAATAACCACCTGCCCGCCGCCGCTGCGGTTGAACACCATAATCGTGCCCGGACTGCCATCCTTGCTGACATAAACGTTGTCCGCCGAATCAGTCGCCAACCCGTGCGGCGATACAACCGCGAACTTTGACTTGTCATCACGGGCGACCAATGTCCATTTGGCCGTCAACGCCTGCACGTCAAACTTCGCGCCGGTTATCCGCCCTAGAATCTCCGCCAGCTCAAACGCTACCTGGCGTTCACCCGTCGTCGGCGTGAAGTAGCCCCACTTATAGTCTTTGGTCGCATTCATGGCAGCTGCCGAAATTACAATCGGCATCTCGCTATGACCGTCGTGCGCCAAACGCAAACCCTGGCTCCATACGGACGATGCGTGGGAGAGCAGACTGAGGAATAGGATTGTCAAGCCATACCAGGAAGGTCGGGCGCTGAACCACGGCTTGCAGGAGTAAGTCACGTGGTGGTCTGCCATGGGGTGGATGCTGCGAGGTGAGTTGTGTGGGAGTCAGGGCTTATTAGTTGAATTTTTATCTGTTTCCACACCGTCTTGCAATGTAATTGACCATTG
>JAKVBY010000089.1:0-13298 GCA_022446825.1 Pirellulaceae bacterium
TCCTGGGGGATTGGTTGCAAGAATCCAAACGACCTGTCTCGAGTTCTTTGGTGGTCGAAGATGAAAACCTCGCTGTTTTGGAGGTAACACCAGAAGTACCACCGACACCGCCAGAGACGGGCTCCTCGGGTGAGACAGAACTTGGGCTGGCGCCATTCCCAGAAGAAGTACCAGAGGAGCAATTCTCGGAGACTGCCGAGCAAAGAAGCCAGGCCTCGGATGAACTCGAACTTGGCCTAGCTCCCCTGGACGATGAGATTGCTGCAACAGACGCAACAGAAGCAGGTGTTACAGAGACGAGCGATCTGCTCGCCGCCGTCCCCGGCCAGGGGATGGTGCCGATAGCGGTTACCGGGCCGCCCGCCGTCCAGCACGAATCGACCGAGTTGACGGGTGTCGCAGAGGAATTGCAGTCCCCGGTTTCCGAACCCTTGGATGTGGATCAGCAACTGGCACAACAGCAAGTTGCCCATGCAGGTGTCGCTGTCCAGCCACTAGATCCGCTCGATGGTTGGCAAGATTGTTCCTCTGCCCAACCCAGCCAATATTCCCTAGGTGCTACCCCGCCACGGACGGGTGGTGCGCTGCACGGCAACCCGAGTCGATCTCTTCAGCCGGCTGTGCGTTCTACGCAACGGATCTGGGTGTATAGCCTGTTTGCAGTGGCATCGCTGCTGACCTTTGTTGTCTTCGGCATGGCGCTACATGCCTTCCTGACGCGAGACACGATTGGAGGATCTCAGGTGACGGATGTGCTGGCCACGGGCGACGGGACGCCAGAGGACGCCGTGATCACTTCTGGGGATGGAGCGGTGCTTGTTTCGTCGGATGATACATCAGAAATGCGGAATTCCGAGCCAAAAGAGCCCGCACAGCAGACGTCTCCCCCGGCGCCGTCAGCATCTGCCGAAACGGTGCCTCGTGAGGCGGCGCCTCTTGCCGCAACTGGGAAGGTGGATGCTGGATCTCCAGCCCCTACTTCTCCCGTGTCAGCGTCTCCCGCGCCTGCGGAGGAGTCCGCCCCGCAACCTGGTCTGACTGCACCTGTCGATGCGCGGGAAATGAAGCCTGAGGGGGTTACTCAGCCGGTCACGGACAACTCCAAGCCCGGAGTGCCAGAATCAAACGCGGAGGAATCTGTTACTTCTGGTTTGGATCCTGCCACAGCGAGACTCGCCCAGCTGAACACGATTGTGTTTTCCTTGGAATCAAGCATTGAGCAAGCCAGCAGTAAATACAACATCATGGTACAGCGTGCGGCCATCGAGTCGGCGAAAAAATTAAATCTGCAGATGGTTGCAGCGAGTCCCAACGTGTTGTACCTGAAATTTGAAGTTGCCAGCGTCGGCAACTTTTACCAAGTATCGCTGGCCGCACGGTTGAAGGGACCTGATGATGCTTTTGAGTCGGAGAACGCGGCCGATTGGACGCGTCAAGAAGTCCTTGGCAATTTCAAGGCAAGTATTATTAAAGGTAATTCGGTGCCCGCCAAACTACGGACGAAGGTGACCGGTTTCTTTCGTCGTTTTGAACGTGAAGTCAAAGCGGCCAAGGACAGAGGCCAAGGGAACTGAACAGGCGTTTGCGCCGCCGCCATGTTGGTGGAAGAATCGCCAAAATCGCACGCGGCGCGGCGGACTCCCACTACTAACCGGTTCGTTCACGGTTCATGTCGGGGTTCTACCCCTAAGAGGTGCCGGACGAAGTAGTCGCGTCGGCGTCGCGTACCATAGCGGCTTTCGGCAATGCCGTGTCCTCCACCCGGAACGACCAAAAGATCGAAATCTTTGTCGGCTTTGATGAGAGCGTCGACGACCTGCATGGTAGACGTGGGATCGACATTGCGGTCTAACTCGCCGACGATGAGAAAGAGTTTTCCTTGCAGGTGCCGCGCGTTGGTGACGTTAGACTGTGCTTCGTAATGAGGACCCAGAGGCCACCCCATCCATAACTCATTCCACCATATCTTGTCCATGCGATTGTCGTGACAACCGCAATCTGAAACCGCTACGTGATAAAAATCACCGTGCGCCAACATGGCGCGGGTCGAGCTTTGCCCACCTGCCGATCCGCCGTAGATGCCGACGCGGTGGAGATCCATCCAGGGCCGTTCAGCGGCGGCAGCACGTATCCAAAGGATGCGATCCGGAAAGCCACTGTCACCCAGGTTTTGCCAGCAGACGTCATGGAAAGCTTTAGATCTCCAATTGGTCCCCATGCCGTCGATTTTAACCACAATGAAACCCAATTCGGCCAATTCTTGCATGCGATAATGATCTTGAAACTCTTTGGGCACGAATTGGTCATGAGGACCCGCATAAATCTGTTCGATGACAGGATACTTTTTAAGCGGATCAAAATTACTTGGACGTAGGATAATGCCGTGAATGTCGGTGATTCCATCTCGGCCGGTGGCGACAAAGCGTTCTGGGTGGAGCCAGCCAGTTGCTCGCAAGGCAGTCTCGTCGGCACGTTCAAGCTCGGTGACCAAGCCACCATCGTCAGCTCGCCGTAATTCACTTATCGGCGGCATGTCAACGCGGGAGTAGGTGTCGATGAAATATCGCATGTTGGGTGACCATTGGATTTGATGGGTGCCGTTGCCGTGCGTGAGAACCACAAATCCTGAGCCATCGAAATTGACGCGACACAGATGTTTATAGTAGGGGTCTTGTTCAGGGAAAATCCCCTGAGCCCAAAACCAGATTTGTCGTTTTTGCGAATCGACACGTTCTACTTCTCGGACTACCCAGTCGCCCCGAGTAATTTGATGTTTGAAATGGCCGGTGCGCGCATCGAGAAGGTACAGATGGTTCCAGCCATTGCGTTCTGACATCCAGATCAATTCGTGGGATGTATCGATGAATTGCAGAAAGGTCTTGTAGGCATAGTCAACGAAAGTTTTGCTTTCTTCGTTGACCAGAACGCCCGTTTCTCCAGTGTCCGCAGCGACGGCAATGACGCGTAAAATTTGATGGCCCCGCTGGTTATAGAGAAACGTGAATCGATGGGAGTCGGGGCTCCAACGAACGTGCTCGATAGACCAGGGGTTCGGAAACAGCGTGTTCGATATTTCTACTGCTTGTCGCGTGGTTACGTGAAACAGTTGAGGGAAACGCTGGGGGATCTTGTCACCCGGTTTCAGGTAGTCCAATGAGTGTAACTTCGGTTGCAATTGATCGTCGGGCGCTGATTCGATCAGGTGGACGAGATGCTTTTGTCCTTTGGTTTCCCGACAGGCGACGAGTTTCAAAGAATCGGGTGACCAGTACACTGGCCCCTGGTAGGCAATGTCGGCATTTCCGTCGGTACTCAAAGCGTGCTTTTCACCAGACATGCGGTTGCGTAAGAAGAGGTTGTGTTTCTGGAAGAAGGCTTCCCATTTGCCGTCTGGAGAGCGATGTTGGGGAATGTCTTGCTTTTCTGGAGTGGTGGTGGCTTGGTTCGCAGGTGACTGGTCGGAAGGGAGCTTTGTTTCTTCAGCTGGTTTCCAAGGGGTGACGGTGTAGTTCTGGAGAGAAACCGACCAGGTTGTGTCACGAATCGTGAGACGGAGTGTTGGGTTATCACCAAAAATAAGATCTTTGATTTGTAAACGCGTGGCCGTTTGTGGGACGCCCGTCACCGCGCTCAGCGCCGTGGCGAGACGCGCGTGATCGAAGGCTAACTCGCGTTTTCCTGTGTCCGCTTGCACGCGAATAAATTCGCGTTCGTCCTCGAGAAGGTCATTGCGGTACCAGAATTGACGACCGGCATCGAACCAGTGCGGTTCGACACGTGTCTTCATGACTTTACCTTGCGTGGTCGCACGAAGATTATGAGCCCGTTCATAATCCACGCGGCTCCCTTGGCCGTGAACCACGCCGGCTGTGTGGAGTGCGGTTAAGCAGAGAGCCATCGAGGAAATGCAAAAGGCGTTGAGGATTCTCCAGCCGGGCCAGGAAATCAAGCTTGCAGGTAACATGTTGCAGGGTACTCGAGAAAAAAGGGGCCGGGAACAGAGCACGATGAGATCAGAGTGTTCATTGTACCTGGAACTTTAAGGCGAGTACTTTACCTGGGAAGAAATTACTTATTTTGTGTGGTGCGGAGGAGGAGGACGCAGAAAAGTTCGCCTGCCAGCAGCAGGTGGCTGCTTGTGCGTTAAAGTTTACCTCCATGGTGTTCTTGCGGTATACTCATTGGGGTGGACTTGCTCGATAGCCTACAAAGGAACTGGTGATGTTAACGATTGAGGGTACGCAGCGCCGCGTTTGCTCTGGGCTTTCTCGTCGAGAATTATTGCAAGTCGGTGGCGCTGGTCTCTTTGGATTAAATTTGCCCCGTGTCGTGGCTGCGGAGCAGTCGCAGGTGCCGTTCCGGGGCGGCCGGGCGAAGTCGGTGATCTTTCTCTTCTTGTTCGGTGGTCCCAGTCAACTCGAAACCTTCGATATGAAACCGGACGCTCCTAGTGGGCAGCGGGGACCGTTTCATCCCATCGCATCGCGCACACCCGGTCTGTTACTGTCGGAACATCTCCACCGTACAGCGCAAGTGTCGGACAAAGTGTGTGTTGTGCGAACGATGACCCATCCGCACAACGATCACAACGCCTGCCACTATGTTCAAACCGGCCACGCCTGGACCCGCTCCGCTGCCAATGGTTCGGATGTGAATGCTCGACCGACCGATTGGCCTGCGATGGGAAGTGTTGTGGAGTATTTGTCCCAGCAGGCAAGCGATGCAGCTGCGCGGACATTACCCGATTACATTTATCTGCCGAACCGGCTCGGTCATTTACAAGGATACGATCGCACGGGGCAGTACGCTGGCTGGCTCGGCTCGGCTTACAACGCTTTGGCAACCGATATTCGTAAACGCGACGCCGATGATAACCCGTTCTTCCGTAATTGTACGGATGATGAACTTGATTTTCGCATTAAAGGCCTAGTTTCAGCGAACGAGATTCCCTTAGCTCGAATTCAGGGGCGGCAAGGTTTGCTGGCGCAGTTCGATCAGGGGCGCCGAGCGGTGGAACGCAGTCTAGATTTTGAAACCCAAAACCAGCTCCGCGAGCGGGCCGCGACTTTGGTTACTTCTGACAAAATCCGTACGGCCTTGGATCTTGGTCGTGAATCCGCTGCGCTGCGCGACCGCTATGGACGGCATTTGTTTGGGCAATCTGCCTTGATGGGAAGACGGATGATTGAAGCGGGGAGTCGCTTTGTAACTGTCTTGTGGGATGCCCCGGATGGTTACAGTTGGGATTCGCATCGTTCGAGTAAGCATTTGGAGCAACATTTAGTTCCCGGCTTTGACCAAGCTTATTCTGCTTTGATTTGTGATCTCGATCAACGCGGTTTACTTGACGAGACATTGGTTGTTGCGGTGGGTGAAATGGGAAGAACACCGAAAGCCAACGAACAATGGGGACGAGGCCACTGGAGTTATTGTTTCCCTTGCGTGTTGGCGGGAGCAGGAATTCAAGGAGGAACGGTTTGGGGGGAATCGGATAAAGACGCAGCCTACCCCAAAGATCATCCCGTGAGTCCGGAAGACCTGGCGGCGACGATCTATTGGGCCTTAGGGATCGATCCGGAGCTGCGTTTGCCCGATGCCCAGGGGCGGCCCGTGCAGATTGTCGAAGATGGGCGCCCCTTGGATAGGCTATTTGGTTAAGGCATCGACATGTTAAGAATTTTTGGACGGACGAACTCTGCGTGTGACCGCTTGATGCGCCGCGATTTGTTGGCAGTCGGCGGGCTTTCTTTGTTTGGGGGTATGTCCTTGCCGCGTTTGCTGCAGGCGTCTCAGTCCGCAGGACGACTGTCGGACGGGACGGCAAAATCGGTTGTCCTGTTGAATTTGTTTGGCGGTCCACCGCATCAGGATATGTTTGACTTAAAGCCCAATGCACCGGAGAACGTGCGGGGAGAATTCAAGCCGATTTCGACATCGGTTCCGGGGTTGCAGATTTCAGAATTGCTCCCGCTGACGGCGCAGTTGATGGATCGCGCTACACTGATTCGTACTTACTCACACAAGTATAATAGCCACAATCCTTACAATGTCTTGACCGGTTACGACGGCGGTGTGGATGCCGAAAACTACTATGCCAAAGTCACCGATCATCCAGGGATGGGGTCCATCTGTCAGTACCTTGGCCTTGGTTCTAAGGACGTCCCTCGCTACGTTATGATGCCTGCTTTTCCAGGATACACCCAAGCCTTGCGGCGCGCGGGTCCCTACGGAGGATACTTAGGGAGTCGCTATGACCCCCTCTTTACCGTCTGCGATCCGGCCGTGGCGCGCGAATCCAAAGATGACTACGATCCCGTCGAAGCGATTGGTTACCCCACCCTTCCCTCTCTGGAAGCGCAGCCGGGAATGACCGCCGAGGGTCTCGCCGGCCGCGGTTCTCTGCTGGAAAAATTAGACAAAAGTTTAGCGCAGTTAGAAAACAGTGGCGCGGTGGCCCGGTTGAATGACTTTAAACAGCAGGCCTTCAATCTGCTCAGTTCATCCAAAACTCGAGAGGCCTTTGATATCAAGCAGGAGTCTACCCAGGTGCGGGAGGATTATGGTCATAATTTGTGGGGCTCCAGCATGCTTATCGCCCGTCGTTTAGTAGAGGCGGGGTCGAAATTCATTACGATCCACTGGGAGTCGGCTGGGAAGAATCACTGGGATCTGCACGGGAATAATTTTGGCATGTTACGGGTACACAGTCCTCAGTTGGATCGTCTGATTTCGGCCTTCGTGCTTGATTTAGAAAAACGCGGGTTATTGGATTCCACATTGTTTGTGGTGATGGGTGAAATGGGGCGGACGCCAACGATTAACAAAAAGGCAGGAAGAGACCATTGGCCCCAGTGCGGTTTTTCTCTCTTGTTTGGTGGTGGAACACGTCGGGGCGCGGTGGTCGGCAAGACCGATAACCATGCGGCCTACCCGATCGAGCGTCCGGTCTCTGCTGGGGATATGGTGGCTACGATCTATCGACTTTTAGGTGTGAATCCCGAACTGACCGTCGATGACCTGGGTGGTCGTCCTGTGCATATCGCCCATGGAGGGCAGCCGGTCGCAGAAGTGATTGCTTAGCTGTTTGGGGAGTTTTACGCGTTGTCATCCCTGGAGAGCTCGTTGTTGTGTTCTGGGGATGTATTCATGAAAATAACGGAAACGCACAGCTACACCCAGGCTAGTAGAGAGATGCTGACGGAGATGGCTGCGCGAACCACTGGATTCAATTGCAGGTTGCTGTTGCTTGTCGGCACCTGTGCCCCAGGAAACCCGTATCCGAGTGCACCAATCTCTCGGTATGGAGAGTGTGAGGTAGCATGATGGTGACGGCATTCGATGATGGGCGGCGCCTGGCCGGGGCTTCTGGTCAGGGACAAGCGGGTGTCCGTGTGATTGGTTTTTTGTGGGCTTGCGTTTTCGTCGGTCATGGCGTGACTACGACTGCAGATGAACTTTTGTTCGAGTCACGCATTCGCCCGCTCCTTGTTCGTGTTTGCCTCGACTGTCACAACGCCCAAAGGCAGGACGGTGGCCTCCGACTCGATTCACGTCATGCTATTTTTGAGGGCGGACGCGGTGGTCCTGCGGTTGATCGTGAACGCCCGGAACAAAGTTTGCTAGTACAGGCGCTGCGCCGCACTAGTGGTGTGTGTAGTCCCCTCAGAGAGCATTTTACTGCGCGTCAGATCGCAGACGTTCGTGAATGGGTGAAGGCGGGTTTGCCTTGGCCGAATGGCCAGGGCGGTTCTGTAACTCACAATCACGCTACGGAAATCTGGTGGTCGTTTCAGCCGCTTCGCGAAGTGTTTCCAGAGGATGACTTCGCTGCAGGCTGGTGCAAGACGGGGATTGATAGTTTTGTTTTCAGTCGTCTGGAGGAGGCAGGATTGGAGGTGGCTCCCCAGGCGGATCGTCAGCACTTGTTGCGGCGTGCGACGTTTGACCTTACCGGTTTGCCTCCCCATCCCGAAGAAATAGCTCGGTTTTTATCCGACGATTCTCCGGATGGCTACCTGCAAGTTCTGGATCGGTTGCTGGCGGTTCCGAGCTATGGTCAACGCTGGGCACGACATTGGCTCGATGTTGTGCGCTACGCAGATGCTCGAGATCTGATTCAACTTCCGGAAGGGAGTGATTTTCGCGAGATTTGGCGTTACCGAGATTGGGTCGTGCGTGCGTTGAACAGGGACTTGTCCTACCGTGATTTTATTCGCTACCAGATTGCAGGTGATTTGTTGCAACCGGATGATCCGCAATGCATGGACAAAGACGCGCTGGTTGCCACGGGAATGCTGGCCTTGGCTGATTTTGTTCCCGGTGATGTGGACAAGGATTTAATGGTGGCCGACTACGTCGATGATATGATCAATGTGGTTGGGCAAGGAGTTATGGGGTTAACGGTCGCATGTGCGCGGTGCCACGAACATAAATTCGACCCTATTTCAACCGAAGACTACTATGCCTTGGCGGGGATCTTTTTTAGTACCAGCCTGGTTGATGATATCCCAAATAATCCCGGGAACACTCCTTTGGTACGTGCCGAGTTGCTCACTCCGGCCGAACGCGAACGCGTCAATCAACAACTAGCTGAGGTTGACCAGCGCGCTGCGGCATTGGATCAAATGATTAATCGGCTTGCTGCTCAGTCGTCGAACTTTGAGATCGTGAGTATCACCTGGGGGCAGGCGGGGGTGACCTTCCACCGAAACGGGGTAGAGGTGGGGGCGAATCACAATCTCGACGCCATTTCCAGGGACCCCAATATTCAGGCCTTGAAGATCGGCGGAGCCGGTTCGGGAAACAGTCAGAAATTTCGCGGGTTTCTGGCGGAGTTGCGTGTTTTCAAAGAGCAGCTAGACCCTCCGTTGCGGGAATCCGTGGAGCAGGACCTGCGGTATCGCTGGTTTGGTCATGCGAAAGAACCGCTCGGCTCCAGACTGCCAGATGACGTTTCGCCTGAAGCCGAAGGTTCGTCGGAATTGTCTTCTTTGGATACGCAGCCGAACACCGACGCCGCGCCGAAAGCATCTGTGGCGACTACTGGGGACGGAGAGGTCTTACGGCTTTCTGCTGACGATGCCGAGTTGCAGTTGAACGCAGAGGGGCGGGTGGTTGTCTGGCCCGACCGAGCCGGACAAGAGGAAAACGCTCTGCCGGTGCCAGGGACCCCGGTGCCGGAGCGCGTGCAGGCGCAAATTGAAGGCGTTGCACGCCCTGTATTGGCGTTCATGGGACAGGAATTGCTGCAGGTGCCGATGTCTGCTCCCAGGGTTGGAAGTGTCTTTATCGTCTTTTCCAAAGCCCAAGGGGCACCAGCGGGAAGCCGGCTCATCGGTTGGGAGGACTCCCTCGTCGGGCGGCATGGTTTGGGAATACAGACTTCTGGTGCCGCAGAGCTTTTGGCCATCTTGCGGAATGACGGGATTTCAGGTGACATGTTCAGCCCCCAGTACCAGCATTTTTCCCGAGACGGTGCCGGTGATGTTTGGTCGCAGAACCGAACAAAAAAAATGGAACAGGAGCTCAAGGAACTGCGGCAGCAACGCGAAATGGTCCGGAAAGAGCGGGAAGAAAAAATCAAGCAGCAGAAGCTTGAGATACCGTGGGCTGTGGTGGTGCAGGACGGGGGGCCTGTGGGAACTCGCCATGAGGGGGTTCAGGATGCGCGCGTTTTTGTGCGCGGCAATCATCAAGATCTCGGGCCGTCGGTGCGGCGTGGCTTTCCTGCATTACTGCGTCGTCCGGAGGATCCTGAAATTCAAAGTGGCAGTGGCCGACGAGAATTGGCGGATTGGCTTACGCGGGATGAACACCCCCTGACAGCACGGGTGATTGTCAATCGGATCTGGCAGCATCATTTTGGGAAAGGGATCGTGGGCAGTCCGAATAACTTTGGTGTTAACGGGAAACGTCCCACGCATCCCTTACTTCTCGACTATCTCGCCGCTCGATTTCTCGAAACGGATTGGTCCATCAAAGCCATGCACCGTCACATTATGAGTTCGGCAGCCTATCAACAGGCGACAATTTTTTCCCCTACAGCGTATGCACGAGATCCGGAAAATCGGTTGCTTTGGCGGATGAATCGCCGCCGTTTGGAAGCGGAAGCCCTGCGGGATGCCTTCCTGGCAGTGGCGGATCAGATTGATCTTCGTTTGGAGGGCCCTGGGTTTGAAGCCATCGACAACCCGCGGCGATCGCTTTATTTGCTGACAACGCGAACCGGAGCGAAAACCTCAGGATTTGGTGCTTTGTTTGACGGTGCTGACAGCAGTGCTATTGTGGGGCAGCGTTCGGAATCGACGGTCGCTCCACAAGCATTGTTTATGATGAATGATCCCTTTGTTGCGGCGCAGGCAAACGCCTTGGCAGAGCGCATTCAAACTGAAGTGCCTCGGGATGTTTGGAACAGGAAAATTCAACGATTGTATGAGATTGCCTTGACTCGTCTGCCGACAGAAAAGGAAATGGAAGTAAGCCTGCGCATGCTTGCGAATGCTGTCGGGCCAACCGGTCAGCAAGAAGCGTGGCAGCGACTTTGCCTTGTGGTTCTTTGCACAAACGAGATGATCTACATAGACTAATTGAGATGAGTGCACACTTTACTCCAGCCCAGCGATATAGCAGCCGCCGCCAGCTACTCAAGGCTGTCGGTGGCGGTTTTGGTGGCATGGCCTTGTCCGCCTTGCTATCGCGAGAGACAGCTGCTGCAGAAGTTGTGGGCCAGCCCAAGAGTGCGCTCGCGGAAAAGTCCCCACATTTTCCGGCACGCGCCAAACGTGTTATCTTTCTTTTTATGCCTGGCGGCCCATCCCAGGTCGATACCTATGATCCAAAACCACGATTAAATCGGGATCATCAGAAGCCATCGCCGAAACTTTATCTTGGTCAGCAACGCAATCTTCTCGCATCCCCCTGGAAGTTTTCCAAGTACGGTCAAAGCGGGCTCGATGTGAGTGAGCTGTTTCCACACACGGCTGGCTGCGTCGACGATTTGTGTGTCGTGCGTTCCATGGTGGCGGACGACGTAAACCACCCCGGTGGCTGCTTGCAAATGAATACCGGAGAACGGGTCTTTTCACGTCCGAGCTTGGGTGCCTGGGTGTTGTATGGGTTAGGGACGATCAATCAAAATCTACCCGGGTTCATTGCATTGGGACCTGGTCCCATTATCGAGGGAGCACGCCAGTACGGTAGCAGCTTTTTGCCGGCGACTTACCAGGGGACATTTATTTCCGATTTTGAGCAGCCGATCCGGAATCTGCGTCCTCCCGAGCAGGACTTCACCAGGCAGCGATACAATCTCGATGTGCTGCGGGAACTCAATGAGTTGCAACGGACCAGCCGGGAAGAAGACAGTCGCTTAGTGGCCCGTATGGACTCCTTCGAACTGGCTTTTCGCATGCAGATGGAAGCGCCCGAAGCCTTTGAATTGGATCGCGAGTCCGCAGCAACTCAGGCTCTCTATGGTTTGGATAATCCGACCACGGAGGTTTTTGGGCGCCAGTGTCTGATGGCGCGACGGCTCGTCGAACGCGGCGTGCGTTTTGTGCAGTTGTACGATACGACAGGTGGTTTTCAGCCTTGGGATCAACATGCCAAGCTGAAAGACGGTCACGAGGCAAATGCGGAGCGTACTGATCTTCCCATTGCCGGGTTATTAAGAGATTTAAAGCAACGCGGACTTTTAGACGAGACGCTGGTGATCTGGGGCGGCGAGTTTGGCCGCACTCCTGCCGCGCAGGGCGACGGCAGGGATCACCACCCAT
The DNA here is from genome assembly GCA_022446825.1 of Pirellulaceae bacterium. Taxonomy (GTDB): domain Bacteria; phylum Planctomycetota; class Planctomycetia; order Pirellulales; family Pirellulaceae; genus JAKVBY01. The sequence goes on from JAKVBY010000089.1 coordinate 11,772, forward strand.
TTGGCTTCACCATGTGGATGGCGGGGGGAGGTGTGCGTGGTGGCATGGCGTACGGGGCGACGGACGATCTTGGCTGGGACGCTGTCGAGAACCCTGTCCATGTGCACGACCTGCATGCCACCATCTTGCATTTGCTCGGCTTAGACCATACGCAGTTAACATATCATTTTGCGGGTCGTGATTACCGCCTCACCGATGTCTATGGAGATGTCGTCGAAGCCGTCATCGCTTGATCATCGAAAAAAGGCGTTCAGACAGTTTGTTTGCTGAGGATGGGCATGGTAGCAAAACCCTCATACGACCTGCTCTTGACCTCCGATCATGTGAAGTGCACTGCGGAGGAGTTGGACGGCCCTGGAGTTGTCGCAATTCTAGATGGTCGCATTGTGGATGTGGCTGTTGTTGGACAACAGTCTGTAGAAAGGATCGCAGCCCTAGCTGGCGCACCCACTCAGGAGAAACGCGATTTTGGATCAGCCTGGTTGATACCTGGTTTGATCGATTTGCATGCGCATGTCAGTGGGGATGGGACGCACGTTCACGGCGTGGACGCCGGCCAAGATGTTTTGCCGTGGGGTACGACCACCGTCATGTCGCAGGGAGACGCAGGAGCGGATAATCTTGATCGTTACGTGGAAAAGACTATTCTCAAGTCACCAGCGCGGCTGTTGTTGGCGATTAATCTTTCTCGCGCGGGAGAAAAACGCAGCGGAACGTTTGATTCGATAGAAGACGCGGATGTGGAGGCCTGCGTGCGAGGTGTCGAGCGACATGCGGCGCATATCTGGGGGATCTCCATTAATGTCAGCCACCATGCGTGTGCCTCCACCGCCCCACAACGCGTGTTAAAGCGAGGTCTTGAGGTTGCGCGTCAAACCGAGCTTCCCATCCTTTTTGGAATGCGCCGACCTCAAGATTGGCCTCTGGCAGAGCAACTCGCTTTGTTGCGCGCGGGCGATGTGGTGACCTACTGTTTTCGCCGCGAACCCCACTGCATTGTGGATTTGCAAAGACAGCGTGTGCTTCCGGAGGTCGTGGCAGCTCGGCGACGGGGGATCTTGTTTGATGTGGGGCACGGAACCGCATCCTTTGATCCAGAGGTGGCCCACCTAGCGATTGCTGAGGGGTTTTTACCCGATACGATCTCCACGGACTTGCAACAGCGGCACCTGGGGAAATGTCCGCGGCATACGTTGCCACGGGTGATGGAAAAACTCCATGCGGCCGGCATGTCTTGGCGTGATGTCTTGTTCGCAGTAACGTCACGGCCGTCTGAAATTCTTCGCCGTACAGAAGAGTTTGGCTGTTTGGCTGTGGGGAGCTGTGCGGATTTGGTCGCCCTGCACACCCCTTCCGAGTTAGGCACTTCCGCCAGGAAAGTAACCTTGCCCGATGAGGAGAATGACTTGGTAGAACAGGTCGTACGGGCGGGCCAGCTGCTGTAAAAAACTAGCAAAGGAATTGTTCGCGTGTCAGAAATAGCACGAACGTCAAGCAAAGCGATCTTCCTGTTCTACCGTAGCTAAT
>JAKVBY010000089.1:13398-15471 GCA_022446825.1 Pirellulaceae bacterium
TGACGGTTAGGGCTAGGCAAGAATGTCTTCGACAACGCGTGCCTCACTGCTCACTACCAGTTTTTGCTCTTGACCATTGTGCAAGTAATAGAGTTGTTGGTGATCCATGCCAAAGAGATGCAGTACCGTGGCCTGATAATCGTTCGGTTTGACGATGTTTTCTACAGCGCGATGGCCCACTTCGTCGGTCTTTCCATAGGTCATACCGCCGCGAATACCGCCACCTGCTAGCCAGGTGCTAAACCCTTGGCCGTTGTGATCTCGCCCGCCACTGGCGGGGTCTCCTTCGGTGACTGGTAGGCGACCAATCTCACCACCCCAGTGAACCAGCACCTCATCGAGCATGCCTCGCTGTCGTAAATCTTTCACCAGGGCAGCTGCGGGTTTATCGGTTTTACGACAAATAGAGGGAAGTGATTCGCGAATATTACTGTGATTGTCCCACGGTTGACTGGCGTGGAACAGTTGCACGAAGCGAACGCCCCGTTCGACCAGTCGCCGTGCGATCAAGCAGCGCGCGCCGTACTCGCGAGTGGCGTCCTGATCCAAGCCATAGAGTTGGTGGGTGGCTGCTGTTTCTTGCGAAATGTCCAAAGCCTCACTGGCCGCTTCTTGCATTCGCGCGGCCAGTTCGTAGCTGGCAATGCGGGCCTCCAGGTCGTGTTCTCCCGGATGCCGTTTCAAGTGTTTGCGATTGAGTTGCTCTAGGAAGGCTAGGTTATGATCCTGAACGGTGCCGCGCAAATGTTCTGGGGGGGTGAGGTTTAAAATTCTCGGTTCTTTAGGACGCAGTACAGTTCCTTGAAATAACGAGGGCATCCAGCCATTGGACCAATTGTGAACGTTGTCAACTGGGGGACCGTCCGGATGGGGAAGGACCATATATGCCGGTAGGTCTTGGGATGCAGAGCCCAAGCCGTAAGTGAGCCAACTTCCTAAGGAAGGCCGTCCTGTGATGCCAGCGATACCAGCGTTCATAAAACGGATCGACACTTCGTGGCCATTAAAACCAGTGTGCATCGAGCGGATCAAACAGATGTCGTCCACGATGCCAGCTAGTTCTGGCAATAATTCAGAAATCTCGGTTCCACATTGGCCGTGCGCCTTAAATTTCCAGAGTGACCCCTTGAGGCGTTTGCTGGCGCGTTTGATGAAGCTATAGCCGACATCGCCCTGGTAGGTCAGGCCGTCTAGCTTTGACAATTCAGGCTTGGGATCCGTCAAGTCCATATGCGCTGGGCCGCCATGCTGAAAAAGCGAAATCATGGCTTTAGCACGAGGCGCAAAGTGTGTTGTTTTCGGTTTTAGATTAAAAACTTCTGGTTGTAGTTTGACATTTTTGGGAATTGCCAGCAGCTTTTCGTCACCTAGCAGACTTGCCAGTGCGACCATTCCGATCCCCAACGCATTTTCGTTGAGAAAGTCGCGACGGTTTAAAGGTGAGGGCCGTTTGGAAGCATTGAACATCGTAAACTATTCCACATAAAGAAATTGATTTGAACTCAGCAACGCTTGGCAGTAATTGGTTAGTGCATGGAACACCGGGTTGTCGTCTTGTTGTGCTTGCAACAAGGTGATTTGCTCATGGATGAAGGTACAGGCGATTTCTACCTCTTCACGGCTGGGCGTTTGACCATAGGCAAGCTGCCAGCCATACGCGAGTTGTTCTGCAATGGGAGACTTCAACACAAACGTTTCAGGAGTCGTGGGACCCTGGAAGTCATTCGTTGAATCCCAGCTCTTGGAGACGACCCCCTGATCATTAAGCAGATGGATTTTAAAGGCATTGGCAAACGTGTCGTTGGCATTTGAGCTGCGTTCATCAACAACCGTGTCGATGAGGTCGCCCCGCTCTACCGTAAATTGAGCGGCATACTCCAAGCTTGAATTGTGGGTTTCCCAGCTGCCTTGAAGGCCGTGCCGGCTACTGTGGAGCCGCACACGCACGCCGTCACCTGCACTGGCGGGGTGAGCCAGAGACCCCGTGATACGTAGCGTACCGGCTACGGGGGAAGTCCAGCGTCGGATGGTTTGCATGTTCTCATTTTGAGGATGCCCACCGGTGGATGTCAA
>JAKVBY010000089.1:15571-23976 GCA_022446825.1 Pirellulaceae bacterium
AAGCGGCGGGCAAACGCGCGTGCGGTGCTTAGAGAAAAATTGCTGTTCATCAGCATGAGGGACTGTGTAGCGACCGTGGAGGATTGACGGACCGCGCAGTTTACTTCCATCACTGGGGCATCGAAGGATTTCAGTAATGCCACGGGTTGCGTGCGGCGAACTTGGAGATAAACACTACGGCGTTGTTCGTCTCCGGCGACAATGATTTGACCGGCATCATCAACGCTGACCGCAACGGGTGCGCCGAATGGATCGGAGTTCAGCCGCCCACTGATTTGGAGCATGGAGTCCCTTAACGCTTCGGCATCCAGTCGTTGGACGGGGAAGTGCGAGTAAAGGTTGTTGGCACCATCAATACGGTCAGCTTGGGGGGTCCGTAGCGATTGTTGCTGGTACACGGTTGAGGTCATGATAAGTCGATGCAGATGCTTCAGGCTCCAGTTGTTTTCCATGAACTCAACCGCCAGCCAGTCCAGTAGTTGCGGATGTGTTGGCAATACGCCCAGGTGGCCGAATTCATCCGCGCTAGCGACAAATGTCTGGCCAAAATGGTGTAGCCAGAAACGATTTACCAGAACGCGACCTACGAGGGGGTGTTTGCGGTTGGTCAACCAACGTGCATAGGCGAGACGACGCCCGGATGAGGGGATAGAAGGATCGTTCTCTGGAATGGTTGTCGGCGTTTCTGCAGGGGCGGTTACCGTTAAGCCACCCGGTTTCACCACATGCTGTGGTTGTCGATGGTCACCGCGATAGAACAAATAGGTCGCGGGTAGATTGCCGGGCTGTTCGGTGAGGGCTCGGACAAATTCTTCCACCGGCTTTTTGGCCCGAATGGCGGCAATGGCCGCGTCCATCTCTTTCAGGATATTGGAATTTCCCTCGTTGTATTGATAGAGCACGCCTGGGTTGAGATTGGCGATGTTGGGATGGGTTGCCAGGATCATCTTTTGTTTGTCGTCACGTTTGTCAGCCGATGTCTTGTAGGCCACTTCCAGTGGTGCCCGAAGGGACTCGTCGCATTTGGCAAGTTCCGCCTGTAAGGCGGCTTCCATGAATTCGACCTGTTTAGCATTTCTCTCGGTGGCTTTTACCTGCGCTTCGGCTTCGACTTCTTTCGATTTTTCGATGTCCACATCGGTGTAAAGTGAGATGCGGCGGCCGGGGGGCACAATCCAATTCTTGTAGTCGAGGGCGGGCTCGAAAATGGCGCGCAAGCGATGATAGTCGTTGTGCGAGATGGGGTCGTACCGGTGGTCGTGACATTGGGCGCATCCCACGGACAAGCCGAGGAACGCGGAGCTGACGATTTTGAGGGTGTCGGCCATGACTTGATTGCGAGCAACTTCTTCATTGGCTCCCGCCGTGCCGTCTACGGCCATGCGGAGAAAACCGGTAGCGATCAATTGGTCGATTTTGTCAGCAGCTAGGTTTTTGTAAGGACGCTCCGTTAATTCATCACCCGCCAGTTGCCAGGTAATGAACTGATCAAACGGCATGTCGGCGTTGAACGCGCGAATCACCCAGTCCCGATATTTAAATGCCCAGGAGCGGACATCATCATTGTTGGAATAACCTTCTGAATCGGCATAGCCCGCGACGTCTAACCAATGCCGTCCCCAACGTTCACCATAATGCGGGGATTCGAGCAACTGGTTAATAACATGCTCCCAGGCCTGCGGACTGTTGTCCGACAAAAACTTGTTCACGGCTTGCGGCGAGGGAGGCAGGCCGAGCAAATCGAGATGAGCTCGTCTCAGTAGGCGGACTTTGTCTGTATCTGCGGCAAAGGTAAGCTGCTCGGATTCCAGTTCAGCCAGTAAAAAAGCATCGATGGGCGTCCGTACTCGTGTGGTGGCGTTGACAGTGGGGACGGTGGGACGCTCGATCGGTTGAAATGCCCAGAAGTCACGTTCTTCTTGCGTGACGCCCAGACCGGGTGAAATGTTCTCTGGCTCGGGGCGGCCGGTGATGGCACCGGCAATAATCCAGCGTTCCAGAGTCTGCACCTGAGTTGTCGGGACACGATGATCTCCAGGTGGCATTTCTCCCCGACGCACACGTTGTAGTAGCAGACTGGTTTCTGCATTGCCCTTTGTGATGGCGGGCCCAGATTCGCCCCCTTGGACCAGGAAACGGACTAATCTCAGGTCGAGACCGCTCTTCTTTTCCGTCGTGGCTCCATGGCAATCGAAGCAATGTTGACGAAAGATCGGTCGTATGTCTTTCTCAAAGGTGAGGGGGTCGTCAGCGGGAAGCGTGGTAACACCGCTAAAGATTGCTGTAGTGATGAGAATCAGTTTCGGCATGGGCTACAATGACTGGCGAGAAAAATTGGAATAGTAAAAGTCGAATTGAATTGTTCGGGAGCCCATGAGATGGATGGGTTCCGCTTTTGATCACTCCCTGCGGAACTTCAGAAGCATGCTTAGTATAACGACATGCGTCGATTTTTTCGAACGAAACAGCGGCGAGCACGTGTGTTTGCCTAGGCGATGACTCCATTGAGAACGCGTCCATGAACGTCCGTAAGGCTTTCTTCTCGTCCTTGATGAAAGTAGGTGAGCTGCTCGTGATCTAATCCCATCAAGTGCAGAACGGTCGCGTGGATATCATGGACGTGGGCTTCGTCTTCGACAGCTTGGAAACCAAATTCGTCAGTTTTTCCATAATTCATGCCCCCTTGCACGCCGGCGCCAGCCAACCACATGCTGAAACCATAAGGATTATGGTTGCGGCCAGGGGCATTTTTCCCTTCGGTAAAGGGCATGCGGCCGAACTCACCACCCCACAAGATCAACGTTGAGTCCAGGAGGCCACGCGTTTCCAGATCTTGTAGTAAGGCCCAAATCGGTTGGTCCACTTCGGCTCCATGGCCACCATGGTTTTTTTCTACACTTTCATGTGCGTCCCATGTTTCTTCTAGGTGGCCGCCACCGCTGTAGAGTTGGATAAAGCGTACACCACGTTCCACGAGTCGACGGGCGATCAGGCAGTTGCGCCCAAATTCATCTGTTGGCGCGGTGCCGACCCCATACATGTCCAGGGTTTGTTGCGTTTCTTTGGAAAGGTCAACCGCTTCGGGCGCTTCGGATTGCATCCGGAAAGCCAACTCATAGCTATTAATGCGCGACGCGAGCTCGTTTCCACCGGGTCGCTCTCGCAAATGTTTGTCATTGAGTTTTGCCAATAAATCGAGCTGGCGACGTTGTCCTTGTGCGGTCATGTGTGGCGGGCCCTCAAGATCGAGGATAGGATTACCCGTAGGCCGGAAGAGGGTCCCTTGATAGCTTGACGGCATGAATCCGCTCGACCAGTTGGGTTGTCCCGAAATCGGCCCGCCCCGTTTGTCGAGCATCACGACATAACCCGGCAGACTTTGATTTTCTGTGCCTAGGCCGTAGACGCACCAACTTCCCATCGACGGTCGGCCAATAAAGGTGCTGCCGGTATTCATCCCGACCAATGCCGATCCGTGAGCATGACTGTCCGCAGTACATGAATTGATCACGGCGAGTTTATCGGCATGCTTCCGAACATTGGGGAAATAATCCGAAACCATCAACCCGCTATCTCCGCCCGGCTTGAAGGGCCGAAAACTCGGTGTGAGATAACCAACCTTCCGCCCACCGGAATTGATGTACTCTTTGTCTTCCGGCAATTCTTGACCTGCGTATTTTTCCAACTCGGGCTTGTAGTCAAAGGTGTCGACCTGACTGGGAGCCCCATTCATCATTAAAAAGATGCAGGTCTTTGCTTTGGCCTCAAAGTGCTGTGGGCGAGCGGCCAGGGGGTTTTGCTGATCGACGGGGGCGGCAGCCTGCAGATGACGGTCAAAGAAGCCGTCGCTGTTCAGGAGGGAAGTTAACGCCAGACCAGTGAATCCAGCACCCATTTCCCAGACAAACTCGCGACGAGTTTTACCACAAGGGAAATGGTTAGATTTGCGGTTTTGTGACATCTTGTAATCTCGAAAGCGTGGACCTGCGGGGAAATTAAAAGTAACGTCCGTCAACTTAGTCAATGTAGATGAATTCGTTCGAGTTCATTAAGACATGACACAAACTTGCCAAGGCCAGTCGTTTGGGATCCTGAGGTAATTCTGTTTCTAGTTTGTAGCGTTGGCCAAGGTAGCTCCATACTTCCGTCAAGGCGGTAGCGTCGAGAGCGTGCTCATAAACGAGGATCTCGGCGATGTCTCCTTGCCAAAATTCGGTCCCGTAATTGCCCTGCGTGCCAATTACATAGGGACCCTCCAAATCACGATTTGCCAAGGGCGCGCCGAGACGCCCCAGTTCCTTCCCATTCTGGAAAGTTATCGCATCGTCGGTGCCATTTACGGCGGTCAGGATAAAAGGTTGCTGAGGGTTGGCGATTTTGCCGCCTTGCGCAAATTGATCGGAGAATCGCACCTGTTCCCCTTGGATGCCGAGGAACACCGAAGAGATACTGCGTCCGCGCTGGTGCCAATTCGAAATGATCTCGTGGGTCCCTCCGTCGGCACCACTTACAGCCACGGCTATGATGGTGAATTGAGGCTTCCAAAGCGGTTTGCCACTGAGTTGCAGAAAGGAACTTCCACCGTCAAAGCGAATAGCAGGTTGGCCATGGATCGCGTCTGGCACCATTTGGGGGCGGGCACTAGCGATCGTTTGTGTGGCGTGTTTCGGGTGTGTTTGCAAACTGGCATATTCAGAATGGTCTTGCCAGGTAATGACACGATTTTCTTTGTCGAGGGTGACATCTCGGTCAGCACGCAGCCAGAGTGCGAGCCCCTCGCGAAACAATAGGTCTAGCTCAGCTTGATCAGTGGGTACTGAAGAATCGGTGGATGGGCCACCGAAATCCAGTTCTTGTGCTTCGAGGTGTGCCATCGCTATCTCTAGCTCCTCGTCCGCCGGTGCACGCGCAAAAGCATATTGCCATGCTCGCTCGATTTGCCGGCGTGGGTCGTTTCCGACTTCTTCGTACAGTCGATTTGCCATGTTTTCACTCTGTTCGTGAACAAAATGATTATTTAGCAGCGCCAGAGCCTGTGGTGCTACGGTAGTGACATCGCGTTGTCCACATGGCAGTGTGGTGTCGCAAAAATCGAAGGTTGTCATCAAGGGCAAAATGCGCGAGCGTTTGGTCATCATGTAAATACTGCGCCGTGAACGATCGGTTTGCGAAGATGAACCCCAGGCACGCCCCTTCTTGGAGAGGCCTTCCAGGGCTTCTGCGCTCATGCGGGGGAAAAAACTCGGACCGCCGAGTTTGGGATTGAGGGCTCCACTGCTGGCAAGGAGGGCATCGCGTAAGGATTCGGCATCCCTGCGGCGACGATTTTGTCGCCAAAGATTGTGATTGAGAAAGTCGCGTTTGCTGTAACTTTCTTGCTGGGGGTGAAGCGACATTTGACGATAGGTGCTGGACATCAAAATTAATTTGTGAAGGCGTTTGATACCCCAGCCCCCTTCCATAAATTCAGCCGCCAGCCAATCAAGTAGTTGGGGATGTGTTGGTAAATCCCCTTTGAAACCGAAGTTGTTGGGTGTGCGAACGATGCCTGCGCCAAAGTGATGTTGCCACAGGCGATTCGTGAAAACACGCGGCGTGAGTGGGTTTGCGGGGTGGGTGATCCATTGCGCGAACTGTAAACGACGATGTGTCGTGTCGGCGTCTTCTGGTGGGGAATCAAATGCTCGCTGCAGTGCAGGGATGGTCGACAAAGATGCCGGCTGTATCTCCTGAGCCGGACGGTGTCGATCGCCTTTGGTGAGGAGTCGGATCGCATTCACCTCCCTGGCTCGGTCCGTCCAGCCGAACACCTCGTAGCCAAGACGCTCCGAACTGGGGCCTCCTAGCGTTGCGCGGTTGGTTTCGTGGACATAGCCCGCCCAGAAATAGCTGGCGACACGGTAGTAATCGACCTGGGGTATGGGGTCAAACTTGTGGTCGTGACACCGTGCGCATTTGACCGTGAGGCCCAGGAATGCAGAGGACGTTGTGTGAACCATGTCTTCCAATCGCGTATACAAATAATCGGCAGAATCATTGGGCTCGTCGTTCCAGGTGCCAGCACGAAGCATGCCTGTGGCGATCACCGATTGTTCATCGGCATCCGGGATTTCATCTCCGGCCAATTGATGCTGCACAAAACGGTCGAATGGCATGTCGTCGTTGAAAGCTCGCACGACCCAGTCGCGATACTGCCAGATCTGGGGTTTCTGCTGGTCTCGCTCGTAGCCACAGGTTTCCGCGAAGCGGACGAGATCTAGCCAATAACGTGCCCAACGTTCACCGTAGTGTTTTGATTCGAGGAGTTGATCGACAAGGTGTTCATAAGCATTTTCGGAGTCGTCGGTGAGAAAGGAATTCATTTCTTCTAAAGTGGGTGGCAAGCCGATCACGTCGAAGTACGCCCGTCGCAGGAGTGTGCGACGATCGGCGAGGGGCGCCATGGTCATGTTGTTCGCTTCAAGTTTGGCGATCACAAATGCATCAATTGGATTCGTCACTCGATCGGTAGCGGTTACTTCAGGTGGGGGCGTTCGAACCACCGGCTGGAAGGACCACCAATCGAGACCCCCACGTACGGATGTGGTGCGTTCATAACGCCCTAGTTTGCGATCTTGAGGCCAGGGTGCACCTTGGTTAATCCAACGTCGTAATAACTCGATCTCCTCCTCTGGCAACTTTTGCGACTGTCCACGGGATTCTGGAGGCATCTCACCACTTAGGACGCGTTGATAGAGGAGGCTGTTCTCGGCAGTGTCGGCAAGAGTTGGAAGGCCTGATTCGCCCCCTTTTGTCAGCGCATCCATTTGAGTGAGATCGAGGCCGCTGCTTGCTTCGTTTGTATTGTGGCATTCCACGCAACGACTCACGATGAGCGGGGCAATATGCGTCTCGAAGTCGATCGCATCCTCAGCCTGGATGATGCTGGATAAAACCAGGAAAAAAAATATCCCGCACAGAAGGAGGCTTCGTCGTGGCCAGTGCGAGACATGGGAAGTGGTTGTGCAGGTCGTGATAGTGATCATGATCGGTCTATGCGTGGCATGGAAGACGATGGAATGGTAGTTGCAAGTTCAGTGTGCAAGCCGGCGTTGCGTATTGGTGCATTAAGGAGGGAGCAAGCTCGATTCGCGTGATGAAAGAGGCGAAGATTCACCTGCTCGTAGTTTACCACAAAAGTGTCGTCTCGCGGTACATCTACATCACCGCGTTTTACAACTTTGGCCTGCCAGCCGTACGAAGGGCGGCTCTCTGTCAGGGAGCGAAATCATGCAAATTGTCTGGGTTTGCGATTTTACTCAGGTTATTTGCTCGGCTTTGAGGACGACTGCAGTGATGTCATCTACTTGGGGATAATCCCCAGCGTGAGTGCGCGCCGCGTCAAGCAGAGAGGCGACGATTTCGGCAGCCGGTTTTTTGCGGTTGTCGCGGACAATTTCCAGAGTACGTTCCATGCCGAATGGATCCCCGTTCGAGGATTCGGTTTCAGGAATCCCATCGCTGATTAATAGGAGGATATCACCGCAGTTCATAGTTTCCGAGGGTTGAGCCTCAAATACCGTGTCGGCAACCGCTCCGACCGGTGGGTTGTTTGAACGTAAGGTGCGGACTTGACCAGAGTGATCCATTAAAAAACCTTCATGTCCCGCACTGGTAAATTGAAATTGCCCCGAGGGTGGATCAAACCTTGCCATGAAAATGGTTACGAACCTACCAAAGTCCACATCATTGCAAAATGCACGATTTGCAATGGTGAGAATCTGACCAATATCCACCTGGGAATGCGCGAGCGCCCGAAGGAAAGAGCGAATTGCAGACATTAAAAGCGCCGGGCCTGTACCATGGCCGCTGACATCCGCAATCACGACGGCCGATCGATCTCCCGTAAGGGGCAGATAGTCAAAATAATCACCGCTGGTCCATTCAGCAGGGACGGACGCACCGGCGACGTCAAAACCTTTCATGCAGGGCGATGTTTTGGGTAACAAATTTTGTTGGATGTCACGGGCAATCCGAAGTTCGTCCTCTGTTTCACGCACGACATCCTCGAGAGCGCTTTTCTCTTTTTGCAGGACTGCTTCCGCTCGAGCGATTTGAATGAAGAGAGGTTGGATGAGCGCTACGCCACCGAGGAAGAGAACGGAAACCATCAGGGCTGAAAGGCAGGCAGTCCACAAGGGGATGAGTGTGATGAATTCCCCATTGACTTTATCCCACACAAAAACCAGGAATGCGGTTTGTTGGATCCCCATCAATAAAGCCGACGCGGAAAAGAGTATCCAGGCAGAATAGTACTTGTATTTCCAATTAAGACGGAGTGCCAGAAGTGTGGCGATCACCTGGCACACAATGGCCGATATCAGCACAAACTTGAACGGCATGATGCGGCTGGGCTAAGCGGAAAT
>JAKVBY010000009.1:0-58513 GCA_022446825.1 Pirellulaceae bacterium
TAGCCTAGTGTTCATCTTAGGAACAGTCGATCGAGAACGATTGCACCCAGCATCGCCATGCCTATTCGGTTCCGCTGCGATAACTGCAACCAGAAACTGAGTGTTAGCTCACAAAAAGTAGGAGCGCGCGCCAAGTGTCCTAAATGCCAAAAATCACTCACGATCCCCTCTGCTCCAGAGATGGGAGAAGAATCTGTTGCCGATGCGGGAGAGCCAGACGTAACCGCCATCGATCCCTTCGCTGAATTTGTTGTCTATGATGAAGAAGCTGCCAATCCACGGCACACCCCGAAACCTTTCTCGGCCGTGGAATCCGAGAATCCGCAGATCGACTACAATCGCATCTCGATTCATCGTCGTGTCATCTATCTGCAAGGAGCTCTCTTAGGGATTGTCGCTCTGAGCTTTTTCGCGTTTGGTCTGTTTGTTGGTAGCAACGCCTCGAACCGCGAGATCGCAGAGGCACAGCCGCCCCAAGCTTGCACTATTTCCGGTCGCGTCGCTTTTCGTGGCTTGGACAATGAGCTTTTACCGGACGCCGGCGCTGTGGTCATGGCGTTACCCAAACAGCTCCGCCCGGAAAACCAAAACGAAGTCGACGGACTCCGTCCCACCGATCCGATACCGGAACAAAATCATCCCGTGATCTTTTCCCTCCGCGCCCTGGGCGGGGACTATGCGCGTGCTGACCAAAATGGCGACTTTAAAGTCAATGTCAGTGATGTTGGCGAATACTTTTTTCTCTTCCTCTCCAAGACCAAGCAGCGCACCTCAGAAAAACTGAATTCCCGACATCTCCAACAAATGGGCCGATATTTCATTCCAGTACCCGATCTTTTGGGAGAAAGCTCGTATGCCTGGACTGAAGTACAGATACGACGGGACATGACGCTTACTCACGTTTTCCCCTGAAATGGGTCCGTGCCATGCCAGGCGATGCAACCGTTCAGCACGACGGTTTAATTTCTCTGACAACAGGGGACAAATAACACAACTTCGTACGCCGACAAACAACTTAGCCAAACAACTTAGCGTCTCCAGCCAGAACAACCTTTGCCCATCCTCAACCGTCGAACAAAGTCACAGCGTTCTCGTTTTATCGTTCGCCAGCAACATTTTGTCCAGACAACGTGACATCTGATTGGACATTGCTCTTTTTCTGCATTTTTTCCTCAAAGAGTATGCAAACAATAACCACCTTAACCGCAACAGGTTGCTCGGACGGGACATACGCAAGGAACGGCAGCCAAACCCAAGGTGTGATCGTCAAAGCAGCCCGAGGGCACGTCCGGCTTACAGTTGACGCGTCTGAAGATACGCGTGTCTATGTCGAAGAAACCAAGAAACGATTCAAGCTTGTAGCAACTTCTGCCTTGGGAGACAGGCCCAACGTACCCCGTTCGATGGACAGCGACTACCCGGAATCAGGAAATCCTTTTCAAGCCAGAATCTCACGTTTTCGCTGCAGGTAATCCCAGACTACGTAGCGATCAAGATCACTTCCACCTGTGAAAAACACACGTCCTGCGGTCGACTCCGCCAAACGATGAGCGAAACGCACATCCTCTTCAGTTTGAGACCAACTGGGCACAAGAAACATGTTGATCGTAATCCCGTCCTGGTGGCACAACATGCCTTCGCGCATGGTGGCAGCCTCGGTCCGCGGATCGGGCGGATAAAGAAGATAGAGCCAGGATCCCTCAAAATGTGCCGTCGGCAAACCATCCGTGATCAAAATAATTTGTTTGTTCGGGGTATCTGTGTTGGCTAACAACAGGCGGGCGGATTGCAGAGCACGTTGAATATTGGTGAAGTGTTGTGGAATCTGATACTCGCTAATATCCTCGCGACTCATATCCGCCCGCAATTGTACAACGGGATCAGAAATGGAAACTGGTTTCGGCATTAAATCGATAATTTCGCCGGGAGGGACAAGTTTGGCAAAGGCATACATTTCTAGAAAGTGTAAATGATCGCCGGGGAATTCGCGTCGGATCAAACCATCCAGCGCTAGTGCCATCCGCTTGACATTGATGTATTGGCCGTCATGTCGCATCGAACCGCTCATATCCATAATCACCACGGTCGCAGACTTCGGTGTATTGCGTGTACGATGGATTTCAATGTCTTCTGGCTTTAATTGCACACGTTCGCCCTGTGGTACACCCCCCGTACGGATCATCGCATTGACAAAGGACTGAGGGATGTCCATTTCGGTCATTGAATCACCAAACTCGTAGGGCTTCGTCTGCTGGGTTTCGACCGCCCCATCGCCTACGACCGGACCTTGATGTCGGCCCGTTTTCGACGCTTGTAAATCACTGAAAATGCGTTCCAGCAATTTACCCTGAAACAGCCGGTAGGCGTCTGGTGTTAACTGAAAAGCACCAGACGAATCTCGCTCTAACCCCTGCCGCTCAGCCATTTCTCGAATGTAGTCTTCCACAGCCTGCTGGAAGCCGCTGAGCTCTGAAATATCTCCCGGCTCGGCAAATTCCTCTAAGGCCTCTAAATCAATCAGCCCAATTTGGGCCGTCTCACGAGCCTCCTCTAATTGTTTTAGTAAAGCATCGATCTTCTCGAGTTCTTCCTTAACCTCAAGCGCTTGCGGCACCGTCAGTGGCGTCTGACCAAGAAATGCATACTTGGCCGTCAATTCCTCGATCTGATATTTGTTTCCTAACGTTTCAATTAACTGCACCAGTTGACGAGCAAACGGCGAATGTTCTGCTTCCACGCGATACCAGAGACGCTCAAGATCATAAATTTGCTCTTCTAGAAATGCCGCTTCGTAAGGGCCTTGATAGGCCGGCGGTGGCTCAACCTGCAGGCCTTTTTGTTCATATTCACGCCCCGCGTTTTGCCATACGGAGTCCGTTTGATATTTCGCCAATATCTTGCGTTTTCGTTCCAGAAGGATGGCGATTAAGGCATCCAGGCTCGGCCCCAAACCACTGATTTGACTAGGGTCAATCCGGATCGCGCGCGCAAGCTCCTCGTCCGTCAATTGCCGACGATTGCCAAACATGAGCATGTGCTCCAACGCTGGCGAAACGAGATCGGTTGGCGGCTGTGTGGGACTGGGGAAGTTTTTGGGGTCGTACTTTTGATACGTGTGAATAATACCGCCAACACGGTGAGATGCTTTCATCGAAAGGATCCCTACGCTAAAGGTCAAGGATGTTGCTAGTAACTTATCAGGTTTACTCCACGAGGCGAAGGATTTTCACCTCAAGAGATGGCCAAAAAGTATGCCCCAGCTTTCCTCCAGCGGTTCCCCCGCAGGGAGTACACGTTCGCTACTGTGGAAATAGATAACGCCTCGCCAGCAGCACCGCATGCATCTGATGCTGCGTGGTGTCGATGCGCAACCATGGGTCTTTCGCAGACCCCAGCACACCTCCCTGGCACTCCTGCTTAAAATTTTCTGATTTGCGCAAAAACTCATTCTGTAAAGGGTTGCCCACCTGCCAAGTCATCAGCTTCAACATGCCTTGCTGAATCGCCCTGAAAAACTTTTCTTGGGACGCGCGATCTTTTGTGCGTCGCGCCAATTCCCAAGCACAAATGAGACCTTCGAACGCATAGGCGGTATTCGCTTTGCGCTCCAACACGCGATGCGTGTCAAGCATCCAATGCCCCATTTCAATCGTCCGCTCTGCAAACTGCTCGGTCCCTGGCCAACCGCTATCATACAACTCAAGGAACGATAGAGATCCCCACTGATAGAACGCCTTGGAGTGCGGACTATCTGGATTAGCCTGCTGAGCCTCAACGAAATATTTTTGATACATCGTCTCAGCCGACTGTAGGGCGACCATGCGCATGGCACGATGATCGAGATAGCGCGCTGATTTAATCATTGCCAATAAGGTTTCTCCATCCGCATACGGAGACGGGCGGGCAAAAGAGATTCCCGTCGTCAAGTCATAACGAGAAGAAAAACGACCGTCCGGCAACCGCAACGATTGCAGAAATTGGAAATATTCCCTCCGCTGTTGTTCCAATGCTTGATCATCAACTGATTCTTCGCAACGTAACAATTCAATCAGAGCCAGTGACACCAAAGCAACCGTTCCGGTTTTGCCATCACTGGCATGGGGATAGCTAATGAACTTTCCACCATCTTCCGCCCTCCGGGACCATGCTCGAAAACGCTTCACCCCACGCATAATCGCCATGCCCGTGATCTCGCTGGGATCGGCTTGATGAATCAGAGCAAGACCCCAGAGCGCACCCGCCTGGCGAATTTCGTTGTCGTCATCCGCCGCTTGTCCGGTAAGGAAGTTAACCTGATAATGAAAGGTTCCCATGGCCGTTTGCTGGTTCAACAAATACTCACGTCCAGCGGTTACCGAGCTAGTTAATCTGCTCTGCGTCAATCGGCGAGAAGTCGGCGGTCGCAATAACCGGGGAGACTTTGGCTTGTCATCCACACTCGACTGCGGACGGTCTTGCTGCTCAACAAGTCTTGAAGTCACAGAAACTCTGGAAGACACGTCGTCTGAACAACCGAGCAAGCAGGCTGCCAAGAGAATTGGCCAAGGCAGCGACCAACTGTCAAAACGAGAAAACTCAATCAATCTGATAGGTGATACGACCATGATGTTGTGCGCGTGAAATACGATCCATCGCATAGAGACCAGCTAAAACAAATTCGACGCATGAAGCACGCACACCCGGGTCGCCCAAAGCATTCACCTCAAACGCTTGTTCCCATACGGGCGGTACGCGTTGCAACCGTTGAACATAGTCCGCGGAGGGTAACATATCACCGACTTCAACTTTGACACCACGACCAAAGATTTCACCAATTTCGTTCAAGCCGTGCGCCGTCACATACTCTTCGAAAACATTGAGAATAGCTGCCGCGATGACAGCGTCTAAGACCTGCCTCTCCGACATTTGGTGGCTACCCATTAAATCAAGTTCCAATTTGCCCAACGACGACGTATAAAGGTGCCCTAAATCGCTTATCCGGGGTACCGCGGGCCTTTCGTTCAGGACAATCCCTCTCTGGCGAGCACTCGCAATCATGGTCCGGTAATTTGCAATGCTGAAACGAGCACTGACGCCAGATTGCTGGTCGATAAATTTTGATTTCCTGGCCTCAATGGAAATCTGCTCCACAATTTCCCGCATGAAATAGGGCACCACAACAGGATATTCCCCAGCTAAATCAAGGTGCGCCTCGTCTTCCATAATTTGGATGCCAAGGTCACGATCACGCGGATAATGCGTATGAATCACGGAACCGATACGGTCTTTTAACTGAGGGATTACTTTGCCGCTGCGGTTGTACGTTGCTGGGTTGGCCGAAAAAAGCATGAGCACATCGAGATCAAATCGAATTGGATAACCACGAATTTGAACATCTCTTTCTTCCAAGATATTAAATAAACCGACTTGGACTAATTCATCCAATTCTGGTAGCTCGTTCATCGCAAAAATACCGCGATGCATGCGTGGGATTAAACCGAAGTGCAAGGCTTCTTCGGCCGACATACTCTCACCACCAGCAAGCTTCGCTGGATCGATCTCACCAATAATGTCAGCGAACTTCGTACCGGGCGACAAGCGTTCGGCATAACGCTCCGTCCGTGGCCACCAACCGATCGGTACTTCTCCCTCCGAATGCTGTGCGACGCACTCTTTGCCAAGTCTGGTAATCGGCTGAAACGGATCGTCGTGGACGGGTGATCCCGGTAGGTCAAGGAACGGAATTTCGTCGTCTAGGAATTGCACCAAGGATCGCATTAAGCGACTTTTCGCTTGACCTTTTTCACCCAGGAACAACATATCGTGGCCAGAAAGCAAGGAAACGTTGATTTCAGGAATAACGGTATCGCCATAACCCACGATCCCAGGAAATGTCTCATCATTTCTGGCTAAAGCGGCAATAAAATTATCGCAAATCTCACGTTTAACGGATCTGCTTTGCCAACCGCTTTCGCGCAGTTGTTTTAACGTTGTCGGTTTCGATTCAGTCAAATGTCTACCATCAATACTTGAAACAAGGAGAGGAGGATTTTACTCGGTAACCTATGTCAACCAGATTAAAGCTCTGCAGGAGCGGCAGCTAAGAGTGAGATGCTTTGTAGAGATTCAAAGTAATATGCGCTTGACCATGGTGGTGGGCCTCGTGGTACCCAAGAATGTGCAAGATTTGCAGGAGGGTCAACCCACGTTCCGTCCATGTTTCAGGAACCTTGGCTAAGTCTTCCTCGCAAAACTTGGCCAAAGTATCGCATAACTCCTGGCGACCTGTGGCGAGCACGCGACGGATTTCATCTGGTGACGGAATTTGATCATCCGGCGTACTCCCCCCACGAAAACGGGGCCACAATTCTTCCAAAGAAGACGACTTCTCGGGAGCCAACCGTTCGATCGCAAAAATGTCTTCACTGATCCCGACGTGCATCAATTGCCAGGCAATGTGAGCTCGTTTTTCACCTGGTCGCCAGCCGAGAACCTCGCTCGCGTTACTTTCGATTTCTATTTGTTCGAGAAGTGCCAAAGACCGAGTTCGATTAAAATCATAACTCGCTAATAAAATATCGATGGTGCTCATTAGTTCCTGTCCTCGCGTTCTTGTTTCCGCGCTGTGGCCTTTCGGAAATCGCTGGCCGAGCTTAGGGCAACAAACTCAATTCATCAACCACGCCACCTTTCAGGAGCGGTACCACACCCAACTCTCAACAGATCTCAAGCGGTAATTTATTCTCCTAAAACCTCTGCTCAGTCGCAACTCAAGATCCGTTTTCCTTTCAGATGAAATTATTTCTGGCCGACAAAACACTTGCCTTTTCGACGGTAACAATTCGACTCAAAAGATGGCACTTCCGCTACCATCAATGACTTTCTTCCAAGCCACGAGGCACCTCATCCGTCAAAGATTTGCTTTTCTGCGCCCTCATCTTTTTTCCATGTTGCCTGACAGCGACATGGCCAGCGAGACACCACAGACGCCCCCGCCAAACCGGCTGCGCCCAACATTTCCTGAATTTCAACTCGTGAAAATGCGGCCCGCACCGAGCGCGGACCATCCGTCCGCAACACGTCAGAGAGAACAAACAATCGAGTCACCCATTGGGCCAACCGCAGGCCACTCCAACTGCGCAATAAATCGGTCACCAACACAGTGCTACGAGTTGCTCTCTTGAGGTTGCTTAGCAGTTCGATCGCTTGCGGACGCGTTAGGTGGTGCAGGAACAAAGAGCAGGTAACGAGGTCATAACCGGCCGGCAACGAGTCGACCAATACGTTGCAACGTTCAAATTGAATCGGTGCGCCGTACACTCCGGCGCGCGCTCGTGCAAATTCCAAAGCCACTTCGCTAATGTCAATCGCCCGGATCTCGACATCGACGCCGTGTTTTTTTGCAGCACGCCAAATTCGTAGTGGAATGTCACCAGCACCCGTGGCAACATCTAAGATGCGGATCTGGCGACCATTTGATTCACGGGCCAACTGAGCCACTGCAGACCAGATACCTCGACTGCTACCACTCCATGCATTAATCCGGGATAGTCCGTTTAAAGCATGAACATGTCGCAACCGATCCAAGGCGGGGTCGTCCATGACCTCCGGAACAAGTTTGCGTTGTTTCAAAGACATCGACTCATTCGTCGGTGACACAGCCTTCCGAAGCCGATTTGACGTTCCGAATATACTTGAACAAGGTTCCACGAGTAGCCTTGTAAGGTGGAGCAATCCATGCCGCTTGACGTTGCTCAAGTTGCTCTGCAGTTAAATCAACATCGATACGATTCTGTTCTGCATCAATCGTGATTTGATCTCCCTGTTGAATCAAAGCCAACGGCCCACCCTCTTGAGCTTCTGGCGTAACATGCCCCACGATAAAACCATGAGACCCCCCTGAAAAACGGCCGTCCGTCATCAAGGCCACATGTTCGCCCAAACCAGCGCCCATGATGGCCGAGGTTGGTGTCAACATCTCAGGCATTCCAGGGCCACCCTTCGGACCTTCATACCGAATAATGATCACATCACCCTTATTGATTTTGCCTTCCTCTAAAGCTTGCAACATATCCTCTTCGGAATCAAAAACATTCGCCGGTCCTCTAAAGACCAACCCCTCCTTACCAGTAATTTTGGCGACGGCGCCTTCAGGAGCTAAATTCCCTTTAAGAATCTGCAAGTGACCAGATGCTTTGATCGGGTTCTCAACAGGCTGTACGACCGTTTGACCTGAGGTAAAACCAGGCAATGTTTCTACGTTCTCTGCGAGCGTCTGCCCCGTAACCGTCAGACAAGCTCCCTCCATCAGACCTTGCTCCAACAAGTATTTCATCACCGCCGGTGTCCCCCCCACCGAGTGCAAATCCTCTTGAACCCAACGACCGCTGGGCTTGAGATCTGCTAACAAAGGCACACGATCACTTACTGATTGGAAATCATCAAGCGTCAGTTCCACGCCAACAGCACGAGCCATGGCAATCAAGTGCAATACGGCATTGGTCGACCCTCCTAAGGCCATCACGACTACCATAGCGTTTTCAAATGCCTGCCTCGTCATAATGTCGCGCGGCTTGATGTCTCTTTCGAGACAAACTCGAATTGCCTCTCCAGCCCGCAAAGACTCATGCAACTTCTCGGGATATTCCGCGGGAATCGATGCGCTGTAGGGCAACGACATCCCTAGTGCTTCAATCGCACTGGCCATCGTGTTTGCTGTGTACATTCCGCCACAAGCTCCAGCACCAGGACAACTGGCCCGTACAATGGCTTTGCGTTCTTCTTCCGTGATGGTTCCAGCTAGATATTCGCCATAAGACTGAAAAGCGCTGACGATATCGCGCGACGTCTCCGCATCAGGCTGAGAACTATCTTTAAACGAAGTACACCCGGGTTTAATCGTGCCACCGTAAACCATGATTGCCGGTCGATTAACGCGTCCCATGGCAATCAGACATCCCGGCATGTTCTTGTCGCAACCGGGCAAAGTCACCAAGGCATCGTACCACTGTCCCCCCATCACTGTTTCGATGGAGTCAGCAATTAAATCGCGAGATTGCAATGAATAACTCATCCCCTCAGTGCCCATCGAAATACCATCACTGACACCGATCGTATTGAATCGCATCCCCACCATGTCGGCATCGACGACACCTTCCTTGACTTTGGCCGCCAAATCCAGCAGATGCATGTTACAAGTGTTGCCTTCGTACCACACACTGGCGATGCCGACTTGCGGCTTGTTCATGTCCTCCTCGGTCATTCCGGTGCCATACAGCATGGCTTGGGATGCACCTTGACTTTTGGGCTGCGTGATCCGACGGCTGAATTTATTAAGGGGCTCTGTCATACTTTTTACGACCTGTAAAACGGGGAAAAGGGTCATTTTAGTGAGCAAGCGTGGTGACCGCTAGGACCGCACATGCGCCCCCGAAACAACCCATCCATATCAGCGCCGTCTGTTCAGTGCTTCTCACTGGCTCAAACCTCGACAGGTAGCTTCGACGTTGCGCTCGGCGCAGCTCGACATGTGCACCGCACGAGCCAAAATATGGCAACCAACCATTTAAAATAAAACGCTCCCCGCTGTGACCCATTACCGGCTTGTTAAGCCCCAATTACAGACAAAGGTCCCCGAAAAGCAAGGCATCCCGCAGCTGAGGATGCGGCAAGCACCTCCCTGTCGGACCACAGGTTCTCTGCAAATCATTCCTCTGAAGCCGGTTACGCAACAAAGTCAGAAGAGGTTGGTTGGTAAATTGCCCAATTCACCGTTGAGACACCTTCCCAAACGCCCCTAGCGATCAGCTGGATTGAAGACATTTTGAAATTGACCTTAACGCTGTAGCAAATATTCGGCCCCTGGGGCGATACTTTGAGGATGGCAGTGGAGCGTTGATCGACTAATCTATGGGGAATCAGGATCCCAGCTACAGGAAACAGTCCCTGTCAGCAAAGAGATTTTCCAGCACCACCATCCCCAGGACTTATGACCCACCATGTCCTCTCGCCTTGCGCCACTCGTCATCGTGTTAATCCCTCTGCTACTGGTCGCCAGCACCTCTGCAGAGGAAGCGGACTTTACACCACTCTTCGACGGTGAATCATTCAATGGCTGGGAAGGAAATCTAGATGTGTTTCGGATCGAAGAGGGTGCAATTATCGCTGGGAATGCTCAAGCATCCCTAGCGCATAATGAATTTCTCTGCACAAAAAAAATATTTCGCGACTTCGAGCTACGTCTGGAAGCAAAACTAGTCGGCCCCGGTAACAACGCCGGGATTCAGTTCCGCAGCAGCAGAATCCCAAACGACCCAGAAGTCCGTGGCTACCAATGCGACATGGGAGCTGCCGGAGACATGGGGAACATCTGGGGCTGGCTCTATGACGAATCGCGTCGTAATAAATTCCTTGCCCAGAGCAACTTAAAGAACCCCGAAAAATATTTTCGGGAGGGTGACTGGAATAAGTTTGTCATTCGCTGCCAAGGGCCACGCATTCAGATATGGCTGAATGGCAAGCAAACAGTCGATTACCTCGAAAGCGATGAAGAAATCTCTCGTCACGGTATCATTGGCTTACAGATTCACGGTGGCCCACCTTCCGAGGCATCTTACCGTAAGATTCGCATTCGCACGTTAACATCAAAAAAATGATCAAAGTATCAGACAAAAAACATAACGTCCGTATTACTCAAGCGGAGGGAGATTTCTACCCTTCTTCAAAACCTGTCCTACACATCGCAGCAGAGCACCTTACATCTGATCTCCTTGATTTCTGATAGTATACTACAGACCAACCGCTGCATCCGTCGGCAAAAGTCATGATTGTTAGTGACGGTCATGAATGCTCTGCAGTACACTTTGTAGGATTGATTTTCCGATTCAAGGATGGATTGTGAAATGCTGAAAATCGCAACTAAGTTTTCTCCGCAGCGGAACGCTTTCGAAACCGCCTACCAAGCTGGCTTTCGCTTTACAGAACTCCCACTCAATCGTGAGCTTTTGTCGAATTGGAAATCGATTGTGGAGTTGAGCCGTGAGTACGCTATGGCGTACGCGTTACACGCTCCCAACTGCAACAAGCTCGACGAAGTCGCGCTCAACAATCTTTGCGATCTTTACTTTGCACTCGATTGTCACACCATTGTTTTCCACGAAGCCGTGTTTCAGACATATGGCAAAACCCTTTCGCAAATGGAACCCTCGTTAGGTATCGCCGTAGAGAACCACCGTTTATCCCCTCCAGAATTCATGGCCTGGGCTAACAAATATCAGCAGCTAACGCTCGACATCGAACATCTCTGGAAATTCACTTTAGCAGATGCCCCCCTATCAAAACTAATTAATGCCCTGGAATCGTTTTTGAAGGATTTCAACCACAAGTTGCACCACGTCCACATGCCGGGCTATATTCCGGGTTATTCAAAGCATCGACCGATGTACTGTTCTCGTGAGATGGTGTTTGCTGTACTGGACTGTTTCGCAGCGAGCAAATTCGATGGTTTTATTGTTAGTGAAACCCAGCAGCGTTATCAAAACGAACTTGAGCTACGCATGGATTTGCTCTTGTTCGAGGCATGGCGATCCTCGAACCAAACCACCCCACGGACTTCCCGCAAAGGCCAAGCTGCATGATTGAATCGGCGTTACTTTACGAATCACATTCCCACACACCGCTCTGCAAGCACGCCTATGGTCACCCTCGCCAATACGCCGCCACCGCCGCTGCAAAAAATCTACGGGGTTTGATCGTTACTTGCCATAATCCAATGCCAGACGGATTTTCAGCGAACGTCCGCATGGGATTGGACGAATTTGACAAATACGTTCGGCTCGTTGAGGAAACTCGCACTGAGTACGTCGGCCGAGTCGACATTCGATTAGGACTCGAAGCAGATTACTTTCCAGGCTACGAAGACTTTCTAGAAAAACAGTTGGCTTCGGCTGAATTCCATTACGTCCTCGGCTCGGTACATCCACAAACACAAGAGTACCGTGAGCGTTACTGGACAGGAAATCCAATTGAGTATCAGCACGCCTATTTCCAATCGCTGGCCGATGCTGCTGAAACCAAACTATTCGACTGCTTGGCACATCCCGACCTCGTAAAAAACGAAACTGTCGAATCCTGGAACCCCGAAATGATCTGGGAGCAGATCTGCCAGGCGTTGGACCGTATCGCGGCAGTCGGAGTCGCCATGGAGATCAACACGTCGGGAATGAATAAACGAATCCCAGAAATGAACCCTTTTCCTCAAATGCTTGTGGAGATGAAAAAACGGGACATCCCGGTGGTCCTGGGTGCCGATGCCCATGTTCCAGAACGCGTTGCTGATGGTTATGAAAAAGCGTTATCTATCCTGGAATCGTGTGGTTACGACCGCATTCAGTTTTTTCTAGAACGAAAACCTCATGAAGTAACCATTCAAGCAGCGCGCCAAAGCCTCCTCGAGCGTTCCACAGAAATCGTGAGTGAAAACAAATAAAAAGGCAGCGAGCAACAAGCGTCACTTGGTCTTCCTTGTCCTTACGCTGATTCACCAGACACGACTTGCAACTGACAACAATCCTTCTCGATATACGATCTGCATTTGCAGTCTTCCAACCGCCTGCCTAGTGCCATGCCATCTCTTCTTTACTTTGATCTGGGTAATGTACTCCTTAACTTTGATCACGAGATCGCGTGTCGACAAATGGCCGTCACCGCAGGTGTACCTGCCGAACTTGTACGTGAGGTGGTTTTCAACAGCGATCTACAAACAAGTTATGAAACCGGTTTAATTTCAACCGCGGAGTATTATGCAGACTTTTGTCGTGAAACGACTTCTCAGCCAGGCCTCGATGCCCTGTGCCAGGCCGCCAGTGACATCTTCACTCCGAATCAACCGGTGATTGATTTACTGCAGCAGCTCCAAACTCAGGGCCATCCGATGGGCATTCTGTCCAACACCTGTGCGGCCCATTGGGAATTCATCTCCGACGGTCGATTTCCTTTTATCGAGACTTGTTTTACAGTTTACGCACTCAGTTTCGAACTTCGCTGCATGAAACCCAGACCAGAGATTTATGCCGCGGCAGCCCAACTCGCTGAAGTCGCTCCCAGCGACATCTTTTTTATTGATGATCGCGAGGAAAATGTCACTGGAGCACAAACCGCGGGATTCGAAGCGGTCCGCTTCACGACCGTCGACCAACTCACAATCGATCTGCGGGACCGCGGACTACTCGCAGAAGATACTTGAGCTTGTCAGCGAAACTTAAGAAACTCTTAGTGCGCCCGCAGACAAAGGCTCATTTGCAAATGCAAAGCGACTCCCACAAAGTACCAGCCAATACAGCTTACGGAAGCGCGTTGCGGATACTAATGTCAGCGACGCTCCATGTTTTCTTAAGAGATTTGATCACATCACAAAACAATCTATCTGAGTTAATCCCCAGCATGGCAGGCTCCCGCATTCTGAAAACTGCGATTTCGGAGTAGACTGTGGATAGTTGCTCTACCCTTACAATTCGCCTACCACTCCGCCTCATTTCCAGCCAAATGAAGAAATTCGCTTTACTAACCGTTGCTTACATCACCCTTTTATCGTTTCACAGCGGTGCGGCGGCGGCTAATCAAAACCTGACGTTTCAAACAGATGTGGAACCTGTTCTCAAGAAGTATTGTATCGACTGCCATAATCACGAAGTTCAAGAAGCTAATACACGCCTGGACAACCTCAATCCAGATATGGTGAACGGCCCTGATGCCGAAAGATGGCATCACGCGTTGAACATGATCAACCTCGGAAAGATGCCGCCAGAAGATTCTCAACAGCCAGACGAGCAAGTATTCGTGCGTATGATCGACTGGATCCAGGATGAGTTAGGCAAAGCGATCGCCAGCAGGCAAACCTCAAATCGCGCTGTGATGCGTCGCCTGACAACCAAACAGTACACGAATTCTCTACAACAGTTACTCGGAGTAGCTGTCGAGTTTGGCGATGCGTTACCTGAAGATGCCAAATCCAAGTCTGGCTTCAGCAACAATGGATCTGTTCTTCGGGCGACACCATTACACTTGGAGTATTATCAGCAAATTGCACGCGCAGCACTCGATCAGGCAATCTTCACGCACAAGCCGGAAATTGTACGGTACCGAATCCAAATGGGTTCCGATATCGGTAAGTCTCTACCCAATGAAAAGAAAGCAGGCCAATTTGGAGGCTTCGTTTCTCAACCTGTTGCTAACACTCACTTGATTCCTACGGTGTTCGACGTCTCTGGCAACGAAGTCACAGTGGCCCCAACAGCACGCCAAGGACGCTACGCCAATGTGCTTCGCAATCTAGGAATCGGGATGCGAGGATCGGATCGCAATCGATATGCAATGTCAGCCAACGGAATGCTGCTCGACTCTGCCGTTCCACATCAAGAAGTTGCGCCAGGAAGCTGGCACGGTCCATCACCGAATCTAAAAATGTTAATCCGACGTGATTTCCCTGCCCAAGGCAGATTTGCACTACGCATACGTGCAACTCAGATCGATAGCAAGCAACCACCCTTACAAGCGACCTATGGCAATACCGAACTTCAAAGTGAAATTACTGACGGCAGTGCACAACACAAACCAGCTGCAACCGTACTAGCCGTTACGGACGCTACAAAACTCACAAGGGTTGAAATTAAGGATGGTTTCCTCGTAACCAAGGACACCAGTAACCCAGGGCGTTCCGTGCAATACAACGTGGATCTCGAAAAATCGGACGTATTTCACATCGATATTGTGAGAACCGCCCTTTCAAATGACCCTCAAGTCAATTTTGGTTTTGAATTGGTACAGCGCAACAAAAAATTAAACCGCAAATTAGAAAAAGACAAAGAACTCGCGGGATCTGATCTTATCGTCTCAAGCCTAGGAATAATTGCACTGCCTCAAGGCCAAACAACGATCCTGCTAAAATGGAATGCTGACATTAAGATTGGTGATCTTGCCCTCACACCACTTGCTGCAGATCACTCGATTCGAAAGCAACGCGCCGCGAAAGACCTCGAATACCGCGAACAATGGGCGCAAGACAACACCAGAAAAGCAGCCTTGCAGGTTTCACTCGGCAATCGCACAGATGATGGACAGGATGCTCAACAGTTCGATCGCATTCAACCCATCATGACGGATCGCGGTCAATTCGCCACCTATGAATTCACGGGGCGCCTGGAAAACCTTCCTACCCCTCAAGTCGATTTAAACGAGATGAGTGACCTGGCAAATATTCTGGTTCTCACCGTCTGGAATGGTGATTTCGTTAAAACCAAATCCCAAACTGGCTCACAAATTGCCGTCGAGTCAATGGAATTTGAAGCGCCGTATTTCCCGGAATGGCCGCCGGAAAGTCACCAAGCCATTTTCTTTGATTCCCCCAGCAAGGAAAACAAAGAGGTGTATACGCGTGAGGTATTAGAGTCATTTATGACAAAGGCATTTCGCCGTCCCGTCAGCCAAGACGAAGTTGATCTTTACCACCATTTCTGGCTTCGTAGCCGACAAGATTTTGACACCTATGAAGCTTCGGTAAAAGAAACCTTCGTTGCCGTGCTATGTTCTCCAAAGTTTTTGTTCCTGGCAGAGTCTAATTCCGAACAAAAGAGCTCATCACAACGCGAGCATGAGTTAGCTTCCAGGCTCTCATACTTTCTTTGGAATAGTCCTCCGGACGAGAGGCTGTACGCCTTAGCTGCGAAGAACCAACTACGTGACAATCTCAAAGACGAAATCCAAAGGATGATTGCTCAACCGCAGGTAGCTGAGTTTACAGAATCGTTTTGCGATCAGTGGCTAAAACTCTACCGCCACAAGGAAATGTTGGTCGACGTACGGAAGTACCCTGCCTTCACTCGATTTGTGAAAGAAGACATGGTCCAAGAGACATACCACTTCTTTACCCATGCTTTGCAAAACAATTTCAAGGTTTCCACATTGATTGACAGCGACTTCGTGATGATCAACCAGAATCTTGCGGAGTATTATGGAATTGATGGGGTCGTTGGCACTGATTTCCGCCCCGTGGCAATTACACCCGATAGCGGGCGCGGTGGCTTATTAACGCAAGGATCATTTCTGAGCGGACACTCTGATGGTAAACAAGCTCATCCGATTAAGCGTGCCGTTTGGTTAATGGAACGCATTCTAGGTGAATCCCCTCCCCCACCACCTCCAAACGTTCCTGATCTAGAACAAAGAGAAAAAGATGCGAGTTTGACCATTGCGGAACAACTGGAAATGCATCGAGACAACGTATCGTGCAAAAACTGTCACAAAAAACTCGATCCGTATGGTTTGGTATTTGAAGACTATAACGGTGCAGGCCTTTTGACTGGCAAGGCTGGTAACAACCCGTCGACTAAAGTAGAACTTCCCACGGGTGTGACGGTGAATGGCGTTGCCCCCATGCAGCAGTACATCTTAGACTCTCAACAAAGCAATTTTTTGCATTCTCTGGTTGAGCATTTGCTCGCATATGCCTTAGGTCGCGACATGTCATTTGTCGATGAAGAAGAAATAAACAATGTCGTTGAAAACGTTCTTGATCGTGGAAGTGGATTCCATGTAGTGCTGGAGGAGATTATCTTCAGCCCGTTGTTCCTACAGGAGCCGGCGGCCAACAAGAATTAAATGGGCTATAATTGATTCTCCAACTCCCCACATTGGATCGCGCATTCACAAAGGTTTGATATGACCCAAAAATCATGGCACCTCAATCGCCGTTTGTTTTTACAAGGTGTCGGCGTCACCCTAACGCTTCCGTACCTTGAAGCGATGGCAGATTCTGCTGCAGTATCGATCGATTCCGAGGTACCGAAACGGATGTGCTTCATGTACTTCCCAAATGGATGTGGAATCCCAAACAAGGATAAGTATACCGAGGAACACAAGCAGTACAGCTGGTTCCCACTGCAAGCGGGACGTGATTACCAATTCACCAATACACTCGAAGTCCTCGCACCTCATCGTGAAGATATCAGCATCTTGGGCGGTTTGAGTCACCCCAAAAGCCGCCAGGTACTAGGGCATATTGCTGGTGATTCATGGCTCACCGGTGGCGATGTATCTGGCAGCAATTATCAAAACTCGATTTCCCTTGATCAGGTTGTAGCTCAGCAATTTGGTAAGAAGACACGGTATTCATCACTCGTCGCTTCTGTCGACGGTGGCGTCGGATACCAGTCGCGCGTCTCCACGCTGTCGTTTGACGATCACGGCAAGCCTATTCCGGCGGAACATCGTCACCGTGAGATCTTCGAACGCTATTTCGCACCATCGGGTGGTCATGTCACAGAAAAGCGACGAGCTGAAATCAAACGCGGAAAGCGAATTGTCGACTTGGTGTTGGAAGATAGTCAGAGACTCGGTCGACAACTTGGTAAGTACGACAAAGCCAAACTCGCTGAGTATTTAGAATCGCTTAGTTCCGTAGAAAGGCAGATCCAACGCAATGAGGAATGGCTGGATACACCCATGAAGCCATTCACTGCAGATCACATTGAATTTGAAGTTGATGCGACTAAGAATCCGGAAGCGTACATTCGCTCAATGATCGACATCATGGTGCTCGGTTTCCAAACGGACATTACTCGCGTCATGTCTTATATGATGGCTCGTGAAGATGGAATTGGTTTTGGCGATCGATTCCCACAACTCGCATGTGATATCGGTATTGGCCATCACGGCATGAGCCACTCGACCAAATGGCACGAGTGGAGCATTTACGATAATTGGCTTGCCAGTAACTTTGGGTATATGCTGGACCGTCTAAAGCATGTCTCTGATGAACATGGTCCCCTGCTTGATAACACCATGCTGTTGTTCGGAAGTGCCTGCAGTACAACACACAACGCCCGCAACTATCCACTGGTTCTTGCCGGTGGCAAAAACATGGGACTTAAGCACGGCAGTTATCAGGTCTATGACGACTCGGTTCCGCTATCCAATCTCTATGTCAGTATGCTTAATTCCGCTGGTGTTCCAACCGAACGATTTGCAGATAGCACGGGCGACTTAAAGACGGATATCTTTGCAAGTTAACTAGAAACACTCTGGCCAAGCTGGCTAGAGATTTCTGCATTGATAGAATTCGCGTGGGACGTGGCGGCTGCGTCATCTCCAACTTGCAATTTCCGTCGTCTCTGAGGCAAGCGTCCATGGTTGAATTTTCTCGTGGCGCTATTCGTATTACTAGGCCTCGATACCCACTGAACAACTACTATCACCAAAACCAACGCGGCGGACATGCCTATCAGCGGTCTAACGTTTTTGGATCAACCTGCGCCGGTGTTGCATGATCGAGTAGCTTTGACTCACCTGCGAGAACATCGAGCATGCCTTGCAAATCATCTTCAATCCGCGTCATCAAAGGATCGCTTTCTGTACTACGATCTCGCTTCGGCGAGACTTCAATCGCATCTCCAACCTGAATGATTGCTTTCAATTTCCCGTGAACGCGGACTCGGTCCATAATGTCTTCTTCAAATCGCTCCACCGTTTCCAGGATTCGATCCGCCGTAAATCGCTCTACTAGGTAATCCGGAAGATAGCACGAGAGACTCTGGGCAAGATCGAGATCGGACAATTGTGCCCATCGCCGCGTGCGCTCCATCTCATCGATCTCTCCTTTCACCATTTCCGGCATTACTTTCATGCGCACGGACTTGACACGAGGTACCACCGATCCCTCTTGGGGTCCTCCTAACCACTCTACTTCGAGCGGATGGAGTAACCGGTTGGTCAACTCAATCAAACGCTCTCCCAGATTACCTGATTTCGAGCTGCCAAAATATTCGTGCTCCTTCAAACCCAGCAGCGCCGAACCAACTTTGACGATTCGCTCTAATAAAGAAAGCTCACGTTGTGCTCGCCACGTCAGGCGATGTTCAATATCCGTCAAAACATCGTCCACCACAGCCACAATGTCACCATGAAATAAGTATTTAATGGCTACGGGGTGAACAACCACCTTTCCGGCTTCAACTGTTTTCTCGCGTTTTTTTGCTGCGGTCCTGGCAATGAACGCCACGCCATCAAGTAGTGCATGAAGACGATCGTTGGTTCGTGACGTCGCACCTTCAGGAAAAATAACCAGTGGGCGCTCTGCTTCTGCTAAAATCTCAATTGCTGTGTTAATGGCTTTGCGATCGATACCGTCGCGATTCACACTAAAGGCACCGGCACGGGGTAGTACCCAAGACATCAAACGGCTTTGATTGAACAAATGCCAACTCGCCATCGAGTAGTTCAAGCAGTTTGCAGCGCCGGTGAGATATCCAAAGAGTAGTGGATCCGCCAAGCGACAATGGTTGGGGGCCAGCATGATACCGTGCCCGGCCTCCAACGACTGGCAGAGCTTCTCCACGCCACGGATTTCATGTGCAACGACACCTTCATTTTTTCGCAAATAACGACCATGAAGATTCGTAAAGCGAATCAGTCGATACCAAAAGGTGCCGCGGTCGGGTGGCACAAAGACATAAGGCTTTTCGACAACTGTACTCTGCATGGTTTACTCATTCGTATCCACGAGGATGTAAGTGGTGCCAACGCCAAGCCGTCTCAACGATCGGCTGAATCTCTGTATAACGTGGCGCCCAATCCAAAGTTTTTTGTGCCAGACTCGAATCGGCAACCAGTTCTGGTGGATCGCCAGGCCGACGTCTACCAATGGTTTCTGGGATCTTGTGCCCTGTAACTTGTCGGCAGGCGTCGATAATTTCTCTCACACTCGTACCTCGACCGGTACCCAAATTCATTTGGAGCCCTGCTCCTAATTCAATTTTCTGCAGCGCCAAAACATGGGCGTCGCCAAGATCGTCGACGTGGATGTAATCTCGGATGCACGTACCATCCGGAGTGGGGTAGTCATCCCCGAAGATGGTGATCTGGTCACGTTGCCCAAGGGCCACCTGCAAAACAATGGGAATGAGATGCGACTCCGGATCATGATCTTCACCTATATCTCCCGTGGTCGCAGCACCCGCCGCATTAAAATAACGCAGCGCCGCATAGCCAAAACCATAGGCAGCGGCGTAGTCCGCTAAAGCCTGTTCAACAACTAGTTTGGTGAAGCCATAGGGATTGATCGGGCGTTGGACTTCCTGCTCTGTAATCGGGATCGTTTCCGGCGCACCGTAGGTCGCCGTAGTACTGGAGAAAACAAAACGCCGGACATCGGCACGGCGCATCGCTTCCAGCAGACTAAGTGCGGCAACAACATTGTTCTGATAATACTTTGCCGGATCCGTGACCGATTCACCCACCAGCGCAAAAGCCGCAAAGTGCATTACGGCATCGATTTGCTTATCTTTCAATGTCGATTCAAGCAGTTCTCCATCGTGTAAGTCACCCTCGATGAGCCGCCCCTGACGGCACGCCGAACGGTGACCTTGCGAAAGATTGTCATAAATCCAGACCTCATGGCCAGCAGCCTCCAGGCGCCGGGCCGCATGAGACCCTATGTAGCCCGCTCCGCCTGTCACCAAGATGTTCATTTTTTCTGCTTTCCTCATCCATCTAACCCGCAACTCTGGAGCATTCCGTAGGCGAATTGCGGAATTCTCGCGCCACGGAAAAATCGCTATTACAGATCAATGTATGAATTATCCGAAACCAAGAGGTGTTGTGCTAGAGGCTTTCCAACAAGACTTCGCGTCATCCACCAGCCTACTGGGCCCTGTCTATTATATCGCTGATGTAGAAGCGTTTTCATGGTCCGTGCCAAACCTAAACCGCTCAGACCGAGCCCCAAACTAACGGGGAATGTCGCGGAACGATGGTCGGCTGCATTCATTGAATATTTGCGCACAGAGTGCCATCTTTCGGAAAACACGGTGGCCGCTTATCAGCGTGATCTAAAACGCTTTCGACAATGGTTAGGGACAAAAAAAATTCCTGCTCTGACCATTCGTGATTTATCGGACTTTGTCGGTCATCTCCATGATCAAGAATTAGCTCCGGCGAGCATCGCCAGGCACGTTGTCGCCGTCAAAATGTTTTTTCGCTACCTACAACTCGAACAGATCCTCAAAGATAATCTGGTCGAACTACTTGGCAGCCCGAAGCTTTGGCAACGCATCCCCGAAGTTGTCGCACCTGAAATGGTAGAAACCTTCTTAGAGGCGCCTCAGCCGTTCGATGCCTTTTGGCGTCGCGACAGGGCACTCTTGGAATTACTCTATGCCACCGGCTGTCGCGCATCGGAACTCTCGAATATGAATTTGCGAGACCTTAGATTGGCTGACGGTTTTTGCATGTGCCACGGGAAGGGCAACAAACAACGGATTGTCCCTTTGGGACGGAAAGCACGCGAGGCAGTGACCGATTATCTCGACCATGATCGTAGTCGCTTGGCCTGCATTGCAGAGACGGCGCCTGACTGGCTACTTCTTTCACGAAGTGGGAAGCGGTTGCGGCGTGAAGCAATCTGGACGATCGTCAAGAAATATGCGTCCCGGGCGGGCATTTCGTCCAACGTCAGCCCCCACACCATGCGTCACAGTTTCGCAACTCATTTATTGGCAGGTGGTGCTGACCTGCGACAGGTTCAAGAAATGCTCGGCCACGCGAGTATCGCGACCACCCAAATCTACACACACATTGACCAATCGCGACTGAAACTCATTCATCAGCAATATCATCCTCGCGGCTAGGCTGACAATCAGCCTTCTGCGCACCCCACACACAAGGTCAGCCCAAACATCTCCGGTTAAGAAGGTGTACACCACATCCTTTCCTGCTTTTTTTGACTTCGTCTCAATCGCAGTTTAGCGGCCAGCGGGAACCGGTGAAAAAACAAGTGGAGAGTTGCCATCTCTAAATTTAATCCAAGTCTGGCTGGTGTCCCACACAGAGCCCTTTTTCATCCTTGCCGAGTCCCTGCGCTAAGCTGGATTTGCCGAGACAGTGAAAACAGATTTTTTGCCTGGCAATACCTACTCTGGGAACTCGGGCAGCAATGCGAGACAGGGCCTCTGAAATAACAAACAAAGAAGGCGTCTTTACCGCACAACCTCATGCGCCATAAAACGCACGGGCCCACTTCGAGAGAGGGAGCCCATCAACGACATGACAGCTCCCTGGAACGCGTCGATCAACTAACCTCCACTCCGAGGCGGAGCAAATTTAATTTTTTCAACGAGCTTCACAATTTCACCACTGTCCGGATCAATATAGCCCGAGACTGCAGTAACCGCTTTGATGACTTCTCCGTAGCGCAGGTTATAATCGCAATCAAGCTCAACTTCCGCAGTTTCCTGATTACTACCTGGACCTCGCTCATCGCCAATTAAGGATGCCACATAATTGTGCAACGAGGGAAAATTACTAAACGATTGTTCGTTGAGAGAAATGCCGGTGATGACACCATCTTCATCCGCCTGCAGTCGAACTTTCATCGGTGGCAAGTCATTGTCGTCGGGTAGACCAGCGTTCGGAGCGGCCAACGGCATCTTGATATTAAAATCACCTTCCTGCGACACAATTTTAAAAGTCATGATAAAGAACACCAGCAACTGAAACACGATGTCAATCATCGGTGTCATCTGCAGTTCAATCTTATCTTGACCGCTACCGGTCGAGTGTCGAATTTTCATAGCCCATTCAATACTGGTCGATTCTCTAACCTACTTGCAGAAAATATCTTGCTTTGCCTTCTTGCTGCGGTCAATTTCCAACATCTTCCTTGGCACGCAAGGCGAACTTTTCAAAGTTACTTTCCTGACACAACCGTATCAACTCCTGAACTTTTCCAGTGGCAGCATCCTGATGCGCTCGAATAATGATTGTCGCATCAGCCGTTGCCTTATTCTGAAGCTCTAATGTTGTCGCCTCATTAGCCAAATATGGCTTCAGAGCATTCAGTTCCAAAATCTCTTGACCACCTATCACCACCGAACCTGTTCTCGTGACATGGAGCGTGATCGGAAAATCTGGGGGGTTCTCCGGCGGTTTTGCCAGAGTACTGTCCGGCAATTTGACACGGTCATCCTGTTCCGTCTGCGTAAAGTTAATCAGCACCATGAAAAATGCGATTAACTGAAACGTCATGTCAATCATCGGCGTAAGATCCCCTTCATGGATCTCACCTACCCGGTCACGTCGAATGCGCATGGCTTACTTCTTCGCTCCCACGGTTTGAAATCGATTCATGAGAGATTCACTACAGATGCCAACCTCTAAAACAAGTCTTGCGATCCGGTTTTTAAGTATATTGAATGCCGCAATGGCAGGAATCGCGATTAACAGTCCCGCCGCAGTCGTAATTAATGCCTTGGAAATCCCGTCAGCCAATTCTGCCGCTTTCGGTGTGGAGCCGCTAATCGCAATTACACGAAAAGCATCGATCATGCCGTGAACTGTACCAAACAAACCCACCATCGGACTCAAGGTTCCAATCAATGCCATGTAGCTGAGTCGATGCTCTAGTTTCATGTTCTCCTCCTCACCAACTTCTTGCATAGCCTCCAGTGCTTGAGCATAGCCAGCAGAGAGCTTGGCTAGACCGGCCGACAACACTTGTCCTAGAAATGATTCATCATTCTTAGCGAGTTCATAGGCCTCTTGGTATTGTTTTTCATTGAGATGTTCTTCGAATTGGTCTAGCAAGAGTACCGGACAAACGTTGTCACGACGTGCTGTCAACAGGTTCATCACAAACAGGGCCACAAGAATGAAGGACAACGCTAGAAAGACAAGCATGTAACCCCAACCCAATGCACCCACGAGCCAACCGAGCACACTTTGAGGTGGCGCACTGCCAGAGCCACCCCCACCACCTGCCGCACCACCAGCACCAGCTGCGTCACCTCCACCGTCGTCGGCTCCGTCTTCAGCTCCGTCTTCAGCTCCGTCTTCTACGGCAGCGTCACCCTCTTGGCCGATGGCCACACTGGGTGAATGAAACAAGACCGTCGAGAAGCCGCCGACAGCAAGAATGGTAGTTAGCATCAAAACAAGTAACTTCGTACCTGATGCTAAAAAATCGCGTTGCAACATGGTTGCCTCCAAGGTCCCTGAATCGAGTCTGTAAAAAAATAGTGACCCCCAGCTTGTCACTCCTGAAAACTCATCAGCAGTGGCGGCAAACTGTGCTTCGCGAGAATGATTAATCTCTCGGAGTCACGACAAGTTTTAACAAGTACTTCCAATAAAACAAATGTCCCGCCAACCTGGGCGGAGCATCAACGACATCGGTCAAGTTTCTAATTTCTATTGTAATCTCATAAAATCGGCGCGTGAATCACCAAAGGAAAACACCACCTACGTTTACATCCGACGGAATTGTTGGTTTCAGTATTACGTTGCCCAGTAGAACGTTCTAGCCGACAGTTCATTCCTCTTTTGCCCATACACTGCCGGCGTACCGCTGCGTTAAGGTAGCACGAGCTCGCAACGCGCGATCGGCCTGATTCTGGTCGCCCCACAGCTTACTTAGATTATAAAGCGATTCGGCATGTGTCTCCGAATCTGTAAAGAATAGCAAATCGACATGGAGAAATGCCAACAAAGCATCTTTGGGTTTATTGGCTTTCAAATAACAGCGCCCCAACGCATTATAAGCATGCCCAAAGAGAATACCGCTTAATTGCGGGTCATTATTCGCGATGATCGTTTCGACTAATTTGATACCCTCGTCATGATTTCCGGATTCCGCCAAACAAACAGCCTTTCCTGTTTCGGCCATTTTCTTCTGCAGCAAAGACTCGGGATCGTCATACTGCGACTCCATCACCATATCGAACCGCTTAACCGCGTCCTCATATTTTTTTTCTGCCAACATCGAGCGCCCCTGCAAAACCGTCGCACGCAATTTGTAATCATTCCAAGGGGCCTTAATCAGATCGCCATAAAATTTACTCGCTGCCTTATAATTTCCCATCGACACGGCCATGTCGGCAATCAATTCGACCGCCGAAAAATAATGGTAACTTGCTGGATGTTCTTTGATAAACGAATTTAGCTTTCGAACCGCACCGTTCTTATCGCCTCCCCCACGCAAGACCAGTCGTGCTTCGGCATACGCTCCAAAAAAATCATAATCTGCCTTCAAGGCCTTGCGCGTCTCGAGGGATTCTACAGAAACCTTAACAAGGGCCTCCTTGACGTCCTCATACCGACCATCCGCCATGAGGTCACGGACCTTACGCAGTTCTCTCGCTTCGCCCGAAAAATTGATTTTACGAATGTCTCGCACCGAAATCTTACGAATCTGATTGCTCACACTTATATCGATTTCTGCCGGCGTAATATTCGTAATCTGTCCACGCGTCGGCGTACCACCAGACGTATAAACTTGATCTGTAAGTTGCGCCACAGAACTCGCAGCAAACATTGCCGCGACATGAAACGCTACAATTGCTTTCCCCTTCAATCTCAACATAAGATGCTCCTCGATCAGGAGTGGTCCCATTTAAACAAAATGTCCCACGTTCACTGAATAATCACATGCGTTCAAATACACGATTACTTACCGAATATTTCCTGAACTACTTGCTTGCCACAGTTTTCTTTTCTTTCTTTTCTTCTTCGATTTCTTTCATTCCAATCGGTTGTCTCTTTTGATCTCGCTGGATCTGCTTCATTAAATTGTCATACTTCTCTCGCCATTTGGTCCAGATTTCGTCGCCTGGCTTTGCATAAAGACGATACGTGTTACGGATATCGTTCTGGGCAAATCGGTAATACTGCTTGGCGGCCTTCGATCCTTCTTTCTTACCCCGAGCCATCTGCAGATGGCAGTGGGCCACATTGAAGCGCGCTTCATGAAAGGTATCTCGCAAATCCGAGCGGCTGGCGATTTTCTTAGATAAAGTGATCCAACCCCAAATCAGCGGTCTTTTGGTTTTGCTGTCTGGCAAATCGCCTTTAATGGCTTTGTCGTACTTGGCAAACTCCTTGGGCGAACTGTCGCCCCATTCCTGCAATGTCTGTGCTGCCCCTACCTGAATTGGCAATACCATTTGGTTCTTCCGCAGCATGGCTTCGTAAAACTTCATTGATTTTTCGTAATTGCGGAGCTTGCGCAACAGCAAAGCGAGACGCAACTGAACATGCACTTTGATTCCATCATCAAGCTGAAGTTGGCCATTTTTTGCCATTTCAATAATGCGTTCATAGGTACTGATCGCTTCGTTGAAATAATGAGAAGCCTCCGGAGAAATGGTTTTACTGAAAGTTAAAGCCTCCCCCATACCATTAAAAGTATCCGCAACCCAATTCAGCACATTGAGTTCTTTCGACTCGCTGGAAACCTCCTGCAGAAACTGTTCAAACCCTTTCGTTAAGGCGGATTTGGCTTGAGTATCAACAACCAACTCAATCTGCTGCTTTAAGTCCCGCGCCAAAGCAACATAAATCCCAATAAGTCGTTTCTTACCTGCACCTGTTGTTCCGACGGTCGCCTTCAATTCGTTCATGACCTCTTTAGCTTTCGTGATCATGATCTGTCCGTTACCACCACCAGCAAGATTCGCAATGTATGCCCGCAAGGCCGTTTTGTATGTCTCTTGCGCAAAATCTGGAGCACTCACCGCCGCATGTTTGGTACGGACGAGTTTCAGGGTACCAATCTGATCATGTTCGAGTAATTCGATCGCTTTGGCTGTTTGCTGGGTGTCGAGATAGATCTGAGTCAAAGCAAGGCTTGCGGCAGCTAAAGAGGCATCCACTTTCCCTGCGTCTTGGACTCGGGCAATACCGTCACTCAAAACTTCCTGGGTCTTTTGCTTTAATTGGTCTAATTCTTTCTGTTTACTCGTAATTTGCGCTGCCGGCACTTCTCCTTCCTGACGCCAAACTCGCAGTTCCCGAGCACCTTTAAGATAAGCGCTCCACATCGCCTGACCAGTTTTGACGGCCGCCTCTCCTTTATTAGGTGAGTTATCTGGAATTCCAGCTAGATACGCTCTGGCTTGATCTAACTTCCCAGTCTTGATCATGAACGGAATAAGCGTGTTGAATGCTTCGGCCGCTTCCGGTTCTGCAGGCCATTGCTTCGTGATGTAGTCACAGATCCCAATGACGTGTTGCGTTTCAAATTCACGATCCTCCTCAGTTCCAGCCGTATAAAGCCGCAAATAGGACGCCATCGCAATCTTGGCACAATCTTTCGCAGTCGGACTACCTGGATAACGCTTGGCAATAAACTCACCCATGAGCGCAGATTCCAAATATGCTTCCGTCTTCCAATGCAAATAACAAAGGAAGTAACGGACAATATTAACCTCCTCAACGGAGGTCTCTGCATCTGCAAAGGACATCGCAATACGAAAATAATGGATTGCGTCTTGCTGCCCGGCTGCCTTTGTTTGGTTCGCTTCCTCCAATTGTTCCTGCAAAAACTTTTTTTGCTCAGGATCTTGTTCTTTTGCCAGTCGATCAGGAACCATGGAAAGAACAATGTCCGCGGTTTGCAGAGCGTCTAAGGCATCCTTTCCTGCCGCCTTCGCTTCGACAAAGTTACGTGGAACCGTTTTTTCATCCTCTAACGAACGTCCCCCAAGTTCCGCGGCCAAAGCACGCGCCGCTTGCTGCAAGTCGCCCGGCTGTCGCGAGACATAAATGGCCATTTTCTTCGCTTCATTGAGGGAACTCTTCGCTGCAGAGTCTCGTGGGTTTGCTTCTCGCAATGCCACTGCATGCTGTTGGAATGCCTGGGCCACCTTGAATCTCAAGAGAAGCCAATCTGGATCACGAGCCTCATTCGGTCGTGCGCCGTTAACCATTTCTCTACCCCGTTGAGCAGCAATGGCATATTGCTTCATGGACTCATGCGTCCAGGCGTCGAGCGCAAGTAACATCACTTTTAATCTCAGTACGCGAAAGGCAGGTTGGTTGCCCGAATTTTCCAGCAACTCGTTATAACGAGTAATCGCGTCCTCACATTTGTTCATCTTTTGGAAAGACCGCCCCTGATACATCAACGCATAGAGCCCTGCCAGCAAACGCCGCCGTTTTTTATGAATCTCTCCGTACTGCGCCACAGCCTCCGTCAAGACTTTGCTGTGATCCTCGGACCCCGGCTCATAAGTATCCGCCAATTCTTCTTTCACAACTGCCCGTAGTAATTGAGACTGCAGATATTCCTTGCGAAGTTGCTCGCGTTGCGCAAATTTCTCTGGGTCGTCGCGTTCATCGATAATGGTTGGAAACGACTCCAGTTTTTCCTTGACCTCAAGTTCGGACGTTTCAAAGACCTGATAAGCCTGTGTATAGAGATCGCGAGCTTGTGCTAACAAATCCGCGACATTGGATGCGCCCGGCTTTTTCGACTCTGCAACCTTTAAGGTCCCGCGTTTCTCGAGCAAATTCCCGAGTTGCCCCTTGGCCACCGAAACCAGAAAGTGTTGTGGTTTCTGTTGGATGAACTCCTCGAGCAAAGTCCGCGCTTGATCCAGATAGGCTTCGCGCGCCACCGGACTACGCTGGCTACTCGCACCTTGAATCATCGTTGTCGCGCGATCATAGAGCAGTGTCTCCTTAAACTCAGCGCTCACTAATGGATTCGCTTCCGCACGATCAAGGTAGTCAGCTGCGGTATCGTAATAGCCCCGTTCGTGTAGGGCTTCCAGAAACTTGCGTGCCGGTTCAACTGCGTGCAAATTGACGCCTGGGATTGCCGCCATCAAAATCCCCAGACAAATCAAAAAAAATATGCAAGTGTGGCGAAGCTTCATAGCTTGGTCCTCAATACCCAACTTCTCAACTTGATGACGCGAGTTCCAAGACGTCGCTAAGACGTCGTTGCTAGATGGGGCGCCGGGTGCTTATGTTCACTTGATGTTACTCACACGACTCCGAGTCGAAAGGGTGACGGGTCTCAAGCTACAAAACAACCGAGCAAAATACTTATTGCGTTTCTGATGCGCGCGATACAGGTTCCGGACTGCTCAGCAGCGCCAAGTGTCTGCCTTGTCAACTAATAAATCTTAAAATGTTGATCCAATTGTCGCAATCATCCGCCCTCACGGATAAATCGTTTTACCACATATCGCCACTAATTCTAGCAAGTTAGCTAATTCTGGGTGATCTATGAGTTAGATCAATTAGCGCAGACTGGTGTCGCTGGGTGTTTCCCTCCCTTAATCGATCGGTACTCAGCAGCAGTATATCTTACCTCGCAATATCGATAGCTCACGAGACTTCCGTATACGGCCCAGAAATATCTTGCGGCAATCTTTTGCTTTTACCTATGAGTATCATCTTTTCTCGTTGGTTGCACACTCATCGATTGCCTGGCATCGTTTAAGCATAACCAGACACCTGAACACCAATAGCTGACTTAATTCGCAGATCACCGAAGTGTCGCACAATGCACTACAACGCGCGTGGACAATGGCAATTCATTTCCCACCTAGTTAGTCTGACTTTATGCTACCTATATTTTTTTTCGGCCTACGAAGATCTCCAAGCTGAAAACCCTTTCTTGCGCTCAACAATTCGAGATCTGTGAGAACACGACATCCTCACAAACTACTATCACATGAACTAAATTGATTGCGGATTTGACACGTCACGAGTAAGTCAGTAACCCGCAGCTTCCGCAAACCCAACCAGACCACTACTGTTTGCGTTCAGCGCATTCAATCACAATGCTCTGTTTTAGTCGTAGCATTAGGCCACCTGGAATCGCAACCTCCGCAATCTCCAAATTTAAGTCGCATTGCTCACAGCAATCAATCGACTGTAGTCGTTGGATCATCTGCGGTGGTTCGGACACATTGCATAGTTCGCTGTCCATTTCTGCATTCTTCATGTTTTTCTGGTTCAGGCGAAGAGAAATCTGTGAAGATAAATCGGTACGAAGGGGTCTCATAATTCCTTAACGAAGATCGGTATCTAAGGCTCGGTGAGGATCTTTTTCTGATGCGATTCTTGTTACGTACTACCAAGTCACACTACCAAGTCACACTACCTGCGCGTAACCGTTTCTCAGCCGTCAGAAATCCTCGCAGATGTCGCCGAGCTCGGCATACACGCGATAAGACAGTCCCCAGAGGGATCTTCAGCATGTCCGCAACTTCCTGGTGAGTCAGCTCCCCCACGATCACCAGTAACAAAGTCTCGCGCAGCTCTTGATGGAGTAAATTGAGTGCGGCCTGCATCTCGTCAGTATAGTCATTTGCTAAAGGATCATCGGCATCAATGCCAACTTCTAAATCCCCAGAAATTGTTGCCAGTTGCAGGGGCTTTCGTTTTCTCCAATGGTCTACTACCCGTCTACGTAAAATTGCAGCCAGCCAAGCTCGGTCACTATGTCCAGATTTATAGCGAGAGCGACTTTTCCAAGCGGAACGCAGAGTTTCCTGGACTACGTCCTCCGCATCTTGTGCATCACCAATCATGCGATAGGAAATGCGATACAAAGTCGCACCATGTTCCTCGACCAAAGAATTGAATTCAGCCTGTGTAAGTGGCAAGGTATCCCTTCCCTTCTTCTGGCCAATCCCAAAGAACTCCCTGCTTTACCACCGGGGGTTCCTTATGGATTATTTCAGAAAACGAGAGGCGTTTTATTCCTGCCCACCTTTCAAAATAATCTTACTGGTCGAACAATGCCTCAAGTCCTTATAATAAAACAACATACAACTAGCTGTTTGATTTTGATATTTCTCTCCGCAAGCTGGACTTTTGGTGAACGGCGAGATTGAATTGGGTAACCACCTCTGGAATGGAGGCCCACTGTCAGGGCTTCACTGGCGACTCGAGATTGGATTATTTCCAAGATGACTAGTCACCCAACGGACAGCGCACTGGAAATTCATACGTCGTTGCTCCAAAAGCAACGGCGCCTCTATTTTATGGATTAAGGACTTGCTGGCGAGTTCATGAAATCACCATACGGCCCATCCTCGGCTAACCAAACGCCGAAAACTCCACCACCTCCCAATTACTCCTCACGTGGCGTCCAGTTACGACTCATGATGTTGGTAGCCGCGTTTATGCTGGTGGTCGTCATCATGGAACGCGTCCGAGACCCGAACCTAGCGTTCTATCGTTTCTTCACACAAGAGGATCCTTACAGCGATCTTCAGAATACGCCGGCCGAGCCCATCGATACGCGACCACCGCGCACACCGGAAATTTTTTCCGGAGACCCACTCGGAACCATCCGCACTGTTTCTCCCATCCACAAA
Source organism: Pirellulaceae bacterium (assembly GCA_022446825.1). GTDB lineage: Bacteria > Planctomycetota > Planctomycetia > Pirellulales > Pirellulaceae > JAKVBY01. The sequence goes on from JAKVBY010000009.1 coordinate 31,140, forward strand.
CTACCGTCTCGGCTGGATAGCACGAGGGAGGACTCGCTACAAACGGCCTTACTCGATGCTTGGTCTAGAATGCTTTCCCGGCTTTCCTCGGCCGATCGGCAAATCCTGCTCAAAACACTTAAGACAGCCCGCGATGGCGGTATTTGCTCACGAGATGATCACGGTGGCATGGCCACCGTGATCGATCACTTTACTGCGGGCTGGTCCGAATACTTAAAACTGGCCCGCTCAAGCTTAGAGAACGATGACGAAAATTTATCTGCAGAACAAATCAAAGCCTGGCAGAAATTGGTCACCCAACTCGAAAACCATTGGACCTTAGAAGTCAAGCCAGCATTGGATGTTGTCTTCGAAGACCGTTCCTGGAAATCTGATGAAGCTCAGGTGCTAGAAAAGTTACAAAGTCTCTTACATCAGAACGCCCTAGCACAAATTGAGGACAACACCTTACTGGGCCGGGGCGTTGAGAACGCAGCCTGGTTCCGCCTATTGGATACACTGAACACCTCACCGCAAACCGAAATCCAGTCTCGCTCCACAGGCCATGTAAATTTCATTCAACTCTTCAAGCAACCCCAAGAATATCGTGGCCGCTTGGTCACAGTAAGAGGCCGCGCCAAGTTGGCCTATTTCCTTCAAGCTCCCGAAAATGTTTACGGAATTTCTGGCTATTACGTTTTCTGGATCAACCCCGCTGGCGGGCCAAATTCACCTATCGTGGTTTACTCTCTTGACCTCCCCAAACAATTTCCTGCAATTACCGGTGGTAATCCGTTACAAGATCGAACTCCGTTAGATGAAAATGTGGAATTCACGGGATACTTTTTTAAACGCTACGCTTATCGTTCCGAAGGCGGCCGCAACACGGCACCTTTGTTACTGGCCAAAGTACCCGACTGGTCCCCACCTCGTCCCTTCAAATCTGAACCTTTGCCATCAATGCATTTCCTGCTGCTAGGAATTGTCGGAGTTGCCATGCTGAGCGGCTTACTTGCGTACATCGCCTATGCGCGAACCCGTGGTCCATCAACCACCGCGCAACGTTTAGCGGCAGCTGTACAAAAAGCCCCAGACCGCTTAGAAGTATTGGCAGAAATTGAACCCGTCAACGTTCACGATGAGTTGCGCCAATTGGGCCACGACCAACAATGATCGACCGTTTCATTCTCACAGCCAACCTATTCGTTCTTGCCGCGATCAGCGGAAACTTGAGCTATGCAGAATTCGAATCATCCCAGACCAAACCGACAAACAATTCCCCGAGCGAATCGCACAGTCCCTTGGAAGGCAACTTAGGGCGCTTACCATGGTCAACCGTCCCAGACTCAAACCCACTTCGCATTCGGCGAGAGACCTCAGCACGCCAAATGCTCGACTTATTTGGAATCGATGACTCCCAAATACAATCTTTTATCGATGGTCAACCCTTACTCGACAGCAATGAAGCCTTAATCAAACTCCTCTACCGTTTTCCACGTTTCGGCTTGGACAATATTAGCAAATGGCTCCAGGAGACAAAAAACGCCAATCTGCAGGATGTTGCCAAAGACGTCGACATTTATCGCCTGCGTTTTCTCCGGATCGCGGGACATATCTCTGATTTCAAACAGGTCGCATTATTGCCGGAACAAAAACAGCTGCTTGAATACCCACACTTCTATCGCATCACATTGCAATCCACAAATGACAAACCCACAGTTGTCATCTGTACACGCAATATTCCCCAGGCATGGATAGACAAGAACGTCCTTGGACAATACTGCCACGCAGATGGATTGTTATTACAATCCGGTCCCGCGCAAGACGGCAACAATCAATTAATCTTTGCGGCTCAGCAGATTGCTTGGCACCCTGAGAGCGTCTCTGACGAATTAGGGATCAACCGCCACCATTTGTTGCTATCCCAACTTGGGATGGATGCAGGCCTGTTTGAAAACATCAAGCAATTAAATCGCCAGCCTCTCTTAGCAAAAGATCGTGAAAGTTTTTATCAAATGCTCGCCGCGTGTAACCATCCCGCTTTCCAAGATCTGCCATCCAACCAATCTGCCGCCATCGATCTGGTCGCCTTACTTAAAGAGTCCACTTCCTTTCATGGGCAATTGACGGCCTTTCGAGGTCACGCACGCCAAATTTCACGTGTAGCCGTCGAAGACTCCGACATACGAACGCGATTTGGCATTGATCACTATTACCAAATCGACGTCTTTCTTCCCCTCGGCGACGTCTCCATTCATCTTGGAAACACGCAACAGGGAGACTCGGGGCCTGTTTTCAAGAACAGCTTCCCAGCCACGGTTTGTGTACGAACATTGCCTCCTTCGCTACAACACGTGACTGACAAACTCAACAACCGCAGCGTCGAAATTGAAGCTCTCAATGAACAAATTGAAGTGACTGGATTTTTCTATCGGCTATGGTCTTACCGTTCAGAATACATGTCTCAATTCGACACACGACAGCGGCAATTTGCGCCAATGTTTATCGCCAATTCCTTGCAACAAATCGATCATGACTCGACTTCCGATCCAATAATTGGCCTCATTGCCGGCGGTCTGTTTATTCTTGGCATCGGTATTACGTGGCTGGGACTCTGGAGAAAAAGTCGTGGCGATGCCGAATTCAAACGCAAAAAGTTGCAGCCTCAATTCGCATTGCCTGCGGACAAATCACTCAACGATCTGGAAATCGAGTCGAGTGACGGGCCGGACTTCAGTGGCATTCACGAGTAAAAGGAGATCACCCGCAGCTACCGATCCTTGCTCCACCGTAGTGCAAGGACGACGCTGTCCTGCAGCCGGGAGTCGCTTTTCCTCAGCCGCATCCACTTGACTTTCCCGCCAACAGCACGATATTCGAGTGGTCGCATGGCATTGCGGGTAATGGGAGCAAGTGGCAAGCCGTCAAATTGCACTTATTCCGCGCAGGAGAAACTACGTCCAGAATGCTCAATATCTTTGCGACTCACGTTTAACATTTACTCTTGGATTTGCATGTGAGGAGATCGAATCATGGCTCGCGCAAAAATCACCATTGTTGGTGCCGGTAATGTCGGGGCAACCACAGCACACTGGTGTGCGGCCGCCGAATTAGGTGACATCGTTTTAGTCGATATCCCACAGACGGAAGGCATGCCTGCTGGCAAGGCTTTGGATTTGATGGAAGCCTCACCTATTATGGGTTTTGATTCGAATATCACAGGAACAACAAGTTACGCAGAAACACAAAATAGTGATGTCGTTGTGATCACAGCAGGAATTCCGCGCAAACCCGGGATGAGTCGTGACGACTTATTAGCAACGAATGCCAAGATTGTGGGAATGGTCACAGAAGAAGTAAAGACGTCGAGCCCCAATGCCATCATTATCGTCGTCAGCAATCCGTTGGACGCGATGGTACAACGCGCATTACAAGTGAGTGGCTTTCCATCCAACCGTGTGCTGGGACAAGCGGGGGTGCTCGACACTGCTCGTTACCGTACATTTTTGGCAATGGAACTTGGTGTTAGTGTGGAAGACATTTCTGCTTTGCTTATGGGAGGCCACGGGGACACCATGGTACCGATGCCCAGCTGTACATCCGTTGGCGGCATCCCAATAACGAGATTGCTAAACGAAGAACGCTTAGAAGAAATTGTACAAAGAACGCGGGACGGCGGTGCAGAAATAGTCGGCCTCCTCAAGACAGGCAGCGCGTTTTACGCGCCAGCTGCTGCCACCGCCCAAATGGTCGAAGCGATTGTGCGCGACAAGAAACGCCTCATCCCTTGCGCCGCCTACTGTGATAGTGAGTACGAGGTAGGAGGTTACTATGTCGGTGTACCAGTGATCATTGGCGCTCAAGGCGTCGAAAAGATTGTTGAACTGGAGCTGACGGATCAGGAACAAAGTGACTTTCAAAACAGCGTGGAACATGTCAAAACGCTGGTCGAAAAAATGGGTACGCTGGTTGCCGGCTGATTCGACAAGTCAAGGCGTTGTCTTCAAACAGTCGGTTCTCAAAATCACTACACCTTCACTAATGAGTTTGCTGGAACCAATCTGCTAGCTCTGGACAGTACGTCTGGTCATAAAATCATTGAGAAACGTACGTCACATTACCTGAATGGGTTATCCTTAAACCGGTGACATTGACATTAGCAGCGAGCTTTTTTACAACGCGGTTCTACATGCAAACTTCCGATTCACTTTTCGTGACGGAGTAGCCGTCCTCTGTTTCGCAAAATGATAATCCTACTCATGGCGAGAGTTTCATGAACCGTATGAACACGTTGGCGGAACCACTTACTTCAAATTCCTCACAAGATCAAATTTGTTATCCTTCGCCGCAAAATTCAAACCTTGCGAAGGATTTCCATTACTCAGTATTCACTCCTCTACACTACGAACCAAACTATGCGTATCCGCTGTTAATTTGGCTGCACGGTCCGCAAGCCAACGAACGGCAAGTCCAGCAAATCATGCCCCACGTTAGTTTACGCAACTTCGTAAGCATCGGACCGCGGGCCAGCATAGTAGCGGAAAACGGTTTTTCATGGTCGCCAGATGACGTCGCCGGTGCCGAACAACTCGTCTTCGATTGTATCGACCTTGCAAGCAGTCGATTCAACGTGTCTGAACAACGCATTTTTCTTGGTGGCTTTCAGTGCGGGGGGACTATGGCCTTACGAGTAGCACTCCGCCACCCCGATAAATTCTCGGGCATGCTTACCATTGGGGGCCCCTTTCCCACAGGGAATTCACCGCTCGTACGGATACAACAAGCACGCCAAACACCTTTGTTTGTTGCGTATGGGAATAAATCAACAACGTATCCAATGAATGCCGTCTGCAACGACTTGCGGTTGTTTCATGCAGCTGGAATGGTCGTTAATGTCCGACAGTATCCCTGCGGTGACGATCTTTACACGCAAATGTTGCACGACATGAACATCTGGATGATGGAACAGGTCAACGGCCAGCCCACTTCTCCTGGCGAAAACAACCTCTACGGTAGACTGAATTAAACCTGGCTCCAACCCAAGTCAGTCTTTGCAAAGCGGCTAGTAAACCAGACTCGTTCTCTGTCTGGTCATACAAAGGCAACGGGGCTTTCTACTCTTGGCCGTGATCGCTCGCTCACCAGCGTATCGCTTTCATAAACATCAAAACTGCTAGCTGATTGCCGTTTATCCACAATGATTTAGCTGACGGTGTGGTGGCAAAGCGAACAAACGTTGACACTCGCTTCCTTCATCGAGTACAAACTCGCCGCGTTTCTTCATTTCACTTGCAGCACTGAATGCCTCATTCGTTAAGCGGCCCTGCCACAACGAAGCAAGATTTCCGTTTATCTATTCACCTTCTTTTCGTCAGCACATCTAAAACGCTTATGTCTCTCGCTCCATCTTCAGGTGGCTTTTATCAGAAACTCAGCGATCCCTTGTATTTAAGGGTAACCAGTACAAAGGCCGCCGATCACTTCTTTTTTTCCAATCAAAGCCTTCTGTCGCACCACGCCTGGATTAGCCATGCGGCAATCGGCACGCCCGTGCTTGCGAGAGCAAGCAAGCAACTTTAAAGAGAAGTAATCCGTAAAATAAGATTTCGATGAATCAAACGCTTGGAGGTTTCGATGAATGACATCTTACATTTCACGAACGAAGGCTCCCCTTGGTATCGGAAAACGGATTTGTCTTTGCTGATCCGTGACGCCATACAATCTTTGGAAAGCATGCTTTCCAAAAGCAGAATTCATACAGAATTGTCACTCACAACGTCGCTGAACGTTTTTGTCGATCCCGACATGTTACGCTGCGCGATCAAGAACCTTCTAGTAAATGCGATCGACGAAATGCCGAATGGAGGAGATCTCGTAATGACGGTCTGGCAAACAGAAGCGGCCGTCGAAATTGAAGTTGCTGACAGTGGTCCGGGGATTGACACCGAAGCTTTCGAACGTCTCTTTAACCCAGCCTTTTCTACCAAGGGATGCCGGCGGGGCTCCGGACTTGCTATTGTCCAGCAGATTATTGAACTACATCAGGGAAAAGTAATTGTGGAAAACTGCCCCGAAGGAGGAGCGGCGTTTACCTTACGAGTGCCCACACAAGTTGATCGTGCAGCTGCCTAAAACCGAAATAGTCGCTATTCCTCCCTAACCTGGTTGTGAGATGGTTATTCAGTCACCAATTCAAGCAACGAGTCACCTCTTTCAAAAGGTCGGATTACGAAACTCCAAGAGTAACCTCAGTCCGATAAGCTCGCGAAGATTCAAGGATGTAAGATCTTCTACATGGATTCTTAAATCCCGTTCCTAGAGCCCACAACACGCTCCATTATTTATCAGGTTCACGGATGAACTTTTTCAATCAGGCGGCCCGCCAAATTAAAGATCTGTTTAAGTCCATGACACCTGGGGCAAGAGTAGTCACCTCGTTATTGGTTATCGTGATTCTCCTCAGCTCTGCGTTTCTAGTTAAATTTCAGGCCGCAACGAACACGGAGTTCCTGTTCGGTGCGAGGGTACTTTCTGACGGTGATATTGGACGGATGGAATTGGCATTTGCTAAGGCTAATTTGGAGAGTTGGACAACCATAGGAAATCGCATTCAAGTGCCGCAGGGGAAAAAGACGCACTTCATGGCAGCGTTAGCAGCAGCCCAAGAATTACCCGCCGATTCAGATGAGCTATTTCGCAAAGTTTTGCTGGAGGATACGAGTTTCCTCGACTCCGGGAGACTGATTGATTTAAAAAAACAATATGTGCTGCAGACACAAGCAGCCCTCACGATCCAAGAAACTGACGGCATCGAACATGCCTCCGTAAAAATCTCAGAACTCAAAGGAAAGGGGTTCAACAAACGTAGCGAAATCCACGCAACAGTCTCTGTTCGAGCAAAAGGAAGGCGAAACCTTTCCAGTGACCAGATTGAAGGAATCCGCGCTGCCGTCGCCTCGATGATTGGAGCAAATCGAGAAAACGTAAATATTTTTGACCTCAGCTCAGGCATCACTTTTCGTGGACAATCGACAGAGGGGGACTCCCCATCGCATGACCATGTCTATGCCTCTGCCAAACGGATGTTTGAAAATAAATGGCGTGATGCCATTTACGATCAATTACAAATGTACGATGGGGTTATCGTAAATGTGAATGTCGAGTTGTATTCAGGATTGGAAAGTGTGGCACCTTTCACACCAGCGCAGGGGCCCGGAGAATCGGCCATCGCATCGGCAACTTCGCAGACCGCTCTTCACCCTGCTCCAAAAGAACACCCTGCCACACTCAAGACTACCAGCACCGCGCTTCCGGACCAGAATTCTCATGGCAGCACACGCGCCACATCAGCATCGTCTCCGGAAAAATTGCCCCCCACATCCTCAAATCCAATCATCGCCAAACAGACGGCATTGATCCCTAAAACGGTTACGGCATCCATTAGTATTCCGCAGCGTCACTTTGAAGCGTCTTGGGCTCAACGATGGCAGCGAGAACATTCCGTAGCAAACTCGGCAAAAGATCTCGCCAGTCCCAATCCCAAAGATTTACAAGATTTCGTTGCCACGAAAACAGCCGACATCGAGGAGTTAATTAAGAATTTGCTCCCCACCGTAGACCAGCAACAAGGCACGCATCCACAGGTGGTCGTTAAAACCTACTCAGATCAAATTGCGGTTAAATCTAATGCGCCGACATTGACCGCACAAAGCATGAAATGGCTCGGCGACAATTGGCGATTATTAAGCATGATAGGCGTTGCTTTGTTCGCGATTCTAGTCCTGCGTGACTTAACACAGTCCGCCGACACTGCTGCAAAATCACAACCCACACGGTCACTCAGCATTGATAAAGAAACCACTACAGACAACGAACCTGAGACAAAAGACCGAATTTCCAATGGTGACAACTCTGATGTGGCCTCAGATACTTTGCCTAATCGTGCGACTGGCAAAAAACAGGAATTACACGAAGAACTTGCTAACTTAGTCCGCGATGACCCCAACGCTGCCGCAGAGATCCTCAAAAGATGGCTCCACGATGCAGCATAGTCTTTACACATCACACTGATGGCACGTCCAATCTTTACTCGATCTCCAATATAAAAACTGAGCATGGCAAAAAACAACGCGAACTTACGTCAAGTAGCAATTCTAGTCTCGGCTTTAGATCGTTCTACGGCCGACGTACTACTCGACCAAATGAGCGACAATGAAGCAGCATTAGTACGCAGTGCGGTAATGGAACTCGACGAGATCAAACCCGCTGAACAAACACGAGTCCTCGAGGACTTTCTCCATGACGACCAGACAAAACGACTACACGTTGTTGGCTCTGATGATGTCACCTTCGCAAACACAAGCTCTGAGCTATCTGTTAAATCGCAAGCTGACAACTTAAGCACCGCAGCGACATCCGCTTCCATGAACCCCTTTCACTTTCTCGATGGGACGGACACTTCCATGTTGGCGGATCTGCTTAAACACGAACATCCCCAAACAACCGCCGTTGTCATTGCTCATTTATCAGCTCAACCCGCAGCAAACATCCTAACCCAACTGCCGCGTGCCTTGCAGATCGACGTATTACGACGCATCACAGGTTTAGAACAGATGGAGCCCACGATCCTGAAGGAAATCGAACTTGAAATGGAATCCACTTTGAAAGAACGCCTTTTCTCCACCACAAATCGTGCCGCAGCAAGCCGAACGGTAAATGCTATTCTACAGTCAGTTCCTGATAATCAACGCCAGGATCTGCTCGCCGAACTTGCCCAAGAAAATAAAAATCTTCCTGTGCAATTTGCGAGCCCACCCCCAGCAGCGAATTCCCCTGTCCGAGACGAGTCAACCACTGCCTCTAGCGAGGCAATACCTGAATATCTCTTAGCGTTTGATGATCTTGAGCAGCTGGACAATCCCTCTCTGGCATTCGTGTTTCAATATGTCGAACGATCCATCCTACTATTAGCCCTAACCGGTGCGAGTACCGCGATTCTGGAGCGAGTTCTTGCACAACTTGAGCCTCGAAATGCCCGACGTTTACGTAAGCATCTGGCCCAACCTGGGCCTGTTCGACTTGCTGACATTGACGAAGCACAAGCTCAAATCGCGCTCATTGCTTCTCAGCTCATAACGGCTGGACAATTGCAACCGCCTGCTTGTCCAAGATTAGCTCTAACGGTCTGAAACAAGAGGAGTCCTGATGGCTGCTGTAATCAAGGCGACACCCGTCTCAGAAAAAACTTCCGAAGTTCCCTTCGAAAATTTTGGTTTCGAAGACATTTCACAACATCAGGCCACCAAAGCCGATGTCTACCTTGATGGGGTCCGGCAACATGCGGCAGAAATCATTTCCAGCGCCCGCAGAGACGTCTCTCGGATTCGCCAACAAGCTTATCTCGAAGGCCAACAAGCGGCTCAAGAACATGCGCTCACTGAGTTAAAGCCGTACCTCGACAACAATCTGGAAACCTTGTCATCCGCGATGACAGAAGCGATCGAAACAATCGTCGAAACAAAACATACTTGGCTCCGTGAATGGGAAACGCAAGCACTCCGCATGGCCATTCAAATAGCCGAACGGGTGATACGTCGTGAGATCAAAAGTACACCAAGTATCTCTTTACGGTTAATCCAAGAAACACTCGAGTTAGCTACCGGTTGTAGCAATGTAATCCTCCATCTTCACCCCAAGGATTTCGAGGTACTTGGCGAACGTATTGAAGGACTCACGAGCCGGATCAATTCGTTGGGAAACATCGAGGTAGTAAGCGACGAAAAAACAAGTCGCGGCGGCTGCCTCGTAGAGACGCAATTTGGCTCAATTGACCAACAGATCGAAACCCAATTGTTGCGTATCGAAGAAGAGTTGTCGCAATAATCGCTGCCCCACCTTCTAAGCTGTTTTTAATGAACAACTACACAGACCAAATCAACACTTTAATTACCGCTGAGTTAACTGGGCGTGTCGTCCGTACGGAAGGTTTAACAGCAGCCGTCGCTGGATTACCCGCTCCGGTCGGAGCTGAGGTTGAAATTCAACGCGATTCTGGCTCACCCATTAGGGCACAGGTCATCGGCTTTCGAGAAGCCTCTACGATCGTCTATCCATTCAACGACATTGCTGGCGTTCGCCATGGTAGTCGCGTACGACTATCCCACACATCACGGACAGTCGCAGTTGGAGACGGATTACTCGGTCGCGTCATTGATGGACATGGGCAACCACTGGATGGTCGGCCTGCTCCCGGTTTACGCAAGCGTCTGCCCTTGGTAGGCCGCCCACTCGTTTCGTTTCAGCGACCTCGCATCGATACTCCCTTAGCAACTGGCGTGCGTGCGATCGATGGGATGTTAACTTGCGGCAGGGGTCAGAGAATTGGCATCTTTGCTGGTTCTGGAGTGGGGAAAAGTTTTTTGCTGGGCATGATGGCACGTTACACATCAGCCGATGTCAATGTGATCGCCCTGGTCGGCGAGCGCGGGCGCGAAGTCAATGAGTTCATCGAACGCGATTTGGGCTCCGAGGGGAGACAACGCAGTGTGGTTGTCGTCGCAACCAACGATGAGCCTGCATTGATGCGTGTTCAAGCAGCCATGACCGCCACCGCAATTGCGGAATTTTTTCGAGATAGTGGCAAAAACGTTCTCCTGGTAATGGACTCTTTGACACGACTTGCCATGGCCCAACGGGAAATCGGTTTAGCTGCAGGCGAGCCTCCGACTACTCGTGGATATCCACCTTCCATATACACGCTCTTACCGAAAATTGTTGAACGCGCCGGTCGCACAAAGTCTGGCAGCATCACGGCATTTTATTCGGTATTGGTTGAAGGAGACGATCCAAGTGAACCTGTCGCAGATACTGTGCGAAGTTTATTGGATGGCCATATCGTCCTATCACGCAAGCTCGCAGCACAGAATCACTACCCCGCAATCGATGTACTGGAGAGTATCAGTCGTGTTATGCCACAANTTGCAGACGATGCACAAAAATCGGCAGCACACACGATACGTGAATTGATGGCTGCTTACCGCAATCATGAAGATCTCATTTCCATCGGGGCCTATCAGAGCGGAAGTAATCCAGTTGTCGACCGGGCAATTGTCTTGAAAAAAGCAACAGACGCTTTCTTGAAGCAAGCGGTTGAGGAACACGCTGATCTAGGAACAACTCAACGACGGCTTATCGAACTGGCTGGGCGTTTCCCAATAGTGAATCATTCGAGTATTATCACGCCAGCAACTGCGTAAGTGGAACGTTTTTGCATGCGACATTTTCAATTTCGATTAGAAGCACTGAAAACTCTTCGCGAGTCAAAACGCCAACAGGCTCTGTCACAATTAACTAAGGTACTTACACAAGAACAACTTCTCGCAGTTCGTGAAAAAGAAGTTTGCCTTGAATTAAANAGCGTTCAATTCTCCTTGAGTCGCTGGATACAACCTGGCACACTTAGTTCAAAACGCATTCTAGAAGCTCATCACTTTAGAGAGGCGTTGGTAAAGGAACTGGACTTATTAGACCAACAACGCAACGAGCTTCGCCGAGAGATCGATCGAAGACGCGAGGACTTCTTGATTGCCGATCGCGATTTTCAAATATTGGAAAAGCTTCGCGATCGGGCCCTCGAAAGCCACGCTCTCTCGGAACAACATCGTGAGATACAAACCGCGGACAGCAGTCCACAACATTCCGGGCGCCGCACCGATGTCTAACGAGAATCGATCATCTCGCCACAAGGAAATCAGAATCCGCAGGATCCATCACTCCTATTGACATCTGACGCTTGTCAAAGCCATCACGCACCACCCATTTCGGGTCCCCAACAAACAATGCGTTTTCAAACAACTTGCTCATGACTCGGTTCGGCGGTTCGCTTGTTTCTCACTTGCGATTAGAATGCCCTACGACGTTCAGCTTACATGCTCATACGGAATCAGCTTTGCCATGAGACCTTCTCTCAAATTTCTACTCATCTTTTTATTACTCCTGGGACTCGGGGCAGCGGCTGTAATTCCTATTCAGTCGTATCTCAAAGAGAAACAACGGCCCATTTGGCAAACGCAGAAAGCCATTGAAGGAGAGATCATTTCCGTTGTGAATTCCACCGGCACGGTCAAACCCGTCGTTTCCGTCGAGATCGGCTCGTTTGTTTCCGGACCGATTACCGAATTACACGTCGAATTTAACCAGGAGGTCAAATCCGGCGACTTACTTGCGTTGATCGACCCGCGGCTCTACGAAGCTTCCGTCGCACGCGACAAAGCCACCTTATTAACTCGGCAAGCGGATATCGCACGCGCCAGCGCGTTACTTCAACAAGCTGTGAACAATGAACAACGCAAGAAAAAAGTTCGCGAAGCGAATGAAAACTTCGTTGCGGAGGCAGAGTGGGATCAAATACGTTTTAATCGCATGTCCTTAGAGGCCCAACTTGAAGTTGCCAAAGCTGCTGTTGCCCAGGCCCAAGCAAACCTCCAGAACTCTGAATTAAATCTCGAGTACACAAAAATCAAATCTCCTGTGGACGGCATCATCATCGATCGCAAGATCGATCCAGGACAAACTCTCGCCGCGCAATTCCAAACTCCCGTCCTCTTTGTGGTCGGTGAACGTATGCGTGAAGAAATGCATATCTTCGCCGCTGTCGATGAAGCCGACATTGGATTTATCCGCAAAGCTCAGGAAAAAAATCTACCGGCGCAATTTCGCGTCGACGCCTACCCAGACGAACTTTTTGAGGGACTTATCAAGGAAGTACGGTTCAGTTCGACAGAAACGCAAAACGTCATTACCTATCCAGTCTTGGTATCCGCGCCCAATCCGGAATTAAAACTACTCCCTGGAATGACCGCAACGATCACTTTTAAAATCGACGAATCCAAGCAGGTAATTAAAGTCCCTAACGCCGCTTTGCGATTTTATCCCGAGTCCAAGTATGTACGTGAGGAAGACCAAGCGTTGCTGGACGGCACTCAGTCTGACAACGCTGTATTGGACGGAGAGAATCAAGAGTCGGAAGCCTGGGTTACCGACAATGACAAACTACGCCAACAGCGCAACCGTCGGCATGTTTGGGTCGTCGATGGTGAAACGTTACGCGCGATAGAGATTGTCACCGGCATGACGGACAACCGCTTTACAGAAATCATTTCAGGAGACCTGAAAACAGACGACGAATTGGTCATCGGTTCACAATTCTCTCTCGGTGCAGGTTGATTAACAGATAGCATGAACGTTCTCTTGACATTGCGTGTGGCGCTACGAGCTCTCGCTAAAAACAAAATGCGTGCCAGCTTGACGGTTCTGGGAGTTGTCATTGGGATTGCAGCCGTAACAACGATGGTTTCCATCGGACAAAGCGCTACCAAACTGGTCCAACTTGAACTCGAAGGCTTCGGCACAAACGCCATTTTCGTGCTTCCCGCAAACCATCGACGCGGTGGTGTTCGGCAAGGAAACGTCAACACCTTGACCGCCTCAGATTCGGATTCCATCGCTGTCGAATGCCCTTCTGTCTTGGCCTCTTCGCCCCTCGTCGGAGCCAGTGGTCAAGTGATCTATGGCAACAACAACTGGCAGCCTAAAGAAATGTTTGGAGTAGGAGTAGATTACCTTGTCGTGAGGAATTGGAACTTGCATTCCGGTGGATTCTTTACCAAACGAGACGTGGCGACATCTGCCAAGGTCTGTGTCATCGGCCGCACCATTGTGGCGAGATTATTCCAAACCACGAATCCGATCGGTGCCTTAGTACGGATCCGCAATATACCTTTTCGTGTCGTAGGAGTTCTCGAACACAAAGGCTCGAATATGATCGGAGATGATCAGGACAATATCATTTTGCTCCCCCATACGACGGTTCGAAAACGCCTTTACGGCTCCCGTTTCAATGACGTGCACGCGATCATGGTCTCTGCGAAGTCGGCGACGCGAATTCCCCTTTGCAAAAAGGAGATTACTCAGTTGCTACTCGACCGTCATCGCATTAACAAAAAGAAAAAACCGGATTTTGAAGTGCAAACCAGCACGGAAATCGCCGACATGCTTGGCATGGTCACTGGAACATTAACACTCATGATCGCATCCATCGCCGGAATTTCTTTAATCGTAGGTGGCGTCGGTATTATGAATATCATGCTGGTATCGGTTACCGAACGTACTCGGGAAATCGGAATCCGGATGGCTGTTGGAGCACGCTCTGGAGATATCCTGCGGCAATTTCTCATTGAAGCCGTTTTCTTGTCATCCATCGGTGGGCTCGTTGGATTCATGCTCGGCCTAGGTGCTTCAGCCGGTATCACGACACTGATTAACACTTTCACCAATGGTACAAAGTGGCCCATCGTTATTTCGATTCCCGCAGCGATCATTGCCATTCTTTTTGCCGCTGCTGTTGGCATCTTCTTCGGCTTCTATCCTGCCAAACGTGCCAGCAAGCTCGATCCCATCGACGCCCTCCGCTACGAATAACCTTTGCTCCGAGTATCGACAGCGACGGTCAACACTAGGGTTTCGGGAGAACCATCGGCGGGGCCGGTAACACACGAGGCTGCATTTCTTGCGCTTCACCATTTGGTGGTTCGATCAGGATTTCTAGAGGATTCTTCAAGTCAAACGACTCCTCGCTCGGACGATCACCTCCAGGATAGCGTTCGATATTCGCTTCAGGACGTAACCTCGAAGGGTACTGGACTGGATCGTGCCATGGTCCCAACGGCCCAATAAAGGAATCGCGCTCTTCAAAAAATCGCACGTCATGCGTTTCGAGAATGGTTCCAGATTGCCGCTCAAGAGTTGCCAACTCGATATTGTACTGAGTCAATGACTGCGCTTCGGAACTAATCGCATTACCCCAATCATTGATAGCCAGCAACAAACTAATATAATTCACGTCACCAGCTCGAAATCTCAGTAACTGCTCATTCAGATTATCGTTAGCTGCAATGCGGGTTTCATGAAATGCCTGATACTGAGCGTAATACAGCGCTAAATTGCGGTAATGAAGTGCCAGTATGTGCAGCATGTTGTGCAATTCCTGTTGCAGATTTGCGCGATCGCGCGCAATGATCAATTCCTGGCGTCGCAACGCTGCACGTTCACGTCGGAGCCCCAATGGCACTGAAAAATTGACCCCTAAACTCCAATCCGCAAACTGCCCCGGGTAGGAAGAGAGACGATTGCCCGTGGAGGTCATTCCGGAAATCCCATTCCAGCGATAAAGCGCCTGTGCATCAACACGTGGCATGGCAATGTTCTGTCTCTGTCGCAACAACTGTTGGTCAGCTTCGAGCACCAATTTCAATTCAATAATTTCAGGCCGCCGTTGCTCTGTTAGATCGACCAGACGTTGCCATTCAATCTTTAATTGCTGTTCATTCGGGGGGGTAACAGGCACAATTTCATGCGTGCCATAGGGTGCTAAGCCAAGTACGTTGCGCAAGGCTGCTTCGTTCTGTAACACTCTGGCATCAGCCGCGATCGACGCCGCTCGAAAATTCGCAACAGAAACGCGTGGCTGTGAAAAATCGCCCAAGTCAATGATTCCATTTTCATATTCGGCCTTGGCCAGTTCAAATGCAAACTGCGCCTGTGCGAGTTGCCTTTGCCTGGCCCAGCGGTCGGTCCTGGCAAAAACCAAGTTCCAATATGCGGCAATCACACCACGTACTAATTCTTGCATACTATCTTTAAAACGGAAGAAAGAACGCTCTGTGTCAATTCGCGCCAGGATCAGGGGAACCCGATTAACATCCGTGCCACCGCCTTGGAGTAACGGTTGGTTGATATTCATCTGCAACGAAGATGGATTTACCGGATTTAGAAAAGGTGTTCCAAAGCGGACTTCGGAGGGCGACGTTCTCGCACCAAGAAAAATATCTGCACCAGTTAAAGATCGCTTATTTAGTCCAAAATCGAAATCAAAACTGTCGGTCCGTTGTCCGGATACATTAGGGAAAACGCTTGCAGGTTCAAAACGATTCCAGCTATTCCCCGCCGTTAAAGCTGGATCAAAGCTGGCGTTTTGCTCGTCGATTGCAGTGTTTGAAATCGCCACATCATAGATCGTTTGACCACTGGAACCAGCCACTGCTCCCGAAACAAATCGCACCACTTCCGAATTCTCCAAGGCCATTCGGAGTATCTCGTTGAGCGTCATCGGCCGCTTCGGCAAAGCAAGCGGTAGCTGGTCAATTGTGGGTGGCGGCGGAAAATCTGGCAGGGGCGCGCGCGGCAACTCCTCGACATCTCTGACTCGAATGCTTCGCTGCTCCGGCAAGATAAAGGAAGGAAACTTTACCGTCTGGGCAAAAATTTCAGAAACAGATGCCAGAATCGCAACCGTAAAGCACGGAATGAGTATTTTAGGTAATAAAGCCATTACCTTTATGATCGGCGTCTTTTTTACAAACCCTCCAAAGATTCGTGTCCTTCGGATCGTTCCGAGACCTCTGATCTTACTTCTTGGTGAGAATGTAACGATTGTAACGCCTGGTCAAAATCTCCTGTATCCGCCGCAATCCGACCATCACGCAGGACAACCGTACGATTGGCATGCCTGGCAACCTCCTGGTCGTGAGTAACCAAGATTATCGTCAAGCCCTGCTCTTCATTAAGTTGCCGGAAAAGCTCAATGATCTCGAAGCTCGTCTTCGAATCAAGATTTCCAGTTGGCTCATCGCCGAGCAAAATGGCAGGATCATTGATTAACGCACGAGCAATCGCAACGCGTTGCTGCTGGCCTCCGGAAAGCTGCCCGGGATGGTGATCCATGCGGTCACCAAGCCCAACCAAGGTCAACATCTCTTCGGCGCGCCGTCGCCGTGCCGTCGTAGAAATATTTTTCGCATAAAGTAGCGGCAATTCGACATTCTCCAGAGCCGACGTGCGAGCTAGCAAATTAAAGTTCTGGAAAACAAAGCCGATCCGGCGATTCCGAATTCCAGCTCGGTCATCGCGCGACATCGTGGCTACTTCTTCACCTGCTAGACGGTAGCTCCCTCGAGTGGGACGATCTAAACATCCTAAGGTATTCATCAACGTCGACTTTCCCGACCCTGACGGACCGATCAGTGCAACGTACTCGCCTTCGTCGATCTTCAAACTGGCTTCGCACAAAGCCTCCACTTTGACTTCACCGAGATCGTAGATCTTCCACACATCTGAAATCTCGATTAACGCCATATTTCGCTCCAGCAAAGGGTCCCGTTCATTATGTAGCACATTCAATCCCTGTGGCTAAGATTACTCTCTAAGCCACAAGTTAAATTACCTCATTTCGATCCATTACAGTGGCTCAAACTTTCCCAAATAAGGATTTCTTCTCGACCGTTAAAGTGGCGTTTTTTCCCGCGCCGAAGTTCTACCTGTGTTTGTTACGTATTTTGTCAACCCGCCGGTGACCGTATATCTCCTGCAACATAAACATCAACCATTAACAGCATTGCGGTAGAATCATCGTCGCGAAAACGTGAGGCCGATACCTACCATTAAATCTTCACATCACCACTCTCACAATCTGAGTTCGCAAAGCTTCAGATGTGAGCCGAAAGATGATAATCTCCCTGCCACTCGCACACACAACCTCACCAGATCTACTCGCATTAATACCAGCAGAGCACCCACAATCCAAACACGAAATCTTCTCACATACACAAATCTAATTTTGTTCAACCGCCACCCAAATCCCAATCACTCAACCTTGCTAGCACCAACACTCCGACCAACGTTTTAACAAACTAGATGCACTGCAACTCTCGCCGTAAAATAGAGGGAAAACAGCAGTGTAAATGCCCACTTTGCCAGACCTCGTCGGCAGCCTCTACAAGCAACCTTCTGCCAGCAATTCCCCCCCTTCCCCAAGATATCAGCGTCTTTTCCGGCGGCTTTCACAGGTTCTTTGATGAAGCGGTCTGACGACTCCAGCAGTTTCCAAATGGTCCAGGGTCCAACAGGAAACATCCAAAGGACCATCGGTGGGTTGGGGTTGATCAATCCGCCGATTTTGGAGAAAAGTAACGCCCTTCAAGGCAAACCTTTGTAATAACAACACCTTGTTAGCACCAAAAAGTCTGCCGAGTGATGTTTTCGTCTCTTGACCTCAGGTATAGATCTCCGTGGCAGACGAACCTTTCAACGCAGCAGAGACTAGCGCTACAATGGCAGCGACTATTAATGCCACTGCTGTTCCTTCAGCAATGCCGGGCGCGGACAGAATCAGTTTGCCCGCAGACATCCCGAGGCATACTTCAGACAACGACACAACAAGCAAGCTACAGGAGTTAAGCGATCTTCGTCAAACAGACAGCGAGCAAGTAATCGTCTCTGCCGAGACAGAAATCGAACCGGCACCAGAAAACGTTCCTGGCTTTTACTTTGAAGAACTAAAAGAAAATCCCCCGCCACACAACAAAGCAACACTGGACTTACTCGAAGATGTTCAACTTGACTTAAAGATTGAACTAGGGCGAACTTCAATGAACCTCAAACAGGTTTTGCGGTTGGGAACGGGGTCAGTTGTCTCCCTGGACAAAGCAACCGGAGATCTCGTCGAGATCATAGTTAATGGTCAACTCGTTGCGCGAGGTGAAGTCCTCACGTTAAACAACCGTTTCTGTGTCCGCATAGGGGAACTTGTTACGTGTGACAACGACGAATGAAAAAACAAAATGAAATTCGACTGTGCGTTTGCAAAACTCGCGCAACCATTGAATAACTTAGTGAGTGAAAGGCACGGATGCCAAGGTTTTTCTATGTCTGGTTTTGGGGAGTGCTTATTATTCCCACTCTGGTTCATGCGCAAACCAATGCCGGGCGTCAAAATGAATCGCGATCTCGTTTTTCAACACCAGCGAGCCAATCACAACCGACCCGTAACGAGTATAAAAGAGCACCGACGGAATCTAGGGATGGTCAGCTTGCCCAGGCTTTCAAGTCAACTGAATCTGAACTCAACGCCGTCAGAACGATCGCCAATGACCGCACGGCGAAAAGAGTACGCGGTGCCGACCCAACATTAGACCTACCGCTTCCACCTCCTTCACGCTCGGTCGGGAAACCTGCCTCTTCTGCAAAAAACCGGGAGCAATCAAATAGCGCTCTGATAACTGTCGTCTTGAGCCTGCTGATCGTACTAAGTGCCTTCTTCGGCGTCGTATGGCTTACCCAACGTGGCGCAGCGAAGACAGCAGCTACGCTACCAGCAGAAGTTGTGAATGTGCTTGGCCGTATTCCGTTGGCGCCACGGCAGCAATTGCAACTGATACGGGTTGGCAGAAAAATTGTGCTGATTTGTATTACACAAAGTAGCACCACAACCTTAACCGAAATAACCGGTGACGAAGAAGTTGCGCGTATCGCCGGAATTTGTGAGTCTCAACATCCGGGCCGTGTTGCGCAAACCTTTCGAGACGTCCTGGGCCAGTTTCAACGTAATTCCAACAACAACGCATTTTTCGGCAACCCGAAAGACTCCGAACACCAAGTTTCCAAGGCGTCTCACTCGATGCCCGGGGAGATTTAAGATGGTCGCCAAATGTCTATCTCTCTGGGCCGCCCAGCGTTCTCGACACCAAGTGCAGAACAAGGTACTGACAGTTTTTATCTTATTTCTGCTTGTTGTGTCGTCTGACTCCACAACGGCTCAAGAAAAGCCATGGCCTGCCATCATAGACTCACCCGGCCAAGTGGAAAGTTTCTTTGAAGCAGGACCAGAACATTGGACGAGCCGAAAAGGGTTACATTCGTCGCTGCAGTTCATGGTAATGCTGACAGTGCTCAGTCTAGCACCTGCCATGTTGATTATGACCACCTCATTTGTACGCATCATCGTTGTCCTGGGACTCCTACGCCAAGCGCTCGGCACCCAACAACTTCCACCGAGTCAGGTGATCACCTCGCTCTCTTTGTTTATGACATTCCTCATCATGTCACCGGTATGGAAGCAAGTTTATGACACCTCCATTGCCCCTTATGCCGCCTCAGAATCAGAAGTATCGCTCGAAGAAGCCTGGGAGAACGGGCAGATTCCCATCAAAAAATTCATGTTTCAACAGATCGAATCTGCTGAAAACTTTGATGATGTCTATTTGTTCTTGCAATACCTTCCTGAATCTCAACAGGATCCGAAGTCTCTCCAAGAAGTACCGATCACTGCGCTCGTTCCTGCCTACATCCTGAGCGAGCTCAAGACGGCCTTTCTCATCGGGTTTCAAATTTATCTTCCATTTCTGATCCTCGACATCGTTATTGCGAGCGTCACCATCTCGATGGGGATGCTGATGCTGCCTCCCGCGATGATCTCATTACCCTTCAAATTGATGCTGTTCGTTTTAGTTGACGGTTGGCACTTAGTCGTCGAAATGCTACTCGCCAGTTTTGGAACGTTTGGTTAGAGAGAAATAGGCACATGGAGTCTTCACAAGCAATTGATCTAGGGCAAGAAGCAATTCGTACCGCGCTTTTAATCGGTGCCCCTATTCTTTTGGTAGGCGTCACCGTGGGATTAGCCATTGGTTTGTTACAAGCCTTGACGCAAATCCAAGATCAGACAGTGGCATTCGTCCCTAAAATGATCGCCATGGTTCTTGTTTTGGCAGTCTGCTTGCCATGGCTCATTCAGACGATGGTTGAATACTCTCAATCCCTTTACACGAATATTCCCAAAAATCTGCTGGGGAGTTGAATAAGGACAGTCCCATCCTGCCTTAATCCTTAAAAGATTTGATACCGGGCACTCAACGCATGGCTGCGTCCGCTACCTTTCTCAACTTGTTTCAAAACGAGTTTCTCGTCTTCTTGCTCGTTCTCACGCGTATCAGTGCACTGGTCATGACAGCCCCAATTATTGGGCCACGGTCGGTACCCATCAAAATTCGTATTCTCTTGGCAGGCGGCATTTCTCTGCTCTTGGCACCTGCCTACGGGCACACGACCATACTCGAACCCAACAGCCTCGTCGACTTGATTCTGTTACTGATCCCAGAAGCTCTTTGGGGGGTCTCGATCGGCTTAGCGATCATGATCCTCTTTGCGGGCTTTCATGTGACTGGCCAAATCGCCGGACAAATGAGTGGCTTGCAGTTGGCAGATGTCTTCGACCCAGGTTTTGACAGTAATGTACCGATTCTGGCGCGTCTGCTTGATCTCGTCGCATTGGCTGTGTTTGTTACCACCAGTGGGCATCGCCGCGTGATCGCTGCACTCTTAGATTCTTTCCAGACAATGCCGCCAGGCAATGCCCATTTCTCGGAAAGTCTGGTTACAGCTTTGGTTAATGTAACGGCGAGAAGTTTTGAGATTGGGATACGTGTCGCTGCTCCGGTAATGATTGCATTACTTTTGTCTGTCTTGATCATGGGACTAATCAGTCGTACCCTCCCGCAATTAAATATCATCGCCGTTGGCTTTAGTTTCAATACGATGGTCATGCTGAGCATGATGCTGGTCTCCATCTCTGCCCTTTCGTGGATTCTGGAAATCGACACACAACTTGCACTCGAACAGATTCAAACTGCCATTCAACAAGCCATTTCCAAAACCTAGTTGACCAGACTGGACATGCCCGAACAGTTCGGCGACAAAACACATCCCGCCACCCCCTATCGTCGCCAACAGGCACGAGAGCAGGGGCACTTTGCACACAGTCAAGATCTCGTGTCAGCGGCCACGCTCGTCGGAGCTTTCGTGATTTTAATGTGGCTCGGATCCCGTTTGTACGAATACTTTTTTGCCCTTACCCAACAGCACCTTGGCGGTGAAGCTTGGCTCACAGCCACTCCCGACTTCGCTGCCCATCAATGGCACATTGTGATTGTGCGGTTGGGGCAGTTTGCTCTGCCGATCTTTGCCTTGTTTGCTATTTTTGCAATCATCGCCAATCTCGGTCAGGTCGGTTTCCTCATCCTACCCCAAAAAATTGGTTTCGATCTTAACCGCCTGAACGCATTCCAAAACGCCTCAAAGATTTTCTCGACTTCAAATGCGATACGCTTAGGCTTTGGTCTTTTGAAAATTACCATCGCGGCTGGTGTTGCCTTTTGGAGCATCTGGCAAGACCGCGTTGCGATTCAGCGATTACCAGAAATGAAACTCGTTCCGCTTACTGGCTTTGTCGCCCAAACCATCCTTTGGACGTGCTTGAAGGTTAGCATCGCCCTGTTAATTCTAGCTTTTCTTGATTTCGCCTATCAGAGGTGGAAATATGAGCGTGAACTGCGGATGACGGATCAGGAAATCCGCGAAGAAATGCGTAGTTTGCAAGGCGATCCCCACATTGCCACGCGACGGCGAGATGCCCAGAGGCAGTTGACTAAGAGCCGAATGACTACGCAGATACCAGATGCTGATCTGACGGTGACCAGTCCAACCGAGTTAGCGATCACAATCAAATACGACCCAGCGCAGATGGAAGCCCCCATCATGGTTGCGAAAGGAACGGGCAGCCAGGCTCAAATAATCACGCGTCTAAGTCGAGAACATCGCGTACCTATCCGAGAGCGCACAGAACTAGCTCAATTTCTCTATCAGCATGTTGAAGTGTCTCAAGCCATTCCCTCCGCACAATTTGTGGCAATCGCCGAACTGTTGCAAAACGTCTACGAATCAGGCCAGGCACCCTCCGCAATAGAAACCATCACCTGACACCTCTGGCCTCGGCTATTGCGGTGATTTGCCTTCACACGCTGCCACGGGTAAAGTCTGCTGTTCATTCTTGGCAAACGCGATCTGTTCATTCCTGTCGAACGCGATGTTCGTCGCCCACCATTTTTCGGGGAGAAATCTGTGACTTTCAATCGCTTTTCATATGGCTTTCTGTGGATCCTACTGTTTTCCCTCGCATCCCCCGATCACTCGCCAGCGGAATCCCTTCCCAACTTCATCATTATCAATTGCGATGACCTTGGATACGGAGACTTAGCGTGTTTTGGGCATCCAGCCATCGCGACTCCCCACTTGGACCGCATGGCAAGTGAAGGCATGAAACTGACGCAATTTTATTCCGCTGCACCCGTCTGTACTCCCAGTCGTGCGGCCCTAATGACGGGTCGGCTGCCGGCACGTAGTGGGATGTGTAGCAACAAACGCCGCGTCTTGTTTCCAAATTCCAAGGGCGGTCTTCCCGCCAGCGAAACGACCCTCGCCGAAGCATTAAAGTCCAAAGACTACGCCACCGCGTGCATTGGAAAATGGCATCTCGGGCACCTACCGGACTACCTGCCGACCAACCATGGTTTCGATGATTATTTCGGCATTCCCTATTCAAATGACATGGATCGGGTCGCGGTAGCACCCAAGGGACGACAGGCATTTCGGGAACCCAGCATTGATTTCTGGCATGTTCCTCTCATGCGTCAAACAAACATCATCGAACGTCCAGCCGATCAGACAACCATCACCCGTCTTTATACGGAAGAGGCAATTAAGTTCATTCAATCCCATCAAGAAAAGCCGTTTTTTCTCTATCTTGCCCATAGCATGCCACACATCCCTCTCTTCCGTTCTGCGGCATTCGCAGGTCGTAGCCGATCCGGAATCTATGGCGATGTGATCGAAGAAATTGATTGGAGTGTCGGTCGCATTATGGAAAGCTTGCGAAGTTCCGACCTCGCCAAGAACACACTCGTCATTTTTACTAGCGACAACGGACCCTGGTTAATCTTCGACGATCATGGGGGATCCGCCGGTTTGTTGCGCGACGGCAAAGGAAGTACTTGGGAAGGCGGCATGCGCGAGCCCACGATTGCCTGGTGGCCCGGAGAAATTGCGCCTGGTAGTGTCGGACGCGATATCGCCAGCAGTATGGATCTCTTTGCGACCTTCCACGCGTTAGCCAAAATCGACCTCCCCAACGATCGCGTCCTCGACTCACACGACCTCACTCCGATGCTACTCGGCCAAGGTGCAAGCTCACGGAAGACACTCTTTTATTATCGCGGTTACAAGTTAATGGCTGTGCGCATGGGCCCGTGGAAGGCACATTTCATCACCCAGGACGCTTACGGCCCCGGATCTCGGCAGCCGATCGAACACAACCCACCCTTGCTGTTCAATCTCGAAGTAAATCCATCCGAGCGCGATGCCCAAAACCTCGCTGCGCAAAAGCCAGATCTACTTGCGCGGATTCAGCAAGTTGTTGCGGAGCATCAAGCAAACCTGCAAGTAGCGACCTCACAATTAGAGAACGAGAATCTCTAACACGGGCGAACTAAGTTGTTAAAAAAGTTGTTCTGCTCGCAGGCACCAAGCAGTTGCAAGGGTGGAACGAATCTGTCACGATACCACCCGGATTGACAGCGGGTGCCAAACTCGCCTGCAGCTTCCACAAACTTATCTCACCCCAGCACTTATCATAAACTGAGATTCCCATGCCCGCTTTCCCCGAAATCGACAAAATCACCTATGAAGGTCCAAATTCAAAGAACCCGCTAGCCTATCGTTGGTACAACGAAGACGAGGTGATCGAAGGGAAGTCGATGAAGGACCACCTGCGATTCTCCGTCGTTTACTGGCATACGTTTCGTGGAAATGGCAGTGACCCCTTTGGTATGGGTACCATGATTCGCCCTTGGGAAGACGGCACCGACTCGGTCGAGAATGCCCAGAATCGCGCTCGTGTCGCCTTCGAATTCATGGAAAAGCTCGGCGCGCCATATTACGCCTTTCATGATCGCGATGTGGCACCTGAAGGAAACAGCTTGAGCGAAACAAATGCGAACTTTGATGCCGTTGTGAAAGTGCTTAAAGAAGAACAAGAACGCAGCGGGATTAAGTTGCTCTGGGGCACGGCAAACATGTTCAGCAATCCGCGTTTCATGCACGGAGCGTCGACAAGCTGCAATGCCGATGCATTTGCATTTGCTGCCGCACAAGTAAAAAAGTGCTTGGAAGTCACCAAAGAACTTGGTGGTCAAAATTATGTCTTTTGGGGTGGTCGCGAAGGGTACCAGTGTTTGTTCAACACCGATATGCAACGCGAGTTGGATCACATGGGCCGTTTCATGAATTTAGCCGTCGACTATGCAAACGAAATTGGCTTCGACGGAACTTTTTTGATCGAACCAAAACCTAAAGAACCAACGAAACATCAATATGATTCAGATGCGGCAGCCTGCATCAATTTTTTGCGGGCCTACGGATTAACCGAACGATTCAAGCTCAACATCGAAACAAACCATGCCACACTCGCTGGCCATACCATGATGCACGAATTGGACTATACCGGTCATCAAGGCCTGCTCGGATCTATTGACGCAAACACCGGTGACCTGATGCTCGGCTGGGACACCGATCAGTTCCCCACAAATTTCTATCTCACTACCGAGATTATGTTGATGCTGCTGAAGTACGGTGGCGTGGCACCAGGCGGTGTCAATTTTGATGCCAAAGTTCGTCGTGAGAGTTTCGAACCCATGGACCTTTTCCACGCGCATGTCGGCGGCATGGACGCCTTTGCTCGCGGCCTAAGAATCGCAGCCAGCATGC
This sequence comes from Pirellulaceae bacterium, assembly GCA_022446825.1. Taxonomy (GTDB): domain Bacteria; phylum Planctomycetota; class Planctomycetia; order Pirellulales; family Pirellulaceae; genus JAKVBY01. The sequence goes on from JAKVBY010000009.1 coordinate 56,607, forward strand.
GCGCGGACGGCGAGCTAGAAAATTTTGTCAAGCAACGGTACGCCAGCTGGGATACGGGAATTGGAGCAGAGATTGAATCGGGTACTGCCGATTTCAAGGCACTGGAAACATATATGCTCGACAAGGGTGAAATTGAGGCAAACCAAAGTGGTCGTCAGGAAATGCTCGAGCATTTGGTCAATCGCTATCTCTAAGACGCGCTGCTTAAGTTTCTCAAAACCCAAGTACCCAGTCAGGCAGTCTGACAAGCAGCGGATATCTAAGATTCCCCAATCCAATCCCAATAATCACCAACCAATCACATAGTGTCTTCCATCGACGCCAAGTCTGTTTGTCCGGTCCATCACAAAAACAACCGCCTCTCGCTCCTCTGAAACCATTGCCACAAATATCCACAGTGACACTGTAAACCTGGGGACTCCAGAAACCCTGGCACTACCTGTGCGCCGGCATGCCGTCCCACGATCGCGCGAAAGAACCACCCGAAAACTCATGCGAGTAAAGTTCTTCCAGCGAACCTACTTCCCCTTACAGCCCGTCAAAGAACTAAGCTAGTGCGAAAAAAATCGCCCCGCTATTTCCATCGGCTTTCGACACATGGATTGTCTCTGACAAAACATCAGGGCGGTCGCTGGGCGCTCTCCACTACCTTCTAGACCAGCAAACAGGCTGCAAACGCAGAGGAACTCGAACCTCGCAGGCAGTAAACATGTTACCTGTCGAACATCTTACCTGCGGGACAGACCCGCAGGACATTTCAGGGCCATGAACGGCCCTCTCTCGGCTCTTCGGAACGCCATTACTCAGGCGCGAGCTGAAACAAGGCTACTCTCTGGTTTATTCATAGCGATAAATAATATGGTAACCAAAAGGTGTTTCAACGATCTCTGTAATGTCGCCCACTTCGGCAGCAAAAATCGCCTCTTCAAATTCGGGAACCATCTGACCACGGCCGAAACTTCCCAAATCGCCGCCATCGGGACCGGATGGACCATCGCTATATTCGCGTGCCAAATCCTCAAATTTTTCTCCTTCGCGCGCGCGCTGCAGGCATTCAGTAATCCGTGTCAAAGCCTCTTCTTTGGAACGGGCAACGTCGGCGGGCTTCCGTTGTGAATCCTGATGCATCACTAAAATGTGTTTTGCGCTGATGCGTTCGATCTTTTGCCGCAGAATAATATGAAATCCAAAGTCGGTTTCCACAGGATCACTAACCGCCCCAATCTCCAATTTGATCGTGGCATCGGAAAACTCTGGGATCATCTGCTCGGGACGAAACACTCCAAGATTGCCACCCACCGCACTACTTGGACCATCCGAGTACTCTTTTGCCAAGGCGGCAAAATCAGCATCCGGCGCCTGCGCTTTTTGCGCAACTTCGTCAGCTAGAAGCAATGCCTCTTCTTTGGTTCGCGTGATTTCTGGCGGTACTCGTTCGCTGCCTACATGCATGATTAAAATATGAGCCGCCGACAATTCTGCGGGAATTTCTTCACTCTCAGCGAGTGCCTCAGTAGCCACCTCAGGCGATGACGGGTCGTCTGGAATTTCCGTGGGCGTTTCGGCAGAGGACTCGCTAGCGGACGTATCGCCGGGTGTCTCATCTTCTGCCGGCTCGGCTGGCGCGGCGCTGTCATCGTGGACTTCCTGAGAATCCACCGTGGTCGACACCGTACCATCTTCTGTCGCTGGCTTCGTTGCGCCACCTCCACAACCATTGAAGAGCACCAACACGGTCACCCAAAGAAGTGTTCCGAACAGGTTTCGGTTAATAGCCATAGGGTTGCGCCTTTCTTCAGTTGAGAATGAGAGTGGCCGACGGCCAATGGAAACAAGGGCTTCAAGCCGGAGCATTTTTGTTTTCCAAAACCTGATTGTAGCCCTTTGGCGTCCTTTCCGATACGAGG
>JAKVBY010000009.1:58613-65789 GCA_022446825.1 Pirellulaceae bacterium
CCCCTCACGAGTTCAAAACGGTCGTCAAGATCCTCTCAGCAGATCTTTGCTGACCTCACCCAACAACAGACAACGTGAGAGCCTTTTCGATCCCGATCAGTTTAAATCCCTCTGACCAAGTGGCATTTCAACGACGGCGCGCTTTGATCACTCGCGTCAAGCCTGCCAGATCCTTCGTTGTCACAGGATCTTCGAATGCACTGCTTGCGTCAATCAAGTCCGCAACCAACGTAGCGATCATCGGGCTAAACTCGAGCAACAACCAACCGCCCGATTTTAACCTTCCAGTCGATTGTTGCACTAAGCGTGCGATGATCTCGGTCCCTTGCGGACCACCAAGCAGAGCAATATGGGGCTCGTAGTCTTTGACCTCACAGGCCGCCTGGGTCAATTCTGCCTCGCTGACGTAGGGGGGATTACTGACAACAAAATCGAATTGTGGCTCATCATTAAATCCCTCTAGTAAATCCCCTGCTACGAGACTGACCTGTTCTTGGACTTGATGTGTTTCAACATTCTTGCGGGCAATCTCCAATGCCGTTTTACTGATATCCACGGCCGTAATCTGACTGCTGGGGGCATGTTTCGCAATGGCTACAGAAACATTACCACTACCCGAGCCAACATCAACAATTTTGATCGGCTTACCATCAAGCGTTTTGATCAAATCGAGGGTTTCAATAACCAGATGTTCTGTTTCGGGCCGGGGAATCAAAACATCCGGAGTGACTCGAAACGACAACGAGTAAAATTCGCGTTTGCCAACTAAGTAAGCCACCGGAGTACCTTCCGCGCGACGCCTCACCATTTCGCGAAATGTCACTCGAACAGTTTCGGTTGCAGCGCGATCAAAAGCCGTATACAAGTCAATCCGCTCACAACCACAAGCATCAGCTAACAAAACCTCTGCATCCAGGCGTGGACTGGTGGAACCTTGTTTTGTTAAATAATCAGACGTCCATGTGAGTAGACGCCCAATCGTCCAATCGCTCTCTTCGGACATCCTCACCTCACAACCATCTGATTAGTCGAGGGCTCCCATGGAATCACGTAACCCCTGTCGATCGTGATCGATCAACGCATCGGTAACGGGTTGGACTCCACCGGCAATGATTTGATCCAGCTTGTACAACGTAAAATTGATACGATGGTCAGTCACGCGATTTTCCGGAAAATTGTAGGTGCGAATCCGCTGACTCCGATCACCAGAACCCACCAAGCTTTTCCGCGCATCGGCACGTTGTTTTTTCTCTGCCTGCTGCAAATGATCATAAACACGTGATTTAAGGATTCGTAATGCCTTGGATAAATTTTTGTGCTGGCTCCGTTCGTCGCTGCATTTTACTTCTATACCAAGTTCTTTGTGAAACAACCGAATGGCGGAGGCCGTTTTGTTCACATGCTGGCCTCCAGGACCGCTACTGGCTGCATATCGTTCCACGTCATAATCGTCCGGGCTGAGTTCTACTTCAACGTCTTCAGGTTCAGGCAATACGGCCACGGTCGCTGCGGAAGTATGTACACGTCCCTTAGCTTCAGTTTCCGGAACTCGTTGAACGCGATGCCCGCCGCTCTCGTATTGTAATTCGCGATAGGATCCTTCACCTTCGATCGTCACGGTGATTTCTTTAAAGCCACCTAACTCCGTTGGGCTTGCACCAAAGATCTCAAATTTCCATGACTTTTGATCGCAGTGACGCTTGTACATTTCGAACAGATCCCGGGCAAAAAGTGCTGCTTCGTCACCGCCCGTACCAGCGCGGATTTCCATGACACACCGTGAACGGTTAGCATCTTCTCCGCCTACAGTCATTTCAAGTAATTCGTCCCACGCCTCCTCGCGTTGGTTTTTCAACAACGGAATTTCTGCTTCGGCCATCTCCCGTTCTTCCGGATCATCGCTGTGGGTCATTTCCCGAATTTCGGTAATTTCGTCAACCAATTTTTTGAAGGTCCGATACTTTATTGCCAATTTTGCTAACGAACCATGTTCACGTGCAATTGCAGCCATCTTGTTGGAATTCGCCAATACTTCCGGATCCGTCATCTGCTGTTCCAGAGCTTCAAATCTCTCCAGCTTTTTGTCCAGCATATCGCGCATGAAGGTTTAAATTCCTATGAGACTTGCTGCCACAATACGGTTACTAAACAGCAACTCGCAAAGACAACCAGAAGATCGCAAAAGAAACGCCTTTGGCACACTGCCTCGTGATGCCCTTAACCAATGCGTAGCACCACACACCTTTAGCGTCATCATGATACCGCGCGACAAGAAAATCAGGGAAGCCTAAGAATCCGTACAGGCTAGGAATCTACTGCCGGCTTAGGAGCCTTCTTCTTCTTCTTGGCCGGGTTTTGCAGGCTGGCGTAACTACCTGCAGCAAACTTAGATTGGAATTTTTCAATCCGACCAGCTGTGTCGATGTATTTCAATTTACCTGTGTAAAATGGGTGACACATGTTACAGATATCAACCTTGAGTTCCGTGCGTGTGCTGCGTGTTTGAAACGAATGCCCGCAGCCACATGTAACCGTCGTCTCAAGATAATCCGGGTGAATGCCTTCTTTCATGACGCTTCTTACCTGTCCAACAGCGGGGTTCAACCCTAAACAAATACTTCAACGGTTCCCTGATACTCAAGTCCCACATTTTAACACTCACCCACTCTGCTCACAAGTGCTGATCGTCCCGGGTTTCGTCTCTCGGCACTGGTGGTGCACCACTACGAAGTTGTGTCTTCGTGCGGACTTTTTCTGGCCCAAAGCCGCTCTCGTCCAAAGGACCACAAACTCGATAGCAACATTTCCTGGTCGATAAGGTCTACTCCCTTAATCGGGCTCATTTTTTACAGATTTCCGCAGCCGATCAGCGACAAACGTATCTACTAGCAACTGCCCCACGTGGTAAGTCACCATGGGCAGGACCGCCAACGGGTGTGACTTTCCATAGTCTTCAATGGCAATCGCAAGACCTACCATTAAAGTCTTTTGACTGCCGGAAAATCCGACCGCAATCCGATCTTGGCGTGCCATTCTGAAAGCCCTGGCAAGCACATGGCCCACCCATAGCATGGCAATATGAATTCCCAGTACTGCCGCGATCATGATCGTAAAATCAACCATCGACGCTCCGCTGGTCTCTGCTTCGCCCTGGATTCTGAGACCCGCGTTCACCGATCCCAGTAAAATCATTGCCAGCACGCCCGTTTGTGCACCAACCCCCAGAGACTGCTTATTTTTTGCTGACCATGCTCCGATGGTGGGTTGAAGTCGCAACAATTGTGCAAAGGTCATCGGAAGCACGACGAGCAAAAGTAATTTGACGATCATGGCCGTCAATTCAAGTGACTCGACTTGGGTACCCGTCATCGTGAGTAACCAGAGCGGCGTGATCAGAAAACATCCTAAGTTGGTGAAGATGGTCACCATAATTGCCACCGAATCATTGCCACCGGCGCGCCGCGTCCAAACCGCTGCAGAAGCCAGCGTGGAAGGAGTTGCTGCGGCCACGAGTAGGCCAATCGCTAAATCGTGGTTGAGAAACGGGAGCAAGCAAAAATAGACTGCCCAGCTAAACAGTGGCAGAATTCCAAAATTGACCGCAGATGCCAAAATAGCCGGTCCCGGGCGACGCAGGCCTGTGGTGAACGCCGTAAAGGTCAGTGGAAATGCCATCATGAAGAGAACGCTGGCAACAATACTGCGGCGCACCCACTTACCAACGGTTTCATTGGCTAGAAACTGCAAATTAGATGCTTGTGTGAACCCAATAGTCAGCACGACAACCAAAGCAATCAAAAACCAGCGTTTGACGAAAAATTCTCTCACAGCGGAACCAGTTCTCCCCAAAGGCCTTACGAGTCGTGATGGCGAAGATGGCAGGTATTGTCAAAGACAGAAAGCCTGACCGCAACCGGCCTATCTTCAAACCAAGCCACTAAGTTAGAATCGGGAAGTGCGGAGATCTGGCAGATCTTGCCGATCTTTGCTGCACCAAAACCTACTCGAAGCCTTTTGAACCGACATGTTGCGATATTGGACTGCGGGTGAATCCCACGGCAAAACCCTTTTAGCATTGGTTGATGGATTCCCAGCCGGCTTGGAAATTGACACTGATGGAATCGACGTAGAATTGCGCCGACGTCAAGGAGGCTACGGCCGTGGGGGCAGACAAAAGATCGAAACCGATCGAGTCGAAGTCCTCAGCGGAAGTTGGCAAAACAAGACACTTGGCAGCCCCATCGCACTGCAAGTCATCAATCAAGACTATAAGATCGAGCGGCTGCAGGATTTAGAAAGACCACGCCCGGGACACGGCGACTTGACCGGTGCCATTAAATTCCTAGGGCCCATTCGAGCCATCTTAGAACGTGCCAGTGCTCGAGAAACGGCCGTGCGCGTGGCTGCTGGAGCACTCGCCAAACAACTGCTGGAAACGTTTGACATTTCGGTAATCGGCTACGTCGTTGAATTGGGGGGCATCCGTATTGAGCCCCAAAAGGCAACATTGACCGAACAGCGGAAGCTTCGTGATACCAGCGAAATCTACTCTCTCAATCCAGACCAGGATGCCAAAATCAAACAATTGATCGATGACACCGGCGAAGCGGGTGACACCCTCGGAGGTATCGTGGAAACCCGCATCGAAGGGCTTCCGTTTGGAATTGGTACCCATGCGCAGTGGGATCAAAAACTTGACGGTAAAATTGCCCAAGCGGTGATGGCTGTCCAAGCGATCAAAGGGGTGGAAATTGGCCTAGGATTTGAAGCGGCACGGCGCCCCGGCTCAAAAGTCCATGACCCCATTGTTTACGATGAAACCCAAGCGAAATCGCGCAACCTGGGTTACACTCGCCCCACAAATAATGCCGGTGGCTTAGAGGCCGGCATGACGAACGGACAAGCATTGGTTGTGCGAGCTGCGAAAAAGCCCATCAGCACACTCCGTCAACCGTTAGAATCAGTCAATCTTGAGACGAAGAAAACACACACGGCCCAATACGAACGTAGCGATGTCTGTGCCGTTTCTGCCTGTAGTGTAATTATCGAAAACGTTGTCGCCTTTGAAGTGGCCTGCGCATTCTGCGAGAAATTTGGCAACGACAATATAACCGAGATGCAAGCTCGCTTTGAATTGTTTATGAAGTTAGCACGTGAACGCTGATCTCAACATTTAATCATGACTCTCTGGCAACCAAAGTCCGCACCTTTCACCCACACCAACTTCATTACTCTTCCAGCATCTTTTGTCGACTAAAAGCAATACACCGACAAGATGCAAACGTCTACTCGAACAGGGAAGTTCGATATGCCAAGAAAAAATCGACGATTTTTTTGCCGTAGTGTTTTTTTGCTGGCTTGCCTATCTCCGACCGTTCTCTGCCTCATTTTGGTCGCTGGCAAACACTCCTCCGCCTATCAAAATTATCAACAGCGAAGCTGGCAAGAACATCTCCAATCACAATTGGGCCTCACAGTAAAGATTGGCCATGTGCAGAGAGGAGAAAAGTCTGTTGAATTGCATGACGTCGGCTTTTGCGATCCAGAAACGGCTGAGCCTTTAGCAAATGTTAGAATGATCGACGTAGAAAACTCGACTAAGCCCTTCCGTATTTCCTTACTGGAACCACAAATAAAACCGGCAAGCTTAACGCGTTTGTGGAATTCTTTGCACCAGAGCTTTTTACGGACAACAGCCAATTCCCAGGATACTTTATGCTTCACCGCATCAAAACTTTTACTAGAAAACAGAACACAACCGCAAACTTTTTCGAATTTGTCCTGTACCATCGAGCAGCCATCCACGGGCCCCCGGCTAACTCTTGAGTTTCGCATCGTCGGTGAACCGGCAGAGGCGTCAATGCGGTTAAGCGTCGCGCGCCATCGTAAAGTCTCTCCGCCCAGTACGACTTGGGAGTTCCACAGCGGTCGCAGCGCCATCCCCGTTCCACTTATTGCTGATTTGCTTCCAGCCACCACGTCACTGGGAACAACCTGTCGCTTCCGCGGCATTGTCCGCATGACCGAAACCAAGGGCAAGTGGAGTGGCCAAGTGGAAGGAAACTTCGAAGACCTTGATTTAGATCGCTTAGTAACCCAACGTTTTCTGCGCAAACTCAGCGGCCTGGCGGACGTCGACCTGAATCGTTGCCGTTTTGAGAATGGGCGACTGGTTGAGGCTACCGGATTCCTGGTGTCTGATGGTGGAGTCGTCAGTCGGCAATTTTTGGAGGCTGCCCAGGGGGCCTTCAAGTTACGGAACAACCGAAACACTGAACTGAAAACCTTGGTCCGTTATCGTGAACTCGCATTCGGATTCCGCATCGACCCCACCACCCTCCTAATCAACGGGAACTGTGCAACGACACTGGACGGAGTCGTACTCGTCGACGAGACCGGCCCGCTCCTTTTTGACTCTGCTGAAGAACTGATTCCCGCCGTGGCGCTCGCCGGACTCCTGGTGCCAGAAAGTAAGCATCAAATTGCGGCCTCTATAGGAACCGATGCGTTACTACGACGATTACCATTACCTCAAATCAGCCCCCCGACCATCGGTCGCGAAGTACCTGTGACGGCCTTGAGAATCCTGCCAGAGACTCGTCGTTAAGCTGTGGATGCCTAATTTTCCCGCCGTTGACGGGCCCGGTAACTCCACCACATCGATGCCGGCAAACAGCCAATGGCGATGATCAGCATCTTAATCGCAACGGCAACGGCCAAGGAGCGCAGAACGCCTTCCGTAAAGCCATAGGAGTGCAGGCCAACCCCCAATTCGTTCACTCCAAACCAGGACCAAGCCGTGATGATACTACCGCCGATAACCATCACCGCGAAACCTCGCTCTCGAATCATTCCTCCCCAACGGGCGTGTAACACCAAGGCATTCCACAAGACGATCATCAGTGCGCCATTTTCTTTCGGGTCCCAACCCCAAAACCGACCCCATGAATCATCGGCCCAGAGGCCTCCAAGTACTGTGCCCACGAAACTAAAGAGAATGGCGAAGCATGTCGCCCCATAGGTGACGCGATACAGCAACTGGCCAACGTCCATGCGTGAATCAAAACGCGCGGCCAAAGCAGGAGTGAACATTCCAGCGAGAATGTAAAGAACGCCTAGCAGGGCTGCTAAAAAGGTTGCGGAATAACCAAAGGTAATACAAGTCACATGGGTCGC
>JAKVBY010000090.1 GCA_022446825.1 Pirellulaceae bacterium
CTTTTTCGCTTGTTCGTCAAGTTGTGTGTCGTCGCGCAGCCCCGTATCAATTTTGGCTTCTGCGGCTTCGCCAGCGATACTTGAAGCAACCCGTGAAATCGCGTCTGAAGAAGGTCGTTTGCGCTTCAATTTCCAATGATGCTCAGCTTGGCGGATCCGAGCGCGCAACACAGCAGCAAAATCGAATTGGATCTCTTGACGTTCTGCGAAGGGTGCGACCGCTTCTTCAACAAAGCTTGCTTTGGGGAATCTGCGATCAGGCCGCTTGGCAGTCATGTTTTTGACAATCTCAGCGACCTCTGTGGGAACATCAGGATTGATCGACTGAATGTCCTTAGGCCGCTTACGACGGTGGCAGGCAACTTTCTTGCCAGTACTACTAACAGGGAACGGCACACTGCCAGTCAGCATGAAGTAAAACGCACACCCCAAACTGTAAATGTCCGTGCGGTGATCGACGGTATAGCTATCCACAGTTTGTTCTGGTGAAACGTAGTCGGCGGTACCCACACGATCTTGGCCAAAGATCATTGCCATCGTAAACTCTTCATCGTTTTCATCCATCATGGCGAGACCAAAGTCAAGAATTTTTACCGTCCCCTCTTTTCGCACCAACAGATTTTCTGGCTTGACATCACGATGGACGAGACCTTGATCGTGTGCGTACTGTAGACCCTTTGCAGCCTGACCGATGATGTCACACGCGTGGCGCCAGTCGATGTTCTTGGTAATGGAATACAATTCTAATGGTGTGATTCCTTTCACCAATTCCATGACGAGATAATACATTTGCCCATAGGCATCCTCTGTCTGATTCAACTCCATCGTACGTAGAATATTGGGATGGGAGAGTCGCATTCCGGCTTGGGCTTCAAGCTGCATTCGCGCCAACATGCCTTTGTTATCTCGGCGCTCTTTGCCGAGAACTTTGATCGCGACTTTCCATTGTGAGTTGAGTTCCTGAGCTGAATAGACCCAGCCCATACCGCCAGCTCCTAAAACCCCCAACAACTTGTACTTATTTAACACAAGACCGCGCCAACGTCCTTGCAGGAGATGCTTTGCTTGGAAGTGGGTAAGCACGCGGTTGCGCACGAGGATCTTGGCGACCTCTTTGGCCGTCTCACAATGACCGAGTCGCAAACGATACTGCACAGACGCGATTTCGTCATGTGAGAGCAGACCGCTCTTGTTAAGCAAGTCAATAAAGTCGTCGGCGAGCACCGCAGCGGTCATGCGTTACCTTTGGTGGAGATCACCGAGAGTAGGGATGGATTAGGGCAATCCGAATTGCAGGCAGCCCAGCGTCAACAAAAAGAAAGCTTGAGTCCCTTATGGTACCACTGTACCTCAAGGATACCATAAATATTTTGATTGCAGAGAACAATCAGTCCTCCATGATACAGTGAAAGCCCTTAATTTTAAATCAGTTTCTGTTGCCTTTCCTACAATTTGAACCGAAACTTCGCGTGGTTAAAACTTGTTGTGGGCGGCCTGAAATAGAAACCTTCCAGATTTTTGACCCAGACGATTTTTTGCGAACATACTGAAACGGTGTTGCCATGGCAGAAACCCCCCTCTGGGGTATGTCATGACTGTGTTCGCAATGAGGCTGGCAGTCCCAGACTGGTGAGATGTTCGCGTACTTGCAGGTCGTTGAGTAGTTCTCGGAATGCTATGACGGCAGGACGATCCGTACGTGATGCTGGGATAACAAAATCGAATTGTTCATCATGCAGAGGAAGGAAGCCGAGGTCGAGTGGCCGCGCAACAGACTGGATCGCAACCCCCCAATCAGCCCGTCCTTGATGCACGGAAGCGGCGACTGCGTTGTGGCTGCGCGACTGAATCGCATAACCATTTGGACGTATCCCAGAGAGTAATTGATCAATGAGGATGCGCGTTCCACTGCCTTGATTGCGGTTGACCATCAGGCAACTTTCGTCATCGCCGGCTTGCCGAATTGCCTGTTTTGCCGGTTGATTTTCAAATCGTTCATCTCCTTTTCGATAGACAACACCTTGTAATCGACCATATCCTGGGTGCAGTTCTAATTCCTTTGTAAGGAAAGGTCGGTTGTATTCACCGGTTTCGCGATCGAGCAAATGAACCCCTGCCACATCACATTCTCCCCGCTTGGCCGCCTCGAGTCCTGCGGTCGATCCGACCGCCAGGAATTTTGTACGAAAACCCTTTTGTTGGAGCTGACCCAACAAAAAGTCCAAACCGATGCAATGGCTGCCAATCACAATCAAATCCGCAATTTGTAGATCGCGGCCAAACAACCGCACTTTCACCGGCGCACCCGCTTCGACAATTTCCTCGTGGCGTTCAATCGTGACAAAACCGTCCGCGCGGCTGAAGGTGGTCACGCTACCGGAGCCTTTTCCCATTGGATAGGCCGCGATCGGTGGCAGCGTAGACGGATTTGGTTTGAGCGGCGAGACAGAATTGCCTGCAACGAGACCAACCAGAAGAAATTCTGTGCGTCCAATTTCCGAGTTAACCTTGACTGCCATCTGTGCCCCGACAGTCGCTTGGGGTCCTTGTGGTTGTCCCGCGAGTTGCTGAATCACAGGAGCCAAAAACTCATGAAAAGTAAAAATTGCCGAAGTGGGAAATCCTGGCAGAATAACAACTGGTTTTCCTTGACTGGCAGCCAAGCAAATGGGTTTGCCAGGTTTAAGAGCGACGCCGTGAGCGACGATTCCTGGATCCTTCAACTCACGAACCACACGGTAGGAAAGATCACCCGTCCCTTTGCTCGTTCCTCCTGACAGTACGACCACGTCGCATTGGGTGAGTGCCTCGGCCAGTCGTACTCGTAGTGCTTTGAGGTCATCATGGACGATGCCGAGTTCGATTGGTTCGCCTCCCAGCTCTTTGACGCTATCGGCAACAATGCGCGCGTTGGAGTCAAAAATCCGACCCGGTTGCATGGTTTCACCCGGTTCGATAATTTCATCACCGGTTGACAAGATACCGACGCGTGGCCGTCGCCACACGGAGACTCGATCTCGACCGATGGCAGCCAATACCCCAGTTTCGCGACTGGTAAGCAAATCGCCTTGCCGCAAAATCGTTTCGCCAGACGCGATATCCGTACCGGCAAAGGCGACACCGAATCCAGCAGTGACGGCTTGGCGCACAATGAGTTGCACTCCTTCTGTGTCTGTATGCTCGACCATCACAATCGCATCTGCGCCACGCGGGATCATCGCACCGGTGGCGATTGAAACGGCTTGCCCTTCTTCAACGGTGGAGGTTGGGATGACTGCCGTGGAAATGACTTCTTCCAATAATTGCAGTCGATGTGGGCGATCTTCTCGAGCACCGAACGTATCCTTAGCTCGGATGGCGAAACCATCTAAATTGGAACGATCAAAGGAAGGCACATCGATGTCCGCAACAATATCTTCACAAAGGACACGACCTAAGGCGTGACTCAGCGCTATTTCTTCGCTACCAACAGGTTCTAAGACGATCGCCTTGCGAAAACGAGCTTCCGCTTCATCTCGGTCAATGACATCGAGAAATTGATCTTGTTTGGACATACTAACTTGAGGGTTGGGAGTCGAAGATTGAGATGCTCGACGAAAGCGAGAAAGATTATCTTTCGTAGAGGTATACCTCTAATTCTGTTTCTGCCGGATAGCCTTCACTGTCACCGGGGATGACGACGAAACCGTCAGCGCGGGTTGTGGAACTAAGCACTGATGCACCGCTAATGGCAATGGGTTCGATTTGTTCACCGATTAACTCTACGCGAGCATAATCAACGCGGCCGACCTTCGAGACAAGCTTGCGACGGAGGGGACAGCGAATGCTTCGATAGGGCCAATCTGTAGAGAGACCGGACAGTATTCGTATCGCACGTGCCGCAAAAAAATCATATGCGCACAGACAGGCAACAGGATTTCCGGGCAAGAGAAAGACCAAACGTTTTTCCAACAGCCCCATTCCGGCGGGGCTACTTGGACGCATGGCAATTCCATGAATCGCTAACTCACCGTGCTTGGCGACAAGCATCGGTGCGTAATCCTCTTGTCCCACACTAGACCCGCCTGAGACGAGGACCACGTCGACCTCATCACGTAGTGCTTCCAGAATTGCGTCTGGGTCATCGGCAACAATACCAGGATTGATTGCCAGGCCGCCGTCTCGCTGAATCATGGCTGCCAGCATCGGGCTATTGGAATCGACAATCTGTGAACCTGTCGGTACCGCACCGGGGGGCAACAATTCATTTCCCGTCACTACGATCCTCACCCGTGGTTTGCGGATGACTGAAACACGAGCTCCAATCGAAGCGAGCACACCGACATCCTGAGGCCGCAACTGTCGACCTTTGGAAAGGATCGTTGTTCCACAGGCAATGTCCTCGCCACGGTAGCCGACATGCTTTCCTGGAGATACCGCGTCTTGCGCAAAGATCTGTTCGTTGTCGACTTCGACCTTTTCCACCGGAAGTACCGCGTCCGTTCCTCGAGGCATGGGAGCCCCCGTCATGATTTTGACGGCCTCGCCTCGTTTAACGGTGTTTGAAAAGGCGTTTCCCGGTAGCGATTGTCCGATAACTTGCAGTGGTAAGCGGTTGTACATGGAAGCCCCCAGTGAATCTTCTGCGAGCACTGCAAAACCGTCCATCATGGCCCGATCGAAACCGGGAATATCGAGCGGGCTAACAACATCTTCCGTTAAGATGCGCCCTGCAAGTTGCGAAAGATCCACGACCTCTGGAGCAAGCGAGGTTGTTTTGCTGTCGACCCAAGCCAGTGCCTCTGGAACGGTGGTGCGGTTACGAAAACCTTTCATACGAACATCTTTCGATGTTGCGTTGCGCAAATTCAGATCACTCATGGTTCTCTATTAGGTCTCTAGAATTTACGTGGCATCCTCGGCGGTAACTCTGGCACGTGGGTCCAGACAGACTACTGCGGCACTTCCGCTGCCGAATCGATTTCGGGGGGCAACTTTGCAATGTAGTTTCGCCAATGGTTCAATTGTTCCAAAGTCAAACTATTTTCGCGTGTGATCTCGTGTTTCATTTGTTTTTCGGTTGATTCGACATGTACCATGACGGTTAAAGTGCCATTTTCACGATACTGAAAACGAACTTCGATGGGTGTTTGGGCCGGAAGGTTGGGAGGTAAGTTCCGTACTACACATTTTCCTACTTGAGAACAGTCGTCCGGCAAAGCGCTTTCCCCCTCGACGATCTGAATCAGGATAGACCTCTGCCCAGCTTTTTGCGTCTTGAAAGTGCGCTTTGCCTCCGCTGGTAAAGGCGTGTTGCGAGGAATTAAAACAGCCGTTCGTAGCCGATTGGTAGCGCGATCTGTTGCGACAACTCCTAAACTGTGCGAGTTAACATTGGTGACTTCAAAGGCAGGCAGCTTGCCAGCCTGCTTCGAGAGTAACAAACCCGCGTGGAGTGCCGCGCCGTGAGCGACCGCTTCGTCTGGTGAAACCGAGCGATCTGGTTCCATCCCGCTCGACTTTTTGAGCATATCAAAAACCATTGGCATCCGTGTCGAACCGCCTACTAGCAGCACACGATCGATGTCGGACCAGGAAAAACCGGCGGCTTTTAATGTCTGTCTGGTTGTGAATAAAGTGCGATCGAGCAAATCGCGCGTGAGCTCCTCAAACTTCTCACGTGAAATTTCAAACCGTGACGCTTGCCCTTGGTAATCGCAAGCGATGGACGTTTTCTGCCGCGCGGTTAAAGTTCGCTTCGCGTCCTCGCAATCGCGCCACAAGCGACCGAGACAATTTGGGTCTTCGCGAGGATCGACACTGAATTTACGAATGAAGTTCTCGGCAACCCAGTCGACTAAGCGTTGATCAAAATCTCTGCCACCTAGCTGAACGTCACCATCGGTCGCTAAAGCTACAAATTCCTTGCCACCAACTTCCATTACCGTAACATCAAATGTGCCACCACCAAGATCGTACACCAAGATCTTCTTTTTTTCATGCCGACTCGCGGACTTCAGATAGCCTTGCTCAAACCCAAAGGAGATGGCCGCTGCGGTGGGTTCGTTGATAATATCCAGGACTTCGAAACCCGCGATATAGCCGGCGTCTTGCGTTGCTTTCCGGCGCACTTCATCAAAGTATGCCGGTACCGTGATCACGACTTTTTTGTACGAACCAACTTGAGTTTGGGAATCGACACGTAACTTGTTGAGAATCCAAGCTTGGATTGCTTCGGGCGGGAACTGACGCCCGCTAATTTGTTTTTGATACAGGCGGGCACCTAACTCGCGCTTCACGCAATCGGCAACTTGCGACATCTCGGTAGTCATTGCCTTGACTGCTTCTTTACCGACCACCACCTCGCGACCATCAAACAGAACCACACTGGGAGTTGTCTTGTCACCTTCCGCATTGACCAATGTTCGCGGTTGGCCGACATCATCCAAGCGTGCGATCGCCGAAAAAGTTGTGCCTAAATCAATGCCGATCGCCAGCGACTGGTCCTTGGACATGGTGCACCTCACAGAGGATTTGTGTCTGCCATGAGGTTTTCATGGTAAGAGTAGGAAAGAAGAGAAAGGAAAAAGGTGGTGCCTTCATGCGGATTCATAAGGATGTTAGAAGTGGCCCGATCGACTGACTTCCTGAAAAGTCGAGCTCGACGAACCGTCTTTTCCATTTTATTATCTCACATCGAAGGGACAAAACGAAGCGCCTCTAGGAGACTCTTTTTGAAAGCTGACCGAGGCCCTCAAAGCGATGAGAGGCCGGTCTTCACGAGCACTACCAGCGATAATCCAAACCGACGCTGAAGCCTTGCATCCAGAAATCGGTTGCCTGGTAGGCAAAGGCAGGCCGATCTGGGCCGGTGAAGGGGAGCGCTTCCGGAGCCAAGAGATCCTGGTTTATTTCTCGGTCAATCTGGTCGCCCGCCCGTAAAACACGGCTCCAGTAGATGAATGCGTAGCCTAAGGTGGCTCGAAGTTTTTCAGTGACGTTAAAACCAATTGTCACACCGAGTTCCGGAATGACGGCAAACTCGTTGCGTTCATAACGTCCGACATTGGTCCGCTGGGCAAATAATCCGCCTGGATGGATTGTCGTACCGGCACCAAGTTGCGTCAGTAACGTCGAGCCGTCAATGGTGACAACTTGATTGACATTCCCCAGGGCGATCTTGCTAAGCATTTCCAAGGAGATTCGATTCCACTTTGTTTGCCACTGAGCACCCATTTCAACACCGTTGAATTCATTTTCGGTGGCAAAATGATCACGGATGTCGAAAGCTTGATTGGTGCGATTGAGTGAACTCAATTGAGCGCGCAGATTGAGATGATCATCCAAGGTCATGTGCCGGTAGCCGACCAGCAAGTCCACGCGGTGTTTCGACTTACAGGGTGCACCGAGCTGACAGAGGTCCACCAGAAGCCGTGCGCTCGCGGAATCGAGTGCCGTGCTCGCGTCAATGCCGATGGATCCAGCAATGGTGTTGGGAAATCCAATCAGAAAGGCATCTTCGCGGGCCGGTGCGAACAATGCGGGGTTCAAGGGATCCCGAGGGTTGAGATTGAAGAAGGGTACGGTAAGAATCGTCGTCCCATCCGATTCAGCCAGGTATGTCGTCGAATCGTCTTCTAGACGAAAGTACTCACCTTCAATGCCTACCACGCGTCGGTCACCCAGCCATTTTCCTATCCGTAACCGGCCGCCGGGCCGTTCTTCACCGAGAATTTCACCGTTTCCAAACAGAATCTGAGTGCCTGCTTCACCGAGGATACCGGCTTCTGTTTGCGCTGTCCCCATCGGACTTGTCGTCACGATAGGAGGCACTTCCATACCTTTAGTCCACCAGTAAAGATACTCGCCGCGCAACCAATACCCAGATCCTTGTTGCTTGCGACAGGCCTCACAAGTCAACTGGTCGCCACAGTTACGACAAAAGTCAGGACTGTTGCTATCAAACACTTGCGGTTCGAATTCAGGTCGAATCTCAGGACCATCGTAGACAGTTTCTAGATCGTCGATAAAAGTTTTAGGTGTCGATTTCGTATTGAGTTCCTCGACCTGGGAATCGCTGCCTGCTTCAAGTGGCGGCAATGTTTCTAAAAATTGCGCAAACTCGACTTGCCGGCGGGGTTTCGACCAACGGTTTGCAGGAGTCGGTTGAAGCCGGGAGGCGCGACCACTCGCGGCTGGTTTTGAGGTTTGTTTGCTTTGGTGTCGGGTCTGCTGTGGAGCATGACGGAGAGATCTATTTCTCGAAGCAGAAACGGGCTTTGTTTGCCGGTCAATAATTTCAATGACGTCGGGTCGGATCCAACCTTCCCGACGATCGACGCGCAATTTGTTTTCACCTTGGATGGCAACGGTGTGTCCAACAAGCGGCTGTCGATCCAGTTCGGGGCCAGACATCAACACATATCGGATGTCCGACAACTGGTCACGAACGACGAATTCAAAGTGATTTCTTTGCTCATTCCATTCGCGTGAGCACTTACCCACAATATCGAATTCACCCAGGTCGCGATTTGTGGACTGGGTTGTCGAGGCCGTGTTACGGCTTTTTTCCGCTGCGTCGGCGGCAACCACGCCAAAAACAAGCCAGCAGGTCAAAAAACCCGCGACGCTTGCACCATGAGGAGACAAACTCAGCACGTTCACACTCAATCCAACGAAAATAGATAATGTTTGAGAGGAATAAAGCAGAAGAAGAGGGGCGGCTTCTATCGCGAACCTCACCCTGCCGTCAAGATCAATCGCGAGGATTTGCAGCGGCCAATGCTAGCAGACCTCCTTCACCAAGGTGATTTTGTTCGCATCGAACCCTTGCTGTTTGATGGAGCTTACCGAATGATGATCCTATCCATTGTCCAAGAGCGAGTACCTCGCAACGCGACGATTAAGTTCCGTAGGCCGGGAGTCGCCCGCTCAAACCTTTCTGCGCCTTGACGAAGGCATCTGGGTGAGAGTCTTCTGCGTCCCGCGAAAATGCACAGAGTCCCCTTTATTGATTTCTTGGGGCCACAGATTACGTTCTGTCGACGAACCTGTGCACAACGAGCAGGCGAAGGAGTATGCAAATTAAAAGCGCGCCACAAAGTTGGCAGGAAATAATTTTTTGGCAGGAACTTGCTCTATGCTCGCTGCGTACTAACCGCCAAATCTTTCTTCGTTCCACGGGTCACCCTGATTGTGATACCCGCAGCGTTCCCAATAGCCTGGTTGGTCCGTGGCGACTAACTCAATCGCTTTTAACCATTTGGCGCTCTTCCAGGCATACCGTTGGGGAACCATGGCACGGACGGGACCACCATGATCAGCGCTGATAGGTGTACCATCGTGCAGATCGGCGATTAAGGCGTCTGCGGCTAGAAAATCAGTCAGGGACAGATTGGTCGACCAGCCGTTGTCATAACCGTGTAGTACAACGAATTTGGCTTCTTGGCAGGCCCCTGATCGGTCGATTAATTCCCGTGTGGAAACGCCCTCCCAAAGGTTCCCTAACCGTGACCAGTGTGTGACACAATGGAAATCAGCAAAGACTTTTACCCGTGGCAATCTCTGAAACTCGGCGAGATTGAAGGTGAGTGGTTTTGTGACGAGACCGAGGACGTTCAGTTCCCAAGTGGTGGCCGCTACATCCGGTGTTCCAGAGGCATCCAATACGGGCCACTTACGAGTACGTGATTGACCTGGAGGTAAACGATCCCGGCGATGGGTATCGGGACTTACAATGACGCCAGAGTCAAGATTCTGGGGTGTCAGAGGCTCATCGTATTGGTATTTTTCATCGCGAGCTTTTTTAGCCATGGAGGTTTTTGCTTGCAGAACCACTTGTTAGAAGTTGATTGATTAATTTGATGCGACGGCAAGCGGCAAAAGCGATCCTTGCTCTAAATCATTCTTTTTGTTCTTGCCAATCTGGGAATGATTGGGCTGGCTGGTGAACGGATGGTTTGCCGTAATTTGACAGCCGAACTCGTTTTGTGCCCTCACCTTGATCAAAGATGACGGACTTCCAATTAACCACAAACCGAGCTGCTTCTTGTGAAAACTCGCGAATATAATGTCCACGAGTGGTCGCCGGCGTTCCCGCCGGGGGAACTCGCATTGCGCGATCGATTTCCTTGGCATCAACGAGTGTGGTGACACAGTCTGTCGCTTTGAGCATCTCAAAATACCCCTCCGAGGATAATTCGTGATAGCGAATATCGATTTTTTTCAAAGCGGGCCAAGGCGTGTCAGAGAGAGCGCTGTCGAGCAAGTGTTTTTTAGTGACCCAGTCGAGTTTGCCTAGCAACTGCAATGATTTCCCATCGCTTTCTTGAAGCTCCTGCAGCCCATCTAAAGCTTCTTTCCAAATTGCCAGGATTTGATTTGCCTCTTCTGGCACATCGATCTGGCGATCAACAAATCTTTGGCAAGCTGTAAAGTAAAATCGCTGGAGCTCCAACGCTTGTATTTTTTCTGCTGAACTCACAGGAATTTCATGCTGTAGAGAAGGGTCAGCACAGATGTTGTGTAATGCTCGGATCGGCCGGCGGATGCGAGGAACTGAGGGCAATTGGCCTGCTTCGATGGCATCGAGTACCAGCATGGTAGTTCCAACTCGCAAATACTCGGACACTTCCGACATGTTGGAATCACCCAAGCCAAGCTGCAATCGCTGCCGTTGATGGAAGAGGTCAAAGTATTCACGAATAGAAAAACAAGCTTCTCCACATAAAGTTTTGAAGAAGTGTCCGACGTTGAAGATCGGTCGATCTGCAACGAATCCGCCCAGACCAACCACACAGTTAATGGCGGGTGCTTTGTCAGCAAGATGGAAGTTGCCATACGTGTCTACCATGCCACTTCCCGCAATGAGTGAGCGGCTCACAAGAAAAGGCAGCAGTTGTCGTTGTATTTGCCGGAATCCACTCAGTCGCACAAGCAGGAGCAATGCACCTGCCAGCGGGGCTGTGACGAGCCGCGTGAACCAGATCACGATGGGTTCCATCCAAGCAGGTGTTGGGTTCCCCGTTTCTTGTCCAGTTGCCAAATCTTTACCAAAAAGAAAGATGGCAACCGGTGGTTGCCAAAGACGAAAAATACGCAATGGTAAATACAGCATCGCGACCACTGCCAAGTAGGTGAGCGTGCAGGCGATCATGACCAAGAGGCCGAGCCAAGCGAACAGCAAGATCGGAATGATGGCTACTAAACCGGTACGCCAGATCCAAAGTTGCCAACCGGTGGCGATGGTTGCTTCATAGTTTTCTTGAGCCCCATAGACATTTCCTTGGCTATCTCGATCGTTTTTAATTAGCGATAGTTGACCATTTACTGTGCCTGCGCTGGCGGATTCCGCCAGCATGCGATCCTGAGCCCGCTGATAGACCAGTAAATCATGAGGGCTACGGCATTCGGGAGTTGATCCCTCGACGAGACCTGCACCAGATGCCGGTCGCTCTGCTTCGAACCAAACAGCACCACCATTTGCAATGAAGATGCCTTCCTTAAAGTGCTTGGCCGGCACGGTCAGAACGCGTTGACGCAGCATGCCGACAAGACAACGGTAAAGATGAAACTTGCTGGGCTTATGGATGCTCGCTTCGTTTGGACGAAAGCGCATCGCATATTCGGTTTCCAACCCACAAAGACGGTTCAGCAGGCGCACGCGACTTGCCCCCGTTACTCGCCACCGTGGGGAACATCGGTTTCGCGCAGGTACGACTCGCTGTCGCATTTACTGTCCGCCAGTACGTGCTGCATGATCTCGTCAAGAAGCGTGGGAGAAGATTCGCGTGGTGGCGCAGCGTCAGCTTGATTTTGCAGGACTTTCTCCTGTTGCCGGGAAACAGCACTCATGGGAACACTCCTGAGGATGTACAGAAATACCATCAAATAGAAAGAGCACGTTGGGCATCGTATTCGGAACAAGCTGTGGAGGCAAGCAACCAGTGAGTTTTGCTCTTTTGTCAGAGGGCTTTGACAAGGGTGCAATCATTATGCTTGCTGGCAGAACATCCATAAGTCCTCCCCATGTCCAGCGTCAGGAGAACGCTCACCATTGGGTTGGTGGGAATTTACCCAACAGGCGGTTTTGCGATGGGGAAACTTTGCAGTTCGCTGGAGAAATCTTGATCCTACTGTGGTCGAATGTGGTGGTTTAGCGCTAAACCGTGCTTGCAGAACGGACTTGCCGAGCGGATGGCAAGCCGCCGAACCGACTGAATTGCTCTGCTATCTATGATCCGAAGTCGTTATAGCAGCGTTGTTTCGGTCGGTTTTCACCGAGCCGAATCTCCCACGAAGTGTTCCTTCTTCCTGTGTCGTCGCGACAAGATTGACACCTGTTATTCGAGCACTCTATACTAGTTTTCCTGTGTATTTAGCCTTTGCTTTGTCGATCTTTGATGAAACAGTGCCCTGGAGAAAAGAAAACCCAGGGTGCCTCACCGCGAACAAACAGACCGTGGTCAAGGTGTCGCTGAAAAGACTTTTGACATTCTTTTCCAATGCCGGTCTCTAAAGAATCAACCAATACCCCTCGGAGGAGCATCCATGTTAGTTATCCCCGGCCAACCCGGTAAGGATTTGTGCGACAAGACCCTGGGAGTAACGCGCCGCGATATCCTGCGTGTGGGTGGTTCGGCTGTCATGGGGTCAACCTTGGCACAAATGCTTGGTTTGAAAGCGAGCCAAGCGAACGAATCGTCTGCAGGTGGTGCGGGTTGGAACAAAGCCAAAAGTGTCATCCTGGTTTACCTTCAAGGTGGGCCAAGTCATCTTGACCTTTGGGATCCCAAGGAAAACGTGCCTGATAATGTGAAGAGTGTGTTCGCCAATATTCCTACCAAAATACCTGGTGTGAACTACACCGAGCTGCTGCCTAATCTGGCCCAGATTAATGACAAGTTCACCATGGTTCGCTCGGTTAGCTATACACCGGTTGGACTCTTTAACCATACGGCAGCAATCTATCAACTTCATACCGGGTACACGGCAGACAAAGTAAGCCCATCCGGTCAGTTAGAGCCGCCGTCGCCCAAAGATTTTCCAAACTTTGGTTCGAACATCATTCGTATGAAGCCACCAGAAGTACCCATGCTGCCCTTCGTGATGATGCCGCGGCCACTCCAAGAAAGTAATGTCGTCAACAAGTCGGGAACGGCTGGATTTCTTGGTCGCGCTTACGATCCTTATTATCTCTTCCCTTCGGGAGATGATATGGATATGAACAAGATGGAGCGGATCAACGTCGATGATTTGAAGTTGCGCAAAGAGGTGTCGGTGCCGCGGCTTAACCGGCGCGCTCGACTGCGTAATTTGATCAATGCAGGGCTACCCGATGTCGACAAAGCCGTTGGAAAATATGACTTGAACGAGTACTACGCTTCTGCATTGAATCTTATCAGTTCTGGACGTGCCCGCGATGCTTTTGATTTGACAAAAGAATCTGAAGTGACGCGGAATCAATATGGGCGTAACACTTTTGGTCAGAGCTGTTTGTTGGCTCGTCGTTTGGTGGAGGCAGGCACACGTGTTGTTGAGGTCGTGTGGCCCAAAGTTGCCAATTCGGATAATCACTCATGGGATGTCCATGTAGGACTCTCCGGGCGGATGAAGAATCAGTCAGGTCCGATGCTTGATGCCGGACTTTCGTCTTTAATTGCCGATCTAGATGATCGTGGTTTGTTGGATGAAACGCTGGTGGTTGCCCTGGGTGAGTTTGGTCGTAGTCCGCAACGTGGGGTGAGCACCTCTGGAAATGGGAACAGCGATGATGGGCGCGATCATTGGCCTTACTGTTACACAGCTGTAATGGCAGGTGCCGGTGTCAAGCGTGGTTACGTTCATGGTCAATCTGATCAAACGGCTTCGGCTCCGGTTAAGGACCCGGTACACCCGACGGAGTTGCTGGCGTCTGTCTACCACTCAATCGGTATCGATCCACAGTCGATCGTACACAATCATCTGAATCAACCACGAGAGTTGGTGAAAGCTCATCCTGTTTCTAGTCTCTTTGCTTAGCCAGCGGCGTTGAGAAAAATAACCAATGCGAAAACGCCCGGTAACTTTTACCGGGCGTTTTTTGTTTAGCCCTGGTGTCTCGTGTGATGGCAACAATCCGTGTGGTGCTAATGATTACGAGTCGACCTCGTAACGTGCGGTTGCCATGAACCGACGCGGCGTTCCTCTAGCGGTTAGGGAAAATCTCTCGCGCGGCAAAGTTTCGAAACTCAAACGAGCGGTCACGCGGGGATAAACCCCGTCACTCTGGCGGAATAGAGTGATTCAGAAGATCGGTCTATGATGTCTTTGGCGGTGACAGGAATGATTTTTGGTTTCGCACAATCGAGGGCATGTTCATCTAGATCCTTGCTGGGGCGAGGTGGAGTGACTCCGGAAAACCGTCGCAGTGGAAGCGGACAGAAAACGAACTGAATTGGTAAATCAAAGGTTGTTGATTTCGACGAACGCCCTGCCTGTAAATCTACAGCGTGATGCCACAAATCTATAGCGTGACGTTGTAAACTTACCGCGTCACGCTGCACCGAAAACAGAAACCACTCTTGGGGGCAGACGCAACGTAGCCAGTTCGGGATGCATGCGGTGTCCTACTCACGATTCTGACGGGGTAGCCGCTAATTCCTCAAGTTTTGGATGGCGTAGATGGAAAGTGGTTGCTTGTTGGTAGCTATGGGCAACCGCAAGTAGGTCGCTTTCGCCAAATAGGCGACCCGTGAATTTGACGGTTTTGGGTTTTACGACTTCGTCTTGCTCGGAAAAGCCATTGGGGATGACGACGGAGGGATGTCCGGTCAAATTGGTAATGCCTAGGTCATTCCCTTCGACATAGACGTCAATCGATTCCATTAGATGTTCCATTTGTTCCATGAGGAGGGTGCGGAGGCGGTTGGCACGCAGATACTCGACCGCAGGTGTAAACGTTCCCTGGTACAAGGCGCCGGGCCAGCGATTCAAACCTTCCAAGTCGTTATGGCGGATGAGGTCATCAAAAACAGACGCCGCTTCTGTATTCAGAATTAATGTCATTGCCCAATTTGGAAGGTCTGTGGGCAATGCAATAGGTACTAGCTGACAGCCCATGGATTGCAACATATTGAGTTCCGAGCGAAGCTCGAGCGGTCGATCATCTGGGATGTAGCCCACGCGGAGCTGCCGAATATTACGACGGGGCGGCCAATGAAAGGAGCGATTCACGACGGTTTTGTCCATTCCATCACGACCGTGAATTGCGTCTAGAACGAGCGCACAGTCTTCTACGGATCGACAAATTGGCCCAATTTTGTCCATGCTCCAAGCCAACGGCATACAACCGTAACGGCTGACTCGGCCGAAGGTTGGTCTTAAACCTGTAATTCCGCAACGACGACACGGAGACACAATGCTCCCCAGTGTCTCGCTGCCGAGAGAAAATCCGACCAAGCCTGCTGCCGTAGCAGATGCTGACCCTGCGGAAGAGCCGCTGGAACCTTCTGCGATGTTCCATGGATTCCGCGTCATGCCACCAAACCATTTGTCACCCCATGCCAGGGCGCCGAGTGAAAGTTTGGCGACGAGGACAGCTCCTGCATCGTCGAGTCGTTGGGCAACCGTCGCTTTGGTTTTGAATTGCCGCTCTTGAAATTGAGGCGCGCCCCAGGTTGTGGGGTATCCGGGATATGCGATCAAATCTTTGGCGCCCCAAGGGATTCCATGAAGAGTCCCGCGATATTGACCTTTGCCAATTTCCTGATCTGCGCGTTCGGCTTGTCGCAAAGCCAGTGCATCAGTAAACGTAACCACACATTTCAGCTGCTCGTTGTACCGATGCAAACGATCGAGATAGAGCTTGGTCAGTTCCACCGAGGAGATCTGACGGGTACGTAGGAGTGCGGCCAATTCGGTGATTGGCAAGAATGCCAAGGCATCGTTGTCAGGTCGCTCTGCGGCGGCACTCTCCATTGGCTGCGCATTACGTATGATGGTTATCTCCTGGTTGGTATCAGATTCCCGTACAGAAAAATGTAGCGCGGGCGGGGTTTCGTAATTCAGTGAGATTTCGCGCAGGGCGGTAAATTGTTCGAGTGACTGAGCGACACTCCTGGCAGCTGTTTCACGATCTTCATCATTCAGATCAAGACCGGCGATCCATTCTGCTTGGTGAACCATTTCAGCAGTCACAGTGCCAACTTCCGCCGCCCGCGCAGCAAGCGCTTTTTGAAACACAACGGACCCAATTCCGGCAGCTGTGAGGGCCTTTAAAATATTTCTCCGCGGGGTGGGATTGTCAGAGGTTTTGGTGGACATGGAGTGCTTCCGCATATTCATTTCGGACGGGGATTAGGGGACTAGTCGGCAATTTGTTGCGATTGCATTATCATAGAACAGGTTGTGTCGCTTCGCACACTATGGACGATAGCCAAAGATTTAGAGAACGCCTAGAAAGCCCACATTGCCGCCTGTGTGATCCACCTGGCGGACAACCGCTTATGGATATCAAGCAACTCGTTGATTATTTGGATCAACCTCGGCAGGTCGCTGAATGGCTCACGAGCTTGGGCGTTCAAGATCCGCACGGATCTCAATCCAGCCTTTTCCGCATGGCCAACGCAGGTTTAACCACCGATCTGTTGGCGAGCCTCTGCCAAGGGCTGGCAGAGCATTTACCGCGCACAAGTGATCCCGACATGGCTCTGCACAACTTAGTGCACTATGTCCTTGGATCGCGGAGCCCTTTGGCCTTGGGCTCTTTAATTGAGCGCGATCCTGACACACTACCGATTTTGCTGCAGATCATGTCGACGAGTCAGTACTTAGCCGACGAGTTAATCCGTGATCCAGAAAGTTTTGACCTACTAAGATTGACTGAAGGACAACCGGTTCCGCTGGCAGCATTGTGTGATGATCTCTGCACTGAAATTGAGACGGCTGGATTCCATGAAAAGACGGTGATGGAATTATTGCGACGGTTTAAACGTCGTGAAACGATGAGGATTGCCTATGGTGATGTCATCCGCGACCAACGTCTGGAGATTGTGACGCAGCAAAATTCTTATCTTGCCGAGGCAATTTGTCGTGCGGCGTTGCAAGCAGCGTGGCGCACAGTTGAGTCCAAGCGAGGTCTACCTCGACGTGGCGATGGAACGCCGGCCCGCTTTGCGGTGTTGGCGCTTGGGAAATTGGGCGGTTTCGAACTCGATTATTCAAATAAGATTGATTTATTGTTCATTGGCGATGCCGATGGACAAACCGATGGTGAGCGACGTATTTCGAGCCTTGAGTTTTGCGATCGTGTGGCAAATACTTTTGTGCGTTTGCTGAATGAAGCGACCGTTCTTGGAGAGGCTTATCATGTCAACGTGCGCATGCAACCAGAAGGTGAGCAAGGATCGCTGGTTCATTCCGTCGAGAACACACTTCAGTATTTCGATGCCTTGGGTCGGACCTGGGATCGTCAAACCCTGATTAAAGCACGTCCGATTGCAGGTCACTTTGATTTGGCGAGTGAATTACTTCAACAACTTGAGCCTTGGATCTATCGACGTTATCTCAGCCCAACCGACATCGGCGAACTCAAAGCGCTCAAACGATGCATTGTGCGGCGACCCACGGAGCACGACCTATCACCGATTGATGTCAAAACAGGTCACGGCGGAATTTATGACATCGAATTTGTGATTCAATTTCTACAACTCTTGAATGGGGCTGCTTTGCCTGCGATTCGTAGTACGAACACGCAGCATGCGATTGCGAATCTCGAGCAAGCTGGTTGCTTGACAGTTGAAGAACGCATGATCTTGGAACAGAACTACGAATTTCTGAGAAAACTTGAGCACCGTTCGCAGATCATGTTCGATCTGCATTCACATCAGCTTTCACGCAGCGATCCCCGCACCCGACAGCTTGCGTTCCGGATGGGATACGACATTCGTGATCCCAAAAATCTCGACTTGTTTTTGGAAGATTTAGGTGCCAAGACAAAACAGAATCAACAGACTCTGGATCACTTACTTCGTGAGGTGTTTGAAGAAAATACTCCAGCTACTCCGGAAACCGATTTGATTCTGGCTCCGGACAGTGCAGAGGAACAGATCGAAAGCGTCTTAAACAAATATGGTTTTCAAGACATTCATGGTGCCTACCAAAACCTCCTGGCTTTAGCTACGGAACGCATACGTTTTTTATCAACGCCGCGCTGCAGGTTGTTTTTGTCCTCCATTGCTCCCTCTTTGTTATCTGCGATTGGTGCCACGCCTGATCCTGATGCGACCCTCATGAAATTGTGTCGGGTAAGTGATTCAATTGGTGGCAAAGGTGTCCTGTGGGAGCTATTCAGCTTCCATCCGCCATCGCTTGAACTCTATGTCAGAATTTGTGCTTCCAGTTCCTATCTCTCTGAAATTTTGACAAAAAATCCGGGTATGATTGATGAACTCATGGATTCTTTGTTGCTTGATCGTCTACCCTCATTCGAATCTTTGTCCGCGACATTAGCCGAGTTATGCCGGAGTGCAAAAGACACACGGCCGATTCTCCAGAGTTTCAAAAATGCGCAACACTTACGGGTCGGTGCACGAGATATCCTACGCAAGGATGGTATTCGAAGTACTCACGGTGCGCTGGCTGCCATCGCGGAGGTCTGTTTAGTTCAAATAGCACGAGAACAATACGACGAATTGGTAGAACGTTTTGGTGAACCCATCATTGAAGGTGGTCCGGCGGATGGGAAGACAAGCGAACTAGTCATGGTTGCTCTGGGAAAACTAGGTGGGAGCGAGCCAAATTTTCATAGCGATCTAGACGTATTGTTTCTTTACGAAGGCGAAGGCCAAACACGCCATCGCCGCCGTGGACAGCAAAATAAAACAACCTCAAATCAACACTTCTTTAGCGAATTAGCGCAGCGTGTCCTTAAAGTAGTTTCGACACTCGGTCCCGATGGAAGATTGTATGAAATTGATTCACACTTGCGACCTTTTGGTGAGGGCGGACCATTAGCAGTTTCACTCGAGGAGTTTGCACGATACGTGACCGACCCCAGCAAACCTTTGCGAGAGCGACAAGCGCTTTGTAAAGCACGTGCGATTACCGGGAGTAAACTCGTTCGTTCCAATGTCATGTTCGAAATTCATCAGGCCACATTGAAATATCCTTGGGAGAGCACCGCTGCGAATGAAATTCGACAGATGCGACATGAATTGCAGGAGACTGCTTCTGAGCAAAATTTAAAACGCGGCCTGGGTGGTACCGTGGACATCGAGTTCTCTGTTCAAATGTTGCAGATGCGTCACGCGGTAGAGTCGCCTGGCGTTCTTGTGCCAGGAACACTCGAAGCGATCGACGCGTTGCATGCATGTGGGCACTTGACGGCAGATGATCATCACTTCCTCAACGAATCGTACATATTTCTCCGGAGTGTCGAGGCAGGGCTGCGTCTGATGAATACGTCGGCCAGACATGATCTTCCCAATGATCGTCAGGAGTTAGAAATGTTGGCATTTTTGCTAGGCTATACGGAGCCGAACTTATTGCTTGAGCGTTGTCGTAATTTCACGTCAGGAAATCGTGCGCGATTTGACCGTATGTTTGATCTGGCGGCGACGACACATTAAGAGGAATCCTATCCGCTTGAAAAAATCGTTTGATGTGATTGTTGTGGGCGCGGGCGGTAGTGGACTGGCCGCTGCCTACTCGGCGGCGGAAGTTGGAGCGAGTGTCCTCATTCTGGAAAAGCGCCCGCAGCCTGGTGGGACTACAGGGATTGCAGTTGGGTCCTTCACCGCTGCGGAAACCTCACTCCAACGCGTTGCCAAGATAGATGATCATTGGCAGGATCATGCCGAAGATGTGAGTAAGTTTGCTACGGCGGATCTCGAATGCCGGAACAATCAAGTACTCCGTGAATTCTTTTTACAGCATGCTGCTGAGACGTTGCATTGGCTGCAATCCCTAGGAATTTCCTATGTCGGTCCACAACCGGAACCACCCAATCGAGTAGCTCGCATGCACAATGTGGTTCCTGGCGCCAAGGCATATATTGCAACCTTGCAATTAGCTTTACAAAAGAAGCAGGCCAAACTAGTTTGCCAGGCGGCGGTTGAATCGCTGTTAGAGCAAGATGGCCGCGTGATCGGTGTTTCTGCTACGGTTGACGGGCAGGCAGAGAGTTTTCGTGCCCGCCGCGGTGTGATTCTTGCAGGTGGAGATTATGCCAACAATCCTGACATGATCGCGAAATATAAAGGATCTCAATTTCGTCACATTGAGGGAATCAATCCTGATGCGACTGGCGAGGGGCATTGGTTAGCAGAACAGGTGGGCGCGCAACTCCTCAATATGGACGTCACCTATGGTCCCGAATTACGCTTTATTTCCTCGAGTCGGGCTCCGTTCCAGCAGTTTTTACCAGTGACCGGAATTAAAGCTCGTTGGCTGGGGCAGCTTGTTCGGCATTTGCCACGTTGGGCCATGCAAAGAATGATCAAGCGGCTGCTGGTCACGTGGCAGCATCCAGAAAACGCTTTGTTTGATGACGGAGCTATCCTGGTCAATCGCGCTGGCGAACGATTTACCGATGAGACGAAATGGCCGAGTCGCGAAATTGCTGTTGCGCGTCAACCTGCCAAAGAGGCCTTTATTCTGTTGGATGGTCGTTTGGTGAATCGTTATTCTCAATGGCCCCACTTTATTTCTACCGCACCAGAAATCTCCTATGCTTACGTTGATGATTATCGACGTTTAAGACCAGACGTTACGATATTGGGTAACTCTTTAGAGGAAATTGCTGCCTTGCCCCATTTTCGACATCGTCCGCAGGCTCTTGTCGAGACCGTGAATCAATTCAATGCAGTGATTCAAACCAGCAGATCCGACCAATTTGGCCGTGCAGATTTTGGCCACTCGCTGGACTCCGGTCCCTGGGTGCTGTTGGGACCTCTCAAAGCATATTTTACGACCACCGAAGGGGGGGCCGCAATTAATCAGCGATGTGAAGTGCTGGATCAGCGGGGAATGGCCATTCCGGGATTGTTTGCGGTGGGCCAAAATGGACTTGGTGGGATGATTCTTTGGGGCCACGGCCTGCATATCGCTTGGGCGATGACCAGCGGTCGACTTGCAGGTCAAGCGGTGATGAGAAACCGCACCGGTAATGCCTGAGAAAGACTCAAAGAGAGCGACTCGGTAGTTGGCCCTCGGCGGTGTCGATGATTGCTTCGTGGGTGGTTGCGGGCAGTTGAAAAATTTTTCCGTCACCCATACGACCTGTTTGCGCGATTTCTGTCACGCGTGTGATTACCTCGTCAACACGAGCATCGTCTACCCACAGGGAAATTTCTACCTTCGGTAGAAATGCTAAGGCGTATTCACTCTCACCATATTGGTCGATATGATTTTTCTGACGACCGTAGCCTTTGACTTCCTGCACACTTAGTGCTTCCAGCGGAGCTAGCTTGAGCCCTGCGAGGATCTTTTCTACCAAGTATGGTTTAACAATAGCGACGATTTGTTTCACGTTCGATCATCGCAATTAGCTGAAGAAATTGTCGCCAAAGACGTTTAATTCTGGCGAAGATTCGACTTCAATATCGCCGTTCACCTCCGTCATACATGCCAAACGCATTGTTTCTTCATTGCCGACGAAGGCGAGACAAGGAATTGGGTCTGGGATTGGCAAGTACTTGAATTTCATTTTTTCACGTGTTGTCAGGTCGTTGGTATTTTCTCTTCCTTTGGTGACGCGAACACGACAGGTTCCACAAAGCCCACGTAAAACCCCCATGCTCATCACACTACAGTTTGCGTATTTGGAGACAGTGCTCGAGACCTTATCAACACCTTCGCTAATGCCGCTAATGGCGCAATTTAAATTAACGCCCGCCTTGACGGCTTCCGCCCGTAAGTTGGCACCTTCGGGGACTTGAATTTCCTTGTTTTCCCTCAGGAATTTGACGATTGGCATCGTAAGAACCATTTTCAAATGAAGGGTGAAGTGGGCCTGATCCACCTGTGGGGAGAATCCAGGACTGCATAGCAAATGATACCAGTCAAACGGGTCGAAATCCACCTCACCTCCCTGTCAGGTCGGCGATGAATTTCTGCTTACTTCGGTCCCGCCAAGAGGCTCTTCACCAAGGGCTGCTGGCATGCGGATCTGCAAAAGTAGGTAACACAGCCATCAAGTGAGATCATCGCGAGACCCGCAAGTTGATTTGCCGGACTTCTTTGCACCTTTTCTGGTCTGCTCAGGGCCGTTGTTCTGGACAGTCCGAATTGCGCACCGTAGCAACCTGGAGGGGTTAGGATGCCCTACTTCGTCGAGGCACACGCCAGCTCCCATGCGGTGAAGAATTCACGTCTTGGTTTCCACCTCTCCCTGATTGGAATGGCCGATTGGTCACACTCTTTCGGTGGTCCATGCCGACCACTTTATCACTTACTGCCAGCAAATTCCCTCTAGCATAAGTGGTTGACGGACAGTATTTTTTCTCTTAAATCGTGTGCAGGTCTCCATTAACCGTGCTGTGAGTTTTATATTTGATGTTTAACAGGAAAAGACTTGTTTCTTCACGAGCTTTGGATCGAAAATAGAAAATCACAGCAAAAGAATTTGGTCCTCAGCCCATGTCGCCTTGCTCGGGGGCGAGGGCGAAATGCTAAAAAAGAAAAAACTAGCCGTTCCTTCATTGTTTTTCGGAGCTTTTGGTTGTTTGTAATCCGGCCCGGGGTGCAGATCCTGACGGGGCACCGCGCCCCGCAAAGTTCTCCTCGCCATATTTGCGTGCACGGAAGCGAAAAAAGGTTGTCATGGCAGAAAGAAGTAAACACCAATCCAAAATTATCAAGAACTACTACCAGAATCGCGACGCAATATCGCTCCAAAGAGTGCAAGAATTGGTCACAGAACTCTACCTTTCAGAAGGGAAAGGCCGACAGCAACATTGGAAGCGACTTGTTGGTCACTTAGAAAAACTCGGCATCAAGCAAAAACAGATCGATCATTTGCTCGCGGAAGACAATCCCGAGTTGGTGGCCAATCTTGTTCAATCCCTCATGGACAAAGCTTAAGGTAATCGCAATGCGTAACACTTGGTGTTTCTACACTGCTTCAGAAATTACGTTTGGTCCAGGTGCGGT
>JAKVBY010000091.1:0-15428 GCA_022446825.1 Pirellulaceae bacterium
ATCCACCAGATCCTACTACCCCCGCACACCTTTCTCCCCTGCAGCCATTGGAAACAAGTTCGCAAAACATGTCGAGCACAACAGACTTCCAAGATCAAGCAGCGATCGAGCGCCCTCTGATTCCCCTTTCAGCAGTCTCGATCCTGTTACTTCTCTCCGTTGCAGCTAATCTCTTTCTACTCTGGTCGCTCTATCGCATTTATCGCCAATATCGCGATTTTCTGACCCGCCAACGCCGCGCCGCTCTAACAGGCTAAAAGGAAACAAAGCCAGCAAGCACACACCACTCCTGGAGGTCGTCCTGACGACCAAAGGAATCTGCCGTTCTCATAAAGACAACTTCCTGTTCTTCAGGCAGTAGTGGGCTTCATGATCAGATTTAACTTGCCGGAAGGAACCTTGCCTTCAAGTTAATCAGACAACTCCTCCCCCCAGGAGTCAGGTCGTCCCAAAGATTTGGCTAAAAGATGATTTAATTTCATTGATTACCTGACCTGTTGCACAGTTCAGTCGGATACAATCGGGCGTCCTGGATTTTCCAGCATCTTGAATGGTGAGCAACTGCTCTGATCTTACAACGACTTTTCCTGGGCTTTTTCTTCGCTGCATTCAATAACTCAGCACAGCAAGAACCTTTTGCGGTGAATTTGATAACCCATCAATTGAGAACCTTGTTCTCTTGCTGTTATGTTCAGAACCTCTTTGATCGTCAGGTAATGGCCTGTAAAAATAAGTTATCTTTCCTACAACAACAGACGGAACTCGCATGCTTCATCGAATGGCATTTCTACTTCTTTCTTTTTCTCTGCCAACTTCGTTGTCTGCGGATGACTGGCCCGAATGGCTAGGCCCCAATCGTCAAAGTGTCTGGCAGGAAGATGGCATCGTCCAGCGATTTCCCACAGAGGGACTGGAAGTAAAATGGCGAGTACCGGTCGGATTTGGATACAGCGGCCCGGCGGTCGCGAACAATCGCGTCTACATCACAGATTACGTGATGACTTCTGGAGAAGTGTCGAACAATCCAGGTGGACGAGATGAACTGACAGGCCAAGAACGCGTCCTTTGTTTCTCGGCGAACACCGGGAAAGTGCTCTGGAAGCATACTTATACACGACCTTACGCCCTCTCGTACCCCAAAGGACCGCGTTGCGTTCCTACTGTTGTCGACGGCAAGGTCTACACCTTAGGTGCCGAAGGCGATCTCTTTTGCCTGCACGCAGAAAGCGGCAAAGTGATTTGGTCCAAACAACTTCAAACGGAATATCACACACCGTCACCAATCTGGGGGTTTTGCGCTCATCCGCTTGTTGTTGGGAAGACCCTTTATTGCCTCGTCGGTGGTGAAGGTAGCGTTGCCGTCGCCTTTAATAAAGATACGGGTGAAGAACGCTGGCGTGCGCTCTCCGCGAGCACCGCCGGTTATTGCCCGCCAACTTGGTTACAGTACGACGGAGTCGAACAACTCTTGATCTGGCATCCCGAATCGTTAAATCGCCTCGATCCGGAAACCGGTAAGGTGATCTGGTCGGTGCCACTCAAGCCAAGCTACGAAATGTCGATTGCCATACCGCGCGTGGCGGGCGACTTGTTGTTCGCCAGCGGCATTGGGAATGTGGGGGCGCTCTTCCAAATGCAAGCGGGCCATCAAGCGCCGGAAGTAGTGTGGCGAGGGACGCCCAAAACGGCGATCTACAGTTCGAATAGCACTCCCTTTCTCGAGAATGACGTGATGTACGGCTCGGACTGCCAAATTGGTTCACTAATGGCTGTCCGGCTGAAAGATGGCGAACGATTGTGGGAGACCTTTGAGGCAACGTCGCAAACCGATCGCCGCGCATCTCACGGCACGGCCTACCTTGTCAAACATGAAACGCGTTTTTTCATCTTCACGGAAACTGGCGATTTAGTGTTGGCGAACTTGACGCCCAAGGCCTACACCGAAATTAGCCGGTTTCACGTGCTGGAACCAACCAATGATTGCTTTGGCCGCGCAGTCGTCTGGAGTCATCCGGCTTTTGCAGAACGCTCCGTTTTCGCCCGCAATGACCAAGAGCTTGTCTGTGTTGATTTGGCAGCAAAACGCTACTCCCGATGACCTTTTCCTAGTCAGGAAAACCTGCCTTTCAGAGTCAAAATCTCTTCGCAACACAGGCTCTGCCAAGGTTTGAACTGCTGGCAACCCAAGTGCATGCTACTGTTAAACTTTGCCGCTGTTGCCTAACTGCGGCTACTGACTTGGCAATTCAACGGAAGTTACCCGTCCAAGACACCGATACTCTTTAAGGGGCCACTCGCAACGAATGTAACGTTTTTAACGACGCCATTCACGTCGTGAAGCCGATCATTTATCAAAGATGCCCTCTTCTTTCAGAAGCCCATTGGCCATTCTTTGTCTTTTCGCGCGATGAATCGGGGTTGCTCAGATGATTTTTCCGTTACATAAGCTCATATACGTTGCTGCCATTAGCATCGCCTCCAGTGTCATTTTCACTACTGGGCCCGTAGTCCAAGCAGAACCCGTCGTTCCTGGTACGGGTGTGTTGCTTACTGCGGTCGGAGATCAGTTCGAGGACCCCAACTGGAAGTTTATTTACAACCATCCGAAAAGTTCGAAAGAACAAGACGAACGAGTGAGATCACCTACGGGGTATGCAAAAAATCGACGCTGGTACGAAGGTGCAAAACGTGGCTATCCAGACATCGTTCAACGCGTCCCCACGCCAGCAGGCGGGCTGCCCGGAAGCCAGGGGTCCTTACTGCTCCGTTCGCTGAAAACGGGCATTCCCGGCTACCCAAGTCGACGTCTCCAACAAGATGACTTTGTGGCCGACGTCAAACGCCGGATTGGCACGATCGCACCTGCCGAGCGGCCCAGTGTTGTCACCCGCGTCTTCATGCCGCCCGTCGACGAATGGGAAAACTATAGCAAAGCCCAATTTGGCTTCCGCCTCGCAGTAATGGCCAGGATGCGAGTACGCGAACCCAACGGACGTTTTGTGACCAAGCTCGACACCTACTGGCCCGGTATGTTTATTGTGTTTCAGAGCAAAGACGGTAACAGCCGTCGCGAGGATGATTACGCATTCATTCGCATTCGTGGCAACCGTGGAGGAGGTGACTTTAAAGGCAAACAGATCACCCAAACCGGTTGGTGGACGATGGGGATGTCCGTCTCGCCAGACGGGATGATCCATTATTACGCCAAACCGGGAGTCGAAGATCTGAACAGCGAAGACCACATTGCCTCTCAATTCCCCTATGGCCATAAGGCCTTGAAATTTAAGACCTTTTTCTTCAACGTAGCAAACTATGACAATGGTAAAAATTGGTCGACCGCCTGGATTGTCGATGATTGCTTAGTTTACAAAGTTCCCCTCGAGTGATTTGCCGCATCCTTTTTAGCAAACAAAGAGGACGAAGACTCTCTGTACGGTGCCGGTGCGACTGAGGGGGCTGACGCGAAATTTTTCGTGATCATAGTGCGTTGTCAGACAAAGGGCGCGAAGGAGCGCAGAGTCTCCATCAATGGAGCTGCACAAGGTGATGCCATGTTGCGGCCTGCGCAAAGAGTCTCCTGCGCGAAGAGTCTATCGGGTCGCCGCCGCCATCGGATCAGCGTCTCGCTGAGAACGTGCCAGAAGTCGTCACTGGCCACCATGGCACGAATCGTACCGAGGCCTCCTTCGTTTGTCAGCGTTGTGAGAAACCGGGCACGCGGCCACGCCCATTTCAAGTTGGCCCAATTAACTCAGCCTGAGAGCAACCACCTCATAAGTAACCTCCACAGAGCTATGCAATTTATTGAACTCAGTTTCTGGAACTCAGCCTGAAAGCGGCTTGACATTTCTTCCAACGGAGAACCCGATAGGGCGTTGCTAAGTCTCAGGACGCAAATCGGCGCATCTCAAAACACCCCATCACCGCCAGCAAACTATCCACGCGTCAAACCACCTGGACACTACTCGATGATCTTGGTGATCGGATATTCCACAATCCCCTTAGCGCCACTAGCCTTTAAGGGAGGCACAATCCGCCGCACAATCGACTCGTCCACAATCGTATTGATGTCCACCCAATCCGAGTCGGAAAGGGTCGATACGGTCGGTTTTTGCAAGGCGGGGAGTAAGTCGAGAATTTTCTCGAGATCCTCGCGCCGGACGTTCATCATCAATCCAACCTTGCCCTCCGCGGCCAAACACGATTTGAGCATCAACGCAATATTGTCGAGCTTGTTTTTTTTCCAGTCATTGCGAAGCGCATCCTTGTTGGCAACAAACCGTGTCGTACTTTGCATAACCTCCGCAACAATCCGTAGGTTATTGGCTCGCAACGAACTGCCGGTTTCCGTGACTTCGACAATCGCGTCAGCCAGCCGTGGAGGCTTGACTTCCGTAGCGCCCCACGAAAACTCGACCTGCGCGGTAACGCCATGCTGGGCGAGAAATCTCTTCGTCATTCCGACAGCTTCGGTCGCAATACGCTTGCCCTCGAGATCTTCCACTGTCTGAATCGCTGAATCGTTCGGCACACAAAGCACCCAACGTACCGGACGTCGGCTTACTTTTGAGAAAATCAACTCGCAGATCTCGACGACATCTGCTTCGGTTTCGGCAACCCAATCATGGCCCGTAATCCCCGCGTCCAAAATTCCTTGCTCGATATAGCGTGCCATTTCTTGAGCACGAATCAACAGACATTCGATTTCGTCATCATCGATGGTGGGATAATAAGATCGTGACGAAAAAGTGATCTTATATCCGGCACTACGAAAAAGTGCCGCGGTCGCATCTTGCAAGCTCCCGGCTGGGATTCCAAGTTTCAAAACATGCTTCTGTTCAGGCACCGTTTCATTTCCCCGAGTTATTTCTTGTAGACTTCGGCCGGATCGAAGACACGATTTCCGACCACTTGGGTGTTACCTGTCTGCGGATCGATCTGCCGAAAGAAACAGCTGCGATATCCCTCGTGGCAAGCCGCCCCGCCAATCTGGTTTACTTTCACAAGCAACGTATCCGCGTCACAGTCGTAAAATAATTCCTTCAATTCCTGGACGTTGCCACTCTCCTCGCCCTTGCGCCACAATTTCTGACGACTCCGACTGTAGTAAACGACGCGGCCGCTCTGGAGCGTCTCTTGATACGCTTCCGCGTTCATATACGCCAACATCAGTACGTCGCCCGAAGCATCATCTTGGGCAATCACCGGAATCAGTTCCATTTTGGAAAAATCTGGGCCACTCACCGCTTAATTCCTTCCACTTAGGCATTTCTTAGACAACTCTCTACGGTAACAAGACCAGCTCTGGAAAACTAGGATCCCCTCGCTTCCTCCCGCTGGCTGTGAGCTATTTCAAGGGTAGAAAGCATGGCGGAAGATCAGCTTCTCCCATGAAGGTGACCCCACGGAATGGCCTTTGAAACGGCCAAAAAAACAAGCCTAACTACCATTTTCACTGCAATAGGCACTCGCCGAGAAGAGGAAACACAGACTGGACGCAGCGGACGCAATTTGTGAGAATGTGAGTACTCTTCTCCCGTGCTCCTGATGCTGCAATTCCACGTCCCGACAATCACACGTCCCGACAATCACATAGAACAGGGGATTGTTGAAATGAATCGACCAAGACATCGAGCCTTTACCCTAGTGGAAGTACTGGTAGTGATCAGTATCATCGGTACCCTTGTCGCCCTCTTGATGCCGGCGATTCAACGCGCCCGCGAACGCGCCCGCCTGACGAGTTGCCAAAACAACATTCGACAGCTGGCAGACGCCAGTCGCATGTACGCAGAGGACAAACAATATTTGCCCGGCTATACCAATCGAATCGTTCACACCAAAACTGCTTACTGGCCAACCCTCACCGGAATCGATGAAAAGAACACCCCCGTAACCTGCGCTCCCTGGTTCGCGGTTGTGGCGTACGCTGCAGACAATCAAACGCTTACGGATGGCTGGCTGGAAGGAAACAATCCCGTTGTGGAGGTCCCGCTACTCGCCTGCCCTAGCGATCCTTCGGATCAAAATATCATCGCTGGCCCCCCCTCACCGAGGATGTCGTATGCCTTAAATGTGGGCTTTATTCCGACCGATGGCAGTCCCCTCAATAGCTATGATCAGACCCACTATAACGGTCTGTTCAACGACCTGTGGAGTTACGGTCGCAAAGGTCAAATCACGCTCACCGACATCGATGACGGGCAAGCGCAAACAATCATGCTCTCCGAAAATGTCGCCAAAGTGATCGTCGATCACGATGCAGACCCGATGACACCCGACTACGGTGACGTAGCCTCGGGCTTGCCACCTCGCTCACGAAGTTGGCTGAGCCCGGCCAAGCTAGAAGTTGGGATCGGTTGGCTGAACTTGGTGGATCCGAAATATTCTGCAGCGGCACCGGTGGGAACACCAGTCGTCGCTTCGAAACAACGCCCCAAACCAAACGGCAAATTACCTGGTGAATTGTTAGATATGCAAGTAGTTGTGGCCAATGGCAACGTCGTCGATGTCGCACGACCCTCGTCCTTCCATTCCAATGGTTTCAATGTGGCCTTCGCCGACGGGCATGTTCAATGGATTAACGAAGACATCGATTACGTCGTCTATCAGCAATTGATGACCCCCAAGGCAACCGAGTCCGTAATGCCGGTACCGAAGTATATTTTCCAAAATGGCGACTACTAAGACGACGGTTTGCCTTTGGTTCTCGCCTATCCCGCTGGCGATACTTCCTCATGGACCAGTGCCAACGAGAACTTTTATTTCTTTCCTGCTCGCCGTTGCTGGACAAAGAAATCGCTTAGCATTTGACCGCACGGCTCTGCCAGGACATGCGGAATCACCTGGCAACGATGATTTAAGCGTTTGTCGGTAAGTAGATGATAAAGCGAGTCGGCAGCACCTGCCTTGGCGTCGGTCGCGCCATACACCACCGTAGGTATCCTCGCTTGCAAAATGGCTCCGGCACACATCGGACAAGGCTCGAGCGTCACATAAAGCGTACAGTTCTCCAGACGCCAGGAACCGAGTGAGGCAGCGGCCTGCGTGATGGCAATCATTTCGGCATGCGCCGTCGGATCTTGCAATTGCTCCCGTTGGTTGTGTGCGGCGGCAATGACGCGATCCGCACAAAGGATGATCGCCCCCACCGGAACCTCCTCCTCGCGCCGGGCCAGTTCCGCCTCTTCCATGGCTAAACGCATGAACATCTCGTGCATCGATCTTGAGTCATCCTTTGGCTTAGGGCGTTAGCGAGATTCAGCGCTCGGGTCAGCGCTCTGNGGTATCGGTTTTAATGGACGATATTGCAGCCGGCGCAAAAACGCTTTGGTTTCAAACGTCGAGATCCCTAANGGCGTGGAGAGGTCGACTTCAGCGCGCGTCGAAACCTTCCTGCCAACCAGGGATTGATCCACAATCTGTTTGTCGTCAATCCATGCCGCAAGATGATCCTCAGTGACGCGGACGCGAATTTTATACCATTTCTTTGACTCAAATTTCATATAGGTCGTGGTTTCATTCTCGGAGGCGTCCTTACCATCAATGCTCGAAATCCCGACTACGCCACCTGCCCAGCCACCCACAATGAAACTGCAATGGGAGTCGGCTACAGGAAAGGTCAAGCCACAAAAGAAATCGATTCCATCTACTTTCTGCGCTTCCAATGAAATAGCATAGTTTGTCTTGGGAAAGTCATCCTTAAAAGTAATCCCTGTTAACGGATAACCGGCTTCTAGCACAATGTTCTCGTTCTCGACATAAACTTCGTTCTCGCCACCGAAATTGGTCTTTTTCCATCCAGAAAGCGTCTTTCCATCAAACAACGCGCGCCAATCGGCCTCCTCTTCGACAGGCTTTTGAGATTCGGCATAAACTATCTGCAGCAGGACATTCCCAATGACCGCGGCCACACAACTAATGAGCAACGAAAATAAAAAGGATTGTCGCATTTCCACTCTCCCTCACGCCTGCGTGCTTCGCCAAACCTGCCTGCTTTCTGCCAGAGTCTTCCCCAAGTTCTTCGCTAAGTAAGAACGGCATAACAGACACTTCCTCCTGTAAAGCTACACCAAACCATGGGCTATTTGCGACTCTCTCAGCCACGTTTTTTGCGCAAAGTCCTAGTGGTCTACTGGAGTTTGCTGTTTGTACTGACCCACGTCCCTAAAGTTCCCCGCCATTTCGCCCCCGAAACGGGCAATCTTGCTGAATTCGCGCACAAGTATGGTGACAAATTTGCCCATTTCTCTGGTTTTTTTATTTTGACGGTTTTGCTGGCCTGCGTAATGATCCAAAAAGCACGCAGATCGCTGCGATGGTTGAGCCTCGTCTTGTTGATCGTCTCTCTCTACGGCGCCATCGACGAACTGAGCCAGGGCTTGGTTCGCAACCGCCATCCTGATCTGCTCGATTGGCTCGCCGACCTCGCGGGCGCCAGCGTGGCCCTTACCGTCTTCACTCTCTGGGTTTTTCCAAACGCGCCACCTGAATCAGCGAACTCGGCCACCACAGCCCCACGGGGAACTGCGGCGTCCCAGGAAAAACACCGTTGATCTCCGCAAACCCACTACTTTTCGTCCTTCGAGATACGGAAGATGATCGGCAGCACAACGTCCTTAGCAAGCGGCTTCCCATTTCGTTTGGCCGGTGCCAGGCGCCATTTCTGAACGGCGATGAGTGCCGCATGATCCATCACGGTATATCCCGAAGATGCTTCAATCCTCACCCGCGTCAAGCGGCCATCGATTCCCAGTCTAGCCCACAAAAGCACGGTCCCTTCAATCCCTTGCTGTAACAGTTCCGGTGGATAAACCGGCTCGGGTCGATGAACAAAACTTGGCGCACTCTGCGCGCCGACATTCCGCCGAGACATGGTTACGGGAACAGCCGGCTTCGTAACGGACTCCACGCGACCGACTCGGGGAGTACGTTTCGGAACTTCAAATCGGGGAAACTGAACGGTTTCGGCTGCCGTTTTTTCCGACAAATGCCTTTTCTGTACCTCAGGCAGCGGCCGAGTAACCGGAGGGTTTTCCGGGGCCTGCAAACGGTGTGCAAGGACTGCAACCGCACCCGGAGTGGAATGATGAGGAGCTGGGAAAGTGATCTGCTCTATCGATCGCTCGGAAATGGCAGACGCAGTCGAGACGGATACATTGGCAAGCGTGATTAATCGGACCTCTAAGGAATGTTGCCCAAAATGACGTGGCGTCAGGGCGGGCAAGCTACCAGTCCCAGAAGAAAGCCAAGCCACCGAACAATGTCCCACCGCGCTGACCGCTAAGAGCATGCACAACAAACTATCGTGGCGAAGAAAATGGCAAAGGCGATTCATACAACTCAACGCAGCCCTTTAGATGGTTTGTCCCTAGATTTGATGACGCTTGACAAGATCTGATCGTAGCTACGTGAGGGGTTTTCGAACACCGGTCCGCGAAGTATTCACCCCAAGCCTGCCTACTTACCCTATTTCTGAGGGACTTTGTCAGCTGGCTCTTGACACTCCGTGGCTCTTGACACACCCGAAGTTCCTGACCACGTTGGGGACTAAACGTTGCCACCGGGGCACCACGTCAGAAAAACAATAAGCCTCACCAAGACACTCGTCGGCCCAGAGACATTTGTATGGCTCGCCAAGGAATCTGAAAGCTCTTGCCATGTGGGATCACAGTTTTGCCCAATTGTTCGATCGCGGTGGCCTTGTCATGTGGCCACTGCTCGGATTCTCGGTCGTGGCGACGAGTGTGGCCCTAGAGCGGTTCGTCATCCTGCTCTGGCGGTATGTGCAATACGACCAGTTCCTAGCAGAATGTCGGGAGTTCGATGCCCCAGAGTTGGCAGAAAAACTGCAGCGCCGGCGCCATGGATTGGCAAAATTAGCCGCGGTTTTCCTGGCCCATCGACAAGTCGAGGCCGAATTACTGCGAAAACTCCTCGAGCGGGAGGCTTCGATCCAAATCACTCAACTGGAGCGCCGCCTCGATTGGCTCTCGATTATCGGCAGTCTCGCTCCCATGCTAGGACTATTAGGGACGGTGATCGGATTAGTCGACGCGTTCCACCAAATCGAACTGCTGGGGGGACAAGTCCAACCTGGCAATTTAGCTGCAGGAATCTGGAAAGCCTTGTTGACCACCGTTTTTGGTCTCATCGTCGGCATTCCCACTCTCGCTGCATACCACTTCCTAGACCAACGTATCGGCGCTAGAGCTTTGGAGATGGATTGGTTTTGCGTCCACCTTGAAAAGCTCTCGATCCTAGACAAGAAATCCGCTCCAATTTCGTCTCCTAACGAGCTTACAACACCTGGCAAGACCTAATGAAATTGAGTTCCGTGATCCAAAAATCTTGCGCCTTCCGTTGAGGTACCGGGGATGACGATTTGTCGCCAAAGACGCCCAAAAGTTCGCTTGGAAATGAGTCCGCTCATCGACTGCATTTTCCTGCTGCTGATCTTTTTCATGCTTAGTTCAACATTTTTGACTCCGACGGTTCCGCTCTCCCTGCCAAGGATTCAAGCCAACGATGCGGTGGTCAACCATCACCCGATTGTGATCACGATCGATGTCGATGGAAATACTTCGGTCAATCGCGAGCCTCTGGAAGGAGCTGAGCTGCAAGTGAGGATTGGTGAATTACTGCTTCCCCAAAGAGAGAAATCGGTCGCCATTCGCCAGGACAAAGATGCAAAACATCGTTACTTTCTGGAAGCCATGGAAGCCGCCAAGGCAGCGGGTGCAGTCCAAGTCCTCATTGCCGTTGAACCAAAAAATTAGCCCGCGAGCGCCTCAAAAATTGCTAGAGTTCTGACAATTTCCCGCCCAGCACTGCCGCAGGCGGCCACCTGCAACACCTAGTAGTTCGGGGTCGGTGGACGATATTCGCTGATCTTGATCCCCTTAAACCAACGGATCGTTTCGGCTAACCCAGCATGGAGCGAAACCGTCGGCTCCCAAGCAAGTTTCTCTTTGGCGAGGGTAATGTCCGGCCGGCGGCGGACTGGATCATCGGCGGGCAATGACTCGTGGATGATTTCTGATTTGGTCCCCGTTCGTTCAATGACCTGTTCAGCAAGAGATCGGATCGTAAATTCTGTTGGGTTCCCCAGATTCACGGGACCAATGAAGTCTACCGGACCGTTCATCATCCGAACCATACCCTCAACAAGGTCATCTCGATAACAAAAAGAGCGCGTTTGAGAACCATCCCCAAAGATAGTCAAAGGTTCACCGCTCAGAGCTTGACGTATAAAATTGGAGACAACACGACCATCGAACGGATGCATTCTTGGCCCATAGGTGTTGAAGATACGAATGATCCGAATTTTCACACGATTCATCCGGTGATAATCCATGAACAGCGTTTCTGCCGCTCGCTTGCCCTCATCATAGCAAGCACGGGGGCCAACCGGATTGACATTTCCCCGATAAGTTTCCGGTTGAGGATGTACCTCTGGGTCACCGTAAATCTCGCTGGTCGAAGCTTGCAGCACTTGCGCACCACAACGCTTTGCCATTCCGAGCACATTGATGGCGCCAAGTACCGAAGTCTTTACCGTCTTGATCGGATTGAACTGATAGTGTCCCGGTGCCGCTGGACATGCCAAATTGTAGATCTGGTCCACCTCAAGCCAGATAGGGGCTGTGATGTCATGCCGAATCAACTCGAAATTGGGTCGGTCAAGGAGGTGAACAACATTTGATTTTTGACTGGTGAAAAAGTTGTCCAAACAAATGACGTCTTCACCCGCATCTACCAAACGCTCACAGAGGTGGGAGCCCAGAAAGCCAGCACCACCCGTTACAAGAATCCTTTGAGTTGACGCCACAGGCCTGATTCCCTCTTACCAGACTAACCTAACGCCTGGGTCACAAAAGTTTTGCGAACATGCGTGTGAACACATTTCAAACACCAGAAATTCTATCGACGCGACTAATTGACCTGCTGTTTCTAATCGAGATAAAATGATGGCTCAAGCCAATTATAGGCTAGCGCAGCTGCGCCATCCGGCGTATTCCGAATTTCGCTGCTG
The DNA here is from genome assembly GCA_022446825.1 of Pirellulaceae bacterium. Lineage (GTDB taxonomy): Bacteria > Planctomycetota > Planctomycetia > Pirellulales > Pirellulaceae > JAKVBY01. The sequence goes on from JAKVBY010000091.1 coordinate 12,032, forward strand.
CCCCCCGGCAAGCTTTAAATGTGCTCTCGCCGCCAGCTTCTGGAACTCCGGTCTGGAACCGATTGCCTTAACCTTCCCTTCCCCGTTATAATACTGGTTCTAATCCATTTAGATACTTCTCAGATTTTAATGAATACCGCCATGCAACTACTTGCTCACGTTACCAACACAGAAAGTACGTCGTTTGTCCTTATTTTTGCGCTGGGCTTCCTGTCCGGTGCCCTGGCAACTTGGATCGTTGCGACGCGTAAATCGTACCGCCAGCCTTAGTTTTGGCGTTCTCGGTTGCAAACTCTTTAGTTTTCTCGAGTTATCTGAAATCTCTCGCTAGAGTGCGGATTCCCAATCCAGGTGTGTAAGGTGCCATTCTGAGTTGTCGATCGCCCTAGACGTTTGCGACGGCCATCCAGTATTCTTCCCGCTGTTCAGATAGGCGATGCTCTAAAACGTCTTCAGCAAGGATGCAAATCATGCTGGTTAATGTTCGACTGGTTAATACTCGGTGGCTCGTGGCGCTCGTGGTTCTGGGAGCATTCCTTTCAACCTTTCGGTTGTGTGCAGAAGAATTGCGTGTAGACACCGAAATTCTCGTCGGAGAAGGTCAGCCACCGATTGCAAAATACTTAACAATCTTCTCCAACGGCCGGGTGTATGACTTCATGCTGGCTCCGCAAAACGAGATTACCATTTATGACCAGCGTCGCGGAAAATTCGACCTGATCGACACAAAAAAACAACTTCGCACCACAATTACCACGGAAGAATTGCAAAGTTTCATCGGCAAAGTCAAGAATTTTGCCCTGCGCGAAGGAAAAGTCTCCTTGATCGCGCCAGAACTCGAGATTTCGTTCAACGAAACAGAGCATCTCCTTGAATGCAAAGGGAGCCCCGTAACTTACACCGTTCAAGGAGAGACAGCCCGCACCGCAAAAATCGCTAGTGATTATCGAGAATTTGCCGACTGGTCGATCCAACTCAGTAGCATGCGGCAACACACCCTACCTCCCTTTGCTCGCTTAATCGTCAATGGACACCTTGCTGATCGCGGTCTTCTTCCCAAGCAAGTCACCCGACAAGTCGTTGTGGGCGGGCTGTTGCGAAAAAAAACACAGTTAACTCGTAGTCTTCATACTTTGAGCGGCAAGCTTTCTAGTAAAGATCGTCAACGGATTGAAGAAGCGGGTGCTCTCCTATCGGGTGAATTCCGCGAAGTTTCTCTGCCCGAATACCTCCGGGAAGTCGATTTAGCAGTCCGCCCGACAAATCAAAAAGCTGGCTAATCCGAAATTNTTCNGTCCCCGCACGACCTGCAGNAAGTGCATTCGTTTCAGTGTCTTGCGATANTTTCGGCAAGANGTTTTGGNCAAGCATCNCAACCGGCGCAACTGGCAACGCGTGACTTGGTGCGTTACNATNACCANTNGANCTTGCTCCCNTATCCCAAACGGNNNTNTGACACCTTATCTATATCTATTCCGAGGGACTCAACGATGAAGCANATTCTTTCCCTGCCCACCATCGTCTTGTGCTTGTTTGGGGTTTCACACGAACCACTCCATGCCCAGTCCTTTGAGCTTAAAGAAACCAAGGACGGAATAGACGTTTTACTAAATGACGATTTGTTTACTCGCTATTTGGTGAAATCCGGGGCAAAACCGATCCTCTGGCCCGTCGTTGGACCCGACGGTGCGGAGATGACCCGTGGATACCCCATGCGGGAAGCCACCGCGACAGAAGCATCCGATCACCATCACCATCGCTCGTTTTGGTTCACTCACGGCGACGTCAACGGCGTCAGTTTTTGGCACGAGCAGGGAGATAATGGGAACATAGAGCATCGCGAGTTTCTCAAATTGCGTGGGGGCCGCGACGCGATGATTCAATCTCGTAATGATTGGATCGCCCCGGACGGTACGAAGCTTTGCGAAGATACACGGACCCTTACCTTTGGGGCCAACAGCAAATTTCGGTGGATTGACTTTGACATTACCCTTGCTGCAATTGAGGAAGTGACCTTCGGTGACACCAAAGAAGGTTCTTTCGGCCTCCGCGTCGCGGGAACCATGCGTGTCGATTTAAAACCAGGGGGCACGATTCTCAATAGCGAAGACCAAAGCGACAAAGGCGCTTGGGGAAAGCCAGCCGCTTGGGTCGATTATTCAGGACCGGTCGGCGACAACGTAGCGGGAATTGCTATTCTGAATCACCCACATAGCTTTCGTTACCCGACCCATTGGCACGTACGTACTTACGGGTTATTCGCCGCCAACCCATTCGGTCTGGGTGACTTTTACGGTGATAAGGAAAATTACGATGGATCACACCGCTTAAATAAAGGGGAGTCTTTTTCACTTTATTACCGTGTAATTTTTCATGCTGGCAATGCTGAGCAAGCCCAAATTGCTCAAGAGTTTGAGAAATACGCGACGATTGCCAAAGACAATTGATACCTCACTACCGGCCAGTATCAACTCGCCCGGCCCGAAAAGCTGTAACCCGCAGCTTCCACAAAAAAAACAGAAAAAACTTCCTGGATAACCCAGATATCCCAGTAAGCTTTTCCTTCCCATCCTGCCGATAGTATGTCTTGCCAACTGTCAGTGCAGTCGAGAGCTGCGCTAACATCTTTCCCACACACTCGTTTGTTTCGAGGAGACCTTCTCGTCTATGGCTAAACGCGAATGCTTGAAGAATCTTACAGACTTACGAACTTACGTACATGAAATACTTTGCGATTTAAATCAGCTTGAAACCGGCGCTTTTCAAATGACAGAACGGATTCTGATACGCTGTGGAGACCCGTGCGGACTTTTGTTTTGCCTGCACGGTCCTCGCAGTGTCAAACTGATGGCAGTTTGGGAAACCGACCAGAACACGATTCTGTTTTATGATTCAAGTGGTGAACGGGCGCACCGACTTGAACTACGAAATGCTCCACGTTTGCATGCCGTTGCGGCATGATCCAGACGTTCGGACTGATTGCGTTGGGGGGGTACGATCGTACCCCCTAAGAAACCCGGTGAATCACTCGGCAAAAGGCAGAACAGACTGCAAAACATGGGCAACTCAAGGTTTTTTTTCAGTTGTCGCATAGGAATCCCAAGTGCCATTGCCAAGCGATAATTCACTAGACAGAAATTGCCGACATCTTCTTACCAAACAACAGGGACGTTTATTAGGGAAGGAATCAAAATATGCTCGTTCTTTCACGGAAGGAAGGCGAAAGCATTCGCTTGGGCGACTCGATCGTTCTCACCATGATCCGCATCGGCAGTGATAAGGTACGTATCGGGATCAAAGCACCTTCGGATGTATTGGTGCTTCGCGAAGAACTGGAGCCTTTTGAAAAAGCGAGTGAGCCGCTCCCGATTGTCCCTCTTCCTGCCGTCACGGTGCC
>JAKVBY010000091.1:15528-17123 GCA_022446825.1 Pirellulaceae bacterium
CTAAGCTTAGTAAAAATATCGTCAAACGAATGTTTAACTAGAATAAATTATGTTTGTTCACATTGCGTAAATGGCATCTCGCAATTTTGATCAACCCTTTACGGAGAGACTCTGATGAAATGTGCTGGCAACAATATTAGTCGCCGCGGTTTTTTGCACGTAGGATTCCTTGGTGGTCTTGGATTGACTTTACCAGAGTTTTTAAAGCTCCAAGCTCAAGCCGATTTGAAGGACTACAAGAGCAAAGAAGGAAAGGCCAAGTCGGTCATTTTCATCTACATGCCCGGTGGCATGTGCCATCAGGAAACATTTGACCCTAAGCCTTTTGCGCCCATTGAATATCGCGGCCCGATGAATAGCATCGATACCAATGTGGAAGGCATTCGTATTAACGAAACATGGAAACAGACAGCGACGATTGCGGACAAAATCGCGATTTGTCGTTCGATGACCCACGGTGAAGCAGCCCACGAACGGGGTACGCACAACATGTTCACGGGTTACCGACCAAGTCCAGCCCTGATGTTCCCCAGCATGGGTAGCGTCATTTCCCATGAATTTGGCCCGCGCAATAATTTGCCACCGTATGTTTGTGTGCCCAATCAGCCAAACGAATTCGCCGGTACTGGTTATCTTAGCTCCTCTTATGCAGGTTTTAGCTTAGGAGCCGATCCTGCAAGTGGTGACTTCAAGGTTCGAGACTTAAACCTTCCGAATGGTGTTGATGACACGCGCTTCACCAAACGACGGCGCATTCTCGATGTGGTTAACGATCACTTCCGTCAAAAAGAAGAGTCGGATTCGCTTGATGCTGTCGATTCGTTTTATGATCGAGCTTACGCGATGATTAGTTCTGAAAAAGCACGTGAAGCCTTTGACATCAACAAGGAAGAAGACAAATTGCGCGACGAATATGGTCGCAACGCAGCGGGAGCCCGTTTGCTCCTTTGTCGTCGAGTGGTGGAAGCTGGTGTGCGATTTGTCACAACCACTTATGGTGGCTGGGACATGCACAACAACATTGAAGGCGGAATTCGTGGACAAGTCCCGGCATTCGACCAAGCGTTTGCCACACTGATCCGTGACTTAGATCGTCGTGGCTTACTAGAGTCAACTTTAGTCTGTATTGCCAGCGAATTTGGGCGTACCCCCAAAATTAACGGCAACGCAGGTCGCGACCATTGGCCTAAGGTCTTCAGTGTCGTACTCGCCGGTGGCGGCATTAAACCCGGTATTGTTTATGGTTCGTCCAACGCGACAGCCAGTGAGCCCGAAGAGAACGCTTTAAACGTAGAAGATTGGGCAACGACGATTTATGATCGACTCGGTATTGTCGCTGACAAAGAACTCATGGCACCGGGAGACCGTCCAATCGAGATCGTCAATGGCGGCAAAGTACGCAAGGAATTAATTGTCTAATTTGCCCGCAAACTGAAAACCACTTATGCGGGCCGCGTTCCATAAGCGTGGCCCGCATTTAAATAGGTAGCTGGAGGAATCAACATGCGTCGCGATCGTATAAGCCGAGTTTTACTGCTTTTTGCAGCTCTAGCAACCACGACTGTGCCCCTCTTTGCAGCTTCTCCACGCCTGGG
>JAKVBY010000091.1:17223-19370 GCA_022446825.1 Pirellulaceae bacterium
GAAGTCGTGGCTATGCGGTTGAGCACCGCAATGTTTGATCCGTATGTTGCCATTTTGGACAATAAGAGATTTGAATTATCGGCAAGTGATGACTCTGCGTTAGCATTGCAAGACGGTTTTGCTTCAGTCGTCGCACCAGAAGATGGCCAATACATCATTGAAGTTCGCGAAAGTGCTTATGCAGGCGGCAACAACTATCGCTTGCACGTGGGAACCTTTCCACGCCCAACGGCAGTCTACCCGGCGGGAGGCAAAATGGGGGAAGAAATCGAAGTACGATTCCTGGGAGTTCCGTCAGGTGAGTTGACACAGAAATTCACCCTACCGACGAGTGAAGTCACCGATTTTGGCCTCTTTGCTCAAGACGAGCACGGCATTGCCCCAACATCGAATCAGTTCCGCCTTTTCGAGTTTGGCAACGCTTTTGAACAGGAGCCGAATAACGAAATCGCACAAGGAACTCCAGTAGAGCTACCACTGGCCTTCAACGGAATCATTCAGGAACCGAAAGACATCGACTGCTTTAAGTTTGCCGCAAAGAAGGGGCAAGTTTTTGAAGTCGAGTGCTTTGCCCGCCGTATTCGTTCCGCACTGGACCCGGTCATGAACATCTACTTTGCTGATGGTCGTAGCATCGCTGGTAATGACGACTCACGTGGTCCGGATAGCTACTTTCGCTTTTCGGCGCCCGAAGACGCTGAATATGTAGTGCGCGTAACCGATCACCTTGGTCGTGGTGGACCCGATTTGGTTTACCGCATTGAGTTTCAACCGGTTAAACCGCTTTTGACTCTCGGCATCCCCCGTGTGGAACGTTATGGACAATACCGTCAACAGATTTACGTTGCACGGGGCAACCGGTTTGCCACTTTGATCAATGCCGGTCGGACAAACTTTGGCGGCGAGCTGGTATTGGAAGGAAATGACTTGCCAGAAGGTATGCAAATGATTTGCGAACAAATGCCGGCAAATTTAAGTTCCATGCCTGTAGTCTTTGAGGCAGCTGCGGATGCCCCACTCTCGGGAAAACTAATCGACTTCACTGCCAAGCATGCCGATCCCAATCAGAATATCCGTGGTGGTTTTCGTAATCGCGCCGACTATATCGTAGCCGCGCCGGGACAGTCCCTCTATCGATGGAAAGACGTGGATCGTCTGGCGATCGCGGTTGTTGATGAGATTCCTTTCCAGATCGAAATTATCGAGCCGCAGGTTCCACTGGTTCGTGACGGCTCGATGCAACTCAAGGTGGTGGCCCATAAAAAAGAAGGATGGGACGAAGCTATCAACGTTCAATTCCCCTTCCGACCACCGGGAGTTGGTGCGGGAAGTTCGGTGAATATTCCCAAAGGCCAAACCGAAGTGCTTTATCCAATCAATGCGAATGGTGGGGCTGAAATCAAAAAATGGAAGGTATTTGCTCTGGCAAGCTCAGGCGGCATGTGGGCTTCGTCGCAATTAGCCCAACTTGAAGTCGCCGATGCGTATGCCCGCTTTGAATTGCAGCGGGCTTCGTGTGAGCAAGGTCAGGAGGCTCAGGTGCTTTGCAAGATCAATCACACCACGCCATTTGACGGAAATGCCAAAGCAGAACTGTTAGGCATACCTCCCAAAGTTGAGACCACCTTTTTGGAATTCAACAAAGAGACGCAAGAAGTAATCTTTAGTTTAAAGACCGATCCGGAAAGCCCTGTAGGAAAACACGGGCTCATTTGTCAGCTGACGATCACACAAAACGGTGAGCCCATTGTCAGTCGCGGTGGTAATGTAGAACTCCAGATCGACAAACCACTGCCGCCGGAGCCAAACCAACCAGCACCGATGCCGATGCCGATGCCTGTTGCGAAAAAAGAAGAGGCAAAACCGGTGGAAGCTCCCAAGGCAAAACCATTGACGCGTTTAGAAAAACTGCGTTTGGCAGCCAAAAAACGCCAGGAAGCCAAAGCCGCGCAAGCAGCTGATGGCGCAGAAGAATGATCTGGTAGCAGGGCAATTTCTCAAGTTCAAAACCCAACTGTAGAACTGAGTATCGTTGGAAAAGGATAGAAAATCATGCGTTTAGGTTACCTTCGTATTTGTTATGCCATCACAAGCATCGCGATTTTGAATGGGGTGCTTAGTCCGATCAGCAATGCGGATGACGCTCC
>JAKVBY010000091.1:19470-22666 GCA_022446825.1 Pirellulaceae bacterium
GGAAAACGCTTTGACATGACCAGTGAATATGCCGATACGCTGCTGCGTTGGCATCGCGCCGGCGCGCCCAACGACCCTGGCGAAGTACCAAAGGTTCTGGCGGTCGAAATTTATCCTAAAGGAGCGGTTTTAGATGGGGAAAATGCCACCCAACGGGTCATTGCTCGCGCCAAATATGCTGACGGAACTGATCGCGATGTCACCTCTCTCGCTGTTTTCCTCTCCAACAACGACACCTCTGCACCAATTTCCAGTGACGGCATCGTCACCGCCGGCAGCCGAGGCGAGGCATTCATCATGGCCCGCTTTGAAACCCATACCGTTGGTACCCAGCTGATCGTTCTTCCAAAAGGACTCCAATTTGTCTGGAATGGTGCAGAAGAACAGAATTATATCGACGAACACATGCACCAGAAATTTCGCAAGTTACGGATCAACCCATCGAAACTCTGTAGTGACGAGGAATTTTTACGGCGAGCTACACTGGATATCGCCGGCGTGGTACCCACCGTCGAGGAATATCACCAATTTCTCACCGATGCTGATCCGCAGAAACGTGACAAGGTGGTCGATGAACTAATTAATCGCAAAGAGTTTGTAGAAATCTGGGTCATGAAATGGGCCGAGTTACTGATGATTCGTACTACCCAGCAAATCGCCTACAAGCCCATGTTGCGATATTACAACTGGGTGCAGGAAAAAGTTGCCAGCAACACGCCGATGGATCAGATGGTGCAGGAGTTGCTCGGGGCAAGTGGTGGCACCTTTGAAAATGCCGCAACGAATTATTATCAAATGGAAACCAATCCATTGAAGGTCTCAGAAAATGTAGCACAGGTCTTCATGGGAATGCGGATTCAATGTGCCCAATGTCACAACCATCCTTTCGATCGTTGGACTATGGACGACTACTACAGTTTTGCTGCCTTCTTTTCCCAGATCGGTCGAAAACGTGGCGAGGATCCGCGTGAAACAATTGTGTTCAACAGTGGTGGTGGCGAAGTAAATCACCCTGTAGGTGGTCGTGTCATGCCACCAAAATTTCTGGGTGGGGAATTTCCCGATTTGGTCGGTAAAGACCGCCGCGTGGTGATGGCCAAATGGTTGGCATCTGCAGAAAATCCCTACTTTGCAACCAATCTCGCGAATATCGTCTGGAACCATTTCCTCGGGCAAGGGATCATCAATGAGGTTGATGATGTACGTGTCAGTAATCCGGCCGTTAACCCTGAACTTCTCAATGCCTTAGCGGCGAAGTTCACAGAATACAACTATGACTTCAAGAAACTGGTACGCGATATTTGCACCTCGCGCACGTATCAGTTAAGCACCGCAACGAATGAGTCAAACGCCAAAGACACGAAGAATTTCTCCCACGCCAAACTACGTCGTCTGCGAGCAGAAGTCCTCCTCGATGTCATCAGCCAAGTCACCGACACCAAAAATAAATTTGGTGGTCTTCCTCTTGGTGCCCGTGCAGTGCAAATTGCAAATGGTAATACAAGTACCTACTTCCTTTCTGCATTTGGGCGAGCATCGCGCGGCTCGGTGTGTGCCTGCGAAGTTAAAGTAGAACCCAACCTGTCTCAGGCATTACACCTCCTGAACGGGGATACACTGGCTGGTAAAATTGGCCAAGGAAATTTGGTTGGCCAAGCACTCGAAGCGGGACGTACCCCACAAGATATTGTCACAGAGCTTTATATCCGCTGTCTAACTCGCGTACCAAACGAGAATGAAATGGCGGAATTAAATTCCATTCTAAGTCAGGAAGAGGACAAAAAGCTTGCCTTAGAAGACATCTTTTGGGCACTGCTAAATTCTCGCGAATTTGTTTTCAATCATTAACCTACCTAACATCCGGTGCGACGTAGTTTCTTGCAGGACAATTGGATCCTTGGCAAGCATAATGGAGTAGTACCTTAGATTTTGGGAGTTTCCTTAGTCCGCTCCGTCGCACTACCTTTCGTTTTACATCCGTGTGATGGCCTGCCGTTGGTTCGGTTTGGGATCGGACTGGAAGCACCTTCTCCTGGAGATCAAACATGCTGTTGCGGTTTATGAACACGTCCTTACTCCCCACGGTGATGATCCTTCTGCTTGGAGCCGCCTCGGTGCTGCCTGGGCAAGAAAAGAAACCGCCGAAAATCACCTATGATGACCATGTCAAGCCGATTCTGCAGCAGAAATGCTTCTCCTGTCACAATCCTGATAAGAAAAGTGGTGACTTGGATTTAACCAACTACACGAACCTTATGCAGGGTGGTGCTTCCGGTACGGTCATTGAACCAGGGGACTCATCCGGCAGCTATCTCTACAGCCTTGTAACGCACGACGATCAGCCTTACATGCCCCCGGAATCGCCAAAAATTCCGGACGAGATGATTGAAACACTGCGCAAATGGATCGACGGTGGTGTGCTCGAAAATTCTGGCAGCAAAGCCATGGTCAGTAAAAAGAAAAAGTTTGACCTCGCCTTGAAGACGGCGCCGACCGAACGCCCTGAAGTTGTACCGATGCCAGCCCGATTACTTCTCACCCCGGAAACGCGGACATCCATGACAACGGCCATTACGGCGTTGGCCACCAGTCCATGGGGGCCGCTGGCAGCCGTTGCTGGGGAAAAACAAGTACTCCTTTACAACACGGAGTCTCTCGACATTTTAGGGGTTCTGCCATTTCCTGAGGGCATCCCGCGCGTGCTGAAGTTCAGCCGCAATGGCAGTTTACTCTTGGCCGGTGGCGGCCAGGGGGGTGCCCGTGGACGGGTTGTCGTCTGGAACATTCGCAACGGCGAACGAATCTTCGAAATAGGCGACGAACTCGATGAAGTTCTGGCTGCCGATATTAGCTCGGACCAAACCTTGATTGCATTGGGAGGTCCACAAAAAGTAGTGCGCATTTATTCAACAGAATCTGGTCGTTTACTTCACGAGCTTCGTAAACACACCGATTGGATTTATTCCCTCGAATTTAGTCCTGATAGCGTTTTGTTAGCGTCCGGAGACCGCAATGGTGGTTTGTTTGTTTGGGAAGGTTGGACCGGCCGTGAATACCTGACGCTCAAGGGCCATGGGGGTGGAATCACCGGTGTCTCTTGGCGTTCCGACTCCAATATTCTTGCCTCATGTAGTGAAGATTCAACGATTCGTTTGTGGGAAATGGAAAACGGAGGCCAGGTCAAAAACTGGGGTGC
>JAKVBY010000092.1:0-12535 GCA_022446825.1 Pirellulaceae bacterium
CACTCCAGGAAAAACGTTTTCAGCTGTTATTTTCATTTCACATTGGTGTGTTCCCGAACTTCTTTTCTGAGTAGACTCCTGCATCTTCTGACCTAAAATTGTGCGGTTTTCCGCACACCAGGACTGCATGAGAATGGACTCTCAAAAGCTGCTCGCGTTATACCGAGCGATGCTAACATCTCGTTACCTCGACCAACTCGAATTGGAAATTACGAGTCGCGGAGAGGCATTTTTTCAAGTGTCTGGTGCAGGCCATGAGGGTTCTGCAGTATTGCAATTGCATCTAACCGATAGTGATTGGTTGCATTGTCACTATCGAGACAAGGCATTGTTAATTGCTCGCGGTGTTCCTCCTAAGGACTTCTTTGACACTTTTTACTGTAAGGAGGCGGGGCGTTCACGCGGCAGGCAAATGAGTGACTTTATGAGTCACCGAGAGTTGCATGTGCTCAGCCAGGTAGTTCCGGTTGCGAATCATGCGTTGCAAGCGGTTGGAGTTGCCGCCAGTGTTCGGGAGCAGGTGTCTCGGCCGATTGTAGTTTGTACGATGGGCGACGGATCAACTCAGCAAGGCGAGTTCTTGGAAGCGAGTGCGGAAGCGGTTCGTAGTCGATTACCGGTGTTATTCTTTATTGAAGATAATCATTGGGCGATTTCGACCAAGACCTCAGCGGCCACCTTTTATTCGTTGCCGAATGGCGATGCAAAAGAGTTCTTAGGGCGTCCCATTCACCGTGTCGATGGTCGAGATCCGGTTGCTGCAGCGAGCACTCTAGAGCCTATCGTTGCTGAAATGCGGGAGTCGCGCGAGCCGGCGTTTGTGGTTTTTGATGTGGAGCGGCTGTCGAGTCATACGAATGCCGACGATCAGACCCTATATCGCGATTCCGACGAAATTCGACGTGCCTTTGAGTCTGGTGACCCAATTCTTCGTCTCGAGAAAGGTCTTTTGGAGTATGGGGTTACGGAGAGTGAGCTGGGGGAAATTCGGGATTCGGTCAAGAGGCTAGTTGCGGCGGCAGAGGAGGAATCTGTTGGTGGGGCCGATCCACAGCCGGAGTTTAATGCGAAAAAACCGATTCCCGTGGAGCTGACGCACCCCTCACGTGAGCGTCGTGGGGATGAGGAAGCTGGCGAATTGACCATGCGTGAGGCGATTCGTTCTGTATTGCGAGACCATTTAAGTCGCGACCCGCGCATTTGCCTTTTCGGGGAAGATATCGAAGACCCGAAAGGAGATGTTTTTGGTGTCACGAAAGGGTTGAGTACGGAATTTGGCAGCCGTGTGAAAAACTCTCCGCTGACGGAGTCGACGATTCTGGGTACGTCGATTGGGCGAGGTTTGGTCGGTGACAAACCTGTCGCTTTTCTCCAGTTCGCAGATTTTCTGCCACTGGCTTTGAATCAGATTATCTCTGAGATGAGCACGATGCACTGGAGGACTGCTGGTGAATGGTCAGTTCCAGTAGTGGTGATGGTTGCTTGTGGTGGATATCGACCAGGATTGGGGCCGTTTCATTCTCAGACTTTCGAATCGCTCTTAGCAAATACGCCGGGCATCGATGTCTTTATGCCGTCCACGGCTGCGGATGCTGTCGGTATGTTGAATGCTGCTTTCCTTTCTAGCCGTCCCACAATTTTCTTTTATCCGAAAAACTGTTTGAACGATCCAGCGAATACGACATCCAAGGATGTTGCTCGCCAGTTTGTCCCTATTGGGCCCGCCCGCAAAGTTCGCAGTGGAAGAGACATTAGTTTCGTGGGGTGGGGCAATACCGTTCGTCTGTGTAAGAAAGTGGCAGAGGCGCTCGATGTCGTAGGTGTGGAGTCGGAAGTTTTGGATTTGCGGTCGATTTCTCCTTGGGACACGCATGCTGTGCTATCCTCGGCAGAGAAAACGGCACGAATGATTGTTGTGCATGAAGATAATCATACGTGTGGTTTGGGTGCGGAAGTTCTGGCCACGGTAGCCGAGAAGGCTCGCGTCCCGGTTGCATTACGGCGCATCACGCGACCAGATACGCACGTTCCATGTAACTTTGCAAACCAAATTGACGTACTTCCGTCCTTTCGATCAGTTTTATCAACGGCCGCTGATTTGCTTAATCTTGATTTGTCTTGGGAAGAGAGACAGAGAGCAGAAGTTGGAATTAGTCATATTGAGGCCGTTGGCTCTGGGCCGGCTGATGAAAGTGTCATGATCGTCGAGTTGATGATTGAGCCGGGGCAAAATGTTGATCGTGGAGACCCTGTAGCGCAATTGGAAGCCACTAAAAGCGTCTTTGAACTGACGTCGCCTGTCTCCGGGATAGTGGAAGCGGTTCTTGCCATGGAAGGAGAGTCAGTGACCGTTGGGTCACCACTCGTACGCGTTCGTAGTGATGTACAAGAAGGTCGTCGAAAGCCGACGACTCAAGAGGATTGTGGGCAGCCGATTTTAAAACGCCGAGCGACCGATGTGTTGCATCTTCCCAAGCGTGAATTTCAGCATCGCGCATTCGAAGTAGGTATGTCCGCTGTGGCGACCGTTTCGGGCCGTCGAAATGTCACCAATCACGACCTTTTAGCCCAGTCACCAGGGATGACGGTGGAAGAGGTATTTCGGTTGACTGGGATCGAGCAGCGTCATTGGGTCGCAGAAGGCCAGAATGCTGTGAATATGGCCGTTAAAGCGTGTTGGGATGTGCTTGACCAGGAACGGCTTATTATTGACGACCTCGACTTAGTAATCTGCAGTACGACGACACCCACGGTGGTGACGCCTTCAATGGCCTGTCAGGTACTGAACGGTATGACGGGTGGCAAAAGCGATGCCATGTTGCAGGCTTATGATATTAACGCAGCTTGTTCTGGGTATTTGTACGCTCTGCAGGCAGGATATGATTTTTTGCAGAGTCGTCCGAACGGGCGGGTCATGGTGGTTACGGCAGAAGTCTTGTCACCGTTGCTTGATCCAGCCGATTTGGATACTGCAATTCTGTTTGGCGACGCGACTTCCGCGACCATCCTTTATGGCGAAGATCATCTAGAAAATTCCAGTGTCCGCCTCTTGCGACCAGAGGTTTCTGCCAAGGGTGAAGATGGTAGTACGCTATCGGTTCCGTTTTTGAATGATGGTTTTATTCAAATGAAGGGGCGAAGAGTCTTTAGTGAGGCGGTCCGATCGATGACGGCCAGTCTGAATCGCGTCTGTAGTCGTGAAGGTGTTGATGTGGACGCTCTGAAAATGATTGTTCCTCATCAGGCGAATCAGCGGATCATTGATGCAATTCAAACTCGGGTTGATGTGGACGTTTTCAGCAATATTCGAACACATGGGAACACTTCTTCCTCGAGCATCCCACTTTGTCTTTCCGATGTCCTGCCGTCACTGTTGCAAGGGGACCGAGTCGGTCTCTGTGCATTTGGAGGAGGTTTTACCTTTGGTGCCGGGATTTTAGTAGCGACATGATTGCTTGGAGGCCGGTCTCTAATTGGGCCAAGGATTCCACGAGGAAGCTGCGTGTCGTACGGTCCAGGGCTCGTTGAAAGGCTATCGGATAATCCGCGCGGTTTATTGTTGTCGCGTCGCTGTAGAAATCGAGTTGGTGCTGAAAGTGTCCTTTCTTGGTGTCCTGTTTCAACTTCAAGAGCGATTGCACGGTGTTCTAGTGCACGGTGTCATTTGGTTGGTCAAACTCGCTGGATGATGAAGCTCGCAGGGTGGAGTTTAGTTAAGATGGCAAAGCTCGATTTCCAATGGTTTTGGTGCGCAGGCCAGTCAGTTCGGTGGGTGGAATTAACTAGGAGACGTTAAGCCTGTCGCGGTCTTTGTCGTGGATCCACAAAACTTCTCAACAGATTCGTGGTTGTGGTTTGAATTCTGACTCTCAAAGTTTGAGCCTCTCATTTATGGTGTTTTTGTCAGCGGCGCAGTATGATCTGCGAGCTCCGAAGCAAGAACAATCGTTCTGTCCTCCAAACGAAAGCTGATTCTTGAAGGTACTCGTGACAGGTGCTGGTGGGTTTCTCGGGCGCTATATTGTTGAACAATTGGTGGCTCGTGGAGACGATGTCCGCGGTTTAAGCCGTCGACGCTATGCGGCGCTGGATGCGCTGGGGATCGAACAGCTCCAGGCAGATTTAGCGGATTCCCAAGCGGTTATTGCAGCTTGCCAGGGGCGAGATGTTGTTTTTCACGTCGCGGCAGTGGCGAGTGTGTGGGGACGGTGGGAACTGTTCCATACAACCAATACCTTGGGAACAGAGCACGTCATTACCGGCTGCCAACGTCATGGTGTGCGGAAATTAGTCTTTACGAGCAGTCCGAGTGTTACGTTTGACGGGTCGGATCAAAATGGGATTGATGAATCAGCGCCCTATCCAGAGAAATGGCTTTGTCATTACCCACATACGAAAGCACTCGCAGAGCAGCAAGTTTTAACTTCGAACGGGTCGGGAGATTTACTGACCTGTGCGCTGCGACCGCATTTGATTTGGGGGCCAAGAGATCAGCATTTGATTCCAAGATTGCTGAATCGCGCGCGACAGCGACGCTTAAGAATTGTTGGCGATGGGCAGAATTTGATCGACATGATCTACGTTGAAAATGCGGCTCTAGCGCACCTTCAGGCTGCCGACGCACTGACAGAAGGCTCGCCGTTGTGTGGCCAGGCGTATTTTATTTCTCAGGGAGAAGCGGTGAATTGCTGGGAATGGATCAATAAAATCTTGTCGTTGGCCAATTTGCCACCTGTCCGAAAATCGCTTTCTTACGAAAAAGCGAGGCGATTGGGGGCTTTTTTCGAGGTAATTTACGGTCTAATGCGCTGGAAATCGGAGCCGCCGATGACTCGATTTCTCGCTGCGCAACTCGCTCGGAGCCATTACTTTGACATCTCGCGTGCACGTCGAGATTTCGGGTATGTCCCAAGGATCTCGACAGAAGAAGGATTGCGGCGACTGGCAGCTGCCCTGGCGACGTCAAATTGACGGCAACAGGTTGTCATTACATGGGGAAACGGGTAATTTCACTAGGTTGGCTCCCCAAGCAAGGACGTGGGCATGATTGCCGCTCAATCAACTCTAAATCTACCTGATAACCAGCGAATCGTTATTACCGGAATCGGGCTAACGGCACCGAACGGGAATTCGTTGGGCGAGGTGCGTGATGCGCTTCTGAACGGGCGAAGTGGGGTCTCGGACTACGAAATTCGCTACGTTGGTAAGACATTGGCCGGAGTGTGCGATTTCGACTCCCGAAAATATCAAGCCAGAAAGGATATCCGGCGGGGGACGCGAGCGGGGAGCGTCGGTGTTTTTTCTGCCAATGAAGCAATCGCGAATTCAGGGCTCGATTGGGAAAATGTCGACCGGTCCCGAGTTGGCATTTATATGGGCGTCACAGAGCATGGAAATGTTGAAACCGAGAACGAGATTTACGAACTGAAGGGATATGACTACGACATTGCGTTTTGGTCACATCACCATAATCCGCGGACAGTTGCTAATAATCCGGCCGGTGAAGTTGCCTTGAACATGCAGATCACGGGACCTCATTACACGATTGGTGCTGCATGTGCGGCTGGGAACGCAGGGGTAATCCAGGGTGCTCAGATGTTACGACTCAATGAGTGTGACGTGGCTTTGGCTGGCGGTTTGTCGGAAAGTATTCACACGTTTGGCATCTTTGCCAGTTTTAAGAGCCAAGGTGCCTTAGCAGAACACCAAGATCCCACTCGGGCATCACGACCATTTGATGTTGATCGCAGTGGTATCGTGGTTTCTGAGGGAGGGTGTGTGTTTGTTCTGGAACGCTTGGACGATGCCAAGCGGCGAGGAGCGCAGATTTATGGGGAATTGGCTGGATATGCCATCAATACCGATGCCACAGATTTTGTTTTGCCCAATCCCGAGCGACAATCGGAGTGTATCTTTCTTGCCTTACGGCGAGCTGGATTAGCGGCTGATCAGATCGATATCGTGAGTACTCACGCCACGGGAACTGGAAGTGGTGACGTGCAGGAATGTGCGGCGATTCGTACCGTCTTCGGAAAGTCCGAACGAACGCGGATTAACAACACGAAGAGCTTTATAGGGCACGCGATGGGCGCGGCTGGTGCGATTGAACTGGCTGGGAACCTTTGTTCCTTTCAGGATAATGTCTGTCATCCCACGATCAATGTCGATCAATTGGATCCAGAATGTGAATTGCCGGGGTTGGTATTAAACGAATCTCAAGAGATCGACAAACCTGAGTACATCCTCAATAATTCATTTGGCATGCTGGGAATCAACTCGGCAGTGATCATCCGTCGTATTTAAGGGATTGGCAAATTTGATGTAGAGACAAAAATGGCTTGCAGTGGAACCGACCACTTACGAAAACTGTCAGAAACAAACGGAGTAACCGACTAAATGACACCTGCTGAAATACGTAATGAAATCCTTGATATTCTCGAAGACATTGCCCCTGACGAAGATCTTTCCGGCTTGAAAGATGAGGTGGCGTTTCGGGACCAGCTCGAATTGGACAGCATGGACTTCCTTGATATCGTCATGGAATTGCGTAAACGCCACCGTGTACAAATTCCTGAGGAAAGCTATGGCGAACTCGCGAGTATGCAGAGTACGGTAACTTACTTAGAGCCTTTGATGAAGGATTTGCAGAAGGCCTAGGTTGCGTGTGCTGGCCGCGCCGTAGTGGATCGCCGAAGCGTTGCAAACGTCTGTTTTATGTACGACACGATCATTATTGGCGCGGGGATGTCGGGATTGGCAGCCGGGATCCGGTTGACTCATTTCGATCAGCGCGTCTGCATTCTCGAACGGCATTATACGATTGGGGGATTGAACTCTTTTTATCGATTGCGTGGACGGGACTATGACGTGGGGTTGCATGCCGTAACCAACTTTACTCCCAAGGGCACGAAACAAGGTCCCTTAGCCCGGGTGCTCAAACAACTGCGATTTCGTTGGGATGACTTTGCGTTGTCACCACAAATTGGTTCTTCCATTCGCTTTCCAGATGTCGAACTGGATTTCGGTAACGGCCTTGAGCTGCTATGCCAAGAGATTGAGGCGAAGTTTCCTGCTCAGGTGGACAATTTTCAGAGATTGCTCGAGAAGCTGATTGAATATAACGATTTGGATCAGGCTGCTTTTGAGAGTTCTGCCCGAGAGGTACTCTGTGAAACAATCACGGATCCCTTGTTAATTGAAATGATTTTGTGTCCCTTAATGTGGTATGGCAATGCCCGTGAAAACGACATGGATTATGGTCAATTCTGTATTATGTTTCGCAGCATTTTCATGGAGGGGCTTTCCCGGCCCTTTGCAGGG
Organism: Pirellulaceae bacterium; assembly: GCA_022446825.1. Classification (GTDB taxonomy): domain Bacteria; phylum Planctomycetota; class Planctomycetia; order Pirellulales; family Pirellulaceae; genus JAKVBY01. The sequence continues at coordinate 7,321 of JAKVBY010000092.1, forward strand.
GTTCGATTGATTCTCAAGAATCTCGTGCGAAGATTTCGGGAGCTAGGCGGCGAGTTGAAACTGCGCAGTGGCGTTCGTCAGATTCGCTCAGAGGATGGTCGGGTAGTGGGAGTTGAATTGGACGATGGCACCTTAGTTGAAGGCCGCAATGTTTTGTCTTCAGCTGGTCAGGTCGAAACGTTACGCTTGTGCGACGACATCACAGACGTGGACGATCGAAACACAGGGCAATTGTCGTTTGTGGAGTCCGTCTCGGTTTTGGATTGTGAACCGAAGCAACTAGGCCATGACCGAACCATTGTTTTTTATAATGATTCTGAACGCTTTCACTGGCAGGTTCCCAAAGATGAACTTTGCGATATTCGTACCGGCGTGATTTGTTCCCCCAATAATTTTGCCTACGATGCTGGTGACGGTTGTCTACCGGATGGTGTGATGCGAGTTACATCGATCGCTAACCATCGGAAGTGGAGTGAGCTGGCGGAAAATGATTACGAGCTTGAAAAGCTGCGCTGGTATGACCAAGTCATGGAATCAGCCGTTCGTTATGTACCGGATTTCCGTAAGCATATCGTCGACACCGATATGTTTACGCCAAAGACGATCCGTCGCTTTACATTTCATGATAACGGTGCCGTTTATGGCGCGAAAGAAAAAGTGTTTGACGGTACAACACATCTGAAGAATCTATTTCTTTGTGGGACAGATCAAGGCTTCGTCGGTATCATAGGTTCGATTGTTAGCGGTATTTCGATTGCAAATCAACATTGTCTTCGCAACTAAAAAGCTCCTTTAGAGACGGTTTTCTTGCCGACGAGCCATGCCACGCGACTTTTTAGAAGGGGCGAAAGACGAATACGATGTCGTTGTCATTGGTAGTGGTTTAGGCGGGCTAACGACAGCGAATGTCCTAGGGCGCGCTGGTTACTCGGTCTTGTTACTCGAGCAGCACTACAAACTTGGCGGAATGGCGACGTGGTTTAAGCGACCAACGGGGCATATTTTTGACATTTCGCTACACGGTTTTCCGGCGGGGATGATTAAGAGCTGTCGCCGTTATTGGACTCGGGAGATTGCCGACTCGATTGTTCAAATCAAGAATATTCGATTTGATAACCCGATGTTTTCACTCACCACGACCTACAATCGCGATGATTTTACTCGCCTGTTGACTGAGTCATTTGGCATCGCTCCGGAAGCGATTAAGAGTTTCTTCGAGACAGCTCGCGGCATGAATTTTTATGACGATCAGTCGACCACAACCGGTGAGTTGTTTGAAAAGTTTTTTCCTGGCCGTGAAGATGTCGTCCGTCTGTTGATGGAGCCGATTGTTTACGCGAATGGTTCGACACTAGAAGACCCGGCAATTACGTATGGAATTGTGTTTTCGAATTTTATGTCTAAGGGAGTTTTCACGTTTCAAGGTGGTACGGACCGACTCATCGGGCTGATGCAGGAGGAATTAATAAACAATGAAATTGATATTCGCATCCGTTGCCATGTGGATCGTATACACGTCAAAAATGACTCGGTCGCAGCAGTTGAAGTCAACGGTCGGACAATTAGGACACGGGCGGTCGTTTCTAATGCAAATTTGAAGACAACGATCTTAAAGATGGTTGGCGAAGAACACTTTGACCAATCTTTTGTTGATGCTGTTCAGGAAACTCGACTCAATAATTCGAGTACACAAGTGTACATGGCATTGAAGCCCAATGAGCGAATTGACGAGTCCACGGGAGATTTGTTATTTAGTTCGACGGCCCGTGAATTTCGGACTGATTTATTGCTTAGCCGGGATATCAGCAGTCGGACCTACTCCTTTTATTATCCAAACACGCGTCCAAACGAACGACCTCGCTGTTTGGTGGTTTCGAGTACCAATGCGAATTACAAAGATTGGTCAGGGCTTTCGCCGGAAGAGTACGAGGCAAGTAAACAGGATCTGATTGAGACGACCTTGGATGCAATTGAAAAGTATGTTCCTAATATGCGCGAACGGGTTTCACATGTGGAGGCATCGACGCCGATCACTTTTGAGCATTACACCAAACATGTTGCGGGTGCGAGCTTTGGGACTAAATTCGAAGGGTTAGCGGTGAGCCGTGATCTACCCGAGCAGGTTGCGGGCCTTTACCATGCGGGCAGTGTGGGCATCATTATGTCGGGGTGGTTGGGGGCGATTAACTATGGGGTCATTGTGGCCAATGCAGTGGATGGCATGTTGATGAAGTCGGCGGAATTGCCCAATCCGATAGCTAAAGAAAGTATCTCAAATTCATGAGTTCGCAAGAAATATGTGACGCCATTCCGCACCGGTCTCCCATGTTGTTGGTGGATGAGATTGTTGAGCGATCGGATGAACGGATTGTTTGTCGGAAAATAATTCGTGAAGACGAGTTTTTTCTGCAAGGACATTATCCGGATTTCCCCATTGTTCCTGGTGTCATTCTTTGTGAGGTAGGGATGCAGGCAGGCGCGATTCTTTTGTCCCGTCTTGTTGCTGACGGTGAGGGTGTACCCGTAGCGACACGATTGAATGATGTCAAATTCAAAAAGATGGTGAAACCTGGTGACACGATTGAGTCCGAAGTGGTACTCGATGAAAGGTTGGCCGGAACTTTCTTTTTATCCGCTAAACTTACGGTTGGTGGCAAGCTGGTGGCTCGCTTTAGCTTTGCTTGTTCGATGGCTTCTCCGCAATTCCCGGTGTAGAGCGGGAATGTTTGACAGCTTTTTCTGCGAATGCACGGGGTTGTTAGATTTCCTCGCTGCACTGTAAGGCAGATTGCTTGCCTTTCGTAGAACCCAAGAAGTATGTTTTTCAAGATGCGGGAGATTGGTGTTTACGGTCTTCTCGGTTCCCATAAAGGCGGGTTACCTTAGCCTTGGCAATCGACGTGATGCAGCGATAGTCTGTTGCATTAGAAACCTGATGCCATTTTACGTGGTTGTATGATTGTAGGACATAGCTTCATTTGAAAATCCAGGTAGGAATGAGGTGTTTTCGTGTCTCAGCGGGGTTGAGTTTTCTATTAGGAAGTCGCTACGCTGTCTTTTTTATGTGTGCAGCTCTCAGTGGTTTTTAACTTATGTCGATAGATTTTCTTCAGCTAGCGGAAAAAACCGTCGTGGTGTTCGGTGTGGCCAACCGAAAGAGCGTAGCGTTCCATGTTGCCAAGACGCTTGAAGAAGTAGGGGTCCATGTTGTCTATGTGGTGCGCAACGAAGCCCGTCGAGAAAGCTTACGCAAGCTACTTCTAGACCGTGAAGTCCATGTTTGTGATGTGGAACGAGAAGATGAAATAAAACAACTGCTCGAAGCACTAGGGAAACGCCATGCGTGCGTGCACGGCCTTGTGCATTCCATCGCATTTGGTGACTATTCCGAGGGGCCGAAGCCCTTTCACGAGACGGGGAAACAGCAGTTTCTACGCGCGATCGATATTTCTTGCTATTCATTGATTGCGTTGTCAAATGCATTCAAGGAACTGCTTGTCGATACAGCATCTGTGGTAACAATTTCAATTTCTACAACACGTATGGCAAGTGAAAATTATGGCTTTATGGGGCCGATCAAAGCGGCCCTTGATTCGTCGGTGGCCTTTTTGGCCAAGTCCTTTAGCTCTTTCTCCACGATTCGATTTAATGCAGTTGCGCCAGGTCTTTTAAAGACGTCTGCATCCGCAGGCATTCCTGGTTACGTTGATTCTTTTTTGTACGCCGAACAGGTTATTCCACGTGGCCAAGCGGTACAAACGCAAGAAGCAGCTAACGTCGCAGCATTCTTGCTCAGCCCGCGGTCTTCCGGGATCAACGCCCAGTCGGTCGTCGTTGATGCTGGAATGTCGATCAATTACTTCGATGGAGAGATCGTTCGTCGAGTTACTACGGCGACTGCAGAAGATAAGTCAGAATGATGGAATATCGGCCACTCGGACAAACTGGGTTGGAGGTGTCTCGGATCGCATTTGGAGCGGGGCCCATTCCGGCCTTAATGACCGCCGACGCACAGGACTTGCAGCGCGTGGTGTTGCAGCGGGCTATCGATTGTGGTGTCAACTGGATAGATACGGCGGCAACTTATGGCGATGGACGTAGTGAAGAGTCACTAGGAAAGACGCTCACGTCACTTTCCGCGCAGGAGCAAGTACATGTGGCGACCAAAGTACGTTTATTGCCCGAAGATCTCAGGGATATTGCAGGCAATGTACGGAAATCTCTTGAGGGCAGTCTGAAACGACTTCAGTTGGAACGAGTCACACTATTGCAGATACATAATTCCATTACAGTGGAGCGAGGAGACGAGCCGACTTCATTGATGCCGGCTGACGTATTGCAAACCGGAGGCGTATTGCAAGCGATGCAGCAACTTCAGGAAGAAGGAATGGTACGTCATCTTGGCATGACAGGACTTGGGACGCCCAGAGCATTGCGGACTGTGATCGAATCAGGTGAGTTGCAAACCATTCAGCTTCCGTACAATCTCGTCAATGCAAGCGCGGGTCACCAGTTAGGCAAGTCCTTTCCGGAGGCGAATTATGGCAATATTATGGCAAGTTGCGCCGAGCAACAGATGGGAATTTTTGCGATCCGTATTTTTGCGGGTGGGGCTTTAGTTGGAAGTGCGCCTGCAGCCCATACGTACAAGACAAAATTTTTTCCGCTTGACCTTTATCACAGAGATCTTGAGAGACGTTCTGCGATCGAAGACGAATTTGTAGCAGAGTATTCAGTGAAGGAACTAGCCGCTAGGTTCACCCTTAGCCATCCACATGTTACTGCAGCGATCATCGGATTCAATGCACCAACTCAGATTGATGAATTAATCAACTATTTAGACGCTGGTACGATTGCGGACTCAGTACAAAAGAAGCTGCTGTCGCTCAGCGATAATAAGTAAGAAACAGACCTAGGAGTTGACGATGCCCAATCTAAATTGGATTGAGGAAGCGGAAGCAACGGGACGTGTAGAGAATATCTATAGAAATTGGCTGGATGCCAATCCAGATCGCGAATCCGTCCCAGAAATTTTTAAGTGCTTTAGTTTGCGCCCAGACTTGCTGCAGTTTATTGTGGATGTATCTTATTCGTTGCATTTTTCGGAAGGCTTTTTGACACGTCGTGTCAAGGAAATGATTGCGACGCTTGTCTCTGGTTTGAATCAATGCCCCTACTGAACCGGTGCCCATGGGCATTTCCTGCAGTTGCAGGG
>JAKVBY010000092.1:12635-14031 GCA_022446825.1 Pirellulaceae bacterium
AGTCGACGTTTGCTCGACTCGTTCTTCATGTCGTGAATCAGAAAATAAATGTTAACAAGAAAGGGCACGATCTTGACTGATCGTGCCCTTTTGGTGTTCCCTGGCGCCGGAGCGGCGCGAGCCACTCCGGCGCTCAGTCTAGGCTTCACCGTCTAGCACTTACCATGGCGGTCGACCCAGAAACCGCCAATTTGGTAAGTCAATCGCTCCAACCCAGGAGGGGATGGTAGTGCCGAGTTCCCGCAAATCCGACACAACGGCGAAGCCTCGCAATGTTGGTTGTTACATAGGCAATCGAGGGACTCGTGACGTTTGAATAAAATGATTCAGAAGTTTGCAAAGTCTGTGGATTAAAATGACTGAGTCGCAAAAAATGAGTCAAGCATATGGCGATTCGTGAGAAGCGAAGGATCGGCGATTTCTTTGAGTAGATGAGGGGTCGCAAGGTATCGATTAAGGTGGTTGACGATTTGTTCCATAGAAATGTCGAAAAGTTTTCCGATAGCCGCTGCTGCCAAGGTTGCTTTGACGCACGACGTATTAGCAATGGGAATGTGAATGGGATAGTTTTCGAGGTGGAAGTCGACTGAATTAGCTTGGTAGCGAATGTCAGTAGCGACGATGTCGTTGGCTAAATCTTCACCAGTCCAAATGATATTGATGTCCTGACGTTTATTGAGTTCGCGTAAAAAAGGGGTATCTCCATCGGCCACAACCCAGCCTCCTTTAGGCAGGGAGTTAAGTAGGTCAACGCAATTCGTCGTGGTAGCGTTTAAGCCCTCTTGGTTTTGATCCTTGGCTTCTAAGAGGGGTGTAATAACGGCAATGTGCGGACAACACAAGTGCGAAAAATTGCTGAAGTCAGAGCGATTGGCGGCGGGGACGGTGATAATCCCATATTCGTGGTCTTCTTCCAGGTTTAGCAGCTGAAGGGCGAGGGGCTTTGATTGTTTTTGCGGTCTGAATTCTGCCGCGGTCTGTTTTCTGGTGGAGAGGACAGCATGGATCAGGGCGGAGATGTACCGCTCTTCCTCAGTCTGATTGACGACGATCAAACGCCCTTGGAAGCGGTGACGCATCCAGCTGGCCAATCGCCAAAGCGCCTGCTGCGAGTCGTCAACACGAATCGCAAAACGTCCGGCCCAGGGCTCAATTTGCCGATTCGACACAACGGCGCCGATAGCGCCTTGGCGAAAGGCGTCTTCGGCATAGCGAGAGCCGTCATGGTGCTTTCCCCGGATCCCCCAAAACAGATCATGATTGTCAATTTCACGACTATTCAAGGAAACAGCGATGATGGGTGTAAGATCGCCCTCTAAAGGAGGCATCGCGCCCATAATGAGTTCGCCATGGACAACGTCCACCAATTCACGCAAGCAAAGTGGATTCATGGCGA
>JAKVBY010000092.1:14131-22110 GCA_022446825.1 Pirellulaceae bacterium
TCCAAAACGTCGTGGGCAACACGCAGGGCAGGTTCGTGCTGAGGATTGTTGTTAGTGATGATTGTCAGGTCCGCGACGCGTTCTGCAGCTCTACCGAGTAATGGGCGATCCTCGCTAGGTTTACGGCCATCCGGTCCGTAAACGCAAATCAGTCTTCCATCCGTCACCCGTCGCAGACTTCTCAGAGCATTCCCCAGCCGTTCTGAGGTGTCCGCAGTGTCGACAAACACGCGAAAATCTTGGCCACATTCAATCCGCTGCATGCGACCAGGTATTTCCTCGATCGACTCAAGTCCTCGTACGATGGTTGGCAGGTCGATTCCCATAATGAGGCCTGCTGCAGCTGCCGACAAGCAATTATAGATGTGTTGATCGCCGATGATGTGAGTACGCAGTGGAATTGAATCGTTGCCAGCAGAAAGCATCACGGTTTGTTCACTCGGGAATCGTTCGATAACTGTTGCTTTGATCTCAGCTTCGTTGTGTATGCCAACAGTAATGACTGGCTGATCGATCTTTGGTAGTTGTCTTTGAGATGCTGGATCGTCGGCGTTTGTAACAACGAAGCCAGTTTTGTGCAAAAAGTCGAACATGCGAAATTTTGCACGCCGATAATTTTCAAGTGACCCGTGAATGTCTAAATGGTCGCGACGTAAATTTGTGAGAATCGCACCACTCAGCGAGGTACCGGCTAAACGGTGTTCGGCTAAACCGCGGCTTGACAGTTCAACAACTGCGTGTGAGCAGCCGTTCGCGAGCATTTGTGAGAATTGATGAGCTAATTCGGCCTGGGGAGGAGTCGTTTGTGAAGCAGTAAGCTGCTGGCAACCGTCAAATCTTCCTAAGCTCGTTAACAACCCGCAGGGCTTTTGGGCGGCTTGTAAAATAGCAGAAAGTAAAACACTGGTGCTCGTTTTTCCGTGGGTGCCACTAACGCCGATTACTTGCATTTGTGATGTGGGCTGACCGGCAAGGGCATGACAGACTTGCCCGAAAGCGTCACGGGTGTCCTGTACAACACAAATCGGAGCAGGCACGGGTAAAAGACGCTCTGCCAGAACGGCCGTTGCACCGCGAGCGAGTGCTTCTTGTGCAAAATCGTGACCATCCTGGGCCTTGCCCAAGAGTGCGACAAAAAGGTCGCCAGGTTGACATTTGCGAGAATCGGCACAACACGAGGTAAAACGAACGTCCTCACCCGCACCAAAGATGCGACTTCGTGGAAAGGTTTCGCCAAGAGAGACGCCGTTTGAATCTGAATTCTGAAGCTGCTGCATCATGGGGCCTCCTTGCCTTGCAGCGCTGTGAAACATGCTCTTGATTCGACCACGGGACGACGCTTAGGCACGCATCCTTTCGTGTCAAGCGTCAGTCGAAACAAGCCTGACGGATTGTTGATCGATTGACTGTTAGAGTCAACGTCGGTTTTGCCCTGCTGCTGTGCTAGCTTTGAGTTGTGATGTTTCCGATTTTTGGTTGAGGTAGACGCAAAGCGAAGATTAACGAAAGAATAGAGTGAATCCGATTGGATTAGTGGGTCTTTATCCTATCTTTAGGCAGCTCAGATAAATCGATTTTCCGTGTTCATTCGATCAGCAGAAAAGTTGTATGGCCAACGAGGACTTTGATATCGACACCTTGGCGGTGTATTTACATTTAACCCCATCGCAGATTTCGCGAATGGCAGATCGTGGAAAATTACCGGGGCGGAAAATTCGTGGGGCGTGGAAATTTTCAGAAGCGGAAGTGCATCATTGGTTAGAAGATCGAATCGGAGTCTCGGACGACGAAGAATTGATTGAAGTGGAGACGGTCTTGGGAAGGGCTTCAGGTAATGAAACGACGGAATTGTCGATTTCACAGTCGTTGCCCATTGTGGCCATCGAGATCCCTTTGCAAGCCCGGACGCGGAGTTCTGTAATAGCTAGAATGACACATGTTGCAACCCAAAGTGGCTTGCTTTGGGATCCGGCGCGAATAGAAGCGGCTGTGCGGCGTCGTGAAAAATTACACCCGACGGCCTTGGACAACGGAGTTGCTCTCTTGCATCCGCGACGGCCAGTTGCGAATGTCTTAGCGGAGTCTTTTTTAACCTTGGGGATTACACCTCAAGGGATTCCGTTTGGTGGCAAGCTTCTGACAGATATTTTTTTCTTGATTTGTTCGCAAAGCGATGCAGAGCATTTGCGAATGTTGGCTCGCTTGAGTCGTCTGCTTAACGACGCCGCGCTGTTGATGGAGCTTCGCGAAGCTGGCGATCCAGCAGCAGCACGCTCGATTATTGAAGTGTATGAGCGGCAGCTCCTTAGCTAATGCGCAGAGGTAAGGATCACTCTAAATGAAAAAGTGTAACGTCTTGGTGGTGGGCGATACGAACCATGAAGCCTTTGAACCTTGCGTTCAGTGGTTGAAAACGCATATTGATACGACAGTCATTTCTGATTTTTCTCAAGCAGTATCCGCGATTCGCTCTGGTGGTCTTTACCCAAAATTAATCGTCATCGCTCAATCGCGGCCGGGCCAGTTTTCTGCTGCAGAGGTGGAGTCGCTTTATGTTCTGTCGCCCCTGACTCATTTAGTTGCGCTTTTAGGAAGCTGGTGTGAAGGAGAAACGCGTTCTGGTAAGCCTTGGCCAGGTGTCCAGCGTATTTACTGGCACGAGTGGGAATCGCAAATTCCGGGGATGGTCAGTCGGATCAAATCATCTTCTGAGACTTTGAGGACGCTTCCCAGAACGGCGACTCGAGCAGAAGAGTTGCATGTCCTGAGTAACGAAAGGCCGACGCCGTCTTTGGGGCTTGTGGCGATTCAAACGGAACAGTTCGCAAGCTATGAAGCGATCTCTACAGCCTGTTGTTTGGTTGGCCATTCGACCGTTTGGGTTCACGGAGAAAACTGGCCGCATATGGAGGGGGTCGTTCTGGGGATTTGGGACGGCAAAAGTCTTCTTGGCTCTTCGGAAAGAACACGATTGCGCGACTTTGTGAGTCGTCTGCCAAATTCGTCGGTTATCGCGATGCTTGATTTTCCTCGGTCTGACGAAGTTGGCCTAGCGCATGCCATGCGGATAGACCATGTGATCTCAAAACCGTTTTTACTAGAGGAACTTTGGGACGTAATCAAGCTGAAGTCGATTTCTGATTCGCTCCGTGAAGCAGCTTGATGTTAAGAATCGCATCAGCGGATTCGAATATCTACGGATTTGTTGTTTCGAGATGGGCTATTCGTTAAACTTTGAAGACTGTCTTAATTTAATGTCGGCCTCTAAAGAGACGCTTTCGTTACCAATTCTAGTCGATCGGTATGGCAGCGGCGTTCTCGATATGAGCGGTTTGTGTTTGCTCTGCGCTGAATGAGTGCTCTTGTGACGTCGAGAAAGTGCGGCCCGATTAGGTTGTTACTCGTGTTACTCGTGGGTGGCTGCGGTGTTCGCTGTACAATACGTACGAAAGATTCTAGCGATCGGCGAAAATGTAATGGGCCGTGGGCCATTTCCTTTTTTCTTGCAAAGCAAAACGCCATGACCAGCTTTCCAGGTGTCAGAATTTTGTTCGGCCTGCTCACATGTGTCCTCATTGGTAATCAGCCAGTTTTTGCTCAAAAGCCAGCAGCGAATCGCAAGCTGATGAAAATGCTAGAGGAGGACGTGATTCCCGCTTACAACGCAGGAGATTCCTCGGCGCTACTCGACGTCTTGGTTGCAATAGTGACCCGTGTAGAGTCAACGCGGCTAAAAATGCTGGATGAACTGCTTGAAAAGCGGCAGTTGCCATCGCTTGCGGAAATGTTGGTCGAATCAAGAATAGCTTTGGCGCAGCAGGATGAGATGCTCAAGTCGAGGAAGCCACACTGGCGCGAAATCGTCGTCGCTTTGCCAGCAGTTGTCAAACGTGTTCAGGAAATTCAGCAAGTTGCCCAGGCGCACCCAGCAATGAGTGGTCAGCGGTTGGAACCTAAGAATTTCATGAGCTACCAAGAACTTTTTTGGGAGCTTCATGTTTTAGAGCAGCGACTCGCAAATGCAGTTCGCTTGTTGGGCTACGCTGCCGATTTGAAGAAATTTGGAGAGGGAGTAAACCGAAACCAGCTGAGTGACAGGGAAAAACGGATTTTAGATTGGGATGATTCGATGGTGACAGAAGAGCTTCATGCCGTGATGACGGATTTACATGAGCGGTCTCTTGAACTGCGCCTGCAACGTTTCGATTTTGCGTTTGACACGATCCAGGACGCAAGTGAATTTAAGAATCGTTTTTTAGCGGTTTATTTGATTGATCAGGATGGAGAATTGTTGGGAAAAGCATTTAATGACAATTTGCCACCAAAATTTAAACGCGAGATTTTGAATGAATCCGGATTAGCAAGATCCATTCGTGCAAAAGTAGTGAAGGTGCGTCATGAAGCGGGCCGTCTTGTTGAACAATCGCGCGCCTTGCATCAGGGTTTACATTGGTGGATGCGGGGGCGATATGGACGTGGTCCCGACGGTGGTGGGTTATTGAAAAGTACTGAAGCGATTCGGACTCCAGCAGGACTGTTCGGCCTTCTGATGCCTGTTGAGACGCCGAAAGTTACTGATCCGGAAATGACGTCGATGTCATCCATTCCAGAGTTTCGTCGTCGCCATCATTATCATTGGATGTTTGAAACCCGTCGCATTCAAACGGTAGGGTTAGGTCGAAAAGTTGAGAAGACGCGAGTCGTCAATGCAGAGCAAACAGAAATAAAGTATTTCTACTGAGGGAGTAATAAGATAGTGCGAGGAGTTTCCTCGACCACAACGAAAGCGACTCGCGCGTTCACGAATGCGTTGATCCCCCAAGACCGTAACGTCCTTTTGAGATTAGTCGGATTCTATGAATACACCAATGCTTTGTACCGTTTGGAGCAGTTGCTGAAGATATCTACGTCCGAGGAACTAATAGCAATTAACCAGTTAATTGAGGAGCGGGATGAGCTCGCCGTATTCACAAATCTGGCGCGATTTGTGGAGCCAGAAAATACGAGCCTGACGCAACACGGACTGGGACCAGGCGATCAATTTGAACGTCGCGGTCTTGCTTGGGTGCTGGCGTTGGCACGCGTCGAATTGGCAATGATGGTCGCCGGTTTTGGCACCTTGCAAGATCCTTTTGAAGCTGTGCGTCCCACTCGTTATGAAATTGACGCTTATAAGGAATTGATTTTAGATGGAGCGAAAACGCATTATTGGGCACTCGTGCGTGACCCGAGTTTTAAAGCAGCCACGCGAGGATCGGTAATGAATCCGGCAATTCTTGCAGCGAGCCGGCGTTTGTTGGTGGCGCGGACAATCATTCGAGCCGCAATGAAAGCCGGTTTTGGCGAGCTCAGCCCAGACCAAAGTCAAGAGTTGGCTTACCATCGCAAAAAAATGGATGCGATCCAGATTCGGCTTTATCAGAAAATACAATCCTACCTTGAGAAGTATGTGGAATTGTCATCGACCGTTCAGGGGCCAGAGACCCGTTTTGTGCAAGCCTGCGATAGGCTTTTGCGAGCAGAGGCAAAGGAACGGGTGAGGGGACGCGCTAAGATTACACCGTTGGGGGAGCGTGTTACCAAGTCGACGCAGATTATCCGCTAGGAATCTGGAATCTGACCTTTGGAATCTGACCTCTGGGGCCTGCGTGGAACTTCCGGCGAGTTTAGGGACATTGAGGCTCAGGTTGTGGAAGGTGGCGAGTTTCTCCGTAGCACGACGTGATGGTGCCCACTCGCGGCAAAAAGGTTGTTTCGATAAAATATTTCCACTAGAAGAACTTGTGCGAACTGGGCTTGGTCGCGGCTTCTCGTAGTGACGCGATTCGGCAGACTCCGGTGACATGGCCGTATTCTTTTTCTGGGCCAGCGATGCATCCAGGAATAATTATCCACGAACACGATTCGGCGATTGCTGGCATTCACTATCCATTTATAGATTGATTTTGCAAGGTTTTGCTTTGAGCGAAAATATTTTACGAGAACCGCCTGCTGCTACGACGAAGGGAAGGTACGCGTTTATAAGTTTGGGGTGTCCTAAAAATCTCGTCGATAGTGAGCGGATGTTGGGGCTACTTCAACTTGATGGTTATGAACTAGTTCAGGAGCCAGACGGCGCAGACTTTGTTGTGGTGAACACATGTGGCTTTATCGAACAAGCTCGTCTCGAATCGTTTTCAGCAATTGACGAGATGTTGGCGCTCAAGAAGTCTGGCCGGACGCGTGGCGTGATTGTTTCTGGATGTCTGGCAGAAAAGCAACGTGAAGCACTTTTGGAACACCGGCCTGAAATTGATTCGCTGGTGGGAGTTTTTGGACGTGAAGAAATCACCAAAGTTGCGGATCGGTTGGTTGGAGACCTTGAAGAGCAGCGCAATGTTTTTCAACCAGCACCGATTCGCGCGCTTCCAGATCGTCAGCGTTTGCGGATTACCCCGCCTCACTTCTCTTATTTGAAAATCTCTGAGGGGTGCGACCGACTCTGTACGTTTTGTGCAATTCCCGGAATGCGAGGTAAGCACGCGACGAAGCCGATTGAAGCGGTTGTCGCAGAAGCCCGGGAGTTGGCAGACAATGGGGCCCGTGAGTTGATCGTTGTAGCGCAGGACACAACTTATTACGGCATGGATCTGTACGGCGAGCCGCGTTTAGTCGAATTACTGAAAGAATTGGAAAAGGTGAATGGGATCGAATGGATTCGTTTAATGTATCTTTATCCGAAATATATTGATGATCGATTAATTGATGTCATTGCGAGTAGTGATCGCATTGTGCCGTACTTAGATATGCCGTTACAGCACATTAACGATACGATGCTAAAGAGGATGGCACGACGTGTTTCGAAGCACGAAACGATTGAACTCATTGGGCGCTTGCGGACGGGAATTCCAGGTCTCACGATGAGGACAACATTTATCACGGGCTTTCCAGGAGAAACTGAGGAGCACTTTGAAGAACTGATGGAATTTGTCGTCGAGCAACGATTTGAGCGCGCCGGTGTGTTCACGTATTCCTACGAAGAATCGACGCCTTCAGCGCAGTTGGCGGGCCATCTGGACGAATCAATCAAAGAAGAACGACGAGAGCGGTTAATGCAGGCTCAACAAACGGTTGTGTTTGACTGGAATCAGGCCCAGCTAGGGGCAGTAAGGAAGGTTATTTTAGATCACGCCGTCGAGGGCGAAGAGAATGTTTGGGTCGGACGATCGCATGCTGATGCGCCCGATGTCGATGCGGCAGTCTACGTTTCAGGGCATCAACACCATTTATCCATTGGTGACATTGTTGATTGCGAAATTGTTGCTTCGCAGGATTACGATCTGGTAGGCGTTGTGATCAATGTTTGAGAGTGCAAGTGATTGAGGTGAGGCAGGCTATGGTGGACTCGTTGTCTACGACCGAAAAAGAAAAGGCATCGATCTGGAATGTTCCGAATCAATTAACGATAGGTAGGCTCGTCTTAGCCATCGTTTGCTTTGTGCTTATTTCGCTGCAGGTTTATGGTGCGGCATTCGTGGTATTTCTCGTTGCAGTTTCTACCGATTGGATCGATGGTTATTGGGCGCGGAAGTATAACCAAGTTACTAAGTTGGGGAGGATCTTGGATCCGTTCGTGGATAAGATCATTATCTGCGGCACTTTTATTTTCCTTTGCGCTGAGCCGCAGTCTGGGATTACCGCGTGGTTTGCCGTCATTGTCGTAGGCCGAGAGATACTGGTCACGGCCCTGCGCGGATTTATTGAGCAGCAAGGCGGCGATTTTTCTGCTCGTGCCCTGGGTAAATGGAAAATGGTGTTTCAGTGTGTGGCAGTGAGCACGAGCTTGGTCGTACTCATGGGAATCGCTGGTCCTGACGCAGGATGGCTTGATTGGACATTGCTGGTTGCGGTTTGGTTGGCCGTCCTTTTCACCATCTATTCTGGCGTTGACTACATTGGTGCCGCGATCAAAATGGTCCGGAACTAGTCAATGAGCAACA
>JAKVBY010000093.1 GCA_022446825.1 Pirellulaceae bacterium
TGTAGAGAGATCCCAGGCGTTGATGACTTGTTTGATCGGGCATCCGATATCTGGCGGCAGCCTGCCAAACGATCCTCAAGATCCTGAGTCATTCAGTTTGCCGGTGAGCTTCCGCTGCACCAGCGTTGCCCTATGCCGTTGCGCTCTGGTGCCAGGGTCATTCGGTAATATCGATCGGTCCAAAAGCAGGTACCGGCATACCATTTTCGTCCATCACGTTGGCGTAGGGGGTAGGTCCGGTACCGTAAGCAAGCTGCATTTGGTCTTTGGGGAACGCGCCGCTCGACCGTAACCGCACCACATTAGGTCGGGTTGCATCGAACTCGATCTTGAAAATCCAAGATTCGTCCAGTCCGGTCTGCTGGTTGCGGAGCGTAAAGCCTGTTGGTTTGCCGGGGGCCAGTAGCTTTCCGACGACACCCTCGAATTCCACGAGGATCTGGCCACCCGCGATCCAGCGCGCGGATTTGAGTCTGATCTCCGTGCGGGACGGCACCGCCTGGTCGACATAGGGAAGTGCCACATAGGCCATCCGCGGCCCCAGTTTGGTGTAGGACGGATAATCAAGATGTATACCGTCAGCAACGTTTAAATCAATCGTGGGGACTGTATGCACGTGGGGGATCGTTTCTGGGAGCAGACGTTGGATTTCCCGTACTTTCTCCCAACCCCTGCCTCGCAACAGGTTGCCGCTGAGCGCCTTTTGTTCGACCTGTTGGTCCGCATATCCTTCTGCGTGATAGTAGGGAGGATGATAATGCCCATGAACTTGCGCCAGAATGACTGGCATTTTTGGGTTGTGGCAATCACGTCGCAGTGCTTCCACCAGTTTTTTGTATTCGGCGGCGTAGGTTGATACGGGATAGATGTTCGAAGGCTTGGTGAGAGTCTCGGTATCGTGGCCGAAGATGGCGTCCTGTTCACCCTGGTACCAAAGTACCCCCTTGGCTCGGCCGCCGATTTTCTGGATCTGTCTCTGCACAAAACCATAACGTCCTTGATTTGGTTTGGCGGGATCCCAGTCTGCCAAGGCGGCACCAATTGCAAAGGGGAGCAAGCCAATCGGTACACCGCTTTGTTGATAGAGCGCTTTGGCAAAAAAATATCCGGGTCCAATTCCTCCTGCGGGCACTTTGTTTTTGACCATTTCCGCAATTTCGTCTGCCGTTGCTTCTGGGTACTGCCGTTGGAGCATATTGCTGGCACCCAATTCAGCGGGATAGCGATGGATCGGTGGATCGCCCGCACACCAGTGAGGTTCCTCGCGAATTAATTCAAAGTTCAACATGTTCAGGTAGGGCAGGGTGGGCAGATCTTCTTCCAAGCGAATGCTGCCATACATGTTGGATTGGCCCGCCATGAGCCACAAATCCCCTACGAGAATGTGACCAAACTTAACAGCATCACCCGGGTTGCCGGCCTGTTTCGTTTGAGCGGCTAACTGGATCACGTACGGTCCACCGACGGGCAGTCCGCGGATTATCACCGCGTGGGTCGTATCGCCCACGGTTTCCAGAGCAACATTCTCTTGTTCCATCACGGAGTTCCCCGCATCATTGGTGACCGTGATGCGGAAGCGCGTCGTTTGAGGTAGGGAATCAGGAACCATGACCCAGCATGTGCCTCGATCATCGTCAGCACGCTGGATCACTTGGTAATTCTCGACAAGCTGCGTGACGTCGGCAAATAAAGATCCAGCGGTAAAAAGGATGCCGAGCATAGTACGAATCACAGTTGTCATGAGGAGTCCTTTGGTGATGAATCTTTGGTTTATCCAAGAGAGGAGGAATGGTTGCGCTTGATCAGTGGGAAGCCATCCAAGCTGCCTTGTCGGCTTCGTATCTCTTGACGAGATCGTTGAGCCCGCCGCGTAGAAAGTAGACGCGCTGGGCGATGCGCACTTGTTCTCCCGGCGCCAGGATAACCTGCGGCTGGTTGTGCAAGCAGGAATATTCCCGGTTGTGGAACAAAGCCTTCGTCGGATGGCTGAAAGTCGTGGGGGCGATAAGCCACTTGCCGTCCCTGGAAACCGTTGCGATCAGTGGACCGCTTAGTTTTCCCGTCTTGCCATTTGCCAGGCGTCCCGACTCCCCGACTTGCCACTGCTGAAGCCACATCCTCCGGTTAACGTGGTGCCAGAGTTCAATCCGGCGCACGAATCCCTGTTCGGTTTTGAGCCAAGTGCGTGTTCCATCATGATCGCGAAAGTGAGGTGCATAGGTCGGCTGGAAACAGAGTTCATAGGCGAGCTGCGGCGTTGTCCCGTCATTCAGGGCTTCATAATCCACGTCCACGTAGTCGAGTCCCCCTTGCAGGGATAGCTGGCCCGACAAACCCGACGGCTGGCGGAATGTGACGGTTGCTGACGTATGGTCGTTGTGGAACTTGGCTGATCCATTTTCATGCTCGGGGTGCAGATTTTCAAAGAGGAAATTAAAGCGCTGCCCCGAGAGATAGGGAACTTGAATCTCGAATCGAAACGAACCGGGTTCCGTCTCGGTCCCTGCGCCACGGCGGGAGCGACAGAGATGCGTCTGCGCCACGCCCAGGAACCCTGGGGGGTAGCCGGGAAGATATCCGACAGGAAGGATGCGAATAAGGGACGTGTCACGCAATGCCGTCTCAGGAGATTCAGGGCTTGTGAGATCCTCCGGCACTGCGGCCGTCGTTGTGTAATGCCGGTCAGCGGGTGCGATCGGCCAACGTAATGGCACAATCTCCTCGGCGGGCGTGGGGTCGCGGCGATCCTCCGCATCGCGAGCGCAGCGAAAACCGATATAGCCTAAGAATCCATTTAGCCGCGGCTGATCCTCCAGTGCCGCGCAGAGAAAATTATACGGATCCGAGTTGACAAAACTTCCGCCTTTGACCGTCGCCATTTGACGATCGTCAGCTTTTCCCGAAGCAACCCATTCGGTCACGTTGCCGGCCATGTCAAAGACACCGAAAGGACTGCGGTCCCCCGGATGCGTGGCAACGTCAGAGGGAACTATCGTCGGAGGCATGTCCGTAGGTGCGGCGTGAACGCAGAGCCCCTCCTGCCATTTGTTTCCCCAGGGCCAGAGCCGGCCATCTTCTCCTCTTGCTGCAACTTCCCACTCCTCCTCCGTAGGCAGGCGTTTGCCCGCCCAGTGGGTATAAGCCACCGCATCGCGATAAAGGACGCCGGTCACGGGACGCGATGAAAAGTCTTCCAGATAACCATAATCGACCCACAGCACGGGCGGAGGATGTCCGGTGGCGTCCACGAACTTCTTGTACTCCGCGTTGGTCACCTCATGACGATCGATAAGAAAAGGCTCGATTTCGACTTTGCGCATCGGAAAGAGTGCAAAAGTGTCGGGAGACACGTCGAAAGCTTGCACGAATGCGGCCGCCTCTGCGGGGGAAAGCCCCACCCGGTATTTTCCTCCAGGGATTCTTATCATCGAGTTGTCTGCGGCCAAGGTAGACAAAGCTTGAAAAACGAGAATCGCCAGCATCCATGATTGGGTCAGCCGGGTTAATTTCATCATTCGATTCCTTGGCCTTACGACTTAGAGGATCTTCCTACCTAATTCGCCTGAGATGGATCCTGCGGCTCCCCGACACAGAAAATTTTCAGCTACCAAAACGACACACAGCGAACGACAAATGGAACTAATGAGTCGTGTAGACAAGTAGAGCGTAGGCAGGTGGAGTGTAAGTAAAGACAGAGTCTACAGTAGTCTGCGCGGGCGTCATTATGCAGAGGCGAACGGCGAATGTCAAAGAATCAGCAGGCGATGTTTGTGTCATTTGCGCTGATTTCTTTGGCGCGGAAATTTTTACAGCACGGGTGCCAGGGAGGCGTCTCAGTCGGGGACGGGAGTGGGAATGGAGCCGGGCTACCCCGATGGATCCGAAGACAACGGCGAGGACTTCTACGGATAACATTTTTCGATCTGCGCGCTTGTCTGGAAGAAATTTATCTGGAAGGAGGTGCTTGTCTGGAGTCACGGGGAGGCCCTTTTGTAACCCGGCTCGGCCAGGTCAAGAGACGTTACGAGAGATGCCGCTGGCGAACAGGGGTCCCACCGATCTTTTGCCAACCTGGCGACCAAGGTGATCGCCCTACCCTCCCCACGAGAAGCAACGATGAAACAATTTTCCTTATGACAACTTGACCGTCGGACGGTGAGTTAAGTTGCCCCAGCCAAGTATCTTTTTATCTTACAGGTTAGGCTTGCCCGCCAAACCTATTCCTCGCTACAGCCATAGCGATAATGGATGTAATCGATCATGAATTTTTGATACATCGGTGCTCCTGGCGCCGCCCCCCAACGTCTTCCGGTAACGGTACTCCAGGTGGCCATGCCCAGTTTTGTCACATCCCCCCCCAACGTTTCCGAGCAGTCAAAAACCTGGGAAAAAAACCAGGGATCTTCAGCTTTCCCTTTGAACGCCATCCGGAAGTGTCTACGGTCAAGTACTTGAATCAGCATGTAGAGAGGTTTGGAGGAAAGGATGCTGGGGGGCAACTTGGGATCAAAGACGACGTTAACGGGCGATCTGCCCCGCAGCATATTCACGAACGTATGTTTACCCGCTGGGGGATCGTTTTGGACTCCGGGATTCCAGAACCCTGCCAACTTTCCTTGACTGTTCCAAATCGGCAGGCTGAGATAATAATTCCACGGAATGGTGTCATCGGGTGCGGTGAAGCATGTTTCAATCTCCCAAGGAGGTGGATACGCTTCGAAATCAAGGTCCGGGCCACCGACCGGTCCGAAGCCCGTGCCAGCGCCCACTCCCACAAGCGTCATGGTTAGCTGCCCAGGATTTGAGTAGGTCTCAATAAAAGTAGATTGCGGTTGGATCTGCCATTGCCCTAGGTAACCGGGAATGTCGAAATCATCCGAGTAGTGTTCAAAAGGGATCGGCGGACTACTCAAAAAAGCACAATAGTCCACATAATGTTCGTACGTTGGGTTTGGCGGTTCAGGCTGCGGGCGAGGAAAGTTGATGGCTTGCATGCCCGCTTCGTAGTTACCTCCTGTGATAATGGGGTAGGCCCTCTCCTTGGGCAGGATCGGACAGAGTTCATCGGGAATCCAGCGGTCCTGTGAAAAGATCGGTCCAATTTCCCAAATGCCGGTAATTTTTCCGAAGCGTGAGCAGTCGACAAAGCGGAGATTCCAGCCGTGGCTGGCGTTGAATTTGATCCCGACTTGTAAGGTTGTTTCGTTGTGTACCACGCAGCGAAAATAATGTTGATAACTGGCTGGACCGGCATACATCGATCCGTCTCCTACCCAGACGTAGGGGATTTGCCAGTCGCCGGTGACGTTGCTATCCAGGTCGCCGCGTCCCCATACCTTATAAGTTTCGGGGTGCGGGTCACGGGTGTACTGTGGCAAGCCCACTCCCCCACTGTTGTGACCCAGATGGACCACAAAAAGTTGAAATTCATGTGTGCCCGGCGGGCGTTGGGTGCGATCTTTTGGCCACGTCTGGGGGTCGGAAAAGGTGACTGCTACATTCAAACCGATGGCATGATTGCTCTGTGTCCTGTTACCCACGCCACACATCACGTCAAAGTTTTGCGCGAGACCAAGTTGGAACTCCCAGGGCAATTTATATTCATGAATGCCAATCGGATGTTTCAGGATTCCCTTGATGTCCTGGCCGACTTCTCCAGCGCGAACGGTGGCTAGGCCTGGGTGTTCTGACGTGGAGAGTTCCTTGATATTGTTTTGCGGGACAAATATCCATTCACCGATATTCCCGCTGGTGTCTTGGAAGTGCTGACTGAGTGCACGAATGTCATCCGCCCAGCACATCTGGAGTGAAGAAAAGTGGAACGTCACAAAGGCGATCAGCAATCCTCGAACCATTTTTGTTTCCTTTGCTTTTTTTGCCTCGGAGTTTATCTTGTCTAAAAAAAGTTCCTGTGAGTCCTCGTAGTAAAGGCAGCGTCTGTCGTAAACAGTCTACTTCATTTTCGGCCGGCCGATCGCGAACGGCTAGAGTCTGGTTGGCCCTGGCAACACGCTCTGATCCGCATCAGGTGTCTGCTGGCAGCGTTTGCGCCGCGTTGTCTTAGGGGCGATGGTCGTTTTTTTCCAAACGTGCCGCAGAGGATTACCGCCTACGGGAAAAACACGGATATACCTTGTTCGGACAGGGAGCCCTGGCCTGTCGACGACTTGTGGCGGCAGGTGTGAGGCGGATCCTTTTGTTTGCGGATAAACACGTTGTTTGGGGATAAACATGGACCTGTGAAGACCACTTGGGATGTGCATACGAACAACTTCCCAAGATGAACGGCCAGCCTCTGCCTCACGTTTGACTAGGTCTTTCCGAACTTGATGGAGGACCTGAAACCACGAGATTGCTTTCGAGGAAACTTTGATCTTGGTCCGCAGAGAGCAGGGATGTACCCCGTTGGTAAGCAACAAACTAGGAGGCCGTCTCTTGCATTGGGGATATACCGATACGGGCAGATACGCTGGGACTGGGATCCCACAGGGACAGGTGGTTGGCGCCACCGATCGCGAAGGTGGCTCTCCAACCGACCGGCCGATCCAGCCCCGAACGACATCCTAGCAACGGTCTCTTGCTTGTTGGGAATTGATCACAACACGGCGACCTGCCAAGATACCGCGGACTGCTCCCACACTCTGCTGTCCTCCGGCGGCGTTAATCCCCGGAATGGCTCGGATTATGGTGCGCCTGGCAAGCGGGCAACTTTGTCTTGCCGGAGAAGGAAACCATTCCCGCGACCCTGAGTATTTCAGGGCAATATATCTCTCCGGACAATTTGATGTGCTTGGCAGCGGTTTGTGCTGTGTTGTTTTAATCGTGATCCGCAGACTCGTGTGCAGCTTCCGTAGCCGGCGTCTTAGGTTTTCCCGCGTGTCCGTGTGGGGTGTTCCTGGCAACCGTGACTACGCCAATGACGACCAGCAGCATGCCGATCCAGAGTGCCGGACTGATCGTGGTTTGTTCCCGCAGTTTGAAGGCGGAGTAAGCAGCGGTTACGCAGACGGCGCCGCCAAACACAATCGGCATGACCAGCAAGGCGTTGCCGCGACTGGTCATCATTGCCGTTGTCAAGCAAAGTGCACCTGCGGCACCCAACCCACCGGCAAGGAATCCCCACTTGGCGGGTGCGAAGTGTTCGCCAGCATAGGAGAACGTATCTCCCTTCAACTTCATGGCGATCAATCCACCGCCGATCGCCAGCACCAGGTAGGCAATTCCAATGAAAACATAGGGTTTGAACGGAGACCAACCTTGTGGTGGGGGAACCTTGACTTGCGCATTCCCGATGGTGGGCCCGTACAATCCCCAGCAACAGGCCGTTGCTACGGCAAACAGAATTGGGATCAGCATATTCTTCACGAAGGCTCCTGGAAACGTTGATGCGGAAAACGTAGAGACCAGCAAGGGTCACTTGTGCTGCCAGACCCCAGGCGAAAACGAGTTTCGTTTGTGGTCCCACAGTAAATAAGACTCTCCAAAGCATAATCGATCCCAGCGTCAATGCGAATGACAGATGTTGCCTCGGTCAAGGATTCCCAGAAAGATGATGCAGTCACCACTCAGAACCGCGGTGGGTCAACTGCCGAGAGAAAACAAGTTCGGCCGTCGCAACCCTGAAAAACAAGTACGACATTCCATGGGGGGGGGCAGATTTGTGCGATGGTAGTTGGTCCCCTAGCATGGTGCCAACTCGGAACAACTACCATCTGTCAAAGAAAGCAAAACTCACATGAGAAGGCAATCGGTTTGCGTGTCGGTTCTGGCCCTTGGGCTGATTCTGCTCAACCCGCTCGAAGCTTGGATAGAGGAGGCGGCTGGCGCACGGTATCTCACCGATCTGAGCCGTTGCCAGCCCTCTACAGCACTTGCGTCCCAAGCCAAGAAAGGCTGTTGGCAACTCGTCCCTTACGAAACACTCGAGCCCCAACTGAAAAACGGTACTATGATCTGTGCCCCCTCGTTTATCGATGCGCCCGACGTGACGCTACCGCTCGGTGTCACGGGCTGGCATTCGATCTCCATCGGATTTTGGAACCCTCACTTTGTTTATGACGGTGGGGCGACTGTGAAGGTCAAGCTCAACGACGATCCGTGTTTTACGCGCATTAGCGAGCCAGAGCCCGCCGCGAACCTTCCTGCGATGCACGCTACTTATATTAAAGAAGCACCGTTCAAAACAGCTGACCTGACCGGACGTACCTTGCAGTTCGGCAAGGTCCGCGGTCCTTTCGCAGAAAAAGCCTACGTTGCTTACATCAAGCTGGTACCGCTCACGGATCTGCAGGTCGCCGAACTAAAGGCCGACCGCGCGCAGAAAAAGACCCGCGTACTGCAGGCGACCATTGATGGTCTGAGCTATTTTTGGAGTAATGAGTATCAGACTCGGGAACATATTATGGAATTGATCGAACCGTATCGCGATTCGGATGTGGGCAAGGTCATCTGGGCCGTTAGCTATGGAGATTTGACGAACTATCCGAGCAACGTCGGTACCTACTGGGCCAGAGAACGAGAGGTGCCGATCACCGCGGCCAGCAATCGCTACCTCGCTGGAGAACAGGCCGCCTACCAGGGTCTGCGCGCGCTAGCGAGCAACGGGATTATTCCCCAAGCTGTCGCCGCAGAGCACGCGCACTCGATGGGCTTAAAATTTGATGCAATGTTTCGGCTTTCCATGTTGGGTTCAATCCCTTTAACGCGCAATGGTGGAGGTTTCGTGAAGACACATCCCCAATTCCGCAAAGTGACACAGGACGGCACACCGATTCAATCGGGCAGTTACGCCTTCCCCGAGGTACGTCAGCTGGTTGTCTCGATTATCTGCGAGACGGCGGAAAAGTTGGACATCGATGGCGTCAATCTGTGCTTTATTCGTGGACCGGAATTCGTCGCCTACGAGCAACCCGTATTGGACGACTTCCGCAGAGAATATAAGGAAGATGGACGAAAAGTAAGCTTTGATGATCCCCGCATGCGCACGATTCGCTGCCGGTATCTGAATGCCTTTGTGCGCGAAGTACGGCAGGCGCTGGAGGAAGTAAGCGCGAGAAAAGGCAGGAATTTGGAGCTTGCTGCTGGGATTTTTGGTGACCCTTCTAAGAACCTTAGACATGGCATCGATGCACAACACTGGATCGAGCAAGGATGGCTAGACAGCGTTACCAGTTATGCAGGCCCCCTCAATCCCAAACTGATCGCTACCGCCAAAGCGCATGGTTGCGAGTATATTTTTTCCGCCATTGCAGCCAACGGCAACGATTATGCCAAGGGTTGGCACTACAGTCATAGCTTGGGTGTGAATGGCTTTGCCATCTGGGATCTCGATCTCCTGCAGGATACGCCGACGCTCTGGCCAATCCTCCGCAGGGCAGGGCACCGCCAGGAGATAGAGGCCATTTCTCTGGCCGATCCCGTTCCCTTGAAAACGATCCAATTGAAAACGATTGGTGGTCTCGATGTGCGGCAGGGTCTCTGGGGAGCCGTGTATTCAGGCGGCTAGCACGAGACCTGTAAGTGGACAATGAATTGGAGCCTTCGTTCTTTAGCTACTGTTGTTGGTTCACTTTTCTACTGTTTTCCCAGCGGACACATACCAGGGACGAGTGCCACAAGGTTATGATTGCCGAGATCGAGATACTGGCTGTTAGATTTCACGTCTCTGTGGTTAGTTGTCGCGTGGCCACAGCTTTTCCGCTGAGCCACGAAACCCGGGACGTCTCGAACGCGCATCCAAATCCAAGCCGTTTGAGGTCGGTGGCGTGTCCTGCAGAGTGCAGACGAAAATGTTATTATTAACTGGATGAATTAACAAAAATGTTGCTCCAGCTTTCCTCGCGTCGAGCAGGCTATTGTTGCATTCCATAAGATATGCGATTTGTTCTCGATCAGATTGTCCAGCAATCGATCTTCGGAGTAACCACGGGATTGATCGGATGACGAAGACACTCGAGATATTTTTAGGAGCCTGTCTGTGGTGCGGAATCCAGGGGTTGTCCGCACTGGCAGACGACCTCGATTCGCCAACGGTTGATTTGTCAGGAGTGCCTTGGAGTTTTCAACCGTTGCCGGAAATGCAGCAACTCTCGACTGCCCTTGAGTTGCTACGGGCAGAATCGCAAGCGGTACCGATCGACCTCTATGTCCACCGGAAGTTGCAGGCTCATGGACTCGCGCCTGCTCCGCGAGCAGCGTCCCATCGGCAAGTTCGACGCCTGAGTCTCATGCTCACCGGACTTCCGCCCGACCTCGACATCGCGCGCGAATTTATGAATGACCCTACGGACAAGCATTACGTTACGTTGGTGGAGCACTACCTCAACTCGCCCCAGTTTGGTGAACGCTGGGCTCGGCACTGGATGGATGTGGTCCGTTTTGCTGAGACCTGGGGGTACGAATGGAATCACTTGGTGCGGGAGGCGTGGCGTTATCGCGATTACCTGATCCGTGCCTTCAATCAGGATGTGCCTTATGACCAATTGATTCGCGAACATATCGCCGGTGACTTACTCCAAAACCCACGTGTCAACATGACTCTAGGGATTAACGAATCGCTAATTGGTACTGCTTTTTACCGCTTCAGCGAAACCGGACACGATGACTGTGTGTTGTATCCCGACATCAGTTTGGACGTAATGGATAATCAGATCGACACACTTTCTAAGGCCTTTCAGGCACTCACGGTGTCCTGTTCTCGATGCCATGACCATAAGCTCGACGACATCCCCCAAAGCGACTATTACGGTTTGTTGGGTGTGATGGCCAGTTCGCGACAGGTGATCCGTACACTCGATCTGCCGCACCAGCAGGACGAACTCAAGCAGCAACTGACTGTTGCTAAGGAAAAGATCCGGCGGGAACTCGCGGCGACCTGGATGCGCGAAGCTGAAAGTATCTCTGCGGAACGCCTGGATGAGTTATTGAGCTCTCAGGAGCCGGACGCCGCCCAGCAGGAGAAGATGGAAGACCCGCTGTTCGTGTGGCGGAAAATGACCAACCTGTCGGAGGGCCAATCGTGGCAGGAACCATGGAAGGCATTTCAGAGCGCCATGGAAACAGAACATGAGCGCCGGGTTGTTTTCAATCGCGAGAACTATGTTTCCTTCGGAGATTTCTCGAATCAGAAGAACCACTGGGAATTTGAGGGACTCGCTGTGGAGGGTGAAGCATGTTTCACGGATCCCGGCGACTTTTCCATTTTGCCCGACGGTCCGCAGGTTCTCACCGAGTTGTTACCTGCGGGATTCTTTTCGCATGGTCTCTCGCAAAAATTGAACGCGGTCATGCGTTCCCCGTTGTTACCTGAAAATAAGAAGTTTGTCAGCTATCGGGCGATGGGTGAACATAAAAGTGTCTGTCGGACGGTCATCGCCAATTGCACTTTACCATTTTTTCACACCAATCGATTCGATGCGCCGAAGTTTGCCTGGACAACCGTGGATCTGGCGCACATTCGAAAATCGCCCCTGGTCCGGCTCAGGTCTTGGTTGGAGTGGGCCACGGCATTGGATGATCAAGGCTATCCGGTGCTTAACACGCCACAGACTGAGTACCAGAAGTTGCTCGACAATCCGCGCTCTTGGTTTGGAGTGACGCAAGTTTTTGCACACGATGTGGCTCGTCCACCTTGGCAAGAATTAGAGCCACAATTGCAGGTGTTTGAATCCTCAGTTGCTAGTCCGGATGCATTGGCACACCGCTATCGTGAAATCCTGAAAACGACCATTGGTCGCTGGTCCGACGGAAGGGCGCGAGAATCCGATGTCTTCTGGATCAATGCGTTTATCGATCTGAAATTACTTGGCCGTGAGCAGAGCATTTCGACCAAGCTTGCGCCTTTGGTGTCCGCCTACCGAGCACTCGAAGAAGAAGTTCAAACGCCCCAACGTATTGTCGGCATGTCGGATCTACAAGAGGGCATTGATGTTCCTCTCTTCGCAGGCGGCGATGTAAACGCCCCTCAGGACGTCGTGCACCGCGGTTTCATCGCGGCTGTCGAAACTCGGATTGCCGACCAAGTGGCACTAAACGGAAGCGGGCGTCACCGCGTCGCCGAGCTTATCGCCCATCCGGATAATCCGCTCACAGCACGTGTCATGGTCAACCGAATTTGGCACCACTTGTTCGGGATCGGCATTGTCCGGTCCGTCGACAATTTTGGAGATCTAGGGGATGAGCCGAGTCATCCTGAGTTATTGGACTACCTGGCACGACGGCTGGTCGATTCGGGTTGGTCCGTCAAGGCCGTGATTCGGGAGATCGTTCTAAGCGACACCTTCCGACAATCTTCTGCGACGACCTCCCAAGGAAAACAAATCGATGCGGAAAACAACTTGGTTCACCGTTATCAGTCGCGCCGCCTGGAAGCGGAGGTCATCCGCGATTCGATGCTGACAGTCTCTGGTCGGATCGATCTCACTATGTTCGGTCCGAGCGTCGATCCCTACCGACCGGAAGACATCGACAGCCGCAAGCTTTATGCGGGTCCGCTCGACGGGAAGGGTCGCCGTAGCTTGTACCTTAAGGTGACGCGGATGGGGCCTTCCAGGTTGCTCGAGCTGTTTAACTTTCCTGACCCTTCGATGACCCGCGGGCGACGGGACCGGACGAATGTTCCGTCCCAGGCACTCGGTCTGATGAATCATCCCTTGGTGCACCAGCAGTCAGAAGTGCATGCCGGGCGTTTGCTGAACGAAGCGGGACCGAGTGTGGATTTCCGACGGTCGCTAGAAACGTTGTTTCTACGCCTCTTTAGTCGAGTGCCGAGTGAAGTCGAACGCCGCGAATATGCCGACTTCTTCAAAGAACTGGCCAGCAAACATGGCTTTGTGTCGTCTGAAGATGCCCTGCAGAGTACGGAGGTTTGGCAGGATCTTATTCACTTGCTCTATAACCTGAAAGAATTCACGTATGTCCTCTGAAGCGGATTTTCAGTTTTCCGAACTCAGTCGGAGAACCATGATGCGACTGTCTCTGGGTGCTGCAGCCCCAGCAGCCCTCTTACCCAATGGTGTCAGCGGCACTGAGGGTTCCGTCCGAATTCCACACTTTACCCCGCAGGCCAAGCATGTCATTTTTTGTTTCATGCAGGGCGGTATGTCGCATGTGGACATTTTCGATCCTAAGCCGATGCTGAAGAAGTACGACGGGAAGCAGACCTTTAATGACAACATCCAGTCTCAGGGACCGGGAAATCGCAAATGGCTGCAGAGCCCTTGGAAATTTCGACGGCACGGAGAATCCGGCCTGCCGCTCAGCAGCCTGCTACCTCACTTGGCGAATTGTGCAGACGATTTGACCGTCATCCGCTCGATGCGGGCTGGGCTCCCTTTGCATTCGGTCGGCAATTTGTTTCTTCATTCTGGACGCAATCGCGCAGGCTTTCCAAGTTGGGGTGCATGGATCAACTATGGACTCGGGAGCCAGAATAGCAATCTGCCGGGTCATATCTTAATGCACTACGACGAAGTTTTGCCGGGCGGCATGGAGAATTTTTCCAATGGGTTTCTCCCGGCTCAGCACCAAGCGACTCCCCTTCGTGCTGATGGTGTGCCCCTCGATAACCTTGAATCCAAAGACAAGTCTGTTGATGCACAACGCGTAAAACTCGATTTTCTTCAGAGGCGTGACCGCGCACTATCCGATGAACTTGGAGGTCAAGCAGATATCGACGCCGCAGTACTCAATTACCAATTGGCGCAGCGGATGCAAGACCATCTTCCCCGCGTACTCGATGTCGGAGCGGAAACTTCGGCGGTGCACCGACTCTACGGTTTTGGGTCCGGAGATCCACAGAAAGAGCGCTACGCCACCCATTGCTTGCGGGCCCGTCGTCTGATTGAAGCTGGGGTGCGCTTTATCGAAATTGTCACACCACCGGGATTTAGCAGCAATGGTTCCTGGGACCAGCATGGTGAACTCAAAAAAGGGCACGAGGCCAATTGCTTTATCGTCGATCAGCCCATTGCCGCGCTGATGAATGACTTAAAGTCCCGTGGACTGTTTGATGAAACCATTATCGTGATCGCAGGCGAGATGGGCCGAACACCCCATAGCACGGGTCGAGATGGCCGTGATCATCATACGTCGTGTTTTTCAGCTGTCGTGGCTGGTGGCGGATTCAAAAAGGGATTTGCTTACGGGGAAACTGACGAGTTTGGCATGAGTGTGGTTGAAAACCCAGTTTCAGTCCATGACCTTCATGCCACCGTACTCCACCAGCTGGGCCTCGACCACGAAGCGCTGACCTACCGTTTTAGCGGCCGCGATTTCACCCTCCCGGACGTCGAAGGACATGTGAACCACCAGTTGATATTGTCATAAGGTTTGCTGGTTCTCAGGGATTAAGAATCATCTAGTAACTGTGGACTTCGAATCCGATTCATACGCTTCAAAACAGGCAAGGGATGTTTTGAACCTTGGCTCGCGTCAGTCAAGCCACTCCGTAGCAAGCTACCGACATGTATCCAACAATCATGTCCTGAGGTGTAAACGCGGCGTTTTCCCGGCGACGAGCTTTCGCAAAACGAGCTGGATGTGGAGTTGGACGGATCGGCCGTCTGAAGTCTTTCAGAAATCTCACCAAGTCACAAACGTCCCGCTGTAGTCATGGTGAACCGTATTCATCCAGACTCGTGCAGCCGGTAGCGCAAACAGGTATCTTGGGTTTATCTTGCCTTTGGTATGCGAGGCCACTGGTGCGTCTCTTTGTGCAATCGCTAAGCAGAAAAGATCCTGTTGCAATACGCTGGCGCGGACGAGACAATTCGAGTATGGGCACAGTGCACGAAGACTTCAGTGGAAAGGAAAATGTGACGGCATGATCACACTGCTCGGTAACCCGAAACGGACCTGCGCTGGATTCACTCGCCGCGATGCCTTGACTGCGGGTGGGTTGTCCTTGTTCGGGATGACGTTGCCCGATCTGTTACGTGCCGAGCAGACGCAACCCTCATTGCCTGCCAGCGGTAAAGCCAAGTCGGTCATTTTGATTTATCTGTTTGGTGGTCCACCGTTGCACGATACGTTCGATCCCAAGCCCAATGCACCGGCCGAGATCCGAGGTGAATTTGGATCAACGCCGACGAGTGTACCAGGCGTGCACTACTGTGAGTTGCTGCCACAGATGGCAAAGTGGATGAACCGTTCCACTTTGATCCGCTCGGCAGCGCATCCGCATAACGACCATAGCGCAGGCCTGTTGTACACGATGACTGGCAAGCGCGCCGCCAAACTGGAATCCGCGGTACCCGTGTTACCGACCCAGGCGCCGAGTATGAACTCGGTCATCCAGTATCTTGCCAAAGACGAAAAACGCGACTTGCCCGCTTCGGTCTGGATGCCGTGCTATACGGGTTGGGGCCAAGCAAGTAGACGTCCTGGTCCTTATGCGGGTTTCCTCGGCAAGCAGCATGATCCTTTCTTTACGGCCTGTAAGCCGCAGAGCGACAAAGAATGTAAATACGCCTATCCGGAACGGATCAAAGGGGAAGTGGTTTTGCCGGCGATCGACCTTCCTGAGGGAATTTCGCTGGACCGACTCGAACGGCGCCGCTCTTTGGCCGAGCAGTTTAACGCGGAACTGCGTCGCGTTGAAGAGACGGTGGCGGCCGATCGGCTCGAACTATCTCGACGTCAGGCCTTCGATTTGTTGACCAGTGCAAGCCGTCCCAACAGTCCTTGGCGGGCGTTCAGCGTTGACAGCGAAGATCCCAAGCTGCAGGATCGTTATGGTCGTAACCTCTATGGACATTCAATGTTGGTGGCGCGGCGACTGGTTGAATCCGACGTGCGTTTTGTGACTGTTACCTGGGAAGTGTTCGAGAAGCTGAAGATCGACGAAGATGGTTGGGATACGCATCAACGAAACTTCGATATTCTCCGCGATCATCGGTTGCCCGTACTGGATCAGGCCTACTCGGCCTTGTGCGAAGATCTTGACGTCCGTGGCTTGCTCGACGAAACACTGATTGTTGTTATGGGCGAGATGGGTCGCACGCCAAAAATCAATCCCAAGGGTGGACGCGATCACTGGTCGTTCTGTCACAACGTCTTGCTGACGGGTGCTGGCGTCAAGCAAGGACATGTGTACGGGTCGTCTGACCGCATCGGTGCTTATCCCGCGGCAGATCCGGTTGGCCCGGAAGATCTGATTGCCACGATCTACGCCGCGATGGGGATCAATCCTACCGCCTCAATCTACGATCAAGCCAATCGCCCTCATCCGATTGCCCAACAAGGCAACGTGCTCAGCGGCGTGCTGGCGTGAGCATCCGGACGCACAACAGCGCTATCAAACTGGGCCAACAGCACACAGGAAATACGTTCACTACGATGGCGTGGGGCAGTTCGGAACGCTGCTTGGATTTCGCACCGACGGCGTTAGCCCGCGCGACGACTTGGTTCGCTGTGTGCCAGCTGGAAACACCTTCTGTAGCTCAGCACATCGCATCTGAAATTGTGATGGGACGTCTGTTTTGCATGCCTCACCGACACACGTCCATCAGAAGAACGGGCGGTTGTAGGTCTCAACGACCATCGAGAACCATAAGTGGGTGGCGTACGGATGCCGAAAACTGCGCAAGTTGTTTAGCAATTCCAGTTCGTTTGACTGTAACTTGCTGACAATTGGCGGGAAGACTTGATGCCTTGCGCAACTTGCGGATTGCTAGCTGCGTGCTTAAATTAGGGGTGTTCTGTTGAGTGGTGACCTGATTGCTGAACGTGGGACATCATTGTATGGAGCAGCGCGTTTTGATTCGACTTTGTGCAGAATGACAAAGGTAGTTCCATGCCGAGATCGACTTGGGTTGTCTGTGCAGTTCTGTTGCTGTTGACACTAAGTGTTCGAAGTTCCCATCTACTGGGTGCGGAATCGGCGATTCGGTTTGACCATGACGTGCGGCCGATCTTGGCAGCCCGTTGTTTCAAATGCCATGGCAGCGACAAGACGGAAGGGGGGCTGACGCTGGCGGATCGTGCGTCGGCACTCGCCGCACTAGAGACTAGCAAGCGGGCCGTCGTTCCGGGTGACCCGGCGCACAGTGAGCTCCTGCAGCGGATTACTTCGGACGATCCTGAATATCGTATGCCGCCGAGTGGCCCCGCACTTACCGAACAAGAAATCGAAGTGTTACGAAACTGGATCACAACGGGCGCGGATTGGCCCGTGCATTGGGCGTGGCGACCGCTGGAGCAGCCTCTGACGGGAGGATCCGCAGCTGCCCCGATAGCCTGGGAAGAGTCACCCGTGGACGCATTTATTTTGTCTGTTTTAAAAGAGCAGGAGTTGGTTCCGTCGATACCGGCGGACCGGCGTACTTTACTGCGGCGCGTCTATTTCGATCTACTCGGCTTGCCACCCACGTATGCAGAGATCGTCGCATTCGCTGCCGACATCAGGCCAGATGCCTATCAGCGCGTGGTCGATCGCTTACTAGCCAACCCACGTTATGGTGAGCGTTGGGCACGTCACTGGATGGATATTGTTCATTACGCTGAAACTCACGGCCACGATCAAGATCGGCCGCGCGAGCATGCCTGGCGGTATCGAGACTATCTGATTGACTCGTTCAATCAAGACAAGCCGTACGCGCGATTTGTTCAGGAACAGATTGCAGGGGACGCCATGTTCCCCGGCTCGACTGAGGCCATTATCGCGACCGGTTTTTTGGCCACCGGGTCGTGGGACGAAAGTTCGTTGCAGAGCATTCAGGAAGATTCGATTGATCGAAAGATCGCCCGGTACATTGATCGTGACGACATTGTCACGACGGTGATGTCCACGTTTGCCAGCAGCAGCGCACACTGCGCGCGCTGCCATGACCACAAGTTCGATCCAATCTCGCAACGCGAGTACTACTCATTGCAAGCTGTCTTTGCAGCCATCGATAAAGCGGATCGAACCTTTGAATCGGATCCACAAATTGCGCAGCAGCGCGCTGAACTTGTCGCAGCTTTGGCGTCGTTGCCCGCAAGGGGCAAACAGGTCGATGCGTCGCTGCTCACTAATGAGATTCAGCAGCAGGCAGAAATTTGGTCGCAAGGACTGCTGCAAAAACTGGATCGCTGGGTGCCGGTTCGCGTCAAGCAGTTAAAATCAGACAATACGACGGAACTCAAACTACTGGAAGATGGCAGTGTCTTGGCAAGCGGGGTGGCTCCTGAAAAAGACGTTTATACAATCGAGTTTGAGACGACGCAGAGGCAAGTTAGCGGTTTGCGACTGGAAGTGCTGACGCACGAGTCACTCCCCATGAACGGACCGGGAAGGCAACCGAACGGCAACTTGCATTTAAATGACCTCCGCCTCTGGTTGCTTGGACCGAATGACAACAACACGCGGCTGAAACTCATCAAGCCCATGGCCGACTTTAATCAAGGCGGCTGGTCGATCGAGAAGTCGATCGATGGCAACCCGGCGACGGCCTGGGGCATTCATCCGGAAGTTGGCAAGCCGCATCAGGCTGTGTTTTCACTGGACACGCCGCTCGATTTTATGACTCGGCCGACACTACGCGTTGAGTTGCATCAGGTGCACGGCATGAGCCACCTGATTGGTTGTTTCCGGTTTGCAACCACGGCCGTGCCGGGTGACCTATCGACGGAGCAGCCGCCGATATCTCCTGGGCTGATTCAGATCATCCGCAAGCCGCGCGGCCACCGTACAGATGCTGAGAAAGCAGCACTTGCAGAGGCCTATTTAAAGCCTCAACTTCAGACTGAGTTAGACTCTCTACCGCCCCCGAGCATGGTCTATTGTGGTACCAATCAGTTCACCGCCATCGGCACTTTTCGGCCGGCGGAAAAACCCCGTGTTGTCAACGTTTTGCACCGCGGGGATGTACAGCAACCCCGCGAGGAAGCTTTGCCGGGCGCGTTGAGTGTCATTCCGGGACTGAATGGTGACTTTAGCGGCGCGTCGTCTGATAACGAAGGACATCGCCGAGTCGCCCTGGCGCGGTGGATGACCGACCCGACAAATGGATTAACGTGGCGCTCCATTGCAAATCGACTTTGGCACTATCATTTCGGGCGCGGACTCGTCGATACGCCGAATGACTTTGGACGGATGGGTAGTGCTCCGACGCATCCGCAGTTGCTCGATTGGCTCGCCAGCGAAATGCGAGATGTGGAAACGCAAGGAAAAGCTTCCAGTTCTGCAATGAAGCATATCCATCGCCTGTTGGTGACCAGTAGCACTTACCGGCAGTCTGCAGACAATGACCCGCAGGCAGCCAAGATTGATGCAGAAAACCGATTGTTGTGGCGAATGCATCGTCGTCGGCTAGACGCCGAATCGATTCGCGACGCCGTGTTGTTGATTTCAGGTCATCTAAATACCCAAATGGGTGGTCAGTCTGTGCGGCAGTTCAATGAATCCCCCAGCAATCATGTCACGCCGAACGTCGACTATCTAAACTTTGATGTCAACGCTCCGGCCAATCATCGACGCAGTGTTTACCGTTTTGTTTTTCGTACGCTTCCCGATCCGTTCATGGATGCGCTCGATTGCCCCGACGCTGCCCAGTTGACCCCCAAACGCAACACGTCCCTGACGGCGTTACAAGCCCTGGCGATGCTCAACGACAAACTGATCGTGCGGCAGAGTCAGTGGATCGCTGCAAGAGAGCACATGCGACCACTAGAGGACCAAGTCAAGGCGATCTATCTCACGATTTTTGGGCGCCCACCTGCTGCGGACGAGACGCAAGTCGTTTGCAATTACGTGGCTGAATTCGGACTGGCGAACGCCTGTCGCATGCTGCTCAACACGAACGAGTTCCTGTTTATTGATTAAACTTGCCGACATGAGATATCCACCAGAACACGCGCGACGTCAGTTTCTTTTTCAGGCCGGGGGCGGTTTCGGTGGCTTGGCATTTGCGCATTTATTGGGTGGCGAAGAACTGCAGACTGAACGACCGTTGTCGGATTTGAACGGCGGAATTCACCATCGCGCCAAAGTGCGCCGTGTTGTGCAATTGTTCATGAACGGCGGAGCCAGCCAGATGGATACCTTTGACCACAAACCACAGCTTACCAAACGGCATGGGGAAAATATCGACTTCGGCATCAAAGCGGCGGCGACGAGCACACCCGGTTCGATCATGAAATCGCCGTTCAAATTCAAGCAATACGGCGACAGCGGGCGCTGGGTCAGCAGCGTGTTTCCCAAGGTCGCCGGTCTAGTCGATGATCTGGCGTTCCTGATGGCCATGCGGAGCAAAACGAATGTCCACGGCCCAGCAAGTTATCTGCAGAACACGGGATTCATATCGCCGGGTTTTCCTTGTACGGGAGCATGGATCTCTTATGGGCTGGGTCAGCTCAGTGATGATGTGCCGGCGTTTGTCGTGCTACCAGATCCAAAGGGTCTGCCCTACAACAACGGGGGGAATTTTTCCGCTGCGTTTCTTCCTGCCGCGCATCAGGGCGTCCTGATCAAACCGAACGCAGCGGTGCCGATCGCCAATTTGGAGCCACCTGAGTTTGCGCACGATGTCACCAAAGCGAGTGAAGCTGCTGGTTTGGAGTTGCTCGAACGACTCAACCGACAGCACCTGGAGGCTCGCTCTGGCGACTCTCGTTTGGAGAGCCGTATCCGGTCCTATGAACTTGCCGCAAAAATGCAGGTAAGCGCGCCACAGATGCTCGATCTCGCGG
Source organism: Pirellulaceae bacterium (assembly GCA_022446825.1). Classification (GTDB taxonomy): domain Bacteria; phylum Planctomycetota; class Planctomycetia; order Pirellulales; family Pirellulaceae; genus JAKVBY01. Next base: position 20,668 of record JAKVBY010000093.1, read on the forward strand.
GCGAGACCATGGCCACGCATTCTGCGTACGGTCTTGACAACGAAGTGACGGCGCCGTTTGGTCGCAACTGCTTGACGGCCCGGCGGATGCTCGAACGTGGTGTGCGATTCGTGCAAGTCTGGAGTGGCGCGGGGGGCGCCGCCCAAAACTGGGATAATCACGGAGACATTCCGAACGAGCTTCCTTTCATCGCCGGTCAGGTGGATCAACCGATCGCAGCTTTGCTACGAGATCTCAAGCAACGCGGAATGTTTGAAGACACGCTGATTGTGTGGACGACGGAGTTCGGCCGCATGCCATTTACCCAAGGCTCCACAGGACGTGATCACAATGGTGGCACCTTTGTTACGTGGTTGGCAGGTGCAGGAATCAAGGGTGGGACAAGTTATGGTCAGAGCGATGATTTCGCTTATCAAACGGCGGAAAACACGACGTGGAGTTATGACCTCCATGCCACGATGCTGCACTTATTGGGCATTGACCACACTCGGCTGACTTATCGCCATAATGGTATCGACCGTCGCTTGACTGATGTGCACGGGCATGTCATCGATGCGGTTTTGGCGTGACAAGGCGTGCTCCTGTACTTCGACAACGATCTGAGGATGGATGCGCATGACCCGTGTGTCGTCACGCCATTAAAGTATGGATCACAAGATGAAGCGTGGCGGTTGGCAAGTCAGCGTTGGCTGTCTCCATCTGGCTCCGTTGTGGAGATGTTCATTGCGGATGCTTGCTGGGTGGTGATTCTTGAAGGGGGTCTTGCGGCTAGATGGGCAAAAGGCCAATCTGGTTCTCGACAGCGGTTACCATTCCAGTCGTGCGCGTCGAATCTCTTGACGAATGTCCCTACCCATGAGCCTTCACGACGTCGTTATTCAAACCGAGTTCAGTATCCGAGCGGTGGAGCAATGTGTGCCGCCGGCGGCTGTGGCGCAAGAGTGGACGATGTGGCTAGATTTGAGCACTATAAAATGCACTTTCTCTGAGAAGGAACTGCATTTTGAACTTGTGGAAAATGTAGCCGATTGGGAGGCGATGAGGCAATTGCGGCAGGAAATTGAAGCGGCGTTGGGCCGGACGGACGGCAATCTTGTCGACGCGCTTATCAACGACATCCGTTGCAAGGTCGCGTTTCTCGACGGTGAATGGTTCTTGGCTTGGCACGCAGGCACCTGTGTTGGGCAAATCGGGTTGATCCCCTTTGATTTTGAGGGCCGCCGGTTCATGCGTTTGCAGAACGTTGACATTCATCCCCATTACCAAGGGCAAAGGCTGGGCGATAAGCTTTTGCGCTGGGCGGTGTTCCAGATACAACAGCGTGGATTTGAAGCGGCCTGTCTGATGGCCAAAGCGGATGACTGGCCCAAAGAGTGGTACCAGCGAATAGGCTTTA
>JAKVBY010000094.1:0-3666 GCA_022446825.1 Pirellulaceae bacterium
ATTCGATCATGGTAGAGCAGGAGGATACGTTAACCGTCAACCTACTGTTCAATCGCATCTCGCCGACAGCGACCCTGAAGAGTTGGCTGCCTTACGAGGGCCAGGCCGAGTTTGAGGTCAAGCGTGATCTGAAGCAGGTTCGTATCCGCTTGCCGGAGTGGACGGACTGGAATGAAATTGTCTGCCAGGTGGATGGCGAAATTCGACCAACCGTAGCGGACAAGGACGGATATATCGAGACGGGGCCGATTGCGGCGGGGCAATCTGTGAAGCTGGAATTTCCGATTCGCCAATGGACGATCAAGGCGAATCTGCGGGTTTCCAACGTTCTAGTCGAAAGCGGTCGCATGGACGGCACGGTTACCTTGAAGGCCAATACGGTGATCGATATCGATAAAGATGTCTGGTATCCTTTGCAACTGCATGCCTCCTACCGTGAAGGTCAGGCGTCGCTGGAGACCAAGAGAGTGTTTATCTCCCGCGAGAAGTTTTTCTGGTGAGCTGCGCGTTGTTTTACCCGGGGCGAGACACCGTGTCGGAACACGTGATCTGATAAATACAAGGAATTACTTAAGCCTGCTCTAAGGCATGAATCGGGAGAATTGGTACTGTGATGCAGCGAATTCTGACAATTTTCGTTTACGGGCTTTGCGGTCACGCCCTCTTGGCCGGCGAGCCAGCGGGGAACCTCGTCCCCAACGGTACCTTTGAGGACGGCACTGGCGGGTGGCTCAACACGTGGGCGGTCACCGGTTCCCACGTGACAGAGCGAGCCCATTCAGGAACGGGATCCGCCAGACTCGCGCATCCGGAAAACGAGAATAGTATCTGGTTATTGATGCTCCAGGACGTGCCGGTGGGGCCACTGTACCAGATCGAGACCTACGTCTATCGCGATCGCGAAACGATACAGGCGAGGATTGGTGCCCACACCAATAGCCCACCGTATTCTAGAAGTTCCGCCAGCGAAAAAGTGCAGAAGACGGGCGGCTGGGAACGCCTGGTCACCACGATCGCCGCGCGACCGAATGGGGAGGTCTGGATCCACCTCCATGCGGAAGGACAGGGAACGGTCTGGTTTGACGATGTATCACTGACGATCGCCAAGCCCGTGGAAACAAGAAGGGCTGAGTTGACAGCCGTCATAGAATCTAAAACTGCCACCGCTGCGAGCAAGGCACAGGCATACCTGGATCTGGGTGAACTTACCCGCAGTGTTGACCAGGATCTCAAGCTCGCAGTCGCCTACTACGAAAAAGTGCCGCTCCACGCGCCGGATAACAAGACACAATGCCGCTTGGCGTGGGATGCTGTGGCGGAAGCAAGCCGGTCGGGAAAGGACTACGCAGCTGTGACCGCGGCGATCCGCAAGAAAGTGGCCAGGCATTCGTCGGCGGATGCGCTCGAGGGTGCGCAGGATATGGCCAGACTCGCCGAAGCGCTCGGGGAAGAAGCGTTTCATCTCCAACCCGATTATGCTGCCGCGCTCAAGAGACTTGAAGAGGCGTTGCAACTTTACGAGCAGGCTACCGCCCTCTGCCGGCAGCTCGACGCCCAGATGCACAAGGGCTTGATGGATATCCTCGCAGACAGGATCGTGGTGACGCGGTACGACATCAACGAGTACTCCCAACTCCAATGAGTGGTCGCTACGGAGGGTGTTAAAAACCACACTTGGTTTCCTACTACCTAGACTTTAGGGCCAGTAAAGCTCTCGCTGCCAATGTGAATCTGGCGGCGAGACTGGTTGTTTGGTAACGCGTCTCGTTGGCTGCTTTTTTGCTCGTTACAAGGACAAATGCTTCCACGCGTTTGGAAGTGGCAGACAGTCGAATCTTATAATAATGAACCGAGAGTGTAGAGAATTTACCCGCCTGCAGTGTTTGTACGGGAAGGGTGTTTAAAGGCAGTCTGAGTTTTTTAGACGACGCGCACACCCTAGCGATTTGTGCGAGTATCAGGTTGCGGATTTCGTGCCACTGAGATTTGGGTAGAACGATTACTCGGTATGTCAAGGCGGACGTCGAGTAAACAAAAACGACCGTCGTCGCTAAGAATTTGCGATTCCAGTCGACCACCCTTAATGTCGTATTTTCCAGGTGGGACAACAAATGTGACGCGTCCGTTGGGATACGCTTCGGTCAGTCGATTGGTGACGGTGGCGGTGTTTTCAGAATGTGTCCCGTCGTTGGAGTGGAGATAGGTGAGGCTGAGAGGCGACGCAGCTTCGCGTGGCAATGGAATGGGATCCGTTTCATGCCCACGATACGTGCAGGAATCAACCTGGTTGTTGCGAAAACGCACAACGCGAAAGCTTTCCGAGTTGGATTTCCCAATGCGACGCGTTGGTGTGGCGCCGATGTCTTTGACTTTTTTTCCGATTCCGTGTGCATCATGAATCATCCGCACCTGATAGGAGTCAAGTAATGAAAACGGTGCGTTGGCCTCAAACGCGTTGATGACTCGAATGGCGGTGTCTGGTCGGGAAGCAAGTAGCGCCCGAGCTTTTGATTTGTCAGTGTGCCACGGGTAACCAAAATTAAGCACACTGACGGCCGGCCCGCAATCGATGAGACCGACCGGGTCGCCATACCAAGCTTCGTGTCCCGAAAACTGGTGGTTCCCGAAATTAACCACAGAGGGCATCTTAAGCCCTGTAAGGGCACCCGACACGTAAGCCGGATTGCAGGCATTACTGCAGAGCAGCATGTCGGGAGCCAGCAGATTGGTGATCTTCACCAAACGCTCGAGGTATTCGGCCTGATATTGAGCCGACGTATCAAGATGTCCAAAGGTGACAAACACAGGGTCCCGTGGATACTTCGGCACCACATGGACGCTCCGCGGAGACCGGCAGAATCCCGTCCGCCGTCCGCCAGTCACTTTCACAGTAAGGTCGTACGCTCCAGCAGGCATATCGTTCGGCAAAGATGCGATGATTTCCCGATCATAGTAGTAGGCAGCGGTTTGGTCTTCTGAGAAGTCGAGGACTCGTGAGATTGTTGCTGGTCCGGCATGGCGCGTTAGTCGAACTTCGTCAATGGACGCGTCGAAGCCGAGGAAGCGAGCACGAAATGTCTCGCTAGGTTTACGAATTGCGGGCTGGTTCAGTTTTGGAAAACGGAAGCGGTGAGCGACCGTAGAGGCATGTCGTTTCAGGTAGATCGGGGCGAGGTGTGTTGGTTGACCAGCTGTGATGCTGAATTCTTTTGAATGTGCGGTAAGCCATCCCATGGCCTGAATTTCGAGTGTGTATTGATCGCCACAAGGTAGGCCAACCAAAGAGCATTGGCCTGTCAACCAGTTTCTCACCAAGGTGTTTCTGACGATCTTTCCGGCGCGTCGCAGGAGTGCTCGGCAGTCAACCAGATGAGTGTTTTCTTCGCCACTGACATGAAAGGAGAGTTCTCCGCGCCGATCGCTCCAGGTTAAGAAGGATTCGACTCGGCATCCCGTCAGTTCCCCATCTTGGCGATGCTCGAGGCGCAACTTGTGTTGTCCGGGGGACAGGTCATTTGCGATCACAATCTCGCGCGGCAGCGCGCGTGGATTCAAAAGTCGAGGTTTTCCCCCATCGATTGAAACGAGCAGCGAACCTAGATTTGGTGGGCCATAGGCGGGCACGTTGTGTCCACCTAGACGAACGGCAATGGCAGTTCCATCAAA
>JAKVBY010000094.1:3766-21504 GCA_022446825.1 Pirellulaceae bacterium
ATATCTTGTTTCAGCTCAACGGCGAACCATCGTAGCGAACCTTCACCCAGCGAGCGGACCTGAAAAGAAACGCGGTCTTGGTTAGTGAGGTCCGGGTTCGACCAGACCACGAAAAAGAAACCTCCGGAATCGACATCGGAATTCCAGGTAGGGAGATAGATCAGTTCCACCGTTCCATCGTCCGACGTCCAGTGCGATCGTTTACGGGTAACATCAAACGTCAGTCGCTGAATCCCCTCGATGAGTAGCGCAAAGCCGGCGGTTGGCGGCTGCGTTTCCCAGCCCAGGCCGCCAGAAAAGCAAAACACTTGTGGCGTTTTTGGTACATGTTTAATGGCGGGGCTTGTCCAGCGTAATGCGGTTTCGTGGGAGTTTTGTCGAATGAATTGACGTTCGACGTGGTCGCCCGCGAAGTTGTTCCAATAGGTACTTTCCCCTCCATCGATCTGCCCTCCGTCGATCGCGGGTTGCGCGCGGGGCAGGCAGTAACGGAGTTTATCCAAGAACGCCGCCTCTGTCTCGTCTTGATCGCCGGCGGCCCAAGCCGCCAGACTTGCAAATGTCTGTTTCTCTTTACTGGGAATCCAACGAAACCCGTCGCGCACGTGGTGCATGGGGGCGACAGGTGCGCCTTTTTTAGGAGCGAAATGGGGCCCCACTAGCTCCTTGACCGTTTCAACCAGAATGTCCTCGATGCGTATGTCGTAGCGGCTGGGCTGATTGTAGTAGACCTGGGAGAACTCGGACTCATACCCTCCTTCAATGAGGACGCGGCGCGAGGGGATGTAGCCGGGCATATCGTTTGCCCAGGCGGTAATCCAAAGACGTTGCCAATCGAGTTCTCGACTCAGTCGAACGGCATAATCGACGACGACTTCACCGCCCAAAAAGACGATTGCAAGATCGGTCCCGAAATTCCAAACTGACACGGCATAGTCGATTTCACTGGCAATGGTGTCTTCCTGGTCGAGCCGGTCGAGCATCGATTTTGCCAACTGTTGATGAAACCCACCGCTGTCACGCAGTTGTGCTTCCCAGTGGTCGCGCGAGGGGGATGGTTCCAAGGGAAGCTTGATCTGACGGCGAACGACCGTGGGGGCCTGTGCGAGGGGCGTGGTTTTTCCGGAGAGCAGACGCTGAACTTCTGTCGCAATCGACCTGCCATGCTGCTGTGCGACCTCCAGACTGCCCGCAGGCTGCGGCCCGATGTCGGCGCCACAGCCGATGGTCATAAGGGAAACCGCTTTGGGGAATTTTTTTTCCATCGACTCATTGGCGAATCCGGCCCAGTCGCCCCCGACAGAATTGCGACCGCCAACAGTCGTGCAGTGGCAAGCATAGTTGGCCCACACCGCACGAACAATTCCACTGGCGTCCCGCGCGGCCAGTACGGGCAGGCTATGATCGACGGGGCCGTCGCGTTGCAGGCCGAACCCTCTCCAGCGATCCCCCGCCAGGACCCGACGATTGCCTCCGAAGGTCACGCGCCCTTGGCCCCAGTGGAGGGTCATCGGTTGGCGGTTGGCCAGGGCCTGCATGACCGCTTGTTCCATCTGCGTAATTGCGAACGTCGTGTATTCCGCCGTGAGTCGATCCTGTTCAGCGGTAGTACGACCTTGCCATACGATCGGCGCGTAGCCGACTAGTGAGGGCGCGTTGTGTGTATGTGTGGCAGCCACGATCAAGTGGTCTTTCGCGATGCCGTGGTTGGCCAACCTCGCTGCCAGACGGTCAGTCGTGCTTTGGGGAACTCCACAGTTGTCGAGCGCCACGATCGCGACCGGCTTCTCGTTGCCGATCACCAGGGCCCGCGCCCAGAGCTTGCTGTCGATCCCTTCGTAAGGCTGGGTACGACCCCCATAACCGGCCAGCACAACCGGTTCGGTGGGAGTCGCATCCATTCTGGCGGTGCCGACCAGGATGTTTGGTTGATCCTTGGCCAGGACATCGGCGGTTAGTAAAGTAATGAGGACCGTTAGCCCACAAATCCATCTAGCGATCATTGTCTGACTCCGTTGCATTTTTGTTGCTGGTTGCCAATTCCGTTACAACACGACGGACGGTAACGCAGTTGTCATCCGTGCGGTAAAGACCGTCTTCTCCGAGGATCCACCAGCTTTGGCCGCTGGATTTCGATGTTAAGTCGACCGCCTTGATGGAGAGCACGTGGCGTGGAAATTCACCCTGGCATGCTGTCCAGGACCAGACATCACCGCCCAGGTCCGAACGCGAAACACGCTCTGGACGGACCGGGTCGAGGGCTTGTACAAACTTTCTTCCACAGAACTGCGGCAGGGCAACGCTGCCTCCCAACGCGGTCATCGGGCGAAGGGATTCCAGCGGCAGTGAGGTGGCGTAGAGACAATTGTCTTCGCCGAATGAAAAGGAATGGACCAGACCGTGTGTGGTGCCGTAGAGTTGCACGTGCTGACCACAACGCAGTGAGAGCGTGTTGAGGTATCCCATGTCGCTGCGCGTGGCGTGCGCACGGAACGTCTTGCCGTTGTCCATGGAAACAAAATCGATGGCGGTTTCTTGCGGGGCGACAATCGTCGATTTTCCGCGTCCGAGGAGTCCGAGAAATCGATCCGGGCAAGTGACGGCGTGGATGATCGTATGGCCGAACTGGTTGAGAAAAAAAGGATTGATGTCCAGGGCGGTGAAGCGATGGCCCGGTTCAATGACCCGGGTCCAATGTGCGCCTGCATCGTGACTGCAGAACAGACCTTGAGAAGCGCTGGCCACCAAAAGAGTATCTGGATCTTGGGGCACGAAAGCCACCACTTCTCCACAAATTGCTGCTGGACCGGCACCATCGAAGTCACAGTCCAGGGGCAATTTGTTCCACGTTCTACCACCATCTTCGGTGCGAAACGTCCCTTCCTTGCTGGCCCGTAGCATGATATCTGGATCGACTGGGTGAATCGCGACGCTCCGGACGGCGTTTGCTTTTCCCTGCAGGTTGCCATTGGCGTCTTGCCAGTTAGTTCCCCCATTCAGAGAACGCCAGAGACCTCGATCGACGCTGCGCAGAACCACGATGTTCGGGTCTGCAACCGCCGCGACGACGCCCGTTAATTTTACCGACGCAATACCGGTGGCCGAGGTGGCTGGAATGGTGTGACCGCGCGGCACACCCGGCACCAGCGTTAAGTTTGAGATGGATGCTCGAAAAAACATTTGAGCGTCCTGGGGTAACGCGCGAAACACGACACCGGCGCCGACTTGGGGACCGATGCGTTTGTAATGGACGCTACCGAATTTCCAGTCGATTCCGTCTGCCGAAGTCCACGCACTCCATGATTTTCCCTGACGAACAATTCGCAACCAGCTGTGATCGTCCGGAAGTTTCTGAAAGCTCTGGCGGGTACCGGCTCCATCCCCATGGTCGGGGGTTGTGCGGATACCGTTTTGGGCCACACGCATGACACCGAATTCCTGTCCCCAGCCGTAGTTGTTCCGCTCGGGATGTTCACGGGCGCAGAGCCCCACCCAGGAGTTGCTGTTGACGGGTTCGCCTCGGGTGCCGGCACAATGCTCAATTTTGCAGGTCAGTGTAAAATCGCCCTCGACGGGTCGGCTGATGACATACTCTCCCTCCCCGACAAAAGAGAACGCATCTTGCGGCGACTGGCCGATGTTGAAGCTCAGATTCTTTTCACCGGCGATGCCTAAATCCCAGTCTTGTAGCGGCTTGGTAGCGACCTCGACCGGAACCATGCGAGTATCGAGCGTGTGATTTCCCTCATAAAAAACCCTGGCCCAAACTTGGTGGATCCCCGCAGGAAGAACGCCGGCGTATTTTAAGACGTTGCCACTTGTCGAACGGATCTGCATTTTGTCGAAATAGAAAGCAATCTTCTCGATCGTGTGTCCGTTGGGATCGACATGTACTTGGACATGAACACGACCCTCGTGATCCGCATCGACTTCTAAGCGAGTCGCAGGAAGGACTCCCCCGGGGCGGTGGAAAAATGCTGCTTCTGGAATGGTTTCTCTCGGTAGATCGGGGCCTTCCCATTCCAGCTGAAAGAAGGGCTTGTTACGGTCCACGAAGTAATCGATTGCCAAGTCATGAAATCCTTGGGCTAGAAAAAAACCGGCCGTTCTTGGCTCGGGGCCGTGTAGCCCGTCCCAGGCCAACGTCTGGTTTTCTGCCAGGGTGATGCGATAGCCGTCGGTACCCTTCATGTGGAGTAGATAGAAGCCGGTTGTTGGCACACGAAGCAAACCACGGAAACGAAAGGCATAACCTTCCCGTCGTTTCCCACGTAGTTCGATGTCCAAACCTCGGCAAGTTCCCTGCTGGACAAGCTTGCCGGTGGAGATTTCATCGAGTGAAACCCAATAGTGCCTTTCCTGGCGACTTTGCGCCGCTTTCTCCGAGCGAGGGTAGATGACGTTGAGGTGGCGATCAGATTCCTGGACCCATAATTCATAATGCATACCTCTCTGAAGTTGGGAGGCCGCCGGTGTGTCGAGCGAGGACGAGGCAATTGTAGGGGGCGCGGCTGGCTGGGCCGACAAAAGGATTGGTTTGATCTTTTGATCAAAAATGTCGGTTAATGAAAATCGAATGGTAGTATTTTTTAGTTTCGTTGGAAGAACGACATTCCGGGTGATTGGCATCCGGCGCTGATGGACCAGGAGAGGCCGTCCCGTGCCCTTCGGGTTGTCGAACACTTCGATTGTGTAGGACCATTGAGGAGATGCTGACGGAGGCACTTCCCAGGAGACTCGGACTTGTTCACCGTTGGTGATTGCTTGCAGATCTTCGACCTGTGGCAGGTCGAGATGCGGCAAGGCGGGTTGCTTGGTAGTGAAGACGTGTTCTTGACCGTATGGCAAGGGCTCGCCTTGAAGTAATTGCGGGACAAGAGCTCGATTCTGGCTGACCTCCATAGCCAGTACTGTGCCGTTTTCCAGCTTGTTGACAATCCAATGGTCGTCCACAGCCCGTCCACGTGGATGGACGTCGATGGTAACGGTATTCGAGGAATGCCAACGCTTGTCTTTGCGGTAATAACCGAGCCGTCGATGAATCGAACGTGCCGAGCGACCGGAATGGCCAAAATCTTCCAGGAATCCCGCATTCCCGCTAAAGGCTTTGGCGGGAATGGGTAACCGCATGACCCCATACAAATACCAGTGATCGGCTTGGACATCTTTCACCCAGCGTCCCACGTAGGCCGTTTCCTGTTGATCGTCACCCACGGGACTCCAGATGCGCATAAGCATGGTGTACCAACGATTCTGTTGAATGACGGGCCAGGTTCCGAACAGGGCACCACTGGCTCCTTCGCCGATGTATTGATAGGCGAAGGTATGTTCTGAACCTGCCACCACCCTTACCGGTTCACCTTCGGCGTTACTGCCCCAGAAGGACCACACCGAACCTGGACGAAATGTGGACTGAACTTCCGGGTCCAGATTGGGTTGATGATCCGGGCCGATGGTTTCGATGGATCCTGCGAAGCCACCATAAGCACTCACGCCGCCGGGAATGGTGGCAATGTTAAAATTCGCACTATAGGTCGATTCCGACCACCAAGGCCAGCGGATATCCATCATGATGGTATCCGCGCCGGATGCGACATTTTCACCATACCACTGCGCCTGTACGTTGGTGGTTTGCCAGGCAATCAAACAGTACGCACTTAAGAGAAAGGCTGGTTTCATGTCTTTTACTTTATATCCCAGGCGCAGTTGGAGTTGGTTCCGCAGTCTATTCTAAGTTGGGTTCGTGAGTCCACCAACCTAATCCTGCATGTCGTGATGTGAAAAATTTGTCTGAAAATCTTGTCCGCTGGAAATCTTGATTTGCGCGTCTGGGTAGGCCCAAAGTTCCTTGCGAGTCAGGTCACATTCTGTTTTGAATCCACCCCTTCTAATCGTTCCTCTAGGAGCCCCTGCGGAGAGAGCACGCAGAATGCTTGACTGTCGGGCAACGGGGACAGGCTAGACGTCGTGGATCATAAAGTTGTCGCAGATGCAGACAAGCGATAGGCTAGATATCCGACGCAGCGTGAACGACGAACGCAGCGCGAATGACGGAAACACAATCCTTGTTCCAAAGTTAGGAACAGTTCCTCTGCGGGAGGAATGGAGAGCAGACGGACCATGAGCCAATGGGAAGATGACATTTCCACCCCCCCTGGGGTGTAAGTGGACAGGATCTGAGATTTTGCCACGTGTGTGGAGGTTTGGTTGGATCGGGAGTCCGGCGATCGCGGTGTTTGCCGTCATCTTTGCCACTCCCACGGCTGCCGATGACACACGCTATCTCGACGCACTGAGGGGCCTAGATCAGGCGGCAGAGGTGGCCTTTGCACCGCACAACGAAAAGCGAACTGGTCACCTACTGCGTCACAAAGATGAGTTGATTGCCGCTTATCCCAACGGCGAGGGGGACATCGTTACTCGTCGGCATCGAGTGGCTGGTAAGTGGTCTCTCACTACCAATGTCACGGAGGCGGCGCTACGACGGGAGGGCGAAGTCTGGGACATGCCCCGTTTAGTCGCCGGGCCCGACGGTAATCCCTGGTTGGTTTATCGCAGCGAGGTCCGCCGAAGGTTGTTTTTTCACCGCTGGTTGGGCGAGCAGTGGGGGCCGCGACTCGACGGGCCCGCCATTCATGACGTGAATCCACAGATAACCGGAGAGTTCGAGGAAGAATTGCGACCGATCCGGGAATACATCGTGGAGGGTTCGCGGGTGCAGGATGCGATCCTGGTACGACTGGTCAGTGAGGATGAACCGTCGCTTGAAACGGTGGCCACGATTCCAATGATTCCTTTAACGGCAAACCCCACCGCGAGATTTTTGTTTATTGACGACCGGCATGTCGCTTCGGTTCAAGGTGCCGTCTGGACTCCGCACGCCTCCCGACGCCATGCCAGCAATCCGGTGCTCACTCAGAATCCCAATCCAGAGGCTGCGGACACCGTTCGTATTTTCAATCGCGGTAGCGTACGGATCGAAGATGGGCGATTTCGCATGTGGTACACAGCGACGGAAACGGGCATGCCAGGGGGTGTCGATCGCGCGGGTCCCAATTGGCAGTCGTTGATGCACGTCTGCTATGCCGAAAGCACGGATGGCATCCACTGGCAGCGCCCAGAGCTGGGCCTGGTTGAGTTCCGCGGTTCGAAACGTAACAACATTGTCCCGGAACTTTTGCGCATCCCGACCGTCTTTTATGACGATCTCGAACCCGATCCGGACCGCCGCTATAAGTCGTGGGAGATCGCGTCCGCTTCCAGATCATCCCAGCCAGAGTCGGGTGATCTCATGACCTCTGCCGATGGGATTCACTGGCGCAAGTCACCAGCGCCCAGAAGTTATCCCGGCGTGCGTCCATGGTTTGTTGAGTATCACAACGTATTCCGTGACGACCGCGAGGACGACCCGCAGCGCCGCTGGAAGGCATATGGTTCCTTTGGGACCGGTCCCAGGTGGCGTACGTGTCATCTCTCCACGAGTCCCGACGGAGTCTACTGGACTGGGTATCTCGAGAATCCGGTGATTGACCCCTTGCGGGGTGCTGGTCACTGCATTCACGATTTGATTGTCTGGCAAGAAGCGGATTGTTATGTCGGTCTGGTTCAGGTCGGCGACGAATACCATAACTATGAATGGGAACTGGTTGTCAGTCGCGACGGTGTGCACTTTTCTTATGTGGTGGACGGTCTCAAGTTTATTTCCCGGGCACCTCCGGGACATTGGGATCACGGAGGTCTACAGGCTTCGCGTCCGGTGCGCGTGGGTGACAAATGGTGGTTCTACTACGGAGCCTATGAATCACCCTGGACAACCTATCCCCAGGATGAATCAGCGATCTTCAAAACTCGGATGAGTTGCGGGATTGCGCGTCTGGACGTCGGCCGATACGCCGGATTTCGCACAAGTGATGACGCACAGGATGGGATGCTCACAACGCGTCCCATCTCGGTAAGTTTTGACCGGAAGCTTGCGTTGACGCTCAATGCATTCATTCCAGAGGGATATCGTGTGCGAGTTGCTGTACTAGACGCCCAAAGTAATCATCCGCTTGCCGGTTTTTCGCTTCACGATTGCATTGCGACCACCCGTGATGGAGTCTCAACAGCGATTCACTGGAAGAATCATGCCTTGGTTTGGCTGCGGAAATCGAAGTCCATTCGGTTGAAGTTCGAGTTGTCTGGAACGGACTGTGAACTCTTTGGGTTTGGGTGGGAAGCGACACATTGAAGAGGTCTGACACCGAAGCCCTCCGGATCCATGACCACCGCTTTTGTTGTGATTCTGACCGCCTGGCTGGAGCTTTGGACATTGCCTGCCCTGTGTCGCATTATGTTGCGCGCTGGCAGATGATCGGGTGAACACTGCGAAAAAACTCTGTTGTGGCGCCGGATTCTTGGAAAGATAATGGTCCGTCCAGGCAGCGAAATCTCTCCGTCGGAAGGATTCAAGTTTTCCATGGGAAAATCTTGAATTGAACTGTTTAGGACACCGGGCTCTCAAACAATATATCCATAGGGTAAATTGATGTAGTTGAAACAGTCCCAGCTTGGCGACGAGTCTGATGACTTGGGCGTTGAGAGGAATCGCAAATGACCAGCGGCGATCGAGGAAAAAAATGAACATTTTAACATGGGGAAGAATGTTTACCTTGAGCATGATCCCATTTTGGGCCCTGTTTGTTACAGAGGCTTGTTCTGCGGAGGATCGATCCGCACGTGCGGCCTCAAAAATATCATCTAACCAACGCCCCAATTTTGTTGTCGTGCTCGCCGATGATCTTGGCTATGGAGATATTGCCTGCTACGGGCACGAGGTCATTCAGACGCCCCATCTGGATCGTTTTGCGACGGAGAGCCTGAAGTTGACGAGCTGTTATGCGGCCCATCCAAACTGTTCCCCCTCGCGAACGGGGATGATGACCGGGCGTACGCCGATGCGCGTCGGTATCCACAATTGGATTCCAGTCCTTTCCCCCATGCACGTCGCCAAACGAGAGATCACCGTGGCCACCTTACTGAGGCAAGCTGGCTATGCCACCTGCTTGGCGGGCAAGTGGCATTTGAACGGACGTTTCAATCTGCCCGGCCAGCCGCAACCCTCCGATCATGGTTTTGATCATTGGTTTGCAACCCAGAATAATGCCCTGCCTTGTCATCGAAATCCGGACAACTTTGTGCGCAATGGAAAAGCCCTCGGCAAGTTGACAGGATTTTCTGGGCAGTTGGTCACCGATGAAGCCGTGTCGTGGTTGACAAATATTCGCGACAAAGAAAAACCGTTTTTTTTGTTTGTCTGTTACCACGAGCCACACGATCCGATTGCCAGTGACCACCGCTTCACCAAACTCTATTCCGATCAAGGACCACGCAGCCGCTACGATCCGGAGGTTTCAACTCTGGCTGCCCATCATGGAAACGTGACCCAGTTGGATGACGCCTTTGGCCAACTCATGCAGGCACTCGACGAGCAGAATCTGCGCGAGAATACACTGGTTTTCTTCACCAGCGATAATGGCCCTGCCATCATTAAGTCGCATCCACATGGTTCGGCGGGTCCGTTACGCGGGAAAAAGGGTGTGGTCTATGAAGGGGGCATTCGTGTGCCCGGGTTGATTCGTTGGCCCGGTCACACCGAGCCCGGCACGCTGAGCGATGTGCCGATGAGTGGCCTGGATTTGCTACCGACGTTGTGTGAGATCGCGGACATCGATCCACCTCAAGATCGAGCGATTGATGGGGCGAGCTTCCTTCCTCTCCTGAAGGGGGAGCCGATCCGGCGAACCACGCCTCTCTACTGGCATTTTCATCAGTCCCGCGAAATCCAAAATCGGCCCAAAGTGGCGATGCGCATCGGTGCATGGAAGCTTCTCGCCACCTTGACGGGGCCAAGGATCGAACCGTACGCCGATATCCGTACCGTGGACCAGCAGGTGATTAAGTCCGCCGAGTTGGATACGTTTGAGCTCTACAATTTGAAGGATGACATTGGCGAAACGACGGACCGTGCAAACAGTGAGCCGGAACGTCTTGCCGAGATGTCGGCCAAACTGCAGGAAATGTTCCACGAAGTCCAAGACGAATCGCCGACTTGGCCCGCCTGGAAATCTCCGCGTATTGAGAGCAAACGCATTCGCGAATTTGTCCAGGCTTTGCAACGAGCCACTGGAAACTAACGTCACGCGAAACCGTGGCTGGCGCCGGCGAGCTTATCTGGGGATGAACGCAGTAGCGCGGCGTACCGATAGCGAGTATTTCTCATCACGGTTTCTAACTCTACGAGTGATTAAGAGTGATGCATGGCGTTTTTACCTGCAAAATCAGCTGAATTGAATACGAGCGGCGAGATGTGTTTGCCACGCGCTACGACAACTTGGAAATCAACGTGCCTAAAGCAACGGTCTCAGATCTTTCTGGACGCCTCCATGATCTCGTCGCCCGAGGTGCTGTGCCGATGCCGAATTTGGCCGGCTAAGTGTTGTGGCGGGAGACCTGCTTATTTCTGAGACTGGGAAGGCGGGACCGCCGGAATCGAGAAGAACCCGCCTCCGAAGCCTCCTCGAAATTTACCCACTTCGAAACCGATGGGGTTGTCCCCTGTTTTTATGCGACGAACGACTTCTGCAATTTCATCGTGGGCGGCCCGTGTTTGCCGAATAATCAAGACCGATCGTTCCACGACCACCGCGGTCGCGGGTTGCGTGGCGGCAGCGTTCTTCTTACCTGTTCCGAGAATGCTCGTCGAAAAATCAGGTTCCGATGAAATGACGACGATCAGGCCCGGCTTGTCGTCATTCGCTTCCTGTTGCCAGGTGTCGGGATGGACTAAAAAGGGGAGTTCTTCAGATAGGTCGTCGGCAATCTTGGAGTGCAGTCGATAATAAACGGTCAGCACTTCTTTGCTCTCCTGCTCCCCACGGTTGCGTGGCTTTGACGCGCGGAGTGCGGTGCGGTAGATCTCCAGTAAATTGAGTACCTGCTGATGAACTTGTTCCTGATGAGTCACAACCAAAGTCCCGGGCTTGGGGGATTCGATTTCACCCCAGCCGCCGACATCCGCCCAAGAATCAGGTTCGGATTGCGCGGCAATGGCTTCGATGAGGGACCTTGTTTCATCCTTGTCCCGGCAGAGGTCTCGCACGTCGTAGACGGCCGTACACGAAAATATCTCTGCAACCTCGGGTGTGGTAATCCAGAGTACCCCATCGCGAAGGATCCAGGTGAGACCCAATTCAACTGACAGGGCCTGCAGCACGGTTGCGAGTTTGCGTTCAGACAGTTTTAGGGTTAGTGGCTCCCGATCGCGAATCCTTGCCTCCTGCAAAGCCGCTCGATCCAGTCGAATGTCACTTTCTGCGTTGGTCGCCAATTCATCAATCGCGGTTGAGAGGGGTGTGTCCGAGAAGTCGACGGACACGTTGACCTGAAGTTGCTCGCGAAATCCACGGTGTTGCGGTGGGTCGTTTAAAAACGTCTGTCGAGAGTGTTCAGCAAGGGCTTGGAGCAACGCCTGAACGTTCCGTTGTTGTTCATAGGTGTGACGCACGAACAAAACATCGCCCAGCGAATTCAACGCGCCGTTGCCACCGACCTCTTCCCAGCTGTCGGGCGCAATCGTGTTGGTAATCACCTCTACTAGAAGATCCAGATCATAACCGGCGTCGATTAATTTACCGACGTTGTACGGCAAGGTTGTTGTTCGTACATCTGCGGTTTCGAGCGACGTGATGTAGAGTACCTCGTCGTCATAGTACCAGCCGATCCCCATGGACTTGAGACGATTGAGAAGCAGATAAATGGGTGCGTCATCGAGACGATCCGAAATGGGCTCTGCGAGGGACACACCAATTTCACTCAGGGAATTCTTATCGATCAAAACAACCGTGTTTTGCTCTTCCTGCAACCAGGAGACGACTTCCCGTAAGGATGAATCCGAAAAATCCTGAGTGGCTTTCACAACCAGTTGGGCTGGTAGGAGCGTGCTCGGATCAATGGCCTTTGGCTCATCTGCAATTTCAGGTAATACGATCTGGAGTTCTTTCTGGTCATTTACCTGCGCGTTGGGTGCTGGCGGTTGTTGGGCGAGCAGGGTGGTTGTTGGCAGCAGGGCCGAAATCAGGAGTCCCATCACAATCCGCGTTCGATTTTGAATCATGAATTGTTTCCTTTTGTGAGAACTGCATTGATTTTGTCGCATGCGGCAAGCTGGCTTACCGGCTTAGCAGCGGTATCGCGCCGAGACAGTCTGTTCATTGTACACGAAGGGCTCGTGGATTTTTATTTTGTTGCTGGAGCATCCGTTTTCACGTAAAAATGTCATAGACAGGGCAGCGAAACCACGCAGGTTTGCAAGCTGAGCAAGGAGACGCCTTTAGGTGTCTCGTGTTGCGACTCTGCTGGATAGAGATTCATTCAGCACGTCGAACGCATTGCGGAACAATTGCCGGAATAGCTTTATCTCCGGTTTCTACAAAGCTGGCAGGCGCGGTAGAATGGAAGCCGCCAGCAGGATTCCAAATGTTGGGATTGCGTTGTGGGGCGGTACAAAACAACACCCACTGAATCGATATGCAAAGAGACAGAACAGACTTAAAGCGGCGACATGTGATCTCGTTAATGATGTTGTGGTGCGTGGTGGTTGGTATTGCCAGCGGACAGGAGAAAGGAGCTGATACTCAAGCCTCGTCAGAGTCCAAGGCTGACGAGCTCGTCGGAATTGATTCGGTGCACGTGGTTTCACTCGATGAACTCAAAGCCGTGGGAGCACTCCAGTCAAGTTACCGGCAGGAGCAGCCTCCAGCGGTCGCAAACGTTGCTCCTGAGGCCAACCTTGCCGCATTTAAGCAGGATATCGCGCCTCTTCTCGAGAGAGCCTGTGTTCGCTGTCATGGTCCGGAAACCGAAGAGGGCAATATTCGGATTGATACACTCAACCCCGATTTACTGCACGGGGAAGATGTGAGTTGGTGGCTGGAGGTTATGGCGGTACTTAACAACGGCGAAATGCCGCCACCTGAAGAAGCCATGTTGGCTGATCAAGAACGCACCAAGATCATTGCTTGGCTCTCTGCAGAGATTCAGGTGGCCTCTGCAGTCCGCCGTGCTGAGCAGGGACACTCCTCATTCCGACGCATGACGCGCTATGAGTACAATTATACCTTGCAGGATCTTCTGGGGCTCCCTTACGACTTCGCCAAAGATCTGCCTCCGGAAGCCACCTCGGAAGATGGCTTTCAAAATAGTTCTGAAATGCTGCATATGACAGCCCTGCAGTTTGAGACATATCGGAATCTTGCTCGCAAAGCCCTCCGGCGCGCCACCGTTCATGGACCACAGCCTCCCGTGCTTTATTGGGGGGTGACCATGAAGAAGGCGGCGGCCGTCGAATGGCCCAAGCAAACGGAAGAGCTGGAAAAAATCAAAGAGCAATTTAAGGACGATCCGGCGAAGCAAGAGCAGGAAATCGAACGTCGGTTCAAGACCGCACACGGCAATACCTACTACAAAAATTTAACCACGGGACGGACGGCGCTGAGCACATGGGCTTACTATGGGGCAGCATATGCTTTTGCACCCGAGGATGCACCTCCGCAGATGCCCACATCGTTCGACCATGTGGCGATCATCCCCCGAGGTCGAAATCTGATTGTTGAACTCGGGGATCGACTCCCTGAAGAAGGCATAATGCGCGTCCGCGTGCGCGCTTCACGCGCCTCCGTAGAAGAGACCGGCACCCCGAGCCTGCAGCTTGAATTCGGCTGGCGCGCAAGTAACGAAGGTCGAGCCAGGATTCCAGTGAGCACCCAGGATATTCCTGTAGAGGCCCCGCTGGAACAGCCCCAGATTTACCAGTGGGATGTTCCTTTGGGCGAGATCTATCCGAGAAATTCCGTGCGGAATGTATCGGAAATGGGCGCGATGCCAAGCCCTTCGGAGTACATCCGGTTGATCAATAGCTCGGTTTCTCAAGGGGCGATTCAGATCGACTATGTGGAAGTGGCGACACCGGTGCATGATCTCTGGCCACCTGCATCGCACGCGAGAATTTTTCTGGAGAGCGAAAATCGATCCGACGAGAATCGCTATGCCCACGAGGTGCTTACCCACTTCATGTCTCGGGCTTGGCGTCGAAATGTTACCCAAGCTGAAGTGGAACAAAAAGTCGCCTTATTCACTGCCATCCGAGTGCAGTGTGACAGTTTTGAGGAAGCGATGGTCGAAGTACTGGCAACCGTCCTTGCCGCCCCACAGGTCCTCTACCTAGCGCAGGCAGGCATTTCCTCTCTGCCGGCTGAGCAATCCCCTGATCCAACCATTGCAGATGATGCGTTCGCAACGCGTCTGTCGATGTTTCTTTGGAGCAGTACCCCCGACCAGGAACTCCTGGAATTAGCAGCCAGCGGGCAGCTAAAGAATGTTGATGTTGTTGATCGGCAGGTCCAACGATTGCTTGCAGACCCGCGGTCAAAGCGATTTTCAAAACATTTCGTGCGTCAATGGCTCGACATGCAACTGCTCGAGTTCTTGCAGGTTGATCGCAAGATTCACCCCCAATTTGATCCAGCACTCAAGCGGGCCATGCAGGAGGAGCCGATTGCTTTCTTCCGCGAAATCATGCAAAACAACAGTAGCGTGCTTGATTTTATTCATGCTGACTACACCATGGCCAATGAACGTCTTGCGAAACATTACGGACTCAAGGAGGTATGGGGAAACCACTTCCGTCGCGTGAGTTTTAGCCCCGCGCAGCCACGGGGTGGTTTGCTAACCCAGTCCGGGCTCTTGGCCATGAATTCAGCTGGAGCGGATTCCCATCCACTCAAACGGGGAATCTGGCTTCTCGAAAGCCTACTCAACGATCCGCCGCCTCCACCGCCTCCGGCGGTACCAGAAATTGATATTGCCAATCCGGAAATCGCCAAGCTCACCCTCAAACAACGAATCGAGGATCACCGCAACCACGCTGCCTGCATGTCCTGCCATGCAAAAATCGACCCCTGGGGGATCGCTTTCGAAAATTTTGATGCCCTGGGCCTCTGGCGAAATGAGATTCAAGGACAGCCGGTTGATGCAACGAGCCTGCTGTTCAACAGTCAGGAACTGGACGGTATGTATGGATTGAAAAGGTACCTGCTGGAGAATCGCCAAGACCAATTTACGCGTGCCATGGTGTACAAGATGACCACCTATGCTCTGGGCAGGCCCTTAACCTTTGCGGACCACTCGGATCTGGAGCAGGTTACAGCGGATCTTCGTAAACAGGGAGATGGACTTGCTACAATGGTTGCACTCATTGTTCAGAGTGATCTGTTCCGAGCAAAGTAGATTCAATAGGATCAAAACACGATTTATTGCCACTTTTTACAGACTGCGCTACTATGACCATAAATTTCAATGCATTGGATCGTCGTCGTTTTCTTCGTGGTACGGGCGTCGCGCTCGCTTTGCCGGTATTTGAATCTTTTTCAAATACAATCACTGTGGCGAGCGAAGCGGATAACCCCAAACGTCTGGCATGCTTTTACTGGCCCGACGGAGTACCGATGCCGCTTAAAGAGGATCCGGCCTATCAGGATTGGCAATGGTTTCCACATGGAAGTGGCGACAATTTTACTTTCAGCAAGTGCTTTGAACCACTTGTACCATTGCGTGACGACTTTACCGTGCTTTCCGGTTTTTCTCATCCCAGGGTGCGAAGTGTCCATGGTCACTCCAATGCAGATCAATTTTTGACTGCGGCGGCAACCGGTTACGACGGTGAGTACAAAAACACCATTTCGCTCGATCAGATCTATGCAGAACATATTGGCGATGAAACTCGGTTTGCGTCGCTGGTGATGTCGACTGATGGGGGAACTGGAACGCCGCGCGGCGCGCATACGCTGTCCTTCAGTAGAAGTGGTCGAGCGATTCCAGCAGAACATCGGCCGAAGCGAATTTTTGACATGCTTTTTGTGAAAAGCAATGAAGACGCAGCGCGCCGCTTGGCATTGAGTAAAAGCACCTTGGATGATCTGTTGGTCGATACCCAGTCCCTGCGCCGCAGGCTTTCACTGCAAGATCAGAAGAGATTGGATGAGTATCTGGAATCCGTGCGCGAAACGGAGATCAAGGTGGAAAAAGCAAAGCGTTGGATCAATACGCCGCTGCCTACCGTCAATGTTGATCATCTTAACCTTGATTTAACGCCTAACGATCCGCGTCTTTACCTGCAGGCGATGTTCGAATTGATCTACTTGGCTTTCAAAACCGATTCCACCCGCGTTGCGACCTATCAGATTGGTCGGGAGAACGGAGTCGGCCAGAGTGATCATCTTGCCCGTGCCGTAGGCTTCAAGCTTTCCCATGCCTTGTCGCATGAAACGAAGAATCCCGGTGGGTGGGAGAACTTTGGGATTTACTGCCAGTTTCTTAATGAAGAATTCGGTCGATTTGTAACCAAGTTGAAGGAGACTGAGGAACCTGCGGGAACTGGAACGATGCTGGATAACTCACTGGTCTTTTTCGGCTCGGCATCGAGCGCTTTCCACTTGTCACGGAACTATCCTTTGATATTGGCAGGTGGAAAGCACATGGGTTTCAAGCATGGGCGGTACATCAATCATGCTGGCCTCAATCCTCAAGGGGGGCCTTGGGACGGTGGCCAAGAACCCTGGCAGGAAGATATCCACCATGAAGATCTCCCTCTGTCAAATCTTTTTGTCACGATGCTGCAGCGTCTCGGCGTCGAGACGACCCAATTTGCCGACAGTACCGGTGCCTTCTCAGAAATTTAACGTTTTCCGAGTTGGTGAGGCGGCAGGATTACGGCACCGGTTTCCAAATTCTTGAGACGAAATGGATTTGCGCCGTTCGTGGGCTGAGCCGGTCGAGCCAGCAGGGCTGTAATCATGCATCGCCAAGCTGCTGGTTTACCAAAATGTCTTCATCGTTGACGGCAGTTTCATGGTAGATGAAAACGTGCAGGCGGTTGAGTAGTTTTTTGCTTCCGACGAGGTCCTGTACCTTCCGAAGCCTAATCTGAAGAGTAGTCGCCGTGGTTCCTAAAGTTCCGATTCTGTTTCGTCGAGACTTTTTCGCGATGCACTTTGAAGTTAAACATATGTTGCAACAAAGGGTGAGAGTCGTCTGATAGAGAGTATTTCCAGCGGACGGCATTTCCGGCCGTCCGAGAAAAGGTGTTTGGCCGGGCTTTTCGGCTAGTGCTCAACACCTGGTGTGCCACGATATAAGGAATGATGAGTTTTGGGAGAGTGAATTGCAGGAGCGGCCAGGATTAGCACTTTCCCCGAACAACGCCTTCTGACAAGAGCACGCCAGCTTGTCATTCCTGTGGTAACAGGATCAAGCATTCTTATTTCTCCCCAGTGAACCCGACGTGGGTACCGTGATCGCCATGCCTTAGACTGCTTTGAGTGGGGGAGCAAGAGCACAGAAATATAGCACTAAACACATTCAAGAAGATATTGAAGGAAGAAGGGTACGAAGCCAAGGCTACGGCTGAGAAAAAGATTTGTTAAATAAATAGTTTAATTAATGAATAGTAAAATCATTGATGGGATTTGTTACTTTAAGGTGGGAGAGCTAAATCCTGAACGAGAGCTGAACGACGTTTTGGCAGGTGCCAATCGCGTCTGCAACACCTCGTAAATCCGGGGCCGCAAAACATCTTTAGATCGAGAAGATAAAACCCCTGAGTCATGCCGGACGCTCGCCTAACTACACGAATAACTAAAACC
>JAKVBY010000095.1:0-6373 GCA_022446825.1 Pirellulaceae bacterium
GTCGAGTTCACGCCTCAGGAACGACTTCCCAGCTACTACGCGGCCGCGGATGTTTTTGTGACACCTACCTTGGCAGACAACTTGCCGTATACCGTCATTGAGGCGATGGGTACCGGAACGCCAGTTGTGGCTTCTGATGTAGGCGGCATTCCTGAAGAAGTCGTTGATGGAGTGACCGGCTGTCTCGTGCCTCCGGCGGATGCACCCGCGTTAGCCCAAGCGGTGACCAGCATTCTGCAGAGCGACGACACTCGTCGAGCCATGGGGAGTGAGTCAAGAAAAAGAGTAGCACAACTTTATGGTATGGCAACGTTTGTTCAAGAATACGAACGTCTTTACGAAAGGATTTCGCGTGATCGGTAGGTTAGAGGTGGCCCCTGAACTAAGACCAAACCCGAACTTAACCGTCAGGGAACAGAGACGATCTTTGCCCCAGACGCCTGTTATCGAGCGGCCGATGCGCGTTGCCTTTTGGGGTGGGGTTTTTCCGCCCAGTTATGAGACATTCATTTTTAATCAAGTGCGAGGGTTGGTCGAACGGGGTTGCGACATGGGCATCATTGCCCAAAAACGTGGTAAGCCCGGGAACATTCTCACTGCAGAGGAGCTTCGCTATTTTGCAGATCGCATTTGGTATCGCCCCCAGCTGCCCTTGGGACGGGCACGCCGCTTGTGGGGAGCTCTCAAGTTGGTTGCCAAGTATGGCTTCCATTCACCGCGCAAGGTTAGCACCGCAATCGGAAGATTTTCGAAAACTCCCCAATTAGGTACGGTTGGTTGCTTGTATGCGTTGATCCCTTTTCTGCAGGCAGGACGCTTCGACATTATCCATTGCCAATATGGACCACTGGGAACGATTGCGACGGAGTTGCGTCGGCGCGGACTAATCGAAGGAAAAATTGTCACCACATTTCGTGGTTACGATCTCAGTACGGTGATTCAAACGAACCCGGACTGCTACCAGACGCTCTTTCAGCATGGCGACTTAATGATGCCGAATAATGTTGATTTCCAGAAGCGTTTGGTGGAACTAGGTTGCCCCGCAGAGAAGATCGTGGTGCAGCGGGAGGGCATTAATTGTGCGCAGTTCCGGTTTCAGCCACGGCAACTTCGGCCAGGGCAAAAACCGCGATTCCTGACGGCGTCGCGCCTGACAGAGAAAAAAGGGATTGTCTATGTGCTGGAAAGCCTCTCGCAAGTTGCCCGCCGGGTCGGGCCTGTGGAGTACCGGATTGTTGGTGACGGGCCGTTACGCGATGAGCTAATGGCACGAGCCCAGGAAATGCCGCCTGAGGTCGACGTCTGTTTTGTCGGCTGGAAAGGGCCCGAGGAAGTGGCGATCGAAATGGCAGAGGCACACGTCCTCATTCAGGCAAGTGTCAAAGCTTCATCAGGAAATGAAGAAGGTATCCCCAATGTTTTAAAGGAAGCGATGGCTTGCGGGATGCCTGTGATCGGCACCTATCACGCCGGCATCCCTGAACTGATTCAAGACCGTGTGTCGGGTTACTTAGTTCCCGAACGCGATGTGGACGCCTTGGCGGACTGTATCAGCTCGCTCATTGAATCTGCCGGCTCCTGGCACGACATGGGGATCGCGGGTCGAGAGAAAATCGAAGCAGAATATGACATGGACAAACTGAATGACCAACTTTGCCATCAATATGCAAATTTATTGGATCCCAAGTAACTCACGAGCTGCATGAACGAACCTAGAACTCTTCCGCCCTCCCGCCAAGTCGGCGGTTCGCGAAACTTAGTACAACGTGTTGCGCGTCGTCTTGGGCGTGACGGGAAGCGCGTGGCAAACTGGTGCAGCGGTGTCTGTCAGAATCCCACCCGCGCCTCGAATCCTGCCTTTGTCGTCGGCTGTGGTCGCTCAGGGACGACCATGCTGCTGAGGCAGCTGGGGGAGTCCAAGCATGTTGAGATTTGGAATGAAGATCACCCGGATGTCTTCGAAAAATGGCGTTTGCGGGATATGCAGTGCATCGATGCGGCGATGCGAAAATCATGGGCGCCGGTCTGTTTGTTCAAGCCCATACTGAACACCCACCAAACAAGGCAATTGTTGACGCGGTTTGCGGAAGGAAGAATAGTTTTTTGTTTTCGCCACGTGGATGACGTTGCTAATTCTTCCTTGAGGAAGTTTGGTGAAAACCATCACCTGAAAACCATGGAAAGATGGCTGGAAAATGACTTTGCAGAGTTTCACCAGGCTCGGTCCGTGATAACGGAAGAGTTTGTTCGCGCGCGTTACTCGACATCCCTTTCACCGGCATCCGCGTCGGCTTTGGTATGGCTTTTTTACAATCGACTTTGGTTTGATTTGCAACTGGAATCTGAAGAGCGGGCAGCTCTGGTGGAATATGAGGAACTAGTTCGCAACCCGGACCGATATTTCCGGAACTTGAGCAATTTTCTTGGCGTTCCCTTTGACCAGGCGATGATTTCGGGCATTGTGCAAACATCTATCAAAAAGAACCGGACTCCCGATATCTCGGCACAGATTCGAGCAGATTGTGAAGAGGTCTTCGACCGTCTTCGCAGCGCAGCCCGCAAGCAAGCATGGGTATCCGATGATTAGCGTCATCATCCCCACACATAATCGTGCGGAGCTTGTCCTGCGGGCCATGGACAGTGTGCTGTGTCAATCGGAAGCAACGGAAGTAATTGTTGTCGACGATGGGTCAACCGATGATTCGCGGCAGATACTTGAAGAGCGGAGGCGCGAGGAACCACGGGTCCGTCTGATTACTCAAGCGTGTCGTGGCGCAGCGGCCGCTAGAAATCGGGGTGCGGCAGTCGCGCAAGGAGACGTTTTGGTCTTTCTGGATAGCGATGATGAATTGTTGCCACAAAGCCTGGCGGTTTTTGCCGCAGGTTTTCGTGATCCGACCGTCGGAGCTGTTTGTAGCGCAGCCATGTTTGTGGATGCGAATGGTGCGGAGAAAAGTATTAGCCACCCACGCCCTTTGGGACCGGCATACAACAATCAAAAGGGTTTGTTTTTAGCAGGTACCTTCGCAGTGCGACGGGATACTTTCCAGGAGTTGGGTGGGTTTGCTGTTTCCTGTCGGAGTAGCCAGCACACGGAATTTGCCTTGCGCCTGATTCCTTATTTAATGCGCGACGGTCGTCGTCTGAAGATGCGCGACGATCTGACGGTGCGCGTGCATGTTCATGAGCAGGACCATTTAAGGGGCGATGTCACGAATTTGCTTGAAGGTGCTTTGTACATCATCGAAACACACGGAACGCAGTTGCGTCAAAGCGCGCGGTATTTTGCGGATTGGCATAATATTGCCGCCGTTTATGCAGCCAAAATGAACCGACTTGGCTTGGCCCGCAGTTTGTTTTTAACATCGATTTGGGCTTACCCGCGGAATGCCAAGAACCTCATGCGTTTGGTGATCGCTTGCCTGCCTCCGATTGCTCGACGTGTGTGGCGCGTGGACGTGACCAAGTGAGTGATCGAGAACCGATGTTTTCTGTTGTGATTCCTACATTCAATCGAGAAAAATTGTTGTCGCGTTGCTTGCAGAGTGTCTTGGGGCAGAGCTTTAGGGACTTTGAAGTTGTGGTAGCCGACGATGGATCCAACGACGGTTCTAGAGCGATTGTTGATGAACACGTGCGGCGAGAACCACGGCTGCGTTATGTGTTTCAAGAAAACAAAGGAGCGGGTGATGCAAGGAATCTGGGTGCTGCGGAAGCACGCGGAAGATATCTGACATTCCTCGATAGTGACGACGAAGTTCTACCTTGCTGGTTGGAGGTTTTGGAGCGTGAATTGAATCGCTCGGACGCCAGCATTGTTTGTTGTGGCATTGCGTGGCATGATTCGCTGGGTCAGTGCGTACAAGAGAGGATTCCGGAGGTTTTGGGAGAAGGATTACCTCCCCAGCAAGGGCACTATCGTTCGGGGACGTTTGCGATTGACCGAAAAGTCTTTGAGGAGATTGGTGGGTATGCCAGTGGTCTGGCGGCAAATCAACATTCCGAATTGCGATGTCGCCTGGAATTGGCGGCCCGCCATCTTGGCTGGACGGTGAGTTGTCTTCCCGATGTCCTGATTCGTGCTCACGACCACGACGGACCAAAAATCCGTAAAAACACTTACGATGTTTTTCGTAGCGCTGAGTTTATCCTGACAAAGTACCGTTCTTTAATGCGTGAAAACCGCCAAACCTATGGGAATTGGGCCAGTGCCTGCGCTGGTGCAGCGGCCAAAAGTGGCCGCTTTCGAGATGCGCGTCTTTGGTTTGGAAGAGCCCTTGGTGCCCAACCGACTCGGATACGTTACTACGCGCGCTATATTGTGGCGACCATTCCTGGTTTGCGCTCCTATGTTTGGTGCAAGCAGTCAACAGAAGTAGATTCGGTGTCGCTTTGATGAGTACGCCTTCGTACCCCTGCGATCCTGCATTTTTGATTACCATCGATACGGAAGGCGACAATCTGTGGTCGCGACCTCGTCACATTACCACAGAGAATGCTAAGTATTTACCACGATTTCAGTCCTTGTGCGAAAAGTATTCATTACGACCCACCTATGTTGTCAACCACGAAATGGCGGAATGCCCTGTGTTTCGTGAATTTGCGACCGACATGCTTGCCCGAAACGCCGGTGAAATCGGCATGCATTTGCATGCCTGGAATTCGCCACCTCTGGAGCCGTTAACGAGCGATGACATGGCCCACCAACCGTTCTTGACGGACTACGGGACAGCCATGATGCGAGACAAAATACATGCTTTAACCGACTCGCTCGAAGAGAAGTTCAACGTCTCGATGGTCAGTCACCGTGCGGGTCGCTGGGCATTCAATGCAACCTATGCCCGGATTCTCGCCGCGCGAGGATATTTAGTGGACTGCTCGGTCACCCCATTGCTCTCCTGGCGCAAGACTCTGGGAGCGCCGCAGGGAAAAGGCGGTACAGATTACCGTGGTTTTCGAGCCAACCCCTACCGCCTGGATTTGCAAGATATTGCCAAGGTGGGTGACTCGAACTTGCTCGAAGTGCCCATGACGATCCTGCCCGTGCCAGGACGCGGGGTGGTGGGAGTTGGCAAAGCAATTAAAACGTTGCCAGGAAAATTTACCACAAGGATTGCCGATCGACTTTTCCCAGAAGTTCAGTGGTTGCGCCCTAACGGTCGCAACTTGAAGGACCTCTTACGAGTCGTGGATCAGCTGGAGAGAGAATCCCGGGTCCACGCTGAATTCATGCTTCATTCCTCCGAGTTGATGCCAGGAGGTAGCCCACGTTTTTCGACTACCCACCAGATAGAAACCTTGTTTGAACATTTGGAAGCCCTTTTTATCCGAGCGGCAAGATATTTTTGTGGAAAGACATTGGCCGAATTTAGGGCTGCATTTCTACCTGCCAGTAACACTGTGTCTCCTCAGGGTGCGCTCCCGTCATGAGCAGCACGCTCCTCAAGTCCACAGACCTGACTGTTGAAGAGACGGTGATTGCCGGTCGGAAACATTGCCTTGTCGCCGTTTTTCAAATCCTGCCGGGCTCTTATGAAAAGTCGGCTCATATGCTGATGTTTCGACAGCTGGTGCAAGCTGGATGGCAGGTCGTGGTGATGGTGGTAGGTGGAGAAAATCATGTGGAGGAATGGTGTGGCATACGCGTGGTCCAGTACCGTCCGCGCTCCCTCCGTTGGCGGCTTGCGCAACCGTTACATGTTTTGCGTGCTCAAGCTGCCCATGCGCGCGTTGCCCAGTCGCCCTTCATCTCGAAGATCGTGAGCTGCCTTAGCAAACCGCTGGCATCATGGCTGTCTTTTCCCGATCGGCACGGTGCGGCGCGTAGAGAGATGGCCAGGCGTGTCACGCACCTCTGCAGGACTGTCCAAGCAGATGTCGTCCTGTCCTTGTACCACCCAATTTCTTCCCATCATGTGGCACGTGAGGCGGCCTGCAAAATTCAACTTCCTTGGATCGCGATGACCAAAGATTTTTTTAGCTGGCCTGATGAGCTACGAAAAGGAGTGGTGTCCCGGGTTGTGAACCGTTGGAAACGAAGATACGAGCGCGCTTCGTTGCGCGGGGCCAAAAAGGTATTAGCCGTGAATGATAATATTCGCGACTATTTACGAGATGTGGTAAAGCCGACACCTGTGGGAACACTGGCGCATTGTTTTGCGGATGAGTCGCTTGAGCAACCTTTGTCGGACGCTCCGCGACCAGGCGGTGTGTTCCGGATTGTTTCGGTGGGCAAAGTGGCGCCAAGTGAACGCGGTGGGTTAAGCTGGCTGTTTCAAGGTGTCGCGGAGTTACTTCATGACGGGGATATCCAGCCGGAAGATTTCCAGTTTCGGTTCGTGGGATTTGGTTCTACGATCGTGAGGCAATGCGC
>JAKVBY010000095.1:6473-21043 GCA_022446825.1 Pirellulaceae bacterium
AAAGATTGTTTGTTGGCTTGGTACCGACAATTCGTTTCCACAGGGTCCATCCAAATAGATCTGGACGAAAGCGTGATTCACCAGTGGTCTTCACAGCATCGGGCTGCCGAACTCGCAGCTTCGATTTGCGAAGTGATCGCTGAACCTCGGCAGGTCTATCCCGCGTGATCCAGACTCGAAAAAAACGCGTTTTGTGCCTGATCAAAGGTCTCGGACTGGGAGGTGCGGAAAACTTACTTTGTATGGCGCTTCCCTATCTGGATCGAGAGCAGTTTGATTATGAGGTCGGGTACTTTTTGCCCTGGAAAGATGCCCTTGTGTCACAGATCGAGCAGCAAGGGATTCCAGTGACCTGTTTTGGAATCAAGAAAATGACCGACTTGCGCGCTGTGTGGCGCGTCCAGCGACATCTGCAAAAAGGTAAGTTTGATATTGTGCATGCCCATTTGCCCTGGGCAGGTATTGTGGGACGTTTGGCTGCCACGGTGGCGCGGACTCCCTTGGTCCTTTATACAGAACATGGTCTATCGAACCGTTTGAATTCCCTCACACGTGTCGTCAACCGGATGTCGCTGCGACTTAACGATGTCACGATTGCCGTATCTGCAGATGTGGCCAAGTCCATGCGCGGAATTCCGCAGCAGCGAATTCGCACCATTCCCAATGGAATTGATTTTCAGCAGTTGGTCCGACAGCCATCTTGCCGCGCGGAGCTGCTGCGCGAGTTTGGTATTTCGCAAGATGATCTGGTCATTGGAAAGATTGCCAATCTCTCTCCGGTAAAGAATCACGAGACTTTGATCCAAGCCTTCGCCGAATTCCAACAGCAACATCCTCGCTCAGCATTGCTGCTGGTGGGACAATTGCGGGATCGCCAGGAGTTGTTGCAAGCACTTGCTCACAGACTAGGGGTTGGTGAACGAGTCGTGTTCACAGGACCTCGGGAGGATGTTTGCAGGATCCTCTCTGCAATCGACGTCTTTGCGATGTCATCGATTTCGGAAGGTTTGCCAATTTCACTGCTCGAAGCCATGGCCCGTGGTTTGCCCGTGGTTTGTACGGCAGTGGGTGGTATCCCAGCGGTCGTCCAAGCAGAGCAGCACGGCATGCTCGTTCCTGTGAAGGATCCCACAGCCATGTCCCAAGCATTTCTTCGCTTGGCGAACGATCACGAACTGCGCCGTACGATGGGAGCCGCGGGGAGCCGGCGTGTACGAGAAGAATTCGATATTGCCAAGATGGTTCAAGAAGTGGAGCGAATCTATTTGGAAACGCTTGCTATGAAAGGTGCCTCTCCCCAGCAAGAGCCTGCTGGAAAAAGTGCCCCAGCACCATGGGCCCACCCTGAATCGCAGAGCTACGCCAAGAAATGATTTTCATTCCCGGATCTGGTTTACAAACTAGCCGAGTCTCCACCTAGTGGCCTCATTAGAGTCATTCCCGACAAGCACTGGATGGTCCGTGCCGCATCAAAATGTGGAACATTTGCAACCGGATCCTCACGCATTACGGCAGTTGGTGGCGGTATCGCTGCTGGTGCATTTGTTGGGCGTCTGTATCCTTGTCGCATTCAGCGGTGGGCTTAATGAGATCTCGAGAGATTCTTACTGGTACCATTATCGGGGCGTCATCGGCGCTGAACAATATGCTCTGAAAACAAATGATTGGTCGCGTTGGATTGACGAAGGATGGCGCGAGTTCATTCCGCTGGTGTACTATCTCATCGGGCCTAACTTGCTTTACATCCTCATTGTGAATGCAATGCTTGCTGCAGCATCTGCCACACTTCTCTATCGTATTTCCTTGGCCGTTTTTTGTTCGTCGCCCGTTGCGCTCGCGTCCGCTTACTTGTTCGCACTCTTTCCATCGTTTGTTTATTACACCTGCCTGCCGCTCAAAGAAGCACCGGCCGTGTTTGGGATTCTTTGCATTGTGTGGGGCGTTGTGGGTAACCGCCTGAAGCAATCGTCTCCTTGGTTAGTGTGGCTTTTGGCAGGGTTTGCGATTATCGCCGCCTTACGGGTTTATCTTGTCATCGTGCTCGCGGGATGTGTTGTTATTTGTTTTCTACCGTTGCGCCTAACGGCAACGATGGGAGGCATCATACGGCTTTTCTTTTGTGGCGTGGGACTGTTTGTTTTGGCTTACTTTGTCGTGGATTTCTACAACATTGAGATTTCCGACAGCGAAGCGACCATGTATTACGACTTTGAGCGGGTCAATCAAATGCGCGAGTCGATGAGCCGCGGAGGTTCTCGATTGTTTCAGCGTCGTAGCGATGCCATATTTAGCGATAACTTGTTCGACATAGGTTGGAAGGTTCTCTTGGGGCTAACATTTTTTATTTTCAGTGTTGATCCGTTTAAAATTGGTGAAGGTCGCCAAGCGGCGGCGTTACCTGAATTGTTATTTTTTTTGTATTGCATTCCCTATTTGTTTCACGGCGTTGTACAAGCGTGGAAAAGAATGCCGCAGCGCATCCTGCCCGTATTTCTGATCGGCGGGGCGATTGTTTTGGTTTACAGTTCGACGACGACCAATGCGGGGACCATGACGCGCTGGCGCTGTCAAGCTATTCCCTATCTGGTGATGTTGGTCGTTTATGGCGCAGCCGTTTGTCGGCGTGGCCTGCTATATCAGTTTCTCCAGAAACTCAACAGCAGGGCTAGCTGACGTGAAAGTCGCCTTAGTCGCCAATACAGGTTGGTATCTGCACAATTTTCGCCGGGGTTTGATTCGGCAACTGCAACGGGACAACCACGAAGTTGTCGTCATTTGCCCCTGGGACCAATATGTAGAAAACTTGCGCGAGCTGGGGGTTCGGTGGATTTCTTGGAACATCAACCGGCGCGGGATGAATCCTTTTTCCGATCTGCAGATGACCAGGAAACTTGCCAAGATTTATCGACAAGAACGGCCGGACGTCGTCCATCACTTTACGGTGAAATGCGTTTTGTACGGGACGCTGGCTGCCCGTTTGACGGGTGTTGCTGGCGTTGTGAATGCAATAACGGGGTTAGGGCATCTGGCTATTTCGAATCGCTTTCGAACACGGTTTTTACGACCGTTCATGATGCGCTGGTGGGCCTGGTCTCTGGGTGGCCCAAATGTACGGGCCATGTTTCAAAATAAAGATGATCTTGCCTACCTGGCTCGCTATGGGACGAAATTGGTTGCCAATGCGACGGTCGTGGGCGGTTCGGGAGTTGATTTGGAGCGTTTCTCACCTCCTTTGACAAACGCGGATTGCAGCCAGCCCACAACAGTGTTGTTTGCGGGCCGATTGATTCAGGAAAAGGGAATTCGGGAATTTGTCACAGCGGCAACTCAGGTCCGTCAAAGCTTACCAGACGTGCGGTTTGTGGTTTGTGGTCGTGTTGATCCTGGAAATCCATCCTCTATTTGTGAGGATGAATTAAATGCCTGGAAACAACAATGCGAAATCGATTTTGTGGGGCATGTGGAACGCTTGGAAGATCGAATCCGAGCAGCTGATGTGGTTGTTCTGCCGTCGTATCGAGAAGGCACCCCGCGAATTCTTTTGGAGGCCGCGGCCTGTGCAAAACCAGTGATTGCCTCCGACGTTCCCGGTTGTCGTGAAGCGGTTGACGACCGCGAGACGGGTTACCTTGTTCCTTCCCGAAATGTTACTGCGTTGGTGAAAGCGATACTTGATTTACTTGGTGACAGGGACCTCTGTGCCGAGCTGGGCCAGGCTGGCCGCGCTCGAATGGAAGCATTGTTTGACGAAGGAGAAGTCGTACGTCAGACGCTCGACACATATCACCAGCTTCTCGGCACCAAATCAGTCAGCACCGCAGGAGCAGACTGAGTGTCTCGAGAACCTTCGACGGCAGTTCTCCCGCGTGGGGTCTTTACGGTCTCCCTGGACTTTGAACTTGCTTGGGGCACGCGCGGGCGACGCAAAGCGGGTTTTTTGGAACCTTACTACGATGGCACACGCCAGGCAATCGATGGGCTACTCTGTCTGTGTGAGCGCTATGAAGTGCAGGCAACCTGGGCTGTTGTCGGTGCACTCTTGCTCGGAACGGCGCAAGAGGATGAAAAGCACCCCTGGCTCGGGAACGCAGAATTTGACGATGTACCGCCGGGTAACGCGGTGACGCATCCTCGCTGGTACGCCGAAGATGTGCTGGAAAAAATTCGGTCGTGTGCNGTGNANCAAGAGATTGCNTGTCACACCCTGACGCATCGTTTTGTCGATGCGGGNCCGGCGGGNNNGNCAGCCTTTGCCTGNGANTTAGATCAATCGATTNCACTTTTTGACCANCTANNNCTNCCNCGACCAGTGACATTCATTTANCCCAAAGCCCANATGGGNCATTTTGATTTGCTACAGAAAAAAGGGTTNAANTNTTTTCGTGGNCCNGAACCNGGNTGGTTTGAATCGTTGCCTGGAACGATTCCCAGTGCCTTGGTCCGCTTTGCCGACGCCCGCCTGGGTTGGTGTCCTCAAGTNGGATNTCCAAANNAGAGTGAGGATGGCCTGTGGGTCATTCCGTCGTCACAATTCTATTCGCCGAAAATGAGCGTGGGGCGCTATGTGTCCATTAACGCACGCGTGGCGAAGGCTCGGAAAGGTCTCGACGCCGCTGCACGAGGTCAAATGGTGTATCACCTCTGGACGCATCCTTTTAATCTTGGTTGTGACATTCAAGAATTGTTGTCTGGTCTGGAAAGAATTTTTCGACATGCGGCCAAGTTGCGTGACCAAGGACGGCTTGAAGTGCTGTCGATGGATAACCTCACTGATCGCTGTGAAGGTAGCGATTCCACGGTGTCAGGCTGTTCGAATGAAACGTATTTGATAGGTACTGGCGAAAATCACAGACCGGAGAAAGTTGTCTGAAACGTTCATGTCTGCGTCCCTTCCCAAAGTGATATACATTGCAGGAACACCGCGGTGCGGTAGCACACTGCTCGATCGATTGCTGTCACTGGGCGATGATGTCGTGTCGGTTGGTGAGTTAAATCGTATCTGGAAAACAGGCATGATCGGTAATGCGGTCTGTTCCTGTGGCGAGCGATTCCATGACTGCGAATTTTGGTCAGAGGTGATCCGCAAGGCATTCGGTACTTTGCCGCGCTCCGAAGTTCTACATTTGCATCGCGCGTGGAAAAAAGTGGTCCGCTTTAAAAATATTCGGCAACTGCGCCGCTCCCGTGAGCAAACGCCACCGCCAGGCCCACTAAGTGATCTGGCGGCCGCCACAGCGCGCCTCTATGCCGCCATTCAGGCGGTCTCGGGGTGTAAGCTGATTGTGGAAACGTCCAAGAACTGTGTTTGCCCTTTTTTCTTGTCTGTGATTGAGCAGATTGAATTGAGTGTGATCCATTTGATCCGGGATAGTCGAGGAATCGCTTATTCCTGGCAAAAAAAAGATAAGATTCATCATTGGGAAGATGGCCAACCGGTCTACATGGAAAGTCAAACACTTGCCAAATCGAGCCGGGACTGGATCCGTGATCAAGTGACCGCACTTTTGATCAATGGGCGAGAGACGCCTTTATTTCGTCTGCGTTACGAAGATTTAGCGGCGGACCCACAAGGAACCCTACTCCTCATCTCCGAGTTCTTGGAGCGTTTGTGGAATCATCGCTTGAATACACGGCTTGAGACAACCCTAGAACAAGACCGGGAAACGGTGGCAAATTTTGCTACCGATCACATTTTCTCCGGAAATCCTGTGCGATTCGAAGTCGGTAAGGTGCGGATTTCTCCCGATACGGAATGGCGTCGATCCATGAACTGGAAAGATCGGTTTGTCACGACGACTTTGACGTTGCCTCTTTTGCTACGGTTTGGGTACCGCTTATGAGTCGTCCAGGCAATCTGCTACACAACTTGATCGGATCGAAGGTATAGCCATCGAGACAGATCGTCAGATCGAAGAAAACGGTGTGTATAGCAAACGGGGCCTGCTGAGCTGCCTGGTGTTTATTGTCATACTTGGATTTGTCCTCAGAGCGACCCTCTATTGGAACGTTGCTCAGCATGTTGAAACGGCGATCTCTCCGGACAGTGAATTGTATTTGGATCTGGGGCGTCATTTTTCAGCTGCCTACATCGACTCGTTGCCAGACCATCAAGCGGACAGCTTGCGACGTACACCCGGATATCCGCTTTTTTGTATCTTCTGCGTCCATTTTTTGGGTGACCGAATTACTTCGATCTTGGTTGTTCAGGTAGTGATCTCCACGGTCACGATTCTGGCCACGTTTGTTTTGGCCAGTCGCTTAGCGAGCAGTCATGTAGCGCTCGTGGCGAGTCTATTTCTGGCACTTGAACCACTTAGCATTACCTACACCAACTATGTACGGCCGGAGACGTTGTTTACCTTCGTGCTGGTTTGCGGAACGATTGCCTGGGTTCATTCCTTAGATCATGAAGTTCGTTGGTATTGTTGTGGGGTGGGATTTCTGCTGGGAGTAACGGTCTTGATCCGTCCAGTAACCACCTACATGGCGCCCTTTTTGTGTCTGGCGGACTTCTTCCTGAGACGTCGACAAGTAGGTCGATTCGCGCTGTCCGCCTGTTTGTGTCTGGGATGTGTCGCTCCTGCGGGTTTATGGGCGGCCAGAAATCATGATCTTTTCGATCACTTTATGATCAGCTCCATCGAAGGGACAAACCTCTTTTATTACCGCGCGGCGGGCGCTATCGCAGAAGAGCAGGGACATGCCCGCTTGGAGGTGGCCGATATTTTAAACGCCCGTTACCGCGCGGAGCTTGCCGCCTGTACGAACCCTGCTGAGATGAGTGCAATGGAAGCACGACTCGGAAAAGATTTGCTTTGGCAACATCCTTGGGGTTTTGCCGTCTCTACGTGGAAGGGCGGGATGCGTATGCTCTTTGGACCAGGTCCCGCTGCTTTGGCGATGCTAGTGAAGGGACGTGCGGAGGGAAAAGCAAGGGATCAAAAGGTGCTGCGAACCGTCCTGGCATTTCATTTGCTACTGCTCTATCTGTTGATGGCGCTAGGACTGTATCGCTGGGTCCGAGAGCGGCGAAAACAGGCATTGATTGTGATTGGAATTGTTCTCTTTTATTTGCTGCTCGTCTGTGCCGGACCAGAAGCTTATTCGCGTTTTCGTCTTCCCATGATGCCCTTGCTGGTAATTCCCGTCGCTGCGGGTAGTTGTTACTTACTGCGCGAGTTTCGCCGAGTTGTCTTTGAAAGGCATAAGGGGAAACCAGAACCCTCATTAATATCTCAAACACCAGAAAAACTGGGCACCGCAGAGAATTCATTGTGACGATCTTGTTAAAAGATAAACCCGTTCGCGGTGGGTTGTTCCGTATGACGCTAAGCGTGCTTGCCTGCTTCTCGATCTGTTGTGGAGACATGGTTTTTTCCTGGGACGAAAGCGGTGTTACAGCGGAGAGAATCACCCCCGCAGAGAGCACACAACCTGCAGTGAGTTTTTCACGTGAGATTCAACCGATCTTGACGAAACTTGGTTGCGCAA
The DNA here is from genome assembly GCA_022446825.1 of Pirellulaceae bacterium. GTDB lineage: Bacteria > Planctomycetota > Planctomycetia > Pirellulales > Pirellulaceae > JAKVBY01. Next base: position 13,965 of record JAKVBY010000095.1, read on the forward strand.
CTCTTTCTTGTCACGGAGCTTTCCGAGGTCAGGGTGAATTCCGCCTGTCGTTGTTTGGCCGTCAGCGACACGAGGATTATGACAACCTTTGCGAGCGGATCAATCTTCAGTCGCCCACCGATAGTCTCCTACTGCAGAAACCAACGCTGCAACTTGATCATGAGGGGGGTGAGGTACTGCATGTGGGTTCGAAGGAACACGAGATTCTCCTCCGCTGGCTCACAGCGGGTGCACCGTTTGATGACTTGGGACCTCCGCAGCAGTTGAAGATCGATCCTCCAGAAGTCGTTGTTCAGCACGATCACCAAGCCACCTTTCGTGTTTCGGCAACCTGGGGTGATGATCAGTGGTTCGACGTCACCGACCTGGTAACCTTCAAAGTGGTCGACGAAAATATTGCAGCAGTGGACGAACGAGGAAACATTACGACCAAGGCGGAACGTACCAGTACTTCCGTCGTCGCGCAATTGGGGACGACTGCAGCCCATGCCGTAATTCTGGCCCCCTCCAGCAAGGAGAAACCAACCGCAGTAAGGTCGACACAGAACCCGCTCGATCACTTCATCGACCGACGTTTGGATCTTCTCGGGATCGAAGCCTCGGACGACTGCACGGATGCGGAGTTTATACGTCGTGTGATGCTGGACGTGTGTGGGCGCCTCCCAACGGTGGAGGAAATGCGAGCTTTCGTTGCCGATGAGCAACCTGGAAAACGTCGGGCGCTGATCGATACTTTGTTAGTAAGCGAGGACCATGCATTGACTTGGGCAAGTTGGCTGGCAGAACTGACCGGTTGTGTCGCTGGTAGCCATGATGAAATCCGCATCGCTGCGTATCACATGGAAGTGTCCCAGGAAGCTTTCGCCAATATGTGGATCGATTGGTTTCGCACGCGTTTGCAGCAAGACATTCCCTATGACGAAATGATCGAGGGCCTGTTGCTGGCAACAACACGAGAAGATAAATCTTATCTCGGGTATTTACTCTGGTTGCACCAGCTGCGCTCACGAGCCGCACGGGATGCGCAGGCTGGCGATTTTTATGCGGCGCGGGCAACGAACGATCTATTTTGGCATGTCTATTCACAACAGCCGGATTTATACCCGACATTGATTGCCAGTTCCTTGGTTGGAGTTCAATTGGAATGTGCCAGGTGCCATGACCATCCGATGGACTTTTGGACACAAAAACAGTTTCAGGGGTTCGATGCGATTTTTCGAGGAGTCAGCAATCATCGAGCTCCCGATCTAAGAAAATCAGAAAAACAAAACGCCATTGCCTGGATCAGTGCGCTCGGTGGCACGCTGATCATGATTGCTGTGGCACTGAATTTTGTCGCGATCCGGCGTCGACGTTATTGGTTGGCAACCGGGTTACTTTGTATGGAAGCAAGCCTGGTGGCTTTCTGTGTTTATTTTGCGGCGGGGTATTTGCATGTTTTTGACCAAGCCGACTCCCCGGCAGTAATGAGTCCCGGGTTGAAGATTATTTTGTGGCTAGAGTCCCAACACCTGGACAATGGGGGCGTGGTTGCGGGAATTTGTCTGCTGGGACTGAGTGTTTTTGTGGGAGTTGGTGCCTTTCTCTATGTCGTGCGTCGCCGTGCTTGGACTTCTGGGAGGCTTGTCTTTTGTCGCGCGGGTGTGGCCTTTGTTCTGACGTTTGCGGGTCTTACTGTCAGTGACGCAGTGTTTGTCTCGCGCCAGGTTCGTACGCGTACTCCTCTGCTTAATTACTATCGACATTCCTGGTTGACCTTTCGAGAGACGGCCTTACGAGCGGCTGTTCCGTCGCCAACGAATGCCATGCTGATGTTGGATGGCACGGTGGTCGACATGGGTGCCGACACAGATCCCCGCCAAGCCTTCATGGCATGGTTACGTCGTACACAGACGTCTTTCTTGGCCAAGAATATCGTCAATCGCGTTTGGTCCGTTTATTTTGGCCGTGGTCTGATCGATCCGGCTGGTGATATGAGCGAATTAAATCCCGCTACCCACCCAGCACTGTTGAGCTGGCTCGTGGAAGATTTTATAGAAAGCGGATTTTCGCTGCGACATCTACATCAAACCATTTTAAATTCTAAGACGTACCAGCGTTCCTGGCGGACCAATGATTCGAATTATGATCTTCCCCAGACGTATGCGCGTTTTCATCCTCGCCGCCTCATGGGACGCCAACTATTGCACGCCATTGTGACGATTACTGGAGGTGCGATGAATTATGGCTTGCGAGATTCTCGTCCCATCACTTCGGCGCATCGTATGTTAGGGATCGCTCCGACGTCTAAGGCGAGCGGTGCGATGGCTGCACGCTTGTTTTGTGCGGGGTCTGACGGAGCGCAGAATGAAATGCGCGTCGAGGGTGCACTCTATCTATTGGTGGATCCAGCAATCCAAGCGATGATCAAATCCCCAGACGGAAAATTGGCGAGACTGCTCGCTTCCCATGAACGTGAGGACGACGTCGCCGCAGAATTATATTTGCAGATGTTTGGTCGAAAACCAGACGAGCAGGAACGGCAAGTCATTCAAGAGCATCTAGCGCGGGCGAGCGATCCTCAGCGAGGGTATGAGGATTTAATGTGGGCCCTGATCAATACCGAAGAATTTCAGTTTAATCACTAAACACCTAAACTGCTAAAAGTGTTTTATAAAGAAAAGGTTTCTCGTCGGTTCTTGCTGAAAAGCGCGCTCGGTGCCACCGGACAACTTGGCATTGCCGGGAGCATCCAGAATGCGTTAGCTCAGGAAGAAGCCCACAGTAGCCGGCAGGCAACAATTTTGGTGAACTTGCGCGGCGGGCTCAGCCAGCTTGATTCTTTCGACCCGAAGCCGACTGCTCCCGCTGAGTTTCGGGGCGAATTTTCTCCCATCGCGACGACCACGCCCGGTGTGCAATTTGCCGAGCACCTGCCCCTGTTGGCCTCCGAGTTCGGCCATTTTGCTGTGATTCGGTCGTTTTGCCACAACACGTCCGTGCACTCCTTGGCACAAAGTTATGTCATGAAGGGTGACCAGTTCACGAAAGCACCGGCAATGGGTGCGGTGGTGGTTGATCAAATAGGCTGGCAGGTTCCACCGGTTTATGTTGCCATCCCCGACATGCCCCCCAATGCAGGACTCTTGGGACCTAACTGCGATCCCTACAACCTCTTGGGCGATGGGGGCGAACTCTTAAAAGTCAGTCCTCATCCGCAGGATAAGGCCGCCACGCTCGACCTGCAAAAACGTATTGCCCTCTTAGAATCCTTGGATGGTCGTTTTAACAAAGCCGGAGTTTCTTCTGAGGTCTTGGAAGTGCGTCGTACGGCATATCGGCAGACCACCGAGTTGATCGATTCACAAGCGTTGCGACAAGCCGTGAATCTGGAATTAGAATCGCCCAAGAGTCGAGAGCGTTACGGGGCGGATCGCTGGTCTCAGTATCTCCTCCTGGCACGGCGGCTTGTGGAGGCCGGATCGCGCTTTATTGCAGTGACATTTGATGATCGTGGCGGTTTTGGGACTTGGGACACGCATCGGGATAATTTCAAGGATCTGAAGCAGTTTCTGCCTCGGCTCGATCATGCCTTAGCAACGTTATTCCGCGATCTGTGGGAACGCGGCATGTTGGAAACGACGCAAGTCATCGTCTTGGGCGAAATGGGAAGAACGCCAAAAGTCAATGCAAATGCCGGACGTGATCATTGGCCTAAAGCGATGTCGATGCTTTGGGCAGGTGGGGGTGTTCGCGGGGGCCGAGTCATCGGCGCAACCGATGACGAGGCAGCTGCTCCGGTAACACGACCGATCGGTCCCAAGGATGTGGCCTTTAGCGTACTCAGCCGCATGGGTGTTGATCCAGCGGTTGTGACGATGCCACCTAGCGGTCGCCGAATTTTGCCAAATGGAGAAGTCATCAAGGAGTTGGTGGGGTAACCTGTGGGTTGGTGGGATGAATCCTGGGAAATTTTCCAGTATGCTGTCCGCCGCATCGTGCCATGATTCAATGTTGTTTGTCTGAAAACTTGCAAATGTTGTCACCGACGACAAGTAACGTGAGCGTCTCCGGATCGGATCAAGAATATCCCCTTGAACTCTCCGTTGTCATGCCCTGTCTCAATGAAGCGGAGACGATTGAAACCTGCATTCGCAAAGTCCAAAGCGTGATTCAAAAATGCCAAATCTCGGCAGAGATCATCGTCGCGGACAATGGGAGTACCGACGGATCGATTGAACTGGCAACAAAATTAAACGCGCGCGTGGTTCATGTGGACAAAAAAGGTTATGGAGCCGCACTGCAAGGAGGGATCGCAGAGGCCCGCGGCCGCTTTGTCATTATGGGAGATGCGGACGACAGTTATGATTTCTTAGAGATTCCTAAATTTCTCGACCCGCTTCGTGGGGGATTCGAACTGGTGCAAGGTTGTCGACTCCCCTCGGGGGGGGGGCGCATCATGCCAGGGGCCATGCCATTTTTACATCGTTGGTGGGGAAATCCGACCTTTTCCTGGATGGTGCGTCTGATGTTTCGAGCACCGATCCATGACGTTTACTGTGGCTTACGTGGTTTTACAAACGAGCTCTATCGTCATTTGGAGCTGCGCTCCACCGGAATGGAATTTGCGACCGAGATGGTGATCAAGACGAGTCTCTTCAAACGATCGATTGCCGAAGTGCCCATCACACTTTATCCGGATGGCCGACAAGTTCGCGCACCGCACTTGCGCACCTTTCGTGATGGTTGGCGCACCTTGTGGTTTTTTTTGATCTACAGCCCGACTTGGCTGTTCATGATCCCCGGCGTGTTTCTCATCGCTGGTGGATTGTTGGGGTATGCGTTGGCACTTCCGGGGATCCAGATCTGGGGGGCTAATTTGGATGCGCATACGTTGTTGTTTGCCAGCTTGGCCATTTTGTTAGGACACCAAGCCGTCTCCTTTGCCGCGCTGGCCAAGACCTTTGGCGTCCGTGAGGGACTCTTGCCACAGGATTCCGCTACCGATCGTTTGGAACGTACCATCAATCTCGAACGTGGCGTTGTGCTTGGCGGGGTAAGTCTCTGCATGGGAATTGTGTTAATGGGAATTGCCGTCAACCAATGGCGAGTCGCGAATTTTGGAGATCTGGAGTACGCTCAAACGATGCGGATTGTGATCCCTGGAGTGATGTTGTCGGCCCTGGGGTGCCAAACGATTTTTGCGAGTTTCTTTCTGGCCCTCTTACGAATACCACGACGCTAACGGTTGTCCCTTGAAAAGCGATCTATGGGATTGGAAATGTTCGTTAGTACTCGCTTTCGGTCCTACGCAATCGATACAAATGATCTGCCTGCATGACGTCTGATTTGTCACAACCCGTTACCCCTGCTGTCCCACAATCGGAAGCTAGTTGTTGGGTTTGCGGACATGCCGAAGCCGTGCTTTGGAAAGCCCGTAATCTGGAGCGAGAATTGTTGCCAGAGGATTTTTCTATCACAGACCGGCGCTATGGAGTGACGTTAAAACTCTTCCAGTGTCAGCAGTGTCATTTCATCTATGCCGATGGAGATGAAGTCAGCGAATTGATCACACTCTATGAGCAGTTGGAAGATGAATCGTATGAAAAAACACAGCCAGCACGTGCCTTGCAGATGCGTTGGTTGTTGGATCGTGCCCTGAAGCTTCATCCTCAAGCACGCTCCTTAATCGATATCGGCGCTGGAGCCGGCTTGCTGGTATCTGAGGCCCGACAGCGGGGCTTAGAAGCTGTAGGTGTTGAGCCAAGTCGTTCCCTGGTCGATGCCGCCAGGAGGATTTATGGCTTGCAACTCTCTTGCGGTGTCTTTCCACACCAGGAACTGGCTCAACGGCGATTTGATCTCATCATGCTGGTAGACGTGATTGAACACGTCAGCGAGCCTCTACAATTGTTGCGACATTGTCAAGAATCGCTTGCGGAGGGCGGGCGTTTAGTGGTCGTCACTCCAGACGTTTCGAGCTTGGCAGCGCGGATACTGGGAAGGCGGTGGTGGCACTTACGGTTAGCGCATGTAGGCTATTTTTCTTCCCGCACGTTGCAGCGAGCAGCGAAGAATGCCGGTTTAGCAGAAGTTCGATGCTTTCGTGCCAAGTGGTTTTTCCCCGTCGAGTATCTTGCTCAGCGATTGGAGTCTTACCTGCCGATTGCCTGGTGGAATCGTTTGGCAATCAAGTTGCCCCTTTTGCGGTGGTGCTATCGTCAAGTGGTCCCTTTGAATCTTCGTGACTCGATCGTCTCTATTTTTCAATCCAATCAGTGAAGCTAGTAAATGCCTGAAGGTCCTTTAGAAAAACTGCCGAGAGAAGGGCTTCAGCGCCCGCATTGGTCTGGGCATCTCGCGATTGCGCGGACGGATCATTGGATCAAGAATGTTTTTGTTTTACCCGGAATCGTGGTGGCTCTCAGCCTGGAACCGCAGAAGTTCAACCTGGAGATCGGCTGGCCGGTATTTTTAGGCTTGCTGGCCACATGTTTGATTGCATCGAGTAATTACACCCTGAATGAAGTCCTCGATGCGCCTTTTGATCGCCGTCATCCGCTCAAACGAAATCGACCAGTACCTGCAGGCCTGGTGAGTATTCCTGGGGCATATTTGCAGTGGGTAGGATTGATGGTAGCTGGAATTGTGTCGGCCTGGTTTGTCTCGCTGCCATGCGCGATCACGATGGTTGTTTTCTGGCTGATGGGATGTGTTTACAACGTGCCCCCCATGCGCTCGAAAGACCTTCCCTATCTGGACGTCGTTTCCGAAGCGGTAAACAATCCTTTGCGATTCCTTGCCGGCTGGTGGATGGTTCAGCCAGCTGCGATTGCTCCTGCCTCTTTAGTTTTGAGCTATTGGATGATTGGCTGTTATTTCATGGCGCTGAAACGCTTTGCGGAACTGCGCCGCATCGATGATGCGGCGACCGCTGCTGCTTATCGGAAGTCATTTTCCCATTACACACCGGAGCGTCTCTTAGTCTCCGTGACGTTTTATGGTTCGGCTGCCATGTTGTTTTTTGGAGCCTTCATCATGCGATATCGGATGGAGTTGATTCTGGCGTTTCCCCTGGTGGCGCTGGTTATGGCGATCTA
>JAKVBY010000096.1 GCA_022446825.1 Pirellulaceae bacterium
AGCAGGTTCATACCGAATTTCATGTTCTGACTCCTCACGGAAAACGGAGTTGCCTGCTTGGAGGCAGCTGCGTTGATTTTACTCGGGTGGAAGCAGCGGTCTGGTCCGCCGACGGCTGTGAGCAGTGTCCCATCCGAGAATGTTTACTTCAAGAACCCATTTCCGCTCCTTGACTCCAAAGGGTACTCAAGAGAGCGGAGAATGCCCGCTTCTGACCTCCCTTCGACCAAGAGAATTTCGCAATCGACAGCCAAGTTCGTGAAATGCTGCTTGGTACCACTTGGCCATTGGACGACCAGTTTGTCGACTTTGATGCATTCTCCCAGCCCGAAGATCAATTGCCGTTGATTCGAGGCACAATAACCATCACCGGCAACCAGTTGTTGTGTCCAGTGTTTATCTCTTGCCTGTAAAGTCACGATGCTCCCGATGGCGTCCCGCGCCGACGCGACGCCCCGCAAGCGGATGGAAAGTGCATGTCCACTCACGGGAGTTTCGTTTGAGAGCAAGGCAAAAGGAGCGTGGACGTGCGTCACACCGAAGTCTTCACGCCCATCGCGGTTCCAATCAAGCCGTGCGATGGCGCGACCAAGGTCTTTTTGGAGGAAATATTGTCCCAATGTTTCTGCCGATAATTCATCGAAAATACCACCACCGCGGTGGCGGAAAATTTGGGTTTGCATCGCTTTGGGAATGAACATTTGGGAATGTGGATAATTGTCCACATGTCCATTTGCCACGACGAGATCTTTGAAGCCGTCGTTGTCGAAATCGATAAACTGGGTTCCCCATCCCTCAACGGAATAACTGGGGACGTCCATCTTGGATTGCTCAATGCCATCCTCAAACAAAAGTTCTGCATGTTGTCGAAAGAGATTGTTGCTTTCGGCGTAGAAGTTGGTCACAAAAATGTCCAGAAGTTGGTTGTCGTCGAGGTCGTGTACCGCCGCGCCCATGCAGGAATTGGCTCTCCCCGATGTATCGAAGGCAACGCCCGCGAGTAACGCGGTTTCTTTAAATTGTGGCAAGTCTCCTGGCTGCGGCGTTTGATTGAGAAAAAATCCGTTGGGAGTCATATCATTGGTGACAAACAAACTGAGTCGCCCCGAATGGTCGAAGTCGGCGGCGATCACACCCATTCCCTTTCCATCGTCGAAAGCAAAACCGGTTTCGCTTGTACGGTTGTTGAAGGCGCCTCGAGAATTGCTCAAGAGAAACTGGTCTTGCGCCCCCACAAAACGCGTGGGTGGACATTGCACTTGCCCTCCGTCGTCGCGACAAATTCGCGTGAACACATCTTCATCACCGAAATAATTAACGTCGTAGAGATCGGCATGGGTGTCACCATTCAGATCTGCAACGACACAGCTCAAGGTCCATTGGTCGTCTGACAGTCCGGCCTCTTTACTAATGTCGGTGAAGGTCCCATCGCCATTATTTTGATAAAGCCGATTGCGACCGATGTTGGCGACATAGACATCGGGGAACCCATCATTGTTGAAATCGGCTGTGGTCGCGGCTTGGCCAAAATCCTGACAAGCCAAACGCGCGGAGTGAGAAACATTTTCAAAAGATCCATTTCCCAGATTTCGGTATAAGTGATCGTGGAAAGTCGGCTGGGGTTGATCGGGGGGCCAAGGCCGTCCCTGGGTCAAATAAATATCAGGCCAACCGTCTTCATCAAAGTCGAGAACCGTCATGCCACCGCCAGAGAACTCAAAGGCATAGACTTGTTGGTCATTTGCTCCATTGTGGTAGTGGAAATCAATTCCAGATCGGAGAGCGACATCCTCTAATTGAATCGGGTTGGAGGGAATCATGGCAGCCGGTGTTTGAGCAGACACCAGCAGGTGTTGGTTCCAATCGGGAACGCGATACTCGCTGAGATTGATCTGCTGTGCTGGGTTCAATTGAGGTTGCACCAAAGAGAGTTGATCCGACAATTCCTTTTCTAACCTACCGAGTCGCTTTTCAGTCCAGCTGACCTGATGTCCAGAGTTCATTTGATTTGCCACGTGGCACCAGCCGACGGCCTCCCAGACCCGTCCGAGCTGTTCCAGTTTCTCTGTCAAATCCTCAAGCAAAGCGGGATTTCCCGTGATATCAACCATCAGATAGGCAAGTTCTGCTAAGAGTTGACTGCGCTGTGCAAAAGGCTCCGCGTCTTTCGGACGTGCCAGTTCGGTTAAGGCGCGATTCAATTGATGATTTGCCGATTGAAAATCTGGCTGCAGTCGAGTGGACTCCCAGAAACAGCGCGTGGCCCCTGCGAGATCCTTGCGTGCGCGGGCCCAATTTCCTCGCAGATACCAGATTCCAGCGTGCTGATTTGCGCTGTCCGGTAACCGAGCGTGCCACGCACGCAGTTCCTTGAAGTCCTGCGTTTTTAAAAGTTGGTTGCCCAAGTAATACTGGGCCTCGATGTTTTCCGGGGTTTCCGTCACGATGCCCCGTAGCGATTTGGTCACACGGTTAGCACGTGTCTCGCCATCATTTTTGGCCAGTTGCAAGGCGCGCACACTTTCCGAAAGAATATCTCCATTGACGAGAAACGTGTCGAGCGTTTGGGCATCGTCTGGTTGATTGGAGCGTGTGTCCGGAGCGAGGAGCATGAAGAGGAGCCCAACATCGAAACGACGTTGTTTCATCAATTNNNCNAAGAAGGGTCGTGCTTCGTGATTTCGTTCTCCCANTCGCAAGAGGTTGACAAATTGGAGNTTGCCGCGCCGATCCGATGGGGCNATCTCCANCANCCGGCGAAAAAGTTGTTCGGCCGNGCGCGACCGTCCCTGTGCGAACAACCGNTCCGCGGCGTCGTATAGAGTGAGCGGTGTGTTGNGNTTCTGCGGATCAAGNCGCAAGAGAAACTCCACACAAGANTCGNTGTTTCCAAGCGCGAGTTCTGAGAGTCCCAGAACGGTCAGCGCTTGCTCGGAATCTGGCTGTGTGGCCAGAATTTTTTCAGCTAAGGTTTTTGCCTCAGCGTAATGTCGGTTTCGGAGCGCTTGGTTGGCAGTGATGGTCAGCTGCTGGTGGTCTGGGTCTGCAGTGACAAACCAGAGGGTGACCAAGAAGATCGCCATACCCAGCACCAAAATCGACGCCCGCAGACCGAAGCTGCGGCCACCTTGAGCGGCTGAAGTTTCTGCTGAGGATAACGACGGTTGATTCATTTAAAGGTTCGATTCCGAAGGGAGGCATTCGCCCTGTAATAACTCTTGGCGTTGTCGGGCCACATCTTGACGCGCAGAAGGAAAGAACGCCACAAACGAATCAGGGAGGGGACGCAGTCGAACACGTCGCAGCACCGAGTTCAGTCGTGTGAGGAGCTTTGCATCGTCCAGGTAATCGTAGAGGAACCGTTCGGTTGCAAATCTGGGAATGAAGAGGCCAAGCATTTCGGTGGGTTGGGTGAGCATGCGATTGACGGTGCGACTGACCGCCTGTGTGTCGAGGGAGTCGATCGCGGAGTAATACCTGTCCAGTTGGTGAATGTCTTCCTCGATTAAAACCGCATCCAGGAGCAATTCGACCAGAATATGGCCGAGAAACGATGGGCGAAATCCTGGATCGGCCGCGAGTCGATCGCGAATGCGCACCGTGAATTGTAGGCTGAGTTCCGCAAAAGCAGCCGTTTGGTGGAACCAATGGTCGTCGTCATGGTGTTGAAGAATGCCGCGGGCAATGCTGGCGACGAGGGGGTCGTCGTCATCAACAAAGGGACGGGCCAAGCGGGCCCTTGCGCGCGATTTTCGATTGACAACACTCATCCAATCGGGAACCGCCGTTCCAGCCAGGAAAAATGGGTCATGAACAAAACGACGGCCATGAGTGAAGTAGTTCATCTGCAGCTGCGAATTGCACTTTCTTTCCTTGGTGTTTAGTCCATAGCAACGAACATCCAACATCCGTCGCGGCCCGTCAACAAGTGCGCCGGGGTTGGACCCTGTTTTTGTCGCCTGGTGAATTGTTGGGAGCAGGTAAAAGACAACACACTTTCGGAGACTCCAAGTCAAGAAGTCAGTTTGCTGAATGATCGAGGAGGTGGTACTCGGGATCATCTTCAATGAGTAAAACCTCTTGATTTACAGGGATACCTGGGAACGATTGTGTCGTACCGCCGGGCCAACGTACGATCAATTCGTCGAGCTGTTGATGGTTTCCTAAACCAAACATCAGTATGCGTTGATTGCTAGCGCAGTATCCACTGCCAGCGATGAGTTGGCGCGACCAAGTTTGCTTGCCGGCTTTCAACTCCACCGTGGCGCCCATTGCATCACGGCTGGACTTCACTCCTCTCAAGTAAACGCGGAGTGAGTTGCCCGGATTCCCGCTCTGGTTGGAAAGGAGTGCGAACGGTGCAAAGACATGGGTCGCGCCAAAATCTTCAAGGCCATCACGATTCCAATCCAGGCAGGCGATGGCACGACCTAAATAAGAGGTTTCAAAATAGGAGCCGAGTGATTGCGCGGCAAGATCCATGAATTCCCCTTGGCCGTTGTTCCACAGGACTTGCGTCGGCATCAACTTACTTGACATGTCGTCTTTCTGCGCATGCGCATAATTGTCGAGGTGCCCGTTCGCAACGATCAACTCAGCGGCGCCGTCATTGTTCGCATCCAAAAACTGGGTTCCCCAGCCTTCGAGCAGATAGCTTTCCCGGCCCATTTCAGTACCAGCAATACGATCTGAAAACATCGTTGCTTCGGTCTGCTGGTACAGATTATTTTTTTCGCGATAAAAATTGGTGACAAAGATGTCGGACCTTCCGTTGTTGTCAACGTCGTTGACAGCGATCCCCATGCACGAGTCGGCGTGGCCGTCTCGACTGTAAGCCAATCCTGAAATGAGGCCTTGCTCCTCAAATACCGGTCGATCTCCGGGCGCGGCCGTTTGATTTACGAAGAAAGCATTGGCAGACATGTCGTTGGCGACGAACAGACTGAGCCGTCCCGATTGATCGAAGTCTGCCGCTACAATTCCCATGCCACGGCCGTCGGGGAACACGATGCCAGCTTGTTCAGTGACATTTTCAAATGTTCCATCACCATGGTTGAGCCACAATTGATCCTGTGCTCCTGGGAAGTCTCGCGGGGAGCATTGAGCCGGCCCTCCTCCCTCTAAGCAGGTTTTTGAGAAAAGGTCATCACCGCTTAAATAATTGACATCGTAGATGTCCGGTAAACCGTCTCCGTTAAGGTCTGCTACCAAAGCGCTCAAGGTCCATTGGTCATCATCAACTCCAGCCGCACTCGAAATGTCGCTGAAGGTGCCATCGCCATTATTATGAAACAAGCGATTGTGTCCATTGTTGACAACATACAAGTCAGCAAAGCCATCGTTGTCCAAATCGCCAGCTGCGGCTGCGTGTCCATACGCGTGGTTCTCTAATCCAGTGGCCAGTGTCACCTCGGCAAATGTGCCGTCTCCGAGATTTCGAAAGAACGCGTCTGTTAAGGTTTCTCGCGAGGGGTCTGGTGGCCATGCTGCTCCTTGAACTAAGTGAATGTCTGGCCAGTGATCTCCGTCGAAATCGAGAACCGCCATTCCACCACCACTGAACTCAAAAATGTAAGCACGGTTGGGATCTGCACCATTCGAATAATGAAAATGAATGCCAGCTTCCGTAGCCGTATTCTGGAAAGCGATTGCTGTGGTTGGTTTGTCGGACGGCTGAGTCGCCTCAGGGTTTCCGTTCGCGCCATCCATGACGGGCAAGTCAAGTTCTCCCAGATTGATATGCGAGGCAGGATTCTGGTCGAGTGCTACAAAAGGAGTTGCTGTCGTGAGTCTGTTGCGAATTCTTGGAAGTCCGTTTTTGGCCCACTGCGTGTCGCCACCAATGCTGTGTTGAATGGCGACGTTGCACCACCCTGCGGCTTCCCAATAGCGGCCCAGGTCTTCCATCGTGGTAGCGATTGTCGCGACTAAATGGGGAGCCTCTGCGACCTCGAAAATGTGATATTCCAGCTCAGCCAGTTGGTGGCTGCGTTCCAAAACCAGTGCTGCATCCTCGATTTGTCCCAACTCTGTCAGCACACGGGAAAGCTGATAAATTCCAGCCTTATGATCAGCGTTTAATTTGAGTGTTTCCCAGTAACAGCGGGCTGCCGCCTGAATCTGTCCTGTCTGCTGCGCCCATTGACCGCGTAGAAACCAAATCTGCGGATGGTCGTCGGCGTTAGCAGGAAGTTTCGCATGCCATACTCGGAAGCGATCCAAGTCGTTGGCGGTGAAGAGCGTTTCGCCAAGCATTGCCTGCGCTTCCAAGATATCTGGGTTCTGTGCGACCACTGTAGTTAACAGTTGTCTGGCGCGGGAGCTTTCCGGATCGCTCAGAATTAATTTGCGAGCTTCGTAAATGTCATGCAAAACGTCGTTGTGGTCGCCGAATTCGGCCAGCATTTCCAGATCACTTTGAGTCAGCGCCGGTTTGCTCGTTTCGGCTAACATCAATAAATGGTGCTGCTCAAATTTTCCCTGCTGCATGAGTTGCATGATGAAAGGACGCGCTTCCCAATTACGTTGTGCGACCCGCAGTACATGAAGCAGCTTGTGATTGGCTTCTATGTGGCGGGGATTTTCGCGTAGGATGTTTCGAAAGAGCGCTTCCCCCTCGCGCGAACGAAATTCATTTAATGCGTAAACCCCTGTTTCTAGTAAAAGGTCTTCGACACGTTTACTGCCGTCATGGGTAATTTGCAAAATGAAGCTGAGGGCTTCCTCGACACGGCCCATTTGCTTGGCAGACAATCCGGCAATTTCCAACGCATCATTTGATTGTGGATTGGCTTCAAGAACCTGAACGGCGATCTCCAAGGCATCTGACCAGTGACGCTGGGAGAAAGCACGGTCAGCGCGTGTTAGTAATCCTTCTTCTGTCGAGCGAGATTTCCAGCTGTAATAGCTGGAGATGGCAGCCATGGTTAAGAGAATCGCTGCGACACAAGCCAAGCGGACTTTTTGCCGCTTTCCTGAACGATTGGCAGTGGGATCTATCATTGGTCAAGTGTAACTGACGCCGCACCTCAAAACGGATATCGCGCGACGCTTCCGAGTAATGCGAAATCTCAAGGTGCTGGTGATGGGGTCTGGCAGAGATCGAATCATGGTCCCTGCACTCTGGTCTTCGAAACACCCCGGCCTCCGAAATACCTTGGTCTTCGATAGACGAGTGCAGGCGTTTTGATTTTACCAGACGACGTGTCGACTGAAAACAAAATCAACCGAGTTCTATCCACGAGCCGGTTTTGGCACTCTCCAAAATCGCATCACAGACTTTCTGTGTGCGTAACCCACAACGGAAGTCCGGCTGTGCGGAGGTACCGCTTTCGAGCCCCTGGAGAAAATCTGCTAAGGCGTTGATAAAGGTGTGTTCGTAGCCGACGGTGCAACCCGGGACCCACCACTTGTCCATATAAGGATGTTCAAAATTGGTCACATGAATCCGTTGCCAACCCGTTAAATGATCTTCAATTTTATCGCCGGATTGGGGATCGGCATATTTGAAATAGTCGAGATATTGGGGGTCTTCCAGATCAAAGAAGACACTTCCGTGGTCACCGTTCAATTCGAAGGTGTTGTAATTTTTGCGACCCCGCGCGTAACGAGTGCTTTCGAAAGTTCCCATAGAACCATTTTCGAAGACGGCGAGGAACATACAGGCATCGTCGATGCCGACCGGTTCGACTTGACCGGTTTCTTGGTGCATGCGTTCTTTGACGAAAGTTTCGGTTTTCGCAACCACTGATTTTATTGGACCATTCAGCCATTCCGCCGTATCGATTGAATGGGCTAACAAATCACCAGTTACACCCGAACCGGCCACATTCACGTCCAATCGCCAAAGTGCAGCGCCTCCTTGAGGAACATCTTCGGCGATGGTCCAATCCTGCAAATAGGTTGCTCGATAATGGAAGGGCTTGCCAACGCGCCCTTCATCAATGACCTGCTTGGCGAGGGCGATCGCAGGCACACGGCGATAGTTGTACCAGACCATAGTCTGGATCCCCGCTTTTTCCGCTGCTTCGCACATTTGTTCCCCTTCCGCAACCGACATGGCTAGCGGTTTTTCGCAGAGAATCATCTTGCCCGCTGCCGCCGCTGCCAGAGCGATTTCCAAATGCGTGTTGTTGGGAGAGCAAATGTCAATGGCATCAATGTCATCTCGCTCGATCAGTTTTCGCCAATCGGTTTCAAAGGATTCGTAGCCCCAGTTTTCCTGAAACGGTTTAATTTTCTCTTCGCTACGAGCACAACATGCCTTCAACACGGGGTGATATTCAAGATCAAAAAATTGGTTGACTTGGCGATACGCATTTGAATGAGCGCGTCCCATGAAGCCATATCCGATGAGACCGATGTTAAGCGGTTTTGACATTGCGAGCGATCCTTATGATATTTTCTGTGAAAGGTAATCGATCGAGAGCAGCAGCGACTTGGCTTGCAACGGCTGAGGAACGGTATATTTAGACATTCCAGCCATGCGCATCCCGGACTTTCATCATGGCTGCTAAAATCGTATTCCAAGTTTGTTGAGTCTCTAAAACTTCATTAGGGAACATACAACCATCCCAACAGATGTGGGAAATCCCTCGATCGGGAGCTTTGTTGAGCCAATAACCGGCGGACTTAGCGATGTCCAACTTTCCATTGGGGTCGTCAGCCAAGCAGTGACGTCCCGTTTTGTCGTGGGAGCCTGTTCCATGCACCGTACCGTCGTTTTGGGCGACATGGAAATCGATCGTCCACGGCCTCAAGGCGTTGGTCATGGTTTCGTAAGCTGCATAGAATTCTTCTTCTGAGTACCCGTCTTGTAGAAGTGCGTGTTCGGGAGCATTGTAACCAAGCAAATATAAATATGTGTGGGCTTGATCTGCCTGAAAGCCCACCGTCATCGGCATATCGACAGCTTCAAGAAGATTTAACATGTCACGCCAGGAATGCATTCCCGCCCAACATATTTCCCCTTCTGCCGCCAAGCGTTCCCCGTGATCTTGAGCTACGCGACCAGCCTCTTGGAAGGTTTCAGCAATCTTTTTTGTGTTGGCAGCGGGATCGTTCTGCCAGTTGGCGGGACCTTCGGCGGAATCGATACGAATGACACCATACTTGCGAATGCCGTGCTCATTGAAGATTTGGGCAATGCGACAAGCTTTTTTCACGGCCAGAACAAACTTCTCACGATCTTCGGCGCTCCCCATGGCGCTGGCACCGACGGTTCCAGGCCAAACGGGTGCGACTAAGGAACCCACAGACAATCCCTTGTCGGCAATTTTGTCGGCGATTGCTTTGATTTCATCGTCGCTGGCATCAGGGTCGGTGTGTGGTAAAAACAGAAAGTAGTCAATGCCCTCAAACTTCTGACCGTCCACTTCTGCGTTGGCGGTTAATTCAAGCATTCGGTCCAGACTAATCGGTGGATGATCGGTCCCGTCTTCTTTACCGACGATTCCCGGCCACATAGCATTGTGCAGTTTGGGATAGGCGAATTCACTCATGTTGGTTTGCTCCGTTAAAGATGGGCAACGACTTTGCCTTGGCACCGACGAACAGCGTCGGGCACTTATTGTTTTTTATAATCTCCGACGTCGGGAACACGATCGAATGTGTGGGGTCCGAAGTAACGCAAGCCTTCTAATGGCTCGCTGCTCGTGTTTGTGATTTGCACCCCGGCGGTTGCGGCTTCGTAGGTAATAAATACTTCCCAGGTCGGTGTCAAACACGGCAAACTTTTTGCCGCATCCAGTGCGCTTTCCAGAATGGTGGCGACATTATCAGCTTGTATAAGATTTGGCAAATTCATGTTTTCTCTTCGTCGATCGACTTCTCTTCGTCGATCGAGAGGACGCGTTCAGAACAGGGCGCAGGAAGAAACTTTGCAGAATCCTGCAAAAAAATCTCTAGAATCTGATGTTGTATAACCTCACGTGCCGCTTCTCAAGCGGTAGCAAGCGAATAAAGGAGACGCCTTGCTACGCTGGCAAATTGGGCTAGGGATGCTTAAATTAGTACTCGTGGAAGATAGATGAGCACCTTCAGCAACCTAGGAATCAATCGGAGCGGCCTAATCATGCCCACACGCAGACTGACTTTGACCGATACAGACTCGAACACGTATGTCGAATCTTTGGCCGCAGACGAGTTTCATGAGGCCGGGTGTCAGGTGACGAAAGAGCGGTTGCGTGGCGGTTTGCGGGATGGCGTCGATGTCATCCATGTCGATAACGGAGCCTTTCGTTTTGACATTTTGCCGACGCGTGGAATGAGCATTTGGAAAGCTTGGCTGGGAGAGCTAGAAATTGGCTGGAAATCACCAACACGTGGTCCGGTTAATCCTCAGCACGTACCACTGATGGAACCAGGTGGTTTGGGTTGGTTGGATGGTTTTGATGAATGGTTGGTTCGTTGCGGTTTGGAGAGCAATGGCGCCCCTGATTTTGACGATGAGGGTCGTTTGGCATATCCGCTGCATGGTCGGATTGGCAACAAGCCGGCACATTTTGTGGAGGTTGCAGCAGACAGCGAATCAGGCGATGTGACGATTACCGGCATTGTCGAAGAAACTCGTTTTCATTTCTTCAAGTTGCGCATGACGAGCACCATCACGACCCGAGCAGGTGAACCCGGTTTCCGTATTCACGATGCCATCGAGAATTTTTCAGCCAGTGAAACGGGCATGCAAATCCTCTATCACGTGAATTACGGCGAGCCCCTCTTAGATGCGGGATCAAAGTTTGTCGCACCGATTGAAACGGTGGTTCCACGCAACGAGCGAGCTGCCGATGGGATTGCGAATTGGGAAAACTATGCTGCAGAAGAAGCCGCTTATGAAGAGCAAGTCTACTTTCTTGCCTTGAAAGGAGATGAAGAGGGGAACACGCAAACGTTGTTGAAAAATGCGCATGGTACTGCAGGAGCAAGCATGTTTTTTAACAAGAAAAAATTGCCTTGCTACAGCGTTTGGAAAAATACGACTGCTTCACCTGATGGGTATGTGACCGGCCTGGAGCCCGCAACTAATTTTCCTAATCCCCGAACCTACGAAGGTGAGAACCGCCGGGTCTTGAATGTCGCTCCCGGTGCGACCAAAGAATTTGATTTACGGATTGAAATCCATACTGACCCCGCTGCGATCGAAGGTGCAGAAAAGGCGATCGCAGACATTCAAGGGGATACTCCACCGCGNGTCTACGACGCGCCTCAACCCGGCTGGTGTGCGTAGCGTTGTGGAGACGCTCGTGTTGTCAGTCTGTGTCCTCTCAGGGGGCTGTGCCACCTAAAGAATAGGTGTGTAACTTGATTTGCTCAAAGGTTTCCGAGTGTTCGCGGATTTCAATCAATTGGTCCAGTCCGACATCGTTGAATGTTTGTGTGGAGTCGGATGTAGGCCAGTAGATTTCAAGTGACTCGATTTGTTCTGCTTTGCCGAGGCCGATNTTTTGTCGCAAAGGATTGCAGCCGAAGCTTCCCCCGCTGTTGACCTCTCGAAAAATTGATCGAGAAAGACCGTTTTCCTTGACGGTCACATGAATCCTGGCGCCAATTCCCGATTTGTTTGACTCGAGGCCGATCAATTTGACCGACAGCCAACGATTGTTAAAACCGGGGTTTTCAAAGAGCGCGTCGTTGAATTTGTCACCCGGTAGTTGGCCACCCATTTGGACATAGACATCCTGATCTCCGTCGTTATCGATATCGGCGAAACTGACCCCGTGGCCCTTTTGCAAATGCCCAAAGCCGCCGGTCATCGTCACGTTAGCAAAACCACCCTCTGCGCCCTTGTTGACGAACATAACGTTCGGACGCAGTTCCCAATAAGGAACGTCTCCGGTTGCTAAATAGAAATCCAAGTAGCCGTCGCCGTTCAAATCACCAAAATTTGCACCCATCGGTTCGGTGGGATAAGTCAAGTTCTGCTCTTTGGCGACTTCCACGAACTTTCCTTCAGCGGTGCCCTGAAACAGTGCTGGCATCTCGAAATCCCAGACGAACGGACCACCTTTGGGAATCCCCCACTGGTGAGAAAGACGGATCTCGTCGGTACGTGTGCCGAGATGATCGCCTACCGCATCCAGCGATAAAACGCCTACTGTGCCCGAACTGGAACTGACGTAGAGGTCAAGCAATCCATCGTTGTTAAAATCCCAGAACCAACATGGGAAGGGATCTTTGGGGCGTGAAATTCCTACGGCTTGAGCGACATCTTCAAATTGACCGTTGCCTCGATTGCGAAATAAGGTTGGCTGTGGCGCACCAGCAATAAACAGGTCTGGAAAACGATCGCGGTCAAAGTCTCCCCACACCGCTCCCATGGAGTATCTCTGCACACCCACGCCAGCGGACCGGGAAACATCGGTAAATGTCTCGTCCCCGTTATTTCGAAACAATTGGCAAGGTGCGATGATCTTGGGGTTCGTTTCGTTCGCAATAAATAGATCAATGTTGCCGTCATTGTCAAAGTCAGCCCACGAGGCTGACTTGGTTGGGTAATGCTGCTGGCCTAAGCCAGCTTCGAAGGTGACGTCGGTGAAAGTGCCATTTCCGTTGTTTCTTAGTAGCGAATTCGGGTGCCTTCCTTTGTCTTCGTGCCAAGCACCCCGCAGGATAAAAATGTCAATGTTGCCATCGTTATTGAAATCCGCTTGCACTATGTTGAGGCCGCCATACATTCCCAGTAATCCTGCTGCCTCAGTTTGGTCAGAGAATGTGCCATCTTGATTGTTGCGGAAATACTTTGTCTGGCCGGTGGGGTCGGAAGTGCTGGTGAAAATATCGAGATAGTTGTCGTTGTCAAAATCATCAACGACTGCGCCGCCGGCTGCATTAAAGGTATCAATGTTTAATTTGGGTCCTACATTCTTGAACTCCGGGAAATCGATTTCAGATTCAAAGAAGGTCGACGGAATAAGGAAATCTTTGGGAACGCCTTCGGGGAATTCATCTAAAGTCATGTAAGCGATGTTCAACAACCAGCGCGAAGCTTCACGCCATTGAAGTATGTCGGAACGGTTCCTTGAATTACGGGTGCCTTCAAGAACTTCAGAAAAGTATTTAATGGCTTCACGAGAACCTTCTTCTTTGGTGTGCACGCCCTCGCCTCGGATAGGCAAAATGCAGCTCTCTGCAGTATGCCGCAAACAACAATTTTCTGTTTCACCAAGTCTCAAATAGGCTACACCTAGGAGAAACCGGATACGGTTCGACATGGATGCTTGTTCTTGCTGCGTACGAAACGTCGCTTCATCCAACAAGTCATAGGCTTGTTTCAGCTCATTGATCGCTTGCCGTGGCGACTCTTGAAAGGATAAATCCAAAAATCCCAAGCGACTCAGAGCACTACAGAGCTCTGCTTTTTGCGTCTCGGGGTTTAACGTGGCTACTCGTTTCCGCACTGGTTCGGCAGCGCCGCGACCAAAATATTGGTGTTCTCGAGGAGCAACCTGTTTAATCTTGTCGAGGATTTGGAGCATTCGCTGATGCCCCGTTGGCGTTTCCACCTTTTCCTGCGGTGCGCCGGAGAGTTGAGGCGGATCGTCTGACGCCTGGTCACATCCCGTCAGCCCGGCAATAACCAGGACAAGAATGTTGAGTCGAAGTGAAAACCGCACGGTTGTCATCCCTCAATTTGCTGCAATGGCGTCGCAAAGCCTTCGATGCGGTTGTCTTTCAGAGTAATTGATTCTGAGAGAGCACTCAAGCGGATACCGATCCGTTGTTGGGGTTCGCGCGTTTCACGAATCTCGTTATTGGCAATAGAAACATCCTTAGTTTCGCCTTGGACATCGATTGCGACACCTTCCGGACCTCCGCTGTCGATCACCTGATTGTTTTCGATGCGATTTCGGTTGGCCCAAAAGTCCTTTCCACGGCAATCGTCGCGAAACAGAATGCCTACCCGTCCACTACCGGTGATAAGATTGTTGCGCATGACATTGTCGGTGTCATTGTGACCGATGGAGATCCCATAGAGAGTGGTGTCGTGAATTTGGTTATTCTCCGCGAGTCCATACTTCACTCCCCAGCACCAAAAGATCCCAATCCCATTGCGTTCTAGCTTGTTTCCAATCATCACGGGACGCTGAGAACCGCTGCCAGGGTGAAGCCCTAAGTCGCCGTTGTCGTGACTGTGGCAATTCTCTACCAACACGTCATGGCAAATCTGCCAACTAATCCCATCGCCGTTATAATTTCGCGTTTCCAGGTTGCGCATCGATATGCGTCTACAATCTTGCAGCCAGATGCATCCACCGTAGTTGCCGTTAAGATTTTCGTTGTTTTTAAGATTTCCATCAAAGGTGATGTTTTCCAGCGTAATGTGTTCAACAAACTCCCCACTGAACAACGGAAACAATGAAGCGCAAGTAGGTTCTCCAGAGAGCCAATAGTTTTTTCGTAGCGCTTTATCGAGCTTAAAGCGGTTTCCATTCTGTGCGACGAGTGTCCGTTTTAAAACATCCGTACCGCTGTTGTGTGGATTCTTGGTTTGGAGGCAGACGCCGTCACCGACCCGAAATCCTTCCGCATCCTGTAGTGTGATTTCCTGGTCGTACCAATCGGAGTCCGCCGATATTGCTTTTTTGATCGACGGCTCTTTCAAGAGAATCGATTCAGGGCCACTGCCGACAATGCGAACACCGGAAGCAAGATAAACGGAGTTGCGGAAATGGTACGTTCCGGGCAAGATCTTGACCGTTCCGCCGCCAAGTCTCGCCACGTAATCAACCGCAGCTTGAATCACACGTTCATTCGTTCCCACGAGGTCCGCTTTTTGGGTACCCACAGTCAGGGTTAACTGTTCATCCCAGTTCGGCTCATAGGTATCATCTCCCGACGTGGCTCGTGGATCCGTGACTGGTGGAGGATCCTGCCCAAGGAGTTTGCAGGCGACTAATCCACTGGAAAGTAGGCTAGCACTTCCGAGCACGAATTTTCGACGATTAAAATCCACAGCATTCATAATAAACCTTTTATTCCTAAGTCGAGATTCTAGCAGGGCGAACCAATCAACCGCATTCGATTGTCTATCAATCGTTGGCGACCGTCAAACAGTTCCTGGGGTTTTCCTGGGCGGCAAAACGGGCTGCTGGGCCGTGACTTGCTGGGTAGGTGGTGTCGGTTTCTAGACTCGGTCGTTTGGCGTGTGAGTATCAGGCAAGCTGGGCTTTCCGAAAGAAGTGAGAAAGCTTGTGTTTCTTGGTTTTCCTGGTGAAATCTGAGATTTACGTGTTTGTCACGATCGTGTCAGTCATTTATCATCAAGAATCTGAAATGTTTACAAAACTGTCGCACCCTTACCTACCAATCGGGAGTCCCACCCATGGCACGATTTAATCGCCGTGAATTCATTCAGTCCAGCTCGGCTGCCGCTGTGAGTACGCCGTTTTTGATCACTGGCACAAAAGCCTCAGGCAATGTCCTGGGTGCCAATGACCGATTGCGGATTGCAGTTGCCGGTTTGAATGGGCGCGGACGTTCGCACATGGACGGTTGGTTAGGTCAAGAAAACGTTGAAATTGCTTATGTTATTGATCCCGATGAAAGCGTTTTGAGTGGCGCTATGTCGAACTTAGAGGGGCGCTCGAAGGGAAAGTTTTCGACCAAAGGAGTGACGGATGTTCGCGAAGCACTAGACGACAAGACACTCGACGCGATCTCCGTGGCGACACCGAATCATTGGCACACCATGATCACTATTTGGGCGGCTCAAGCTGGAAAGCATGTCTATGTGGAAAAACCGATGAGTCACGATTGTGCGGAAGGCCGCGTGGCAGTCGAAGCGCAAAAGAAATACGGGGTGGTTGTGCAGCATGGTACCCAGCGGCGCAGTGATGCGGGAACCGCAGGCCTTCACGAAGCGATTCAGGCTGGAAAATTTGGTCGGTTGAAGATCGCCTACGGTTATTGTTGTAAGCCACGTGGCAGCATTGGAACCAAAGCGGTTGGAATGGCTCCCAGCAATCTCGATTGGAATCTCTGGCGAGGCCCAGCGGATATCGAGGAATACCATGCGAATTATGCGCATTACAATTGGCATTGGTTCTGGAAAACCGGCAACGGCGATATGAATAATCAAGGAACGCATCAGTTGGATGTGGCGCGTTGGGCCCTCGATACAGACCAAACTCATCCCATTCGCGTGATGGGAATGGGCGGACGGTTCCAGTGGGGTGATCAGGGTGAAACACCAAATACGATGTTTGCCGCCGCAGAATATCCAAATGGGCAATTTGTCTTTTTTAACGTTCGAAACGTTAACTATAAAAACTACCATCGCCAAGTTGAAAATGAATATTACTTCGAAGACGGTGGTAGAATCATTCGCGACAAGTATTATGCGAAAGGTTCGAACGAAGCACAGAGTATTTCCTATGATCCAGGTAAAGTGACTCCTGGTGGAAATTGGGGCAGTTTTATTGCGGCCTGTCGTGCAGGAGATCCTTCACTTGCAAATGGAAACGCCTTAGACGCTCACTACGCTTGCGTTTTAGGTCATTTGATGAACAACTCGTATCGTCTTGGCGAGCAAGTTCCGTTTAATGCTCAGGCTGGCGGGTTCAGTAACAACTCGGATGCCAGCGAACATTTTCATAAGTTGCATGACATCATGAGCAACGGGGTAGGCATTGCCGAGGACGGTGCTGAATATACTGTTGGACCTTGGCTGAGCTACAATCCCGAAACAGAATCGCATGTAGGTGACCGTGCCGATGAGGCAAACGCTTTATTGAAAGATCCCAGGCGAACCGGTTTTGAATTACCGAGTTCTGCGAACGTGTAGTAAAAGACACCACATGCAGGGATGCGTTCAGTCAACGAATTCTTTAACGCAGGCTAAATTGTTTTAGCCTGCGTTTTTACTTTTCTGCGGAGGAGATGCACGCGCAGATCCAAGCTGAGAATGTCATCGGTTCATGCCAAGTGGCCTAGCACGCCTGGATGCCCAACGCGGTGAACGCAAATGTCATTCGTTGATACGGAGCAGCGTGTTAAGTTGTGCGAAACCATCTTGCTGCAAATGCTTTTGTGAGCGACGTCGGCTCTTGTTTCAAGTGTTGTGATCACGGATACGGATCATCAGCTGATTGCCTGAGAGTTGCAGGGAGGTGCAGCGATTGGGTCGCGACAGAAACCGTTGGAGAGGCCATTGGATGATACCTATTCCACGGATGGATACCGTCAGGCTGTGAGGCAGATTCTCTTTTTTCTGACTTTGCTCGCAGCCCAGCGTTAATTGATTTTTGTCGAGCTGGACGAATGTGAAGTGACGTCGGACGCTATGAAATGCCTGCTTGGTTGCCATACACCGGTTGGGCGTCCGCAAAATTTCAGGGGCGATGTAAGGGCGACGATCAGATCAAGGCAGTAATCGGCTTGCCTTCTGCCAAACGCATAGGACGGTCATTCTGATCGAGCACTTCATGATGTGCCTCGACTCCCAGGCAGTGATAGATGGTCGCCATCAAATCAGCAGGGCTGACCGGGTCGGATGCTGGATAACCGGCGATTTTGTCGGAAGCTCCATAGACTTGGCCGCCACGAATGCCACCGCCGAGCAACATCACGGAAAAACAATTCGACCAGTGCTCCCGGCCCACGGTTCTTAAGGTGACCCGTGGCGTCCGTCCGAATTCACCGGCGACAATCACGAGTGTTTCATCCAATTGGCCACGCTCTTCCAAATCATTCACAAGGGCGTAGACGGCTTGATCGTAGGCTGGAATCAAATCTTCGCGCAGCGCTTCAAAATTTTCGCTATGGCTGTCCCAGGCATACCCTTTCTCGCCTTGTGTGCGTAACCAGGTGGCCTGCGACAAGCGAGCTCCCGCATCGACCATGCGTTTGGCTAACAAAACCGATTGCCCAAAGAGGTTCCTCCCATACCGCTCTCTTTCCGAGGGATCGGCCGTGGAAAGATCGACTGCTTGTCGAACCGCACTACTACTAATGACGTCAAGCGCTTTCTCTTGATTTTGTGCCAACGAGCGGGCGGCGGCAGTTTTTTCGAGAAATCCAATTTGGCGATTGACTTGGTCCACCAGTTGTTTTCGGCGCCGTAAAATTCCCGCCGAGCGGTTGGCAACTAAGGGTAAATGGTCAAGCTTAAAATCATCCTGGTTGGGATCGCCACCCGTTTGCAATGGATCAAATTTTCCACCCAGGCGGCCGCCCCACTGCCCAGCACGGCGACCACTGCCCGCATCTAAACGGCGCGGGATCATCACGAAGGGAACCATGGGACCAGGACCGGGTGAGACCTTTGCCAATGCGGAGCCAATATGAGGGTGATCCGTACGGTTCATGAAATTGGCTTCTGCGCCAGTCCCTTCGTACGGGTAGCCTGTGAACATGACATATCCACCATCCGCGTGACCCGGTGAGTGATGGGTCATGGATCGAATCACAGCGGCCCGGTCAAGCAGTTGGGCCGTGAGGGGCATATGTTCAGAAACACGCACGCCCGGAAGGGCAGTCTCGATGGTTTTAAACTCACCGCGAATATCGTCAGGCGCATCCGGTTTGGGATCGAAAGTATCAAGCTGTGCCGGACCTCCCGACAAGAACAAGACAATGCAATTTTTTGCCTGCCCAAAGCTAGAGGATTTCGGAACGGATGACTTGGCAGCGCAAGCATTCTTGTGCAGTAACGTAGGTAGTGATAATCCAGTCATTCCAAGACTGCCAATCCGCAACATTTCCCGGCGGTGGATTGCTTCTTTTTGGCTAGTTGCCGGACCGTAGAGTCGCAACATAAGTTTGATCCTTGTAGCTCCTGAAATGACAGAGCGGGTTGGCAGTGGGGGGAAAGCACCCACCAATGATTTGTAAGTCACTATAACAATATCGGCATGCGGAAGCAAAAGAACTTGGATGTGTCTTCCCGCGATTATTGGTATAATTTGTGGGGAATATAACACTTGTTGTGAAACTGCCAAGGTATGCGAGGACACCATGCAGCCGATGGGAAAAATAGCCGCGTTTTTGCTGAGTTTGTTATTGATCAGCAGCACTTTGCACGGGGAAATCTTTATCGAGCATGTTTACCCACCTGCCCTGCAACGAGGTACAAGTACCGAGATCACGTTACACGGCTCTGATCTTGAGGCAGCCATTGATTTGTGGACGACGTTGCCCGTGGGAATGCTAGCAATTAAACCGTTGGGCGACAGTCGGCCCGCAGCCGCACGTTTTGAAATTACCGTTGCTGAGGAAGCTCCGCTCGGTCTCTATGGTTTGCGACTTGCGACTCGAGATGGTCTCAGTAATGTCCACCTGTTTTCGATCGACGATCTGCCAACGGTGTTGGAGCAAGAAGTGCTTGTTGGGGGTACCCGCAACGACAAGTATGCCGTCTCACAGCCGGTTTCTCTACCGGTCAATATTGCGGGGATTTGTGGAAACCAAGATGTCGACTATTTCTCGTTTGAGGTGGAGCAGGGTGAACGAGTTGCGTTTGAAGTCGTTGGGAATCGGATGGGCAAACCCTTTGATCCGGTGATCACGATATTGGATAGCAACCAGCGTTATGTGACCGATCGAAACAACGACCAAGGCTTGTTGTACGATTGTCGTTTTGAACACACGTTTGCCGCTGCCGGACGCTATCTTGTCCGAATTCACGATGCACGCTATCACGGAGCGTCGAATTGGAGTTATAGCTTAAGAATAGGTCATTTTCCGGTTGCTCGTGTGGCCTTGCCATCGACAGTAGCAATAGCAACCGAAACGCAACAACGATTGCATTTCCCACAGTTGACAGGTTCCGAGACCGCATCTGTTGAGTATGTGCCAACGGGCCTGTCTCCAACCACGGAATTGTTCTTTTTCGGTTTGCGTAGCGCAAGTCACGATGGTTCTGCTTGGTTGTCTCTGCTGCATTCGCCGCTGGCAAATTGCGTGGAAGTGGAACCGAATAACACGGACGATGAGGCGACTGTCGCAGTGGTGCCTTGTAATCTTCACGGCCTGATTCATGAAGATCACGATACGGACGTTTTTGCCTTCGATTTGAAGCAGGGTCAACAACTCGAGTTTCGGACCGATACGCGCAACATTGCGTCTGCTGCTGATTTGGAACTGTCTCTGCATTCGTCGGATGGAACCTTACTGAATCGAGTGGATGACAAGGGTTTTGAGGATGCGGCTTTTTCATTTCAGGTACCAGAAGATGGAATCTACCGTTTAAAAGTTCTCGACGTGGTCCGTGGGGGAGGCCCCGCTTACGTGTACCGAATCGAAGTCACTGAGAGGCAGCCGGAAATTGAGTTGCGTGCTGCTGTTGGTCGGCTGGCGATTCCTCAAGGGACTTGGCAGCCGGTTCCAGTTTCTCTGAAACGCACGGATTTCAACGATACCGTTAAGTTATCATTGGTCGATGCGCCTCAAGGTTTTACGCTAAGAGAAACAACGCTGGTGGCGGGGCAAAATGCTCTGACGACAGGAGTCCATGTCGATTCATCTGTTCCGACAGGGATTTATACGTTGCAAATTCGCGCCACGGGAACTTTGGGCGAAGAGACGCTGATGTCGCTTGCTCGGATACACCCCCTGGTTGATCGCAAGCCAGCGGGACATGGACCGCACGGCGAACCTTTTGAGTTTCGTGAAGAGCAACGCCGCTTGCCCCCTTCCCTCACAGATCGGATTGCAGTTGTTGTTTTACCACCAGCTCCGTTTGATTTTGCTTTGCGAGAAACAACGGTGAAACT
>JAKVBY010000097.1 GCA_022446825.1 Pirellulaceae bacterium
GAAAACTCGCTGAATGAAGCGAGGCGACTCGGACACCAAGGGCACCCTTATACATACTTTACCGCCGATGTGACGATTGATGGCGTGCCGTTCCCTCGTGTGGGAGTGAGGAAAAAAGGTTTTGTCGGTTCGCTGAGTTCCATCCGTCCATCTCTGAAGATCAAGCTCGACTACACTGAAAAGAAGGCCGACGTTGGTGGGTTGAATATCCTCACCTTCAACAACAATCGCCAAGACGAAACGCAATTGAGTGCGTTCTTGGGATATGCGTTCTTCAACGCGGCCGGCGTTCCTGCACCTCGCTGCTCCTTGGCGAAGATTACCGTCAATGGGCAGAACTTGGGAATTTATTCGCACGTCGAGACTCCAAGAAAACCACTGCTCAAGCGAGGGTTCGGAACCTCTAAAGGTAGTTTGTTTGAGTCGACGGTTTCCGACTTTTTCGACGGTTGGGAGAAGAGCTTTGAGATCAAAGTCGGCAAGAAGAAACGCGGGACGAAGCGACTGGCCAAACTGATCGAGTCACTGGAAGGAGAGCCTGGGGAAGTGCTGCTGAGCGAAGAAGCCCAGGGGCGAGCTTTGGTTCCCACGAACGGTGATGTCGACGATCAATGGATGCGACCTGAATTTGATGATTCGACGTGGATTACCGGGCGGAACGGCGCCGGCTTTGAGACACAAGAGGGCTACGAGTCACAGATCAGTGAGGAGTTCAACTTTCAGTCTCAGCTGCATCGCCAAGGATCATCGGTCTATTTGCGATTCCCGTTCGAGACTGCCGACCCAAACGCTTTACCGAATGGTCGCTTGGTGCTGAAAGTGAAGTATGATGATGGCTTTGTTGCCTATTTGAACGGCCATCGAGTGGCTGCCGGTAATGCACCGGAACAGATCGCGTGGGATTCACGTGCGACAGGTAGCCACGACGACCCGGCTGCACTGCAATTTGCACTCTTCGATATCTCGGAACACGCGGATAAGATTCAGGCGGGTGCCAACTTGCTGGCAATTCATGGAATGAACCTCGATCCGGGCAGTACGGACATGTTGACGCGTGTCGAACTGGAACTGAATGACTTCGATTATATCGAGGCCATTCAGAAGGTCGTCGACCTGGACGCGTTCTATCGTTTTTGGGCGGTCGAGGGTTTGTTGAATTTTTGGGATGGCTATTCCGGAAACCGGAACAACTTCTTCGTCTATGTTCACCCCAAGACCGACAAAGTTCATTTCCTGCCGTGGGGCGCGGATTGTCTCTTCCAACGCAATCGATTGTTCCAGCATCCGCAATCGCCACAAACCGTACTGGTCAATGGCCGATTGGCGCACGTCCTCTATCAAGATGAATTGTCCCGTGAGCGGTATGTGGCAGCCATGACGCAAATCCTGACCGATGTTTGGAATGAGGAGGAACTTGTTGCAGAGGTCGATCGAGTTGCTGCGATGATTAAGCCTCATCTTTCGGTCTCACAGAGCCGGCGGTTTCGTGTGGACCGACTGAAGGAGTTTATCACGAACCGTCGTAGCGAAGCCGTCAAAGAAATGACAGGTGGTCTGCCGCAATTTGCGAACGCTCCGAAACCGCCGCCGATCATTTCAGCCGAGGAAAGAGCACGGCGCGAGCGAGAGCGTCAGCGTCGATTTGAAGCGGACACGTTGGCCAACGCAACGAGGAAAGGCGACGTGGCTGGCATTCAGCGTCACCTGGAAAAAGGTGCGGAGATTAACCGTCCAAGTGAATTTGGACTGACACCATTGTCGCTTGCGTCCATGGTGGGCAACCTGGAGATAATTAAACTCCTGCTCGAGAAGGGGGCTTTGGTCAATCCGACGCAGGACGATCGCAGTCTATCCTCACTACACTCGGCCGCTTTGCTGGGACACAAAGCTGTCGTTCAACTGCTCATCGAATCGGGTGCAAATGTTAATGTCGAGACGGGTGATGGCCGGACGCCATTGGATCTCGCCACGATGGACTGGGAGGAGAGTCAAGGCTGGCTCGAGTGGGTGTCCGGTCAAAATGGAGTCAAGGTCGATCAAAGACGTGTCCGCACGGAACGCATCGAAGGGGCCTCGCTGCTGACCGAACACGGTGGCAAACCGGGCGTACGTCGTCCGCGCGGCGGAGAGAAAGGCGAAGACGAGGAGAAGGAAGAGAACGAGGAAGAGAAAGACGACAAGGAAGCCGCGACCGAAGGCGAGACCGAAGACGAGAAAGCTACAGCCGAGTCAGAGGGCGAAAAGGATCAGGCGATCGAGGACGAAGGGAACTAAGTTGTCGCTGCTTGCGGTCGGAAGAGGTAAAAAGCAACACGGTGGCTGGCTGTTCGCAGAATACGCCTGCTGCGGAGTCTGGACCATGAACGTCTCACCTACGGTTAGGCCGGACGCAACATTTGGCTAATCGAAGTGCGCGAACGTATCGTTCACGATGTCACTGTCTGAGCAAAAGGCGAGGATGAGTTGCAAGATCGCTCTGCCCCTCAATCTGCAAGACGCGAAGATAGTAAAGGCACTTGCACCTTCAGCACTTGCTTTGTTAGTCATCTCAACCGAAGGCGTGATCGCACTGATCGAAAACGGACAGGATCTCGGAGCACCTTAGCTGATTCAGGAAAAGAACTCGAAAGGAGCACGAGACGACGGGCCAGAAGACACAAGTGACGGAGTTTTCAAATCGCTGAGCGAGTACATCAAAACGGATTGAGCCTCACTCTGGTGTACCCGCTGTGGTTTATCTGGCGATAGGTGTTGGGGTTCGCAGCTTTGTCGACGAGAAAAGAATTACCGGCGCCCCTGGCCTTGATGGTGGTGACAACCCAAGCAGGCAGATAGTGACGCGTTTCCGGTCTGTCTGGTAGCGGCACGAAGGGAAAACTTTGGATAGAATGCACCACGACATGCGTTCAAACGTTGATTTCGATCAGTTTCAAGTCGAACTTCCTAACTTGTGATACAGTTGTGTGATGCGAATACACGGAACGGTCAGCTTGATCTCTACAATTGCACTGGCGATCCCAGTTCTGGCCATGGGATCGATCGCTCTTGGTGCCGACGCAAACCTCACTGTTCCCAGGCAAATTGCCACCATCTTCAAAGCAAACTGTGTTCGCTGCCACGGGGCCACGGATCCGAAATCGGGGCTGGATCTCGCCACGCCTACCGGAATTGTCAGCGGTGGTGATGCGGGACCAGGGATTGTTGCGGGGAAGCCAGACGACAGTCTGTTGTTCGTGATGATTCGCGATGGGGAGATGCCTCCGAAGAATGAAGGCGTGCTTTCGGATGGGCAGATTGAAACCGTTCGCGAGTGGATCCTGGGATTGTCTGCCACGTCACGGACGATCACTTGGGACGAAGTCCATCCCGTCTTACTGTTGCGATGCACGGCCTGTCATGGAGTTCAGAAGCAGGAAGCTGAGCTCGACCTGCGGTCGCTCAAGACGATTCTCAAAGGCGGCAAGTCTGGCCCGGCGATTATTCCAGGGAATCCGAGCGAGAGCCTTCTGTTGCGACAGATTGAAACGGAACAGATGCCTCCCCGGCGACGGCTTGTTGAAGCCAGCATCAAAGTCATCGAACCTCACGAAATCGAACTCCTGCGCACATGGGTAGAACAAGGTGCTGTGGACTCTCAACGTTCCCACGCTAAACGTGATGTTGAGTCTGGGAACGCTGAGCAGTTCTGGTCGTATGTGCCGCCGCGTGCGGCGCCGATTCCGCGAGTTCAGCAATCAAGCCGAGTGCGCAATCCGATCGACGCATTCGTGATCAAACGACTTGAAGAACACGGGGTGTCGCTGTCACCCGACGCGGATCCTATGAGGCTGATGCGACGCGTTTATTTTGATTTGACGGGATTGCCACCGACGCCGCATGAAATGGCGAGTTTCCAACAGCAGACAAAAAAGACCCCTGAAGCGGCCTACCTAGCTTTGATCGAGCGGTTATTGGCGTCGCCTCGCTACGGAGAACGCTGGGCACGGTTCTGGCTCGACGTCGCTGGCTACTCGGATTCCGAAGGCATCACGCATCAAGACTCTCCACGCGCGAACTCGTGGCGATATCGCGACTATGTCATTCGCGCTTTCAATTCCGATAAGCCGTATGATCGTTTTCTGCTAGAACAGATTGCGGGTGACGAGTTGGCCGATTTCCGAAACGCTAAAGTCATTACGGCGGAAATCTACGACAATCTGGTGGCAACGGGATTTCTCCGCCAGGCTCCGGATGGCACGTGGGCCAACATTACCAACTTCGTTCCCGATCGACTAGATGTGATTGGCGACGAGATCGAGATCCTCAGCTCGGCCACAATGGGTCTCACGTTTAAGTGTGCACGATGCCACTCACACAAATTTGATCCGATCACACACCGCGACTACCACAGTCTACTGGCGATCTTGAAAGGAGCGTTTGACGAGCACAATTGGCTCAAGCCTTACAATGCCACACAATTCAGTTCGGGTCCATTCGGCGTGCGCCTACTCGATTATGTTACGACAGACGAACGCAATCAGTGGGAAGCAGATGAGAAGTCGATCAACGAGCAAATCGATCAAATCAAGGCAAAGTTGAAATCTCAAAAGAAGGCGTTGGCAGCAGACGCATTGAAAGCAGCGACGTCGGAAGCAGATCGGAGGATCAAGGATCTGCAATCACAAAGACGCCCGCAGCCGATGATCCGCGCACTGTGGGACCAAGGCACGCCATCGACAACTTATCTGCTGAGGCGTGGCAATTACTTGACTCCGGGCAAGCCGGTCGAACCGGATGTCCCAGCTTTCTTAAAGAAATCGACCTCTCCGTTTCTCATTGAGCGACCGTTTCCGGATTCAGCGTCGACTGGTCGACGATTAGCGTTCGCTCGTTGGCTGATTCACGAAGATCATCCATTAACTGCGCGGGTGATGATCAACCGCATTTGGAAACACCACTTTGGCCATGGCGTCGTGCGAACTCTTGACAACTTTGGCAAGACCGGTGCGCCGCCGACGCATCCCGAATTGCTTGATTGGCTTGCGGTGGAGTTTATACGGCAAGGCTGGAGCATCAAGGCAATGCACCGCTTGATTCTGACGTCCAGTGTATACCGCCAAGCGGCTGAGGTATCGTCGATGCACGAGCAAGCTGACCCTGAGAATCGGTTGCTGACTCGAATGCCGCTCCGCCGGCTTGAGGCCGAGTCGTTGCGTGATGCTCTGCTGTTTGTTAGCGGGCAGCTCGATGAGCGGCGATTCGGTCCGCCGGATGCCGTTAAGATCGAGGACAACGGGCTCGTTACATCGGTTGGCGGTCCGACCGGATGGCGACGCAGTATCTATGTCCAACAGCGACGTACACAGATTCCGACAATCCTCGACAACTTCGACTTGCCTCAAATGGGGCCGAATTGCATCGAACGCGGCGAATCGACAGTTGCTCCACAGGCACTGCACCTGCTGAACAATCAGATGGTTCACGAATTGTCATTGGCATTTGCCGATCGGATTTATTTGGAATCGGGCCCCGCCACGGATAGGCAGGTGCAGCAGGTTTACCGGACGGCACTTGCTCGTAACCCAACAACAAAGGAACTGAAACTAGCGACCGACAGCCTCGAGCGGCTTTCGCAAATATGGCGAAATCGACTGCGTTCTATTGAATCGAAGGTCTCGGAAAACGCCATTCAGGAGAAAGCCACGCGAC
Organism: Pirellulaceae bacterium; assembly: GCA_022446825.1. Lineage (GTDB taxonomy): Bacteria > Planctomycetota > Planctomycetia > Pirellulales > Pirellulaceae > JAKVBY01. Next base: position 5,689 of record JAKVBY010000097.1, read on the forward strand.
GAGCACTGGCGAATCTTTGCCACGCCATCATGAATTCCGCGTCGTTTCTTTATATCGATTGAAGTTAACATGAATCAAAATCCATCGAACGACAGTTCGTTCTCGCGACGCACATTTTTCCAGAGCGTCAGTAATGGGTTGTACGGCACCGCACTCGCGTCGTTGCTGGCACGCGATCTCTATTCCACCGAGAGGGAACCCGGCACAGCACCCACCGAGACACGGCGAACGTTTGATCTTCATTCGCGTCGACCAACGCACGAACCGCGTGCTCGTGCCGTGATTCATCTCTTCATGAACGGTGGCCCAAGCCAGATGGATTTGTTCGACCCCAAGGAAGAACTAGACCGCAATCATGGCAAAGCATACTTTGACAAGATTGCGGGTGAGGTTGAAAACCCCCAAGCGGCTGGCGCGTTGATGCGAAGTCCCTTCCGATTTGCAAAACGCGGTCAGTGTGGAATGTGGGTTTCGGACGCGCTACCATCTCTGGCCGAGTGTGTCGATGACATCGCCTTGATCCGTTCCATGTACACGACGAATCTCACGCATGAACCGGCTCTTTACAAGATTCATTCGGGTCGAACTCTTCCCGGCCTGCCGTCACTCGGCTCGTGGGTGACTTACGGGTTGGGCAGTGAAAATCAGAACTTACCGGCCTATGTCGTGTTGGACGACCCGTTAGGATTGCCGATTAATCGAGGCCAGAACTGGCAATCTGGCTACCTGCCGCCGCTTTATCAAGGCACGCGTTTTCGTTCCACAGGCTCGCCGATTCTGAATCTGAAGCGAGCGTTTGATGAACCCGATGAAGCCACGGAACTGGAACGTACGTTGCTCGAATCGCTCGACCAAATTCATCTGAAACAACGGCCTGGAAATCCACAACTTAACGCGCGGATTGCGAATTACAGCTTGGCAGCACGCATGCAAATGGCGGCAACCGACGCTTTGGACATTTCTCAAGAGACGGCTGGGACGTTGGCAATGTATGGGATTGGTGACAAGCCCACCGATTCCTACGGTCGCCGCTGCCTGTTTGCGCGGCGACTGGTCGAACGGGGTGTCCGGTTTTTACAGCTCTTTATCAACTCGCAGATTTGGGATAACCACAACAGCCTGGCTACTGGAATGAAAGATGCGTGTGATCGCACCGACAAACCGATTGCCGGATTGTTGCGTGACTTGAAACAACGAGGATTACTCGACAACACGCTTGTTGTTTGGGGTGGCGAGATGGGGCGCTTGCCGATCGCCCAACTTCCTGGCAACAAGGACGTCCTCCAGGCGGGCCGCGATCACAACAAAAATGCAATGTGCANCTGGTTCGCAGGCGGTGGCATCAAAGGTGGCACGGTGCACGGTTCGACCGACGAGCTTGGGTTTTCTGCTGTTGAAAGCAAAGTCAGCGTGCAAGACTGGCATGCCACGATACTGCACTTGCTTGGGTTGCATCACGAAGAACTGTACTTCAACCGCAACGGCCTCAAAGAGAAATTGACGGGTACATTTGAGACGCAGGTCATCCAGGAGATTCTAAGTTAAACTCGATTCATTTGCTCGCGGATTCTGCTTTCCAACCATTACTGGGAGTAAAGATCATACTTCGTGCTGTGGCCAATGCCTATCTGGTGCTTGTGTTGTTAAGATGGAGGTTGGCGGCGCAAACAGTGACAGATGAGGCACACGCGTAGGCCTGCAAGCTCATCATTGCGAGCTCATTATTAGTCACGATCAACGGGTGTTGTTGGTGCCGGCCAGAGTGGTCGCCGGCGAACAAGAATCTCGACGGTGACACGATCGTGAAGATGTATCGAAGCGAGTGTCGATGCACACGTAGACGTGAAGATTGATCGTGCGGGACATCAACAGGATTACACCAGGATAAACGTCAGTGGGGATGGTATCGCCGTCCAATGGGTGGGTTTCAGGCGGCCGTTTGGTCAGGAACCAATGGCCCTTGTTCAGAACCTGGTCTTCCGCCAAGACAAACCAGAGGATCAAAGCCACCGGGCTCGACTTTAGCGGCACAACGACTAGCGTAACCGCGCGCGGTGGTGAAGTTCTCGAGGGGAAATTGAGCGAAATTTGGCGTTCCGATTGACGTAATAGTTAGTCAGCCGTGTGAGACGGCGTGGTGTTTGGTGTGATTGTCATGAGTTTGCGGTACGGAATGTCATCATAAATCGAGAGTGCTCTATCCGCGCGATACCAACCGTCTTCTTTACCGCCGTGGCCCATGTTGACGTGCATGTAGAATACATCGTTCTGAATACGATACCCGTCGACAGCAACGGCATGATAATCTTTTTTGAGACTACGAACGTGCATCATTACCGGACGTCCGTGGTCAAGTTCGTTTTTGAGCAGTTCACCAAGCTCCTTGAGACTTTTGGTTGGCGTTTCGTGAAGTGTTGCAGTGCAAGCAAAGTGTTCCGATACGGCATCGGCACGATCGCGATGGCTGAGGACGTATGAACCTGTGCCGAAGTCTTTTTGTATTGTAAGGGACACGCAATACAGGTAGCCAGCGACTTCGCGTTTCTGAGCCAGGGGCGTGCGTTTAGCAAGCGAGCTGGCCAGCTTCCGGAAGTCAAACTTGTGGCTCTCCAGATCAAGCTCAAGGCTCGTTCCTGCAGTTGTTCGATACTGCACGTCTCCGCGTGGAGCCAAACCGTGAAAGCGAAGGATTTGTCCAATCGCAGTCGACCAGCATCCCACGCGCTGCTGCTGAGGAGCGAAGGCGGCGTATTCGCCGCGTTGTCCCCACTGTGTTCGTAAGAGTGGAGCGACCGAGGTAGGCTCACCAACGCAAGTGTTCCGAATGAACCCGACGGCAAAGAGAACGAGTAATGCACTCAGACGCATTCGAGTACCTTTCTGCTGGAGAACCAGGTAATTCTGCCGCCAGAAAATCACCGTCGTCATTAGGTATAAAGGCCACTCCGACGGCATAATCCGCAATCAACAATGATCATGATTTTACTGCTGATCTGGCACTGTGTAAAACACTTAGGCAACCGCGCTTCAGTAAGTGACACGAGGCTTTCAAAGTGGCATAACCGGCAGCCGGTTCGCGAAACGAGCTCATGCTTTCAGGTGAAGCGTTTTGTGTTTTGTGACCTCGGTGGCATTACACGCGGCGACGGCGGTTTTTTACGGAATCGTAAGTCCCTTTTTAATTGAATGTTACGATTGGAACACGAGTTGTTGGAGATTGCGGCGTGAGCGAAAGTTGTCCGGGCCCGGTTGTTGTGGAGTAAACGCAGGAAACGTATTCCCGCTGGTTCTTCAACGGAAATGAGGCGATTTGAGTTGGTATTGATAGGGTAGGATCTATTTTGAAGAAACTTGGCAATATTCGCTCGGTTGATTTGACTGTATATAAGTCGTTACTCAAAGGTTTCGATTGACAGGAATTGGCCCATTTCCCGTCGATAGAAAAGTCCTTACCAACGGTATTTACGAAAGTCGCTCGTTGACCACACAAGTCGAGGTGAAACGAGGTAAAAACTCAGATCTCCAGGGAGGAGAATCCTTAATTTATTGGTTGTACTTGGCGACAAGGCGTTAGAATTCAGGTCAATAATTTGTAGGCAAAAGTTTTGTGGCCAAGAGGGATCCAACAGTAATAAGGAATGAGCCTTCCGAAGAAGTCGTTTCGACCGATCAGAGTAGGTAACACCGAGTACCGCTGGGCGGAGTCGATCAGAATTCTTGATGGCAATCTTTGTCAAATCAATGTCACGATCGAGTCGCAAATTGGTACGACAAAGAGGATCTATGCAAATTGTGTTTGCAGGATGAATCGGTTTGGCGACCGAGAAAAAAATCACATTTCCCATGAATGTAGCCGCTCTCATTCGACACACGACAGAAAATGGTTGGGATCCTATTGCGGCGACCGAGGATGTTCGCATTGGGGGTTTTGACGTGATCGCGGGTAAGATGGGTAATCCACATTGCACCCCGGATTCACACGTTGAGAGTGATGAATCCCGGTAGCCAGTACATGCGCCCGGACAGCAGATTGATGCGGATTTAGAATGGCAAGCCAATTGCCCCGTGACCGCATTTGAGAAGAATTGATAGGATAATTGTTTGGTTCGGTATCAAGTGTTCGTCAGTTTTGTGGCTCGATGTCTTTTCAGTCGTTTCATCCCCCAAACTGGATTTCGTGACGATGCGTATAGTGCTTGCCGTGTTAATTACTCTGACCTCATTGAGCGTAACTCGCGCGACGTGTGATCCAGGCAGTCAGGTGAAAGACCTGGCCCAGTACGAACTTGCTGAACAGGCCATGCACACAGGTCGTCTAGCGGACAGTGAACGGGTTCTGTTGTTGCTTCTGGACGCAAATCATAATGACGACCGAGCGCGTTACCAACTCGGTATTGTGCAGTTTTTGCGAGCCGTCGAGAGTCTAGGTAAAGCCATGTATGAATATGGTGCCGTCTCCGAAAATGCGACGCAGCCATTTCTTCGACTCCCGGTTCCGAGAAACCCAGAACCTTCCACGATCAGTTACCGAGCACTCGGGCGGGTACTCGATCTATTCGCCTGCGAGTTAGCCCGGGCCGAAGCGACTCTTGCCAAAGTTACAGATGACGATGTCTTTGTGCCTCTGCGCTTGGCACCAATCCGTTTTGACTTTGGCGGGAAAAAGACGCAACCTATGTCGTTGTTGCAAATTTCGATGCGATTAAATGGGGGAAAGCTGTTCTTTACTGAGAAAAATCCAGATTTCCTCGTGCACTTTGATCGAGGTGACGTGGCTTGGTTGCGAGCTTATTGTCACCTGTTGATGGGTATGGTGGAGGCGTATCGAGCAATCGATGAAGAGATTGGTTTCGTGCATCGGGTTGGCGATGTGTTTCCCAAAATTGAATCGGCGCAAGGTGTACAGAACAAAGATTGGTATCGTGGCTTGTCGATCATCGATGCTCCGCGGCTCCGCAGAATGCGTCTGCATTTTATTTCTGTGTGCGAACTCAATTCGGAAACTTGGCTGCACATTCGCAGAGAGACCGACGACCATTTCGAATGGTTGCCACATCCAAAGCAGACCGACCAACTTGGTGTGCCGATCAGTGCTAGACAAATCGACGCCTGGCTGCGCATGATGGATCAGCTTGAAGGTCTTTTGAAAGGTGAGCGGCTCGTGCCCGCGTCTCTGCTGAGATTTGTTTCTAATAAGCATCCCGAAGGATGGGGGTTAAATCTGGCAAAAGTCTTAGACGATCCGCCGACGGACCTTTTCAACATAGATAGACTTCAGGAAAAAGGGATTAGTTCACTCTATCTAAAAGCTGAGGAGAATCAGAAGCTATTTGATTTTACGGTTATGGAAGATGTGGCTTCGCTGTTCAACGGACCGGTTGGATTTTTCTCTGTCATTAGGATGAACTGAGATGTTTACCAGCCGTGAGCGAATGATAGATTCGTACAGTGCATTTGCTTTGTTCTGTTGAACACCGTCTACTCCCCAACGCCGATCAAACGACTTGAAATGCCGGAACCAAACAACAAGCAAGTGGCTGAGTTGGTATCAAGTCACGGACACTTGATCTTTCGATACATTGTTCGACGTTCGCCCCAAATCGCTGATGCTGAGGAAGTTTATCAACAAACCTGCCTGACGGTTTGGCAGAAACAAAAACGTTTTGATTCGACACGAGAGTTTCTGCCGTGGGTCTATGGCATTGCTAAAAACCACCTTCGCAATTTTTATCGGCGTGGAAAACTTAGGAATGCTCTCTTGGATACTGATGTTCTCGATCAGATTTCGCAGCGTTCCAAGGAAATGAATTATCGGGAAGACTATTTCGATGCGTTGGAGCACTGCCTCCAAAAATTACCGCAACGAATACAACGCTCGCTTAAAGAATACTATTCAGGTGGTATCGCCCAAGCCGTCGCCGAGGAACTCAGCACGACGCCCAACGCTGTCTATAAGATGCTAAGTCGCGGCCGTTCTGATCTTCAAGTTTGCATGAAATCCCGTTTAAAGATAAAGGGGGTGAAATGACCTCCAATGCGACCTTGCGTAGTCTGACCGACCGTTACCTGGAAGGCACTGCATCCGAGAACGATATGGCAGAATTGTCTGCATTGCTGCGTGACCAGCCAGAACTGCAAGATGAATATTTAGAGATGCTCGATGCACATAGTGCATTAGCATGGCACTACGGTACTGCCAGCAGGAAAACTTTGGCAGGCATGCAAAAGAATCCAACTGTCAGTCCAAAGTTCTTGCGATCCTTGGTCTCAGATGCAAAGAAGATCCGTCGCGTTGTTGTCGGTTTTGCTGTTGCAGCATCCATTCTCATTGCAGTTGTTTGGAGGGAAGGAAAAACGCACTTTGCGTTTGTGACTGCGATGCAGAATGCTGAGTTTCTATCCAATGCCCAGTCGTTGGTGATCGGACAGACCTTAGGTAGTGGAGTTCTTCAGCTTAATGCCGGGAATGTACTTCTTTCTCACACCAATGGGGCCCGTGTCGCTTTGCAGGGACCAGCAGAAATCAAGTTGATTAACGAAACAACGATTGCCTTGCAGTCGGGGAGAGTAACGGTCAGCTGCCCGCAAGGTGCCGAGGGATTCACAGTGCAAAGCAATGGATTTGATGTAGTGGACCTCGGCACAGAATTCGGAGTCCATAGCTGGGCAGACGAACCAGGCAAAATGACAACAGAGGTACATGTGTTTGGTGGCTTGGTCAAGGTGAAGCTACCGCAAGCTTCTGAGGTGCCACTTCGCGATGGCGAGGGCTTAAGATTCCACGAAGACGGGGAGATCATAAGCATCGACGCAGTTCCCGACGACTTTATTGATCCGCATGAATGGCAAGCAACCGGTAGCCTAGTCAGTCCTCGATTCTCGGATGCTGCTAGAATTCAAGATCGAATGAGTGGCGATGCGAATGCGATATTCGATGTCGCGTTTACGAGCGAAAACCTTCACGGAGGACAACTCATCGGTGGTGAATGGACTGAGGGAAGAAGCCCTGGCCAAAAGTCGATAGCATTTGGAGAACAAGCGGATTGTTTTGAAGTGCAGATCAATGCACGTCCTCAGCAGGTCACATTTGCCATGTGGTTGCGGATTGATCATTTACCATCGCAGATGACTTCCCAAATGACTTCCCTGATGACAACGAACCAGGCTTCGGTTGGCAGCTGTCAGTGGTTAGTCACACCGGATGGGGAAATTCGCTTAGAAATTGGACGTGACCTCGGCCGTAGCGAGCTCGATTGGGAAGCTGTCAGCAGCCAGGCTGTTTTGACACCGGATCAACTCGGTAAGTGGTGCTTCCTTGCGACCAGTTTTGATGGCCAAAGAATCATTCATTATTACAATGGAAAAGAATGTGGGAGCGGACCTTCTTTTCGCCCGAAGACGCTCTCCTTTGGAGCTGTTCAGATTGGGAATGGATTAGCACCTTCGCAGGCACCACTGAATGGTGTGGTTTCCGAATTCGTTATCTTTGATGGCGTCATCTCCGCCCACGAGCTCGCGCGGTATTTCCGAGCAGCCAGCCGTTAAATCGTTCCCAGAGCCGGCAGTTCTCCCGTCTTGCAGTAGCGGTGGGCATGTCTAGATAGCCCTCCCCCCAAAAAAAATACTGGGATTTTCAAAATCTTGGGCTAATTTCGCAGAACTCGTGACAAGAACCGTTGAGTGACGGGGGCAAATGATCAGGTTTGTCCATCTTTTCCCAAAAAATTTGCCCTCGCTTGGTTACCCAACAACTCTTTTGGATTTTCCGGGAGAAAAACATGAAAGCTCCAAATTGGATACAAGGCCTCAAGGATCATTTCAGTGATTTTACCTCCAGTAAGGGAACGAATGGTCGAAAACGGAGACCACAGCGATCTCTCTTGCTCGAGTCACTTGAAAGCCGCAAGATGATGACCGTCGCTGCAATCGCGTTGCCAAGCCCTCTGGAGCACGTACCAGCCGCCATGAATGATGCCCGCATTGATGCGCTGGTTTCAACCGCGACCATTGCAAAGGCACCTGCTGCTGTTCTGCGCGTTCCATCGAACCACATGGGGCAACCGGTTATGCCCTTGGTGACGGAAGACTTTGACCAGCCCATCCCGTCAAATGATTGGTGGAGTTCTGTTCATTTTTCGGCCTTCGGTGACGATTTTTCAGCCCCTTTGCATGCCCATCCCTTGGTCGCCAAAGCTACTGGATATGGCTTGACGATTGCTGCACCTCACGACACCTCCGGATTCCAAACGGGTGAGACCACTCACGAATTCAAAGCACATCACGAATTTGGCGTTATGATTCACCTCTTCGGTGAAGATACCGCTCGCAACTTCGCTTTGCAGGAATACTCCGATTGGTCCTTCACCGGTGCTTGGCCAGACGCTTCGAGCAATACAAATTTAACGCTTGCACAAGGATCTCCCTTCGCATGGTTGAGTCAGGTGGATTACTCGCTTGCGCGAATTCAATGGCGAGGCGTTCCTGACTGGGTCGAGGTGAATGAGAACAATGCTTTTTTTGGGCTGCGGGGCCAAACCTACCTCGTGGTTGCTGACGATTCAACGCGCATCATTCAAACAGCTACGGGACTGGGATTCGACGGTGCTGGGTTCGGTCAACTAACCGTTGGCGTTTTGCCCGAAAACACCGCTGCAATGAAGTCGGAATTTCTGCACGTCGCTTTGAATCGTCCGGCCAAAACGAGTTTTCAATTCAGTCAAGGTGATGACCCGTATCATCTTAAGGTGCAATACAATTATTTCAGTGATCAGGGCCAGAGCAATGAGACGATTGTCGGCGTGTATCCACACCTTGAGAGATTGCTTTCACTCTCTAATTCATTGAAACCGGAAGCTTATTCCACTGCCCGGGGAGCCATGCGAACCGTTTCGACATCGGCCTTGGAATTGGATTTACCAATACGTGGAGTACTCCCAAACCTGCCTAATCTGCTGACGGATGAAGAAATAAATCAGCTCACGCAGTTCCTTCAAAACGATCCCGATGCGCTACAACCGGAAGCATACTTATCAAGATTCGGTGATACTTATTGGGCGGGCAAAGCTCTCTTAAAAATGGGCCAATTGGCGCAGGTAGCCGACCTTTGCCAGGAAACGGAGCTGCGAGACAGGATTCTCACGGCGATGCAATCAGAACTTGGCGACTGGTTTCACAGCAATGGTCAAGCTGGTGACAAGCACTTCGCCTACAACGACCAATGGAATACGCTGCAAGGATATCCGGATAGCTTTGGCTCAGCGGATGGTTTGAATGACCATCATTTCCATTATGGCTACTTCATTCATGCGGCCTCCATTGTTGGTATTTACGATCGACAATGGGCTCTGCAACACCAGGACATCGTTGATCTCTTGATCACCGATATAGCAAATACAGAGAGCCGGAATTCATCATTTCCCACACTGCGAAGCTTCAGCCCGATGGCAGGTCATTCATGGGCCTCCGGTCATGGAGCATTTGGCAGTGGGAACAATCATGAGAGTAGCTCGGAAGCGATGAATGCAGCGACGGGGATTACATTGTGGGGTCAAATAACGAATGCCTCAGAAACAACTCAACTTGGTCAAATGCTTTACAGCTTGGAAGCGGAAGCGATTTCTCATTATTGGTTTGACCGCTACGGAAGTATTTACCCAGCAGACTTTCCAGTTGAGTCCGTCGGGATGCTGTGGGGCGATGGGGCCGCTCATGCTACTTGGTTTTCTGCGGAGCCAGAGCTGATCAAGGGAATTAATTTTCTGCCTTTCCACGGTGGGTCGCTTTACCTGACCGACATGGCTCGAGATGGGGACGCTCTCGTTGACGAAATAGACCAAATGAATGGTGGTCCAGCGAACGACTGGGAAGGCCTGATCATGCAGTATCACGCTTTGGTCAATCCCGCTGCTGCAAACCAACGCTATGACAGTGGGCTGTCCAATTATGAAATTGGCCAAAGCCCTGCCTACACTTATTTCTGGATGAGAACGCTGAAACATCTTGGAAAAGCGAATTCTCAGATTCGTGGTGATCACCCTCTGTCGATGGTTTTTGAGAGTGACAGGGGCCGCATTTATAGCGTCCATAATGCCGGTTCCGAACCTGTAGTTGTTGGTTTTACAGATGGTACAAGGTTTGAGGTGCCGCCGGGACAGGCACTAAACGTAAAATGTTTGCCTGACAGCGACGAGGCGATCGATATTGCCACGGGGGAAACCATTGAACTAATGACGGATGGTGATGATACGGATCAAGATGATTCGCTCGGTCCCCAATTTTCAATTGTCTGGCCACACCCTGGCGTTGTCATGCTGACAGGAGTTGAGACCGGTCTTCATGGGCAAGTCCAAAATCAAGCTGAGCTTTCGTCTTTGCGATCAACACTATTGCATTCCGAATCTGCAAAATATTGGAGAACTGACCAGACCTTCGGTAACGTTGATTATTTTGACATTGATATTGTCGACACAAATGGTCACTGGCGGCAGATGTTCAATCCACAAGCGCCTGGGACGTATGAGCTTTCTGTTTTCGCTGAGAACAACGATGGCAAGGTGGGCATCAGAACGACGACTTTTGAGGTGATTGGCGAAACTTTAAATGACCCTGGAATGCCATCGATATCCGTAGGGGATATCGTGGTCACGGAAGGGACAATCGCTAGTGTTTCTAACACTGCGTTGTCGACACTAGGCAATCAAATCGTCGATGCAGCAGGAGAACCGGTCCGTCTTGCAGGATTGAACTGGTTCGGTTTTGAGACGGCCAACTTTGCTCCGCATGGTTTGTGGACTCGCGGGTACATTGAAATGATGGATCAGATGAAGGAGCAGGGTTTCAACACGATTCGACTGCCTTTTAGTGACGAACTCTTTGCTGCTGGTAGTACGCCCAATGGTATCGACTTTAGCAAGAATCCCGATCTGCAAGGATTGACTGGCCTAGAGATCATGGATCGAATCGTCGCGCATGCGGACGAAATTGGAATCCGAATTATCTTGGATCACCACCGTTCTGCCGCTGGGAACAGTGCGAATGAATCAGGGCTGTGGTATTCACCGGAATATCCCGAGTCAGTCTGGATTGAACATTTGACTCAATTGGCAGCGCGTTACGCGTTGAATCCCTCCGTCGTTGGCATCGATCTGCACAATGAACCCCACGGCCCCGCGACCTGGGGCGACGGAACAGTAAACGATTGGCGACTGGCCGCAGAGCGAGCGGGTAATGCCGTTCTGGCTGCCAATCCAGCTCTATTGATCATCGTGGAGGGTGTGGAATCGGCAGCATCTGGAAGCTATTGGTGGGGTGGGAACCTATCTAGTGCTGGTGTTGCGCCTGTCCGTCTGGACGTTGCCAATCGTCTCGTTTATTCGGCGCACGATTATCCGGCCAGCGTTTATCAGCAGTCGTATTTCAACGACTCTAGCTATCCGGAAAATCTCCCCGCCATTTGGAATGAGAACTGGGGTTATCTTTTCCGTGATGGGATTGCCCCTGTATTACTCGGTGAATTTGGCAGTAAACTCGAAACTGCTAGTGACCAGCAGTGGTTTGACGCCATGGTCGAGTATCTGAAGGGCGATCTCGATGGAGACGGTGACAGCGATCTTGAAACAGATCAGGAAGGCATTAGTTGGACCTACTGGTCGTGGAATCCTAATTCCGGCGACACGGGCGGAATTCTGCAAGATGACTGGCAAACAATCCATCGTAACAAGGTCGATACGTTGACGCCGGTGCAGTCAGAATTCTTGGAAGCCGCCGGCAATTCGACGGCGACGCTGACCGTGAGCCTCTCGGCCGCTTCCAATCAGACGATTACGGTTGACTACTCAACTTTAGATGGAACGGCCGTCAATGGTGCCGACTACACGGCCACCGCTGGTATCCTTGAATTCCTGCCTGGCGAAGTAGTCAAAACATTTCAAGTAGACATCCAGTCGGACTCGGTGATGGAAGCTGACGAGGAGTTTCTCGTCAAGCTGAGTAATGCGATGAATGCTTCCCTGCATCATGTTCACGCAACGGTGACCATCGTTGATGACGACGAGGCACCGGGGGTGCCAACGATCACCATCAGTAACGCCTCCGTTCAAGAGATGGACACAGGAGCAACGGCACTGACCTTCAACCTGGCATTATCCGAGGTAACCGCACAAGACGTTTCGGTAGACTACACGACGATTCAAGGAACGGCCGTTTCACCAGATGATTATGAAGCTGTGTCCGGAACGGTAACCGTTCCAGCAGGTCAAAGCACGCAGGAAATTACTGTGCACGTGGCCGGCGATCGCTTGGAAGAGGGAGATGAGTCGTTTGAAATGGCTCTTAGCAACGCTGTGAATGCTACGCTGGCCGTTGCGAACGCCACCGGAACAATCATTGACAATGACCAAGCCCAACCTGCTCCCGGATTCTCGTGTCAGATAATTGATGACTGGGGCAGTGGTTTTAATGGCGAGATCACCTTGACCAATCAAGGCGAGGTAGCTTGGTCTGACTGGAGACTTGAGTTCGAGTGGGATCATGAAATTAGCCAGGTCTGGAATGGTGTTCTCGTCGAACAATCTAATGCAAGTTACACGATTGAAAACGAATTGTGGAACAATTCAGTAGGCCCCGGCCAGAGTGTCAAGATTGGTTTCAGTGGGACTCCAGGGAATGTCACCACCATTCCATCCAGTGTGTACGTCAATGGTGTTGCTGTGGACGTCGGTCAAGCCGCTCCCACAATTTCCATCGCGGATCTCTCGATTTCTGAAGGTGACAGCGGAATATCCGTAGCCACTTTTGTTGTGTCCCTTTCGAGAATATACAGTGACGATGTCACCGTGAATTACTCGACGCAAGGCGGATCTGCGGATCCTGGTTCGGATTACGAGGAACAACAAGGACGCGTGACCATTCCAGCAGGCGACCTTGCGGGGGAGATTGCTGTGAATATCTATGGGGATCTCGATGTGGAAAATGACGAGACGCTGGCTGTAGTACTGTCAATACCCAAGAACGCAACCATCGCCAGAGGCGTGGCCACCGGTGTGGTTACCAATGACGACTCCAATCCAGGAAATCGGTCTGCCGAGTACCGCACCGTCAGTGATTGGGGCTCTGGTTTCACCGGTGAGCTGACACTGACCAATCGAACGGACATGGCATGGGAGGGATGGAATGTGCAGTTTAACTGGGAACACAATCTCAAGCAGTTTTGGAATGCAGAATTGGTGAGTCGTTCGAGCGAACACTATGTCGTCAAGAACGAATCATGGAATAGACGCGTTGAGCCGGGGGCGAGTGTCACTTTTGGATTCATTGGCAATCCTGGAAAGGTGACCTCCACCCCACACAATATCTTGATCAACGGTGAAAGAGTCGTTGGCCCTGAAGACCCCATTGACGCTCCCATCAAAATGTCAATTGATGACGTTGCGATCGTTGAACCAGCCAGTGAAAGAGAAGTACTTGCCTCCATGGTCAAGCTCTCGCATGCTGTACCTGCAGGCCAAACAACTGCTGTTGACTACTCAGCAACCGATTCAACCGCCGTTGCCAACGACGATTTTATACCCGCTCACGAAACTTTGATGTTGCAAATCGGTGAGATCGAAGAGACGATCGAAATTCTGGTCAATGGTGATGCCGTTGTCGCAGCAGATACAAATTTTCAACTGGCATTGTCCCGGGTCATGAATGCCGAACTCGCCGTCAATAAAACGGCCAGCACAATCGAAAACAAAGATTTGCGAGCGAGTGCTGGGAACGTTGCCTGGGATGTGTCCAGCCAGTGGACGACAGGGTACGTTGCATCCTTTGCAATTATGAACGACGGAAGACAGCCGTGGACCAACTGGGCATTAGAATTCGACTTACCCCATGAGATCACGAGCATCTGGGGAGCTGATATCGTGAGCCATGAGGGTACTCGATATCGCATTCGATTTCTGCCATGGAACGGCACGGTTGATCCTGGTGATCGCGTCACGATCGGCTATCAAGTAGATGCGGATAATGTTCTTGAGCCGCTCGATCTTAATATTTTGTTGAGTTAACCTGTGGGGTGCAAAAACATTGCCACTTGTTTTTGCCGTGATTGTTGTGGCCGGATTAAAGTTGGTTGGTCGCCGAGTTGTAGAAAGATCTCAGAGAGTGGGTCGCGACTTT
>JAKVBY010000098.1:0-1780 GCA_022446825.1 Pirellulaceae bacterium
GTCGACGTTTCGTCGGCTATCCAGCATATATCAGCAGTATGCGCTGTATTGAAGCTGGTGGTAAATGATCGGGATGGGTGGCCGAGTGGACGAAGGCGGCAGTCTTGAAAACTGCTGTACCCTTACGGGTACCCTGGGTTCGAATCCCAGCCCATCCGCTCTTCGTACGGACCGTCCCTAAACCACCCCTCCCCATCGCAGTGATTACCATGGCGTCAGCAGAAGCAATTGTTTTGGTCACCGGCGCGGGCTCCGGCATAGGGCGGCACGCTGCCCTGGCGCTCCTTGACGAGGGCTATACCGTCATTTTAGCGGGTCGCCGAATAGAGCCTTTGCAAGAAACGGCGGCGATGGCCGGAACAGCTACAGAGCGTGCTGTACCTATCTCGGCCGACGTGCGTGACCCGCAATCAGTACGCGGACTCTTCTCAAGCATCGACGAACGTTATGGAAGGTTGGATGTCCTTTTCAATAATGCCGGAATTAGCGGTCCGAATGTCTTGCTGGAGGATCTCACCTTCGAAGAATGGCAACTGGTGGTTGACGTCAATTTGACGGGTGCATTCCTCTGCACTCAACAGGCGTTCAAACTCATGAAGCAACAGGAACCAAAGGGCGGAAGAATTATTAACAATGGTTCCGTTTCGGCGTACTCGCCGCGCCCCCATGCCAGTCCGTATACAGCGACCAAGCATGCGGTTACCGGCCTAACGAAATCCACGTCTCTGGACGGACGACCCTACAATATTGCATGTGGTCAAATTGATATTGGTAATGCGGCCACCGACATGACCAGGAAAATGGAAGATGGCGTACCACAAGCGGATGGATCCTTAGCAGTGGAACCAACGATTGATGTCCAAAATGTGGCGCAAGCGGTCGTTTACATGGCCAGCCTTCCTTTGGACGCTAACATTCAATTCATGACGGTAATGGCGACGAAAATGCCCTTGGTCGGACGTGGCTGACGCCAGCTCGCACGCTAGAAACATCACAGCGAGTGGAGAGTACTCGCCAGCACGCGGCGTCGGCACCTCCTTTTAGAGTGTCGAACATCGGCTGTGCCAAAGCCCTGTACGTGTGTTCGTTCAGCAGACACGCAATTCCGGTGGCGCGTATTGCAATGTCGCATTACCTACCTTGGCTCTCCCGCATCACAAGGGACCCATGTAATTCCTTCAAGAATATCGATGAGCTGACGCCAGGACCCGCCAGAGTTCCCGCAAACCATCAAGGTCCACCCGCTCTAACCGGTCCCCACCGTACGCGTAACGGCTGTAGAAATCTGCGAGTCCAGAGACCGTTGCTCCAAACGCTGGTTCGTGGCGCCGCAAGGAAACCGCAAATTCGAGCGGTGTCTCATCTTCTTGACGAGGACAACCTTGCTCCAATGCCCAAGCTTCCAGAGCTGCGAACGAGTATCGCACCAGTTCGTTCGGTTCCCGTTTCATTCGGCCTTGGACCTCAAATGGGTTTGAAAAGCTGGCAAAGGGGCGAACTTGAGCCACCGAATAATCCGTTCCTGTTGTGGGCTGGGAGTCGGCGCGTTCCTTGGTCGCAAAAAGGCGGCCCCACCACTTCCGCAACTCCAGTAAAAACTCTTTCCAATTGCGATAAAAAAGTCCGCGATATCGCCAAGCTAAGAACAAACCTCCCAGCAGCACGAAAGCTTGGAAAATAATTTTTGCCCAGGAACCGAGGTTGCGCAGGCTATTTTTGAAATCGAGTGGTCTATTGGGAGATGGACGTGGGCCCTGGTCAGCACTCCCTGTGGAGGTCT
>JAKVBY010000098.1:1880-6656 GCA_022446825.1 Pirellulaceae bacterium
CGCGGAATCCTGTTCTGGATCAAATTCAAATGACCTAGCTTCTGGTTCGCTTGGTGAACCCGTTGGCGCGTCTGTCCCGAGGGCCCAACGGGCTGGCTTGAGGTCATCCGGGCTGGTTAACCGCCGCGCCGTGGTAGTTATTGCGCGACCGAGTTGCGGCCGAGGTAGCACCCAGGCCAACACCAAAATGATACCGATAACCGAAAAACCACTAATTAACCACACCTGTGCGATCTGCAGCGGCATCTCGACGTTGCGTTGACGAAGGTAACGCCGCAAGCCGAGAAAACTTGTCGAAACTAACAAGCCAAGGGCGCTTCCGATGTAGACAACGATAGAAATGATAATTTCCTGTTGCGCAGACGACGCCAAGTCTGGAAGCCACCATTGTCCGACTGCAAACACTGGTAGAGCGCCTAGAGAGAAGTATATCACCCACATTCCCGGGGCATGCGCGGCGCGCTGGCCGACCTGATGGCCGGGGATACCAGCAGCAACAGACTTACCGGCAACTTGCCCTTCGTCGGGGCGGGGTTTATTTACCGACATGATCGCATTTGGATCGTCTCGTAATAAATTCTGGTCGCAGCCAATTTTCTGCATGAGACCATCGCCTGAAGCATCTTCCGTCTCATCGATCAGCGTGCAGTCCCACGTGAGCTGATGGGTGGCCCACCAGATTAGCCCCAGGCACGAGATGGCGAGTGCCCAATCCGAATTAAGGAATTTTAAGATAGCCATAGCTGTCGCTAGCGCCAGTGCCAAGCCGAATAGGAAAGCGTGCTGTTTGCCTTGGACGATCGAAATCCGTGCGATGAGCACACTTGCCAGGACAAAAAGTCCCAAAATCCACCTCAGCCGCAGGTCGTGCGCACCGTGATAAAACGCTGTCACAAGAAACATCGCCAGACTGCCGGTCAAAAGCATGATCAGGATGGGTATGATGGCAATGACGATGTAGTCGAGGATCGTTTTATGGAGTCGTCGATGCATGGTTCGAGGTAATTCTGTGCAGGGGACGCCCCAGGTGCTTACCGTACCCTCAGCATTCCCTGCGGGTTGGAGCCAACGTATTTATCGTAACATAGCAACTCGGCAAATGGTTTCGATCGCCGCCTGATCCGCAAGATGGTAACTGGCAATTCCCTCCGCCATCAGGTAGGCCGAAGCGTCCTGAAAATCACTGGCTGTGTGCACGTTCAAGAGTACCGTCACCGCGAATCCTCGCACCCGGAGTTCGGCCAAACTAATGACCATTTCGGGTGTGAGTTGCCCCAAAATCGCCACAACACTCGCATCCCGTGCCAAGTGGCAGGTCGCTTCAATCAACAGTTGGGATAATGTGAGGCCGTCGCTCAGCTCAAGTCGGCCGAGGGTTTTCAGGAAGCCCTCGCGATGGCCAACACCCCGATTTCCTTTGAGGTGGACGGGGCGCAAGCGATCGTTTTTGCTCGGGCGGCCTCCGGAAAGGTGGGCACTGCGGCGGTCTCGAAATGCTTCCTGCTGCTGCTGTTTTCGAATTCGGTCAACCGCATCTCGCGCATTCGTGAGCAATCCAAATGGCTGACCCAATTCGTAGAGCGCATTGCCAATTGACGCAGCGGCTGTGATTGCCAACTCACTCCTGACCGGTTCATCGCGACTCGGATACGACTGTACATGAAAATCTAACAACACTGTGGCGCCGGCGATGGTGGATGGCTCATACACTTTACTGTGTAAGGTTCCGGTGCGCGCAGTTGCACCCCAATGCACACGATTCAGTGGGTCGCGCGGTTCGTAATTTCGCACTCCGGAAATCCGGGTGGGATCTTCGAAAAGGCGATGCGTCATACGTACCTCACCAATCGGACGTCGCGAGGCGATATCGTAGCCATCGATATGGACGGGTTTGGGCATGACCAGCAGGTATTGTGGCGGTGACGAGATGCGGCAACGGCGATGGAGTCCGAATAAATCGCCTGTTTCCAATACCAACGGTCCCAAGGGAAAATAGCCGCGGCGATTGCATTTCAATTGATAAACGAGCGTTTGTTTTTTCCCGGGCCACAGAAGGCAGACCTTCACGACATCGCCACTGCGGGCTAAGGGGGGCCGATCGTGGTAAAGTGCCTGATTCGGCAGGAGTTCCTCCGCGAGTAGCCAGGGAATGACAACCCGTCCGGTGTTATGGACTTCCACGATAACAGTAACCTTGTCACCAATCGTGGCTTCCGTTGTGCTGCACAATCTTAAACTTCGCACGTGCTGGATCCAGTATTGCGACAAAAACCGACTGGCGAGAACGACGGCCAAGAGCGCATACAAGGCGTACGCAAATAAATCCAGGTTGCCGATCATGGCGAAGCCAAGCAGCACGCTAAAGAAAATGCCCCATTTCACGAAAAAAGGCTCCGGGAGATATCTCGGGTAGTCTCGTGGCGGCCTGTACAGCTTAAGCCTCAGGATCCTCGAGCGTTGGAACGGCGATATTGGACACAATTTCCTCGATTACCTGAGCTGCCGTCACTTTGCGGAGGCGACTTTCCGGATTTAAGATGAGCCGATGTTGTAACACGGGTGAAACAATTTTTTTGACGTCGTCCGGCAAAACATATTGGCGCCCCCGCAAGGCGGCCATGGCTTGCGACGTACGAAATAACGCGATGGACGCCCGTGGACTCGCCCCTAGAGCCAAATCCTCACAGTCACGCGTCTCGTGAATAATCTCCATTAAATACCGCCGGACCCGGTCGTCAATGTGAATTTGCCGCACCGCTTGCTGGCAGGCAACCAACTCGTCTGGTGTGATGACGGGTTGCAAGGTCTCTAGGGGATGCGTTTCCTGCAGGATCCGCAGCATGTCCAACTCTTCTTCCATGGTCGGATAACCGAGATTGAACTTCATTAGAAAACGGTCTAACTGAGCTTCGGGCAACGGAAACGTGCCTTCATGGTCAATGGGGTTTTGGGTGGCGATAACAAGAAACGGCACCTCCAGGGAATGTGTGACCCCATCGACGGTGATCCGTCCCTCGGCCATCGCCTCAAGCAATGCAGCCTGGGTGCGCGGGGTCGTTCGGTTGATCTCGTCAGCGAGCACGAGTTGGGCGAAAAGAGGACCCTCACGAAATTCAAATTCAGCCGTTTTCTGGTTGAAGATGGAAACGCCCGTCACGTCTGTTGGCAATAAATCGGGCGTGCATTGGATTCTCTTAAAATTGCATCCAACGCTTTTCGCCAAGGCACGTGCCAACATCGTCTTGGCTACACCGGGAACATCTTCGAGCAATATATGACCGCCGGAAAACCAGGACACAAGAGAAAAAATCAGCTGTTGCCGCTTACCCACGATCGCCAACTCAACGTTCGCGATAATCTTTCTGGCCGTGGCCGTCACATCAACCAAAATGAACTCCCTACAACGAGATGCTAACTTTCAGTTCGTTTCACGATTTAGCCCGTCATTAAGCCGAGATACGGGGAGCCGGAATTCAGGGTCGGTCGTTCCGGTCTACCGCGGTGCAGATAAGTCAATTTCAAATGATCAATTCCCAGGAGGTAGAGCACTGTTGCGTGCAAATCATGAATATGAAGTCGGTCTTCGACGGCATGCAGCCCCAATTCATCGGTGGCACCAACCGTACGTCCGCCTCGCACTCCACCGCCGGCCAGCCACATTGTGAATCCATACGGATTGTGATCACGGCCGTCACCTTTTTCACTCATTGGCGTACGCCCGAACTCTCCTCCCCAAATCACCAGCGTATCTTTGAGAAGGCCGCGTTGTTTCAGATCTTTCAGGAGACCTGCGACCGGGCGGTCTGAACTAAGGCAGTTTGCCGTATGGTTTTTCTCAATTCCTTGATGTGCGTCCCACCGGCTGCCGGAGCCGTGATACAATTGGACAAAGCGCACACCGCGTTCCACCAGGCGCCGGGCCAGTAGGCAATTTGTCCCAAACGTCGCTGTTTCGGCCTGATCAATTCCATAAAGCCTTTGCGTTGCCGCGGTTTCGTCCTGCGTGGCCACTGCTTCCGGTGCGGAAGCTTGCATGCGAAAGGCGAGTTCATAACTTTGGATACGCGCCTCCAGCTCGCTTTGCGTTTGCCGGGATGCGGCATGGCGACGATTCATCTGCTGAAGCAAGCGAAGCTTGTTAATTTGCCTTTCCGCCGTCACATTCTTGGGCCGGGATAAATTTAACAGGGGCGTATCACCTCCGGCGAGCGCCGTGCCTTGGTAAGTTGCCGGCATGAAACCAGCACTCCAATTACGAGGGCCGTTAATCACCTTTCCGGGAGTGTCTTCCAACACGACAAAAGCTGGCAGGTTTTGATTTTCGGTCCCCAGGCCATAGCTGACCCAAGATCCAAGGCTGGGTCTGCCCCCGATAATCTGCCCCGAATTCATCTGACAGACACCATTGGAGTGGTTAAGTCCATTTCCCCAACAAGACCGGATCACCGCCATGTCATCAGCGCAAGTCGCAATTTGCGGCAACCAGTCGCTAATCCACGTACCGCTCTCGCCGTGTTGCTTCCATTTGCGTCGAGACGCCAGCAACGGCGCGTTGTATTCCCCCATGGGAGTAATCACGGGCGCAAAACTGTCAGGGAGCTGCTGTCCGTGCAATTTTTGCAAGTCTGGCTTGGGGTCAAAAAGGTCGATAGCACTGGGGCCACCCTCGAGAAAAATAAAAATGACACTTTTTGCCACGGCGCGGGAATGGGATGGCGGAAGGGGCGCCGCAATGAGTTCGCTTGGCAAGAGTTGAGCAAGTGCTAAGGCTCCAAA
>JAKVBY010000098.1:6756-18037 GCA_022446825.1 Pirellulaceae bacterium
TACAAAGCCTGGGATCATTAAGATTTGCTCGTACGGTAACTTACCCGTGTTTTGTGATGTGTGGTGAACTGGATGCCCAAACTAATATCGCCCGTGCCAAGCGGATCCTTAAGTCATTCCCCGAAACCAGATTGTATATCGATCCTAACGCAGACCGCGATATTATCTTACGAGAAGAGTCCGATAACATGGTGACGATTGGAATCATCTCTATAACCAAAGAACCACCGCAGTTTAGAATAATAATAAGTCAGACAAGGCAATTGGAGACGAACGGTGCAGGAGCCCGCCAAGGCACGCTCAAAAAACCAGCGGCATTTACTCGTCGGGCTGGTGCCTGTAGTGATAACGATTGTCATGGCGACGATTATCCATGAAGCGGTAGAGTATTTCTTTGGTTATCGCTGGCCGTTGTTGTTTACCATCACCTTGTATATTTCGGTGTATTTGATTGGTGACCGCACTGTCAAATGGCTGCTCGGCGCCGAAAAGGTTGAAGTTGAAAGTCATCCTGGCGTCCATTGGCCGCGCAGCGGTCCGGCAGGGCAGGCGGGTAATGTCGTGGTGTTGTTGGCTTTTGTGCCGTCATCGCTGCTGACTTTACTCAACCCGTTACAATTGCTACACAATATCCGGCAATTTCTGGGGCAGCTAAAAGCTGCGGCACGGTTGGTCGAGATGGGCGGCGATTTAGCGGACTATAAAAACAAGGCTCGCTATCGCTTACCCTTCGACGGCAGTTGGCTGACTTATAATGGTGGCCAGTCGCCGGAAATTTCTCATTCATGGAATCTGCTGGCGCAACGATATGCCTACGACTTTGTTATTGCCGATGAAGAGTTTGGTCGTCACCAAGGGAAAGGCAATCGCTTAGCGGAATATTTGTGTTACGACCAACCGATCGTCGCTGCCGCCGATGGCGTCGTCGTGTCCGTGGTCGACAAAATCCGCGACGGGTTGCTTGTCGGTTACGGTCTCGCCAATTTCTTATGCCGTAACCTGGCGGGTAATCATGTCATCATCAAACATGCCGAGGGTGAATACGGCTTCTATGCTCACCTGGTAAGAAATAGCATCGGCCCTAAAGCCGGCGACAAAGTCGCCCGTGGGCAACAAGTCGGCCGTTGCGGTTATACTGGACAGACGCTGGAACCTCACCTGCATTTCCATTTGCAAGACCAGCCCGAGTTTTACCAGTCTCTCGGTTTGCCGATACAGTTTACTGAGCTGGAGATCGATGGTCAGGCCGCGGACGAGAATTTCAAGCTGGCTCGTGGGCATCGCGTGGTGAGCCTGACACCTTGATCGTTGGCATGTATTCAACCTGAACACGTTCGTAAAAGGCTTGAGTCCGCATCAAGATTAAAGATGTGCGGCCCGTGGGCGGGTTGCATACGCCGCGGATTCGTTCGGCGGCCGCGCGTCGTCATAGCGGCGGTGAACCGCCACAGCCAAACACGTTCCATGTCGACGCAGGACCTAATCGCCGGATGGTTCCTTAACCGGTCCGAAACTCCAGCAGTCGCACGCTGTGAGCCGACGTATTTTTCTCCTGAGTGCAATCTACGCTGTGGCCTCCATCCGCATGAGAACCGCGAGGTGTTGGCACGAACAGCTTTTTTTGTGCTGCCGTTGCGAGGGCTTCGCTAACAAAAAAATGGAGCAGCTGGTCAGTCGACATAGATAAACTCGTTGGAGTTTAATAATACATGGCAAAAGTCCAAAATCGCATCTTTGGAAACAAAAGGCGACGCCGCG
The DNA here is from genome assembly GCA_022446825.1 of Pirellulaceae bacterium. Lineage (GTDB taxonomy): Bacteria > Planctomycetota > Planctomycetia > Pirellulales > Pirellulaceae > JAKVBY01. The sequence continues at coordinate 8,515 of JAKVBY010000098.1, forward strand.
TCGCCTACTTCGCCACCATCTCGTAGAAACTCCAATGCGATGATTCGCTCATTCTCAGTGGCTGGTCGGGAAAAGGCACGCTCATATGCGTCTCGAATCAACGCGTTGAGATCGCCGGGGTGATAAGACAAGAGTCGTTCGGCAAACGCTTCGGCTCTGAGCAGGCTCCAAGAATTGTTCATCATGAACAAAGCCTGTGGCGGAATCGTGGTCACATCTCGCTGCGCCACACTAGCAAAGCCGTCTGGGAGGTCAAACGTAGATAGCAACGCATCACGTTGATTCCGTTTTGCTCGCAAATAGATAGAACGACAGGGCACCGATGGTTCAAACGACGGCCCACCGAAAGGCCGCACCAGTTCACCACTCACAAAGAGCATTGCATCGCGAATTTGTTCCGCGTCCAGTCGCTTTGAACCGAAGCTGGCGTAAGGAACCTCTTCGCCCTGCTGAATCTCTGAGGACGCGGTGGCCGTGGAAATTTGCGTTGCTTGCTGATAAGTATGAGAGCTTACAATCTTTCGATGTAGGTGCTTGAGAGACCAAGCGGAGTGAACTAATTCAGTCGCCAGCCAGTCGAGCAAGGCCGGATGACTGGGACTCCCGCCCAGCTGACCAAAATCACTTGCATTGGGCACCAAACCCCTTCCAAAATGATATTGCCAAAGCCGATTAGCAATCACTCGAGTGGTCAAAGGGTTCGTCTCCTCCGCGATCCAGCGGGCTAAAGCGGTGCGCCGCCCCGTGGTAGCGGAGTTCGAACCAATGCGAGGAATTCGCGCCGACTCCGGCGACAAAAGGCTGAGAAAACCAGGCAATATATCGGTTTGGTTTGGATCTTCAGGAATGCGTGTAGGGGGCGCGTGTAAACCGACGTCGGTTACCGTGAAAGCAGGTGGTAACGGCCTTGGTTTCGCGTGGTCATATTCGGCGAGCTGGTCCCTGAGCGTGATCCATTCTTGCTTGAGTTCGGGCGCTAATTGACTTTCGATATCTAACTCGCCTTCATTAGCCTCTATTTGTCGATAGGCGAGGGCCGCAATTTGCGTTTCGTAGGGGGTACGGCTCGTCGCCGGCTTCAGCAACATGGGCCGCACGCGGGGCGGAAATCTGGCAATCGATTCCTGTTCTGCAACCAACCGTATAGGCCGCTCAATTTCGGCGAGACGATGCCGCAAAGTGGCTGTCTGGGCGACCCATCGCTGCCGTTTTGAATCGAAGTCTTCCAATTCCTCACCCGTGCCAAAAGGGAGGTCATCACGGGGTAATAAGGGCGTGAAAAACGCTTGAAGGCGGTAGTAGTCGACCTGCAAGATAGGATCAAATTTATGATCATGACACCGTGCGCAACTAAACCCAAGCCCCAAAAATACATCGGCAGTTACATCCGTAATGTCGTTCAGAATGGTTCGCCATTGTGTAATCACATCCCGCTGGTTGTATTCATAAATCCAGTGACGCAAGAAACTGGTGGCGACGAGACCGTCGGGGCCGGCGAACTCCAACTCATCGCCCGCAAGTTGCTCCAGGACGAAGCGATCGTACGGTTTGTCTGCATTCATCGCGCGAATGACATAATCCCGATATCGCCACGCTTCTGGACGAAGAGCGTCCTGCTTGTAACCGTCCGACTCGCTGTAGCGAACTAGATCTAACCAATGCCGGGCCCATTTCTCACCAAAATAGGGCTGCGAGAGCAGGCGATCGACCAAGCGCCCAGTGGCATCCGGCCGACCATCTTTTTCGAACTCCGCCAATTCGAGGGGACCCGGCGGCAAACCCCAGAGGTCGTAGTAGAGCCGTCGCAAAAGGACACTGCGCGACGCAGCGGGGGTTGGCGTCTGGCCTGCGCTGCGGAGACGCTGCTGTATATAAGAGTCAATAGAATTATGGAATGGTCCGTTGTCAGGCTCCTCCGGGTTGTGGTCCGCCAGGGGTTGCAGCGCCCAATAGGAGCGGTCCGCTGACGTAAAGCCTTCCGACGCTTGACGCAGCCCCCCCACATCGCGTGGCCACGGAATGCCCATACCGACCCAGCGAGTTAAAATTTCGATCTCCTGGTCGGTGAGTTTGTCGTCTGGCGGCATTTGCAGCGAACGATAATTAATCGCGTCTAGTACCCGACTGGTGTGGGGTTGCTCGAAAGAAACAATTGCCCCGGTGTCGCCCCCGGCCAGCCAGCTCGCGTGGGAATCAAGACGCAGGCCGCCCTTTTCCGCGGTCGAGCCGTGGCAGCCGACGCACTTTGCCACCAGCAGCGGGCGAACTTCATGCTCGAAAAAATGGTTTCTTTCCAGCTCAGCGGCGACGGCTTGTGCGGCCCCAACTCCCAGCCCGTGGAGGAGCGTGAGGGTGAACGTACTGATAAAGAAAATCCGCATGCCAATTAACATGATCGCTGACCAAGAGGCAAAATCGTATTATATCTCATCCTGCAGGGCGCACCAAACCGCGTGACTTCCGCTTGCGTCACCCCCGGCAGTCGAGTTTCTTTCCTGTGGATCGCTCGTACTTCCTTGGCGATGTATTTGCAGGCATCGTCCACAGCCTTGGCAAGAGCTTTCTTAGCTTTCTCTGCTGAGTTGATTAGATCGAGTAGCTCTTCCTTTCTGGCTGCGTCTCCTTCGCTTACAGGCTTCTTCTCATAGTCGGTAAAGGGTTTCATGATCGCGTTGATGTCTGCCACAACGAGCTCTAATCAAGACGTGGGGTTTTTATAGAAAGTTTTAACTTCAATTTTGAGGCGCGGGATAGGCCATGGGCCCATAAACATCGCTAGTTTTCATTTTTTTAATTGAGTACCGGAGAAAATAATAGGCGACCAAAATAGGCTGCTTTCCTATTATTCGGAATCACCGTTCATGACTTGTTTATCAGTGATGACACCCTCTTTCCTGTCCTTCAGGTATTTGCTGTAAGGGGATACGTAGTCGTCTTCAAGATATTTGCTGATCGTGAGTTCCTCAACAACCTCTCCTATTCCCGACTTCTCCTCCCACCGAGACCGCATTAGTTCGTCAGGGTTAGCGGCCGCTATTTCCCTCAATATGGCGAAAGTTCTTTGTTCCATAAGTTCCATGCGAGCCATAACTGCATCGAATCTTTCTGCTGTCTTCGGACTGTTGTATTCGTCAGAGCTTTCAAGATTGAGTATGTCATCATTCAGGTCGTGATAGTTTTCCCATAGCTGTTTTATGTTTGGACTGCATCCAGACAATACAACCACCAGAACAGCGGCATACCTAATTGGATTTCCTTGTCGCAAAGTCGACATAGTATTCATCTTCTCTTTCTTACTCTGGTATTAGGTAACTAGCAGCAAAAGATAGAGAGACCTAAATCAATCAATGTTACGGCGTCCATGTTGGATCACGGTAATTGGGTGTGGGTACATAATACAGCCTACTTAGATGAATCTATCCGTGAATACGGTGATTCACAGAGGTGATCTTGTTTCTATTTCACTGATTCATACATGTGATTTTAAATTAACTCCCCCCCCCAGTACGGGTTGCAATGTTTCTGTCGAAGCCATCGGTTACAGTGACCTTGCCTCACCCGGGCTGATCCGAAAGGGAGGTCATGCATATTTTGCCATCTCGGGCGATTAGGGAAGCCGTAAAGTTGAGGGAACTTGATGACATCCGGACCTCTGGGTAGTCCGCGGCATATTTTCTGACGATTAAAGTCAACGAAGAGGGGATGTGCAATTGGCGTTTCTGGAAGCACCGCCGGACCACAGGGTTCGTTCCGTTCTAGGCGGTAAGCGGGAGCCGACAATCGCCAAGAAAAGTGTTCTCGGATGGGAAAAGGGAGAGGACGCCCTTTCGACAAATTGCCTTAGTGGCTCAAGGAACGCGAAGAGGCTGTCAACTTGTCAGGTAAACCACGAAACCGAAGAGGGCGTGGCTGAGGCATGTATCGGCAGCTGAACGCGAAGAAGCCGTAAGGCAGAACAGAAAGGGTGGCGTCAAGTATGAGTAACGTCTGGAACCAACATCTAGCGGCCTGGCCACTGCCAACTTATGCAAGAAATGCTACCGTAATAACCAAATCAACCGAGTCCTGGCTGCATCCGCTACCAGAGGCCACGTGCCCCATCAAGGCAGCAGAACTCGGCGACATACTCGCAAAACAGATCAAATTGACCGTGCGGCCCTATCTCTCACGACCGTTTGGCGATAGCCGAGTGCTGGACGCAGGTTCAGGTTATGGTTTCACTGCAGTAGGGCTTGGGTACCGTTGTCGAGAAGTCGTTGCCTTAGAACCAAATCCCCAGAGGGCAGAATATTCAAGACGTTTAATCGGGGAAACAAACATGACCAATGTAAAGGTGCGCCAAGGCACCTTGGAATATTTCCCCGAGCGGCAAAACTACGACATTGCTGTGGTGAACAATGTGCTTGGTTACGTAGCCGATCCGCAGCGTGCATTGGAACGAGTTAGCCGTTGCTTGCGCCCGGGTGGCGTTGCCATTATCCTGGCACCAAACAGATTATGGCCCATCGAACAACAATATCACCTGCCGTTCCTGAGCTACCTGCCCAGCTCACTAGCCAGTCTTTATGTACGCCTCTCCGGTAAATCGCTCGAGTACCATCAGGGTAGTCGGGGCGCAACCTATCTTGGATTTCGGCGTATGTTTCGTCGCCATCCGGAACTGGCATTGCATGTCACCTCTTTAGCAACGGCCAACGAAAAAAGACATTCCCCCCCCACGAAGACCACTTGGGAAACCCTCCGCGATCGAATCCCAGCCTTAACGGCCTTATCCAGATCGCTGGTCGCGGTTGCCGTGAAACGTGGGCAGCAAAACACCGTCACACCAGTGAGGAATTAGCCTCAAAGGTTGAGGATTTTTGGTCAAGCGTCGGCAACCCGGCGGAGGACGGTTTCCAAGGTCTGCCGCAGCACATTCCCACTGTTCCGCAGGCCCTGCAACTCCTTTGGCCACAGGTCAAATTCCAATCGATCCACGACTCCTGCGCGTCCCACCACCGTAGGAACGGAGAGAGCAACGTCACGGATGCCATAACATCCACGTTGCACCGAAGAAACTGGCAGGATGCGATCTTGATCGAGGGCGATGGAATGAATCACGTCACGAATTGCTATTCCGACCGCAAAGCCGGCGCCACCTTTTTTCTTAATCACCTCGGCCCCCGATCCTCTGGTACGCGTGAACAATTGGGAAGCCAACGCGCTGGTCCATTGCGGATGCTTGTCGAGCGGCAACCCGGCGACGGTAGCACTCGACCAAACCGGCACCATACTGTCTCCGTGTTCGCCTAGAATCAAGGCTGACAACTGGGTCGCAGGCACTTCCAACTCTTTCGCCAACAAACTACGAAAGCGAATCGTGTCCAATTGAGTCCCGAGACCGAACACTTGATTCTCCGGTAGTCCGAGGCGATCAGCTGCGAGATACGTGAGAATATCAACCGGGTTGGATACCACAAACACGATTGCTGACGACTTGACGCCGGCCTGCACCACGGAATCGAGGATTGACACAAAAAGGTCTGTATTGCGGTTAATTAAATCGAGCCGACTTTCGTCTGGCTTGCGGCGCAAGCCCGCCGTGATGCAAATCACATCGCTGTCCGGCACATGTTCGTAGCCCCCAAACTGGATGACCTGATCCGCCGTGCTCGGCGTGCCGTGCAGAAGATCGAGAGCCTGCCCTTCCGCCAACTCCTGATTAACGTCTAAGAGTGCTATTTGACGAACCACGCCTCCACATTGCAAGGCAAAAGCCGTGCTGGAACCGACAAGGCCGCCCCCCCCAATAATACTCACCTTCATGATTTTCAACCTTTGATTTGCAACGGTTATTGTGCTAATTCCATCATGACGCGATTCGTGATTGTTTGAATCAGCGCTTCCGTGTCGCTCGACACGGAACTCGCAGGGCGATTTTCACCCGTCCCCATACGGGGTGGTGGATTGAATGCGCGCTGCTCGACACCAGCTTCCTGCCAACTATCACGAAAAATATCGTTTCCGCAGATGTCGCAATCTTTGTAATCTTCCGTGAGGCGTGGGTCCGACCATCCCAGCCGTTGTTTCATTTCCAATAATTCGCGTTCCTGCGGCTCGGTGAAATAGTTAATCGGTCCCAACTGTTTTGCGAGCATGAGAATCTTGCAATACATATCCAATATTTCCGACCACCAATACGCGCGTTCAACATCCTCTCCAAAACTCACGGTTCCGTGGTTTGCCAGGATGACGATGCTCGTGTTTTTTACAACCGGAATGATCGTATCTGCAAACTTCTGCGTTCCTGGGGTCTCGTACTGAGTAATCGGCACATCTCCCAAGAAAACCTCTACTTCCGGCAGCACGCACTGTGGAATCGGTTCTCGCGCTACTGCGAAGGCAGTCGCATGCGGGGGATGGCAATGGACGACGCTCTTAATTTCGGGGCGTTGCCGGTAAATCTCAAGGTGCAACAACGCTTCACTCGAGCGTTTCTTTCGACCGGCCAACTGATTGCCATCCATGTCGATTGTGCAGAGATCATCGGGCTTCAGAAAGCCTTTAGAATGCATCGTTGGTGTGCAGATGACTTCGTTATCACCCACCCGCACGGAGATATTTCCGTCATTTGCCGCCGCAAAACCCTTCGCATAAATACGACGACCAATTTCGCAGATATCCTGTTTAATTTTATATTGATTCATGAATTTCCCTATTTATCGAAAAGAGTTTTCGTTTTAGTTTTTAGGTTTTGCTGCGGAAGAATAATGTCATCTAGAATGGCTGCGTTGTAAGCATCAACGGGTTTCCGTTCAGGCAGAAACGGTTGCGCCGCTTCACCCCCTTCGCTAAGCGCGACGCGACTGCCGATCCCCGCACCAAGTTCATCCCAAAGGACAAGGGGGGCATTATCCGGTCGCGTTTCACCGCGAAGATCACTCGTACGGAGTGGCAAGGCCAGTTTCAGGCGGGCACCCGTAAACGACGCATGACTGCGATTGAGCGTTACTGTTCCAATAATTTCCGCGATACGCATAAGTGATCCTCAGGAAGACCTTGCAGTGCCAGGGCGATCGGCGCGTTCCAAACGAATCCCCCGATCGCGCAACTCATCGAAGACGGCCGGAGTGACCACGGCGTCCTGCATCACAGTGATACATTGAAATCCTTCTAAGCATCTCGGCAGGCTCGCCAGGGTGACGAGCCGCTCGGGAAAGTCCAGAGTACAATCCCCGACTGATGGTCCGGACTGACGTGCGTCATTTTGCCGGAGTCGCCGCACAACCTCGGCTACCACGTATTCAATCAGTTCGGTATTTTTCGTCAAATCGGTCATTCGTCCTGGATTCCAATCACGGTCCAACGGGCCGGCGTCGCGTCCACCTTAAGTAAGTCTCGTGCAGTCCGCCCATCACTGGTGATAATGATCCGTTCACCCGCTCCCGCGCCTACGGTATCAATTGCCAACAGCGGTTCACCGTCGGCATCTCCGTCAATCCTTTCAGGTTGGATAACAAGTATTTTCTGTCCGCGAAGCGAGGAGTGTTGCAGGGTGGCGTAAGCCGACCCGATTACCAAACCTGTCTGCATTTTAGTGCCCCCCATCCTGCGGTTGCCCCAAAACACATAGATCCTCGATGATCGAACAACGCCGCTCGCGCGTGAAGGTCAGCGGAGTCGTCACTCCTTCACCCGTCGGGCCGGCGATTGAAAAGGAGATATACCCCTCACCGCCGAGACCCAGCGATGCCATGCAGGGGCCATTTTTCACAAACAAAGTTGTGTCCAGAAGTTGCCCCATCCGTGTCATGTTACGCACATTATTTGAATGGATGATACTTGTATGCCGGAACCCATGCTCATACTGCCTGGCCTTGTCGATGGCCTCTTCCACACTGCGTGTGCGGACGAAAGGCACGAACGGCATCATTTGCTCGACAGGGACGAACGGATTCGTTTCGTCGGTTTCGCCGTATAGCAGTTCGGTTCCAACCGGGACACTCGTCCCCGCACCCTCTGCCAGAATGGTGGCATCTTGTCCCAGAAACTCCTTCGCCGGGGCATCATGCTGGTCATCACCGACCTGCGAGATCGCATTTCTCGTAAGGTTCTCGATTTGCCGTTCATTGAGCCGGACAGCTCCGGCCCGCGCCATGGCGTCGAGCATGGGCTGAAAGACGGCATCCACAACGAACACCTCCTTCTCCGCAATGCAAAGCAAATTATTATCATACGATGCGCCGGTGATGATTGAGCGTGCGGCGCGGTCCAAATCTGCAGTTTCATCCACCACAACCGGCGGATTTCCAGGACCCGCCACGATGGCTCGTTTACCACTATTCAAAGCGGCACGCGCTACTCCAGGGCCGCCTGTCACACAAATCAATGCGATGTCCCGATGGGAAAAGATACTGGCCGCAGACTCAAGCGTGGGCTCCGCAATGACACAAATAAGATTGTCAATCCCGAGATCGGCGGCAATTGCTTGATTGAAACGTCGAACGCCTTCGGCCGCCACCCTTTTACCACTGGGATGGGGATTAACGACAAGTGTGTTGCCCGCCGCAATCATTGAAACCGCGTTCCCGGTGATGGTTGGCAACGAATGAGTGACCGGGGTGATGGCACCGATGACACCGAACGGGGCGTGCTCAATGACGGCTAGCCCCAAATCTCCGCTGTAGACTTCGCTGCGCAGGAATTCGATGCCGGGTGACCGGGCACCGAGCGTCTTCAGCTTTTCAATCTTATGTTCTAGGCGTCCGATTTTCGTTTCTTCCATCTCCATGGTGCCCAGTTCTTCGGACTGTTCAATCGAGATGCGCCGCACATGATCAATGATACGTTTTCGATCTGCCTTGCCGCGCTGTGACAATTGCAGAAATGCCTCACGCGCTGCCGCAACTGCCTCGTTGACGTCGCCGAACACTCCGTGACGCCCAGAGTAAGTCGCATTGGCAACCGGAGCGCGATGGTTCTCGGACACTTCGGCAAGAACCTGCGTAACAACGTTACGAATAACACTTTCGTTGATTTGCATGATGTACTAATTTCCCCACTAGCAGACCGTGGTCGATGTTCGACCAGCGGTAATTACCAACGGCACCTTAAAATATCTGGTAAAGAAACGAGATTTCACTCATCTTCACGGGAATAAACACAACCTTGGTCGACATGAACTTGATCAATAATTCCAATCACAACTGCATCCACAGGCAGATCCCTGGTTTCCGGTGTTAGTCTCGCACTTGAGCCTTGTGTAAGGAGTACATATTCCCCTTCACCTGCCCCGAGCGTGTCGACGGCCACAAACGTCCTGCCCGTGGTCTCCAACGACTGTCGTTTTTTTCCTTCCAATCGGTATGGTTCCACCACCAGTAGTTTGTAGCCGACCATGGAAGCTACCTTTTGCGTCGAGACCAACGCCCCTGTGACTTTCGCGACAAACATGAACTAGCCTTCCAGTAATTGCTTGGCTTGGCGAGCAACAATAATTTCTTCATTTGTCGGGATAATCCAGACCTGTGTCTGACTATCTGGG
>JAKVBY010000098.1:18137-19773 GCA_022446825.1 Pirellulaceae bacterium
CCCAAGAGGCCGCTCCGATTGGCCAAGGTATCTAACACCTGAGTGAGGGACTGGCCACTATCTCGCATCAACAGTGGTAGCGCAAATGGGTCGAAATCACCTACGCGATTATTGTGCGGCAAACCGGTCTGGGGGCTCATTCCCATCGTCGTCGCGACGCTTTTGCCATCCTTGATGGCACACAAGCTGTTCGAACCCCCGAGATGGCACGAAATCACCCGCAAATTCCCGTGTCCTAAAAGCTCCGCAGTCCGGTTGGCGATATATCGATGACTCGCGCCATGAAATCCCCAGCGTTTGACGTGCAAACGTTCAGCCCAGTCCTGTGGAATGGCATAATTTCGCAGTGACTCCTCGATGGTGCCGTGGAAACCTGTCTCAAAGGATGCAATCAATGGTAGCTCGGGAAATTTCTCAGCCAAGAGCCGCATGGCGGCTATGTAGGGTGGGTTGTGAGCCGGGGCAACCTCGTTCATTTCTTCCATTGCCACCAGGACATCTTCCGTCACTCGCTGAACGTCACTGTAGCGCCCGCCATGCACTGCTTTGAAGCCAATGGCGGCCACGTCTGCCGCTGAGTCCAGGCAACCAATCTCCGCGTCCGTCAATTGGGTCAAGCACTGCCGCACCGCAACAGCGTGATCCGGCACAGAAACCTCTAACTTCTTTGTTTGACCACCTATCTCAACTGCGCACGGGCTACATGACGAACCGATACGTTCGACGCTTCCCCGCGCGAGCTGCGTTTCGGTCGCCATGTCAAAGAGGCGATATTTAAAGCTCGTAGAGCCGAGATTTGCAACCAAAACTTTCACCAGCGAATCCTTTCCGCAGAAACGTTACAACCGAGAGAGCAGTTCAACTAACGAAAGCAGAAACTAGACCCTCGGAAGGGCGGGGGATTACATGGCTGCTGACCAGTTCCCCTACTTGGCTCGCCGCATTCGCACCGGCCTCCACGGCCGCACGTACACTGCCTACGTCTCCTTGCACTACCGTCGTTACGAACGCGCCACCAATACTGACACGTTTCATGATTTCAACATTGGCCGCTTTGGCCATGGCATCCGAGGCTTCGACCAGAGCGATCAAGCCTTTGGTTTCGATGAGTCCAATTGCATTACCCATGATTTAGTTTCCTATCGAGGTGGTTGTAAGTTACGAGGAACGCGGTTTCTTGGCTGGAGCGGGTAGCACAATACCCAGGTCGTCGTGTGGCCGTGGAATGACCTGCACACTGACAACCTCACCTAGTCGACCCGCCGCATTAGCGCCGGCGTCCGTGGCGGCTTTCACTGCAGCGACATCTCCGGTCACAAAGGCCGTCACCAGTCCGCTACCAACCTTATCCCACCCAACAAACGTCACATTCGCCGCCTTAATCATGGCGTCGGTAGCTTCGACTAGGGCAATAAAACCCTTCGTCTCAATCATTCCCAACGCTTCCAGAACTTTCGCCATTTCTTGTACTCCCATGAAAGTATTGATGCGTAGAACTCAATAATTATTTCGCACGGCGCGTACCGTGCTAAATTTTAATGCTCACACCCACACGGTTTCTGCAATTGCAGTTCCACGTGGGTCGCCAAATCCAATCCACAAGCATTTCCCTCGTCCGTGTCGATGTGAACTTCCA
>JAKVBY010000099.1 GCA_022446825.1 Pirellulaceae bacterium
CAAGAACGCTGATTGTCGCTGGGAGTTGCGATACCAGTCCTGGGGGGAAGGGGTTGGCTGGTATACCCAAGCTACCATTCCGCTGAACGCACAGCAGCTGAGGGACATGCGCGATGCGCTGGGTCCTCAAATGCCACTCGCAGATATCCAGAGAAAAAAGCTCAAACAACCGGAATCAGCCCTCTCCTGGACGCCACGGATCGTTTGCGCCGAGTCGGCGTAAACGCCATTATGCTCGCTCGCTTTAGCACCCCGTGGCCTCTCTCTGGGCACGACTTGGCTTGTCCGTTATCCGGCTTTGGTTGAGGCTCCAGCTAGATTGGCGGTCACTTGGTGATCGCGTAAAAGCAATGTGAATTCGTCGACCCCTTCCTGTTCTTCCTTGAGGATATCTTCCAGGAAGACGACGAGTGCCCGGTCTCCTTCGGCTAACTCCAACGCTTCATTATAGAGTTCAACCGCTTTGGATTCGAATTCGAGGCCGTAATGCAGCATTTCGAGGACATCGCTCGTCTGTTTGACTTCATTGCGTTCCACGGTAGGAATGCCACCCAACGCCGAGATTTTTTCACCAATAAGTTTGGCGTGCCCAAAGGATTCTTCGGCGTTGCCCAAAAACATTTTGGCGTAGACTTCACGCCAAAGGCCGGTAACGATAAATCCCGCTTGAGAATACTGAGCCACGCCGGTCCACTCGTGTCGTAGAATCTGATTCAGTTTGTCGATTGTGTTGGTGGTGTCCATTTGCTCTCTCCTTTGGCTCGTCAGGACGCATCTGAAGAACCAGCTTGAGGATTCACGAAGTGCATTGATGAGTAATCTTCGGTCGAATACTAACGAGTCTTTACGCGAAGTCTAGATCAATCTAAGTTCTTTTGTTGATTTTCTTTACGTCACGACCTTGTCGATACTTTGTCTCGTTTTAAAGCGTTGAAATTAGGTCAATTCCGTGGACCAAGTATCACTATCTGGCGATCGATAGACCCTGCGGTGTTTTCAATCGAAGAGAGGCGATTGTTCCGCATTCTCACCCTTGTCGGGCGGGGCCACCCGGAGATGCTGATAGGTTTTTGCCGTTGCCATGCGGCCGCGCGGAGAACGCACCACTAACTCGCTGCGCAAGAGAAATGGCTCCACTTCGTCTTCCAGTGTATCTTTGGAGGTGTTCATCGTATGGGCGATGGCTTCCACGCCTGCTGGTCCCCCCTCGAAAATACCGATTAAAGTTTCGAGATAGCGACGATCGAGTCGATCGAGCCCCAGGGAGTCGATTTCTTGCATTTCGAGGGCTGCATTGGCGACCTCCAGTGTGACGATTCCGTCTGCCTTGCTTTGAGCATAATCGCGCACCCAGCGCAAGCGGTTATTGGCGATGCGCGGAGTTTGGCGACTGCGTTTGGAGATTTCAACTGCGGCGGCATCCTCGATCTGAACCGCTAACTTCGTTGCATTTCGTAGGACGATCTCGGTTAATTCGTCTGTGCTGTAAAAGTTGAGATGCTCCCGGATTTGGAAACGATCGCGCAGTGGACCTGAGAGCAGACCAGCGCGCGTTGTCGCGCCAATCAGTGTAAACGGTTTCAGCCACAAGTTATGAGTTCGCGCATTTACCCCTTCGCCTAAAATGATATCGATACGGAAATCTTCCATGGCAGTGTACAAATACTCTTCGACGGCCCGCGGTAGGCGATGGATTTCGTCGATAAACAAGATCGAACTTTTTTCGGCGTTCGTAAGATACGGCACAAGGTCTTTGGGGGCCTTAAACAGGGGGCCGGTGGTCAACTCAATCTTGGTTCCCATCTCATGATGAATGCAGGTTGCAAAGGTTGTTTTTCCGAGTCCGGGTGGACCGTCAAAGAGCATATGTCCCAGGGCTTCATCACGTTTTTTAGCGGCATCAATGGCGATTTGGAGCCGCGCGATCACGTCTCGTTGGCCGACCATATCATGCATTCGTTGTGGTCTGAGATCGTGGTCTTCATCATCGAAGTCACCACTTTCACCGCTGAGAATTTTTTCTCGAGCCATGCTGTCAACACATCCGTAAACTAAGGGGTCTGCATCCGCTAGAAATATAACAAACAAGCAGCAGGCAAGGAATTCGCGGTGTAAGGCTGCTGCACCCGGTCACTTGGTTTAGTCTTCCTGCCGAGACTGATAGACCGCTTGCAATAAGGTATCGACATCTTTGTATTTCTTTTTTTCTGCCAAGGCCGCATCGAGTAGCTTGTGAGCGTCCGACTCAGCGTGTCCCAATTGCAACAGGACTGCAAAGGTTTCTTGGACGATGTCGGCTTTGACATCTGCAAGGGTGGCCTCATCTTGTGCTACCAATAAGGCGAATTTCGGCATTTTTCGACGTAGTTTGGCGACGATACGCTCGGAAGTTGCTGGGCCAATACCGGGCAGAGTTGACAAGCCTTTTGTATCTTGCGATTCAATTAAACTGGCGACGTCTTGCACTGGGCGCACCATCGCTCGCAGTGCTTTACGCATGCCAACCCCGTCAACTGAACAGAACATTTCGAAGAATTCGCGTTCAATTTCGCTCAAAAATCCCACCAAGCGCGGAGTCAAACGACCATGGGCGGGATTCCCATCGAGGTAATGAATCGTATGCAGGCTGACCGTTTCGCCAACATGTGGCTGAATGTGACGTCGCGCAAAATCTGGGATGAGAACCTCGTATTCAAAGGGGGTTGCTGCGATCGTTGCTGCGTCGGTGGTAAGGGCGATCAGTTGACCAGAGACTTTGGTGATCAAGGAAAAGTCCTCAAAACTAGGAGGAAATAGTACCGCTTTTGGAAGAGGCCGCCACAGGATTGCGACGGAGAAGGTAGTGGCAGAGGGCAATGGCCAGTGCGTCGGCCACATCGGGGGGCTCGGGGGCTTGAGCCAAACCAAATTCTCGGCAAATTGCCAACTGAACCTGTGTTTTAGGGGCTCGACCAGAGCCGGTGAGCATATTTTTGATTTGCGTCGCACCGTAGTGATGAATTGGAATACCCGCATTGGCGGCGGATAAACATATGACTCCACGTGCATGTCCCATGAGAATTGCCGTGCGAGGCCGTTTGTAATGCGAATAGAGCTCTTCGATGGCGATTGCGGTGGGGTTCAATTGGTCAATCACTTCGGAGACTCCCCGGTGAATTTCCGCGATGCGTTTTTCTAACGAACCTCGGCCACCCCGGATAACGCCGGCTTCAATCAGTTTCGGTGACGGGCCGGAAACTTCCACGACCCCGTACCCGGTGATGTTTAGCCCTGGGTCGATTCCCAGGATAAGATCCTGATTAGCGGTTGCAGCAGTAGTCATGACCGAAATTGAGTGAGAGCTACCGTTCCCACTGCTCCAGAGATTTTCCTAAGGGACTCTTAAGGGAGTATTTTGTTGGCGTTAAGTGGATGCATATGGCAAGACATAAACGTCCTTTGGGTGGTTGTGACTATGTGACTAATCGGCTTTCCAGTTCGTTCCCTCGCTGCGGTCTTCTAGAGTCACTCCGATGGCGGTTAAGCCATCCCGGACCCGATCTGCGGTAGCAAAATCTTTGTTTTTTCTTGCTTCAGCACGCATCTCGATCAAAAGTTGCATTGCTTGATCGAGTAACTCGTCGTTGTCCCCCGCCACAGCTTTTGCTGGCGGCTTAAGGAATAGACCCAAAATCGCGGATAGTTCACGTAGGGTTTCTACAGCCCGACTAAAGTCTGCCAGGTCGTCGTCAACGCGCTCTGTTGAGATGTCCAGATGCTTTTCATCGGCAAATTTATTCAGGGTGGACAGCATCTGAAATAAATCGCTGACGGCACCCCCGGAATTAAAGTCATCATCCATTTTTCCGAGGAAACTGTCTCGCAAGGACTTAATCTCAGACAACAGTCCTGGCTGGGAAACTTCGATTTCGCCCTCTTGTCGCTGTCGGATCAACTGACGGGTTTCTTCACCGTCCACTTCTAAATAAAACCGTTGACCAGTAATCCGTTCGTAGCGTTCAAAAAAGCCATAAAATTTTTCAAGTGCTGCTCCGGTCTCTTCCAGTCCTTCGTTGTCAAAGACGATGGTGCTTCGATAGTGCGTACGCAGCAGGAAAAACCGAATTCGCTCTCCACCCTGCTGGGCGATGAGCTCGTGCAGGCCACCCGCTCCCTTGGACCGGCTGATCTTCTGACCGGAGGTTTCTTCGGAAGCCTGGTCTGCGGGTGCTTGGCGATCACTGCGACCACCAACTTTCCCCGCCGCTGCGGCACGCATCAACCCATTGTGCATCCAGTACTTTGCCATTGCCTCACCATGGCAGCATTCACTTTGAGCGAGTTCGTTTTCATGGTGTGGGAAGACTAGGTCAAGACCACCGCCATGGATATCAAACGTCCGTCCAAGAATGCGGTGACTCATGGCGGAACATTCAATATGCCAACCTGGACGTCCCGGGCCCCAGGGACTCTGCCACGACGGCTCTTCGGGTTTGGCAGATTTCCAGAGTGCAAAGTCGCCAGCGGCCCGTTTCTTGGAAGCAGCACCACCCCCTTCGCCCTGCTGTTCGTCAGGGCGGCGATTGCTCAGCTTGCCATACTCGGTGTTACGACCAACGTCAAAGAAAACATCACCAGCGGTGTCGTAGGCAAAGCCTTTTTCCACTAAATCTCGAATGAAGCAAATTATTTCATCAATATGCTCAGTCGCTTTTGGCATGTGCGTAATTTGGTCGACACCCATGGAGAGGAGATTTGCGCAGTAGTCCATGGTCATTTCGGTCGCAACTTGTGACATCGGAATGCCGCGTTCGCGCGATTGACCGATCAGCTTGTCATCGACATCCGTGATGTTGACAACCCAGGTGACTTCAAACCCGTTGTACCGAAAATAGCGGCAGATCGAATCAAAAATCACCGGGCCGACCATATGGCCGATATGAGCTTCCTTGTAAACCGTAGGGCCACAGAGGTAGATACCCACTTTGCCGGGATTGACCGGTTCGAATATTTCTTTTTTTTTGCTCAAAGTGTTGTAAATGTGAATAGTCATCGGTGGTTTTGCTGCCGTTGGGTCTGTGGAGAATTCCTTTACCGTTGCCATATTTGTCTGTTGGTCTTTCGAGGGTTGAGGTCGTGATTTCTTAACGAAGTTGCCAGGTGGTTGCGTCCACTGATCCAACGAATCAGAGATTGCTGGGTGGTTTAAAAACAGGCGATTTAAAGATAAGCGCAACACATTGTGTGGAAATAGCTTCACCCCGACCGATCGGGCCGACATGTTCACCGGTCTTGGCCTTGATGCCAACTTGGTCAGGTTGGATCTCGAGAATTTCAGCGATACGTTGTGTCATGGCGGGTTTGTATTTTGAAAGTTTCGGCTGCTGTGCGAAAATCACGCAATCTAAATTGGCGATCTCGAAATTCCGTGTTCGTAACTGTGCGTGAGCAAGTGCTAACATTTCGGTGGAATCACGACCACGGTTTTCATCGGCGGTATCGGGAAACCACTCACCGATGTCACCTAATCCGGCTGCACCTAACAGCGCATCCGTGATTGCATGAAGCAAGGCATCGGCATCGCTGTGTCCGAAGAGATGTTGGTCATGAGCGATTTTCACACCACCAAGCAATAGCGGCCCTCCAGCCACCAGCCGATGCGTATCATGGCCGATTCCTATGCGCGACGTAGTCGTTCTTCTGACTCCTATTTTCGGCGAAACAAAGATTTCCAGACTTCGCTTAATGGGGCGGGATTATATCAAAACCCCGTGATTTCGAGCAATGTTGTCCATGTTCTTGTTTCGTTACTTGGTATCCTTTCCCTTTGCGCTGGACAGCTGCCTACCTATAATCGCCTCCTTATGTCACTTATTGAGATCAAAAACCTCGCCAAGACGTACCGCGTCTATCAGAAGAAAGAAGGTTTAGGGGCCTCTTTGCGCGGTCTGTTTCACCGTGAATATCGCGAAGTGCAAGCAGTACGAGGAATCAATCTGAGAGTGGAACAGGGCGAATTTGTGGCTTTTTTGGGGCCCAATGGAGCGGGAAAAACGACGACGTTGAAGTTGTTATCGGGGGTGATCAACCCCACTGAGGGTTCAGCAACGGTGATGGGACATATACCTTGGAAACGGGAAAATCCCTATCGACGTCGATTCGCCCTGGTCATGGGCCAAAAAAACCAACTCTGGTGGGATCTGCCGGCTCAAGAGTCTTTTCGGTTGCATCAACAGATCTACTGCGTCGAGCCTGCTCGCTTTCAAAGAACGTTGGACGAACTAAGCGAACTGCTGGATGTGGGGAATTTAATGAAACAGCCGGTGAGAGAATTGTCTCTCGGCGAACGCATGAAAATGGAACTCATCGCGGCGCTATTGCACTCGCCAGAAGTCCTTTTTCTCGACGAGCCAACGATTGGCTTGGATGTGGTGGCCCAGCATAAGATTCAGCAGTTCCTGAAGTTCTATCAGGAGAAACGCAAAATCACAATTTTGCTGACAAGTCATTATATGAAGGACGTGGCAGCACTCTGTAAACGTGTTGTGGTGATCAATCAGGGGCAGATTCAATACGATGGGTCGTTGACAGGAATTGTGGATCAATTCAGCGGTCATAAAATTGTCACTTTACAGTTTGGCAAAGATGATTCGATAAGTGGTTTGGAGCGTTTTGGAGAGGTGCTAGAGATTCAACCACCCAAAGCCAAGATCCGGATAGAACGTACTCGTGTGGCAAAAAATCTTGCCACGATATTAAGCGATCATTCGATCGAGGATGTTGTGGTCGAAGACCCGCCTTTGGAGCAGGTCATTGCTGAAGTCTTTGCACAAGTTGGTGGTCACGAGGATCAAGACAACCCGGACGAGCATTCCCGTGTGATGGATTAGGAAAGTTAATGGAATTCGCCAAGATACATGCAAATTACTAGGCAGATATGCCCTGCGATGGCTTGTTAGAGGCCCTTAGGATTTATGTACGCAAGAGCGGCAACCTGGTGGACAATTTTGCGGATCTCGATCGAGGAACGTCTCGTCTATCGGGGAGATTTTGCGCTGGGAACCTTGATGCGTTTCCTGCCCATTGTGACGCAAATATTTCTCTGGCAGGCAATTCTTGCGACGATTGCTGATGGAGATGTCAAGGGTTACGCCCATGGCGATATGGTGGCCTATTACTTGTTGACGATGATTAGCCGAGCTTTCTCCAGTATGCCCGGTTTGGCTTCTGGCATCGCGTTGCAGGTACGTGAAGGGGAAATTAAAAAATTTCTCGTGCAGCCGATTGATTTCATTGGCTTTCTGCTGCTTAGCCGTATCGCTCACAAGCTTGTTTACTACCTGATTTCAGCAGGGCCGTTTGCATTCGTTTTCTTTCTCTGTCGCGGTTTCTTTATCAATGGTTGGCCGGAACCGGAGGTTTTCTTGTGTTATGTGCTGTCCCTGATTATGGGGTTTGTGTTGGGATTCTTTCTTGAGGCAACTCTTGGCCTCATTGGTTTTTGGTGGCTAGAAGTCAGCTCATTGCTGTTCGTTTATATGCTGTTTAACTTCTTTTTATCGGGGCATATGTTTCCGTTGGATCTGCTTCCCGAACCCTGGAGTTTGTTGGTGGATCTGTTACCTCTGAAGTACTTGGCTTATTTTCCTGCTTCCGTGTTCTTAGGGAAAGTCGAAGGTGTAGAACTCATTCGAGGGCTCTGGATCGAATTGGCTTGGATCGTGTTTTTCATTGTTGCGGCCAGGTTTTTGTTTTGGCGTGGCGTACGACGTTATAGCGGTTTTGGAGGGTAGGGGATGACCACAGCCAAGAGAGCCCCTTATCTGCAAGTCTTCAAGACCTTTTTGCGAAACAGCTTGGTTCGCGAAATGACATTTCGCTCAAACTTTGTCATTCAGTGCATTTCGTCGCTCTCGTGGACAGTGATGAATCTAGGTTTTTACTTGTTGATTTTCTCGCATGCCGATCAGATCGGCCCGGACACTGGTTGGGGCAAATACGAGTTTTTCGTCTTTCTGTCAACGACGATGTTCATCAACACATTTGTACAAGCTTTTTTCATGCCGAATGCTCAGGAATTCAGTGAACTAATCCGCCGAGGGAACCTGGACTTTGCCTTACTCAAGCCAATTGATACCCAGTTCCTGATCTCGTTAAGCAAAGTCGAGTGGTCGGCCTGTGCAAATTTTATGGCGGCCGGAGTTTTGTTTATTTTTAGTGTGTGGCAACTCATGGCACGACCAGAAAATCCGCTTTCTCTATCTTGGTTTGCGATTGTTTTGTATCTGTTTTATCTTGCTTGTGGCGTGGTGATTCTTTATAGCTTGATGATTTCGTTGGCCGCGACAAGTATTTGGTTAGGTCGCAATCAGTCGCTCTACAACTTCTGGTTCTATATTACGAACTTTGCGCGTTACCCGATGGAGATTTATCAACAAGGCTGGGGTTTGCCGCTATGGTTTTTGTTTACGTTCATTGTGCCGGTCTTGGTTGTGGTGAATGTGCCAGCGCGTTTGATGGCCCAACCGGTTGCTGAAACCTCGCCTTCCACCACTTTTCTGGCAGTTTTTGCAGTGGTAGCAACCGTCGGTAGTTTTGTCGCATCGAGGTGGATCTTTACCCGAGCGCTTTTGAGTTATCGTAGCGCCAGTAGTTAAGTTCTTGGTCTAGCTAAGTTCGTTTCAGGAAGAATATAGCGATGGGCCTTGTCGTGCCTGTTGTCCTGTCCGCTCATCGACGCGATGCGGTTGGCAGACCGGTACGTTTCGTCTGCGGTAATGTTTTTTAACCGTGCGGATTTTTGTGATTTGGCTCAGATCGTTGCGATCCTTAGCGAAGTAGTTCCTACTGCCGATTGCAGACACCCTCGCAAGGGATGTAGACTACGAAGTCGGTTTGTTCTGTTTCGCCCTAATTGCCTTTGGCTTACTTCATGATGAAACTCGCTTTCAGTAGCAATGCCTATATGCACTTTTCGATTGAGGACACAATCGACAAGATTGCAGATCTTGGATATAGCGGTATCGAAATTCTGGCGGATGTTCCCCACGCTTGGCCGGCGGGGTTGCTTGAAGAACGCAAGCAGTCGATTCGAGAGCATTTGGAAAAACGCAATTTGAAAATTGCCAATATTAACGCCTTTATGATGAATGCGGTTGCTGATCCACGTCAGCCATATTGGCATCCTGGCTGGACGGATCCAGACCCCCATTATCGGGCGATCCGTCGGGAGCACACGAAACGCTGCTTGCATTTGGCCAAGGAGATTGGAGCACCGAACATCACGACGGAGCCGGGTGGTCACCTGGCACCGGAACAAACGTGGGCGGAGGCGGCAAAAATCTTTTATGAGGAATTAATGCCCTGCGTGGAACTGGCGGAGAAATTAGAGATTCTTTTTCTGATCGAACCCGAACCCGAACTGTTAATCGAGAAATTCGATCAATACCTCGAATTCACAAGCAAAATTGAGTCGCCCTGGGTCGGTCTTAATTTTGATGTCGGGCACTCGTTCTGCGTCGCCGAAGACCCGGAAGACTGGGTTGAAAAAATGGCTCCGCACACCAAACATTACCATTTCGAAGACATTGCAGACACACGGGTGCACCAGCATTTAATTCCGGGGCGAGGTGCGATCGATTTTGTCGCGACCTTGGCAGCTATTGAGAAGACGGGGTATGACGGATGGGTTACCGTTGAGTTGTACCCGTACATCGATAACCCAGATGACGCTGCGCGTGAAGCGCACCAGTATATTACCGCTGCTATGGAACAACTCGGTATCGCGTGCGAGTGAGATGAGCGAATCCGACCAGCTGCCGCAGAAGTCCTTTACTTCGCCGCCTGCCACTGCGCTGGATTATATGCGCTTGTGTCGGATTCCCAATGTGTTTACGGCGGTAGCTGATGTATTAATGGGGTTCATCGTTGTTCATCAATCGTTCGCACCGATGGGGCCGCTTGCCTGTTTGGTCATTGCTTCTGCTTTGTTGTATACCGCAGGAATGATTTTAAATGATGTGTTTGACATCGAAGTGGACCGCGCCGAGCGGCCCCATCGGCCACTACCTTCCGGTAAGATCTCACTTTCTTGGGCGCGGAGTCTTGGTTTCGGCATGCTCCTAGGAGGTGTGGGGTTTGGTTTTCTGGCTGCGTTTGTTCAGCCTGTGGAGCACGTTATGCCTTGGCGTAGCGGCGCAATCGCGACATGCTTAGCAGGCAGTGTCGTACTTTATGACGCCTTATTGAAAAAAACACCGCTCGGTCCGATTGGCATGGGAGCTTGTCGATTTTGGAATGTGTTGTTGGGCATGAGTGTTGCTGCGTCTGATGTTGCCCACGGCGGGATTTTGGGTTTTGGCCCCCATCATCTTGCGGCTGCTGGGGGAATCGGCGTTTATATTGTGGGGGTCACCTGGTTTGCTCGGAACGAAGCGAGGGCGAGTAATCGTTGGCAGCTTAGTTTGGCTCTGATGGTTGCGATCACTGGAATTGGATTGCTGGGGTTCATTCATAGTGAGATTCGCGCTTGTGAAGAGGTCACGTCCAAAATTGCTCAAGAGGGCACTTGGTATATGCTCCTTGGTTTAGTGGCCTTGCCCGTCTTGAGGCGTGCGGCGTTTGCGATCAGTGACCCGAGACCCGAGCAAGTTCAACTCGCGGTTAAGTCGGCAATTCTTTCTTTGATTGTGATCGACGCATTTATTTGTCTGGATGTGGCCGACTATGCTTTCTCGATCCCGGTGATTTTGCTGCTCATACCCACGTTGCTTTTGGGACGCTACGTTTATTCAACCTGATCAAGAAGCACGCTTGTTTTCGATCTTCTTACCACGCAATCCGTGAAAAAATGTGAAACCATGTTGCTCGGCTACCACACCAATGGCATGACGCATCATTCGTTGCTTGATGCCATCGATTTGTTAGCGGAAATTGGTTATCGCAGTGTGGCAATTTCAGTAGGCCATGTTGCGTTGAATCCGTTGAGCGATTCATGGAAAGATGAATGTGCTGTGGTGCGTGAGCGACTGAGCGCATCTGGTATTCAGGCTATTATCGAAACCGATGCGCCGTTTCTGTTGGACTCGAAAAATCGTTTCGAACCGACATTGATGTCGGCAGACACGACGTTACAAACGCGGCGGGTTGATTTCCTTTGCCGTTGCATCGAAATTGCCAATGCAATCGGTAGTGACATTGTTTCGTTGTGGTCGGGTGCCTTAACGGATAATGCATCGGATGATAAGGCCTTGCAGCGTTTGATGTTTGGGTTGCGACAGGTGGTCGATTTTGCCGCTGATCGGGAAGTTCGCCTCGGGTTAGAGCCTGAGCCTCAGATGTTCATTGACACTATGGGCCGTTTCGAGCGACTGCTGCAATGGATTGACGCTCCACACCTTATGGTGACGATGGATGTGGGACAACTCTATATTCAAGGCGAAGTTCCTATTGCGGATTATATCCGTCGTTGGGCTGATCGGATCGTGAACGTACACATCGAAGATCGATTGAGTGGAGATCGAGAGCATTTAATGTTTGGAGAAGGTGAAATGGATTTTTTACCTATCATTCGCGCTCTGGAGGAAATTGGTTATCTCGGTGGGGTCCATGTGGAGTTGAATCACCATAGTGACGAAGCTCCCCAAAGTGCGCAACAAGCATTCGAATTCATGAATCCTTTGATTAACGACGGAAAGTCATCAGTATGCCCCGACCAGTAGTCTTACTGTCCGTTCCCGCGCTGCGTGCCAGCGATTTGCAACAGATGCCGAAACTCCTCAGTCATCTAAAAAAAGGGGATCGCGCTATTCTAGAACCGAGTTTTCCCTGCGTTACTTGGCCCGTTGAGGCGCATATGCTTACAGGAAAACTCGCCGAGTCTCATGGGGTGATCGGTAACGGATTTTTCTGGCGTGAAGAGCAGCAGGTGGAAATGTGGACTGCATGGAACGAAAAAATAACAGCGCCGCAGATCTGGGACCGGCTCCGTGATCTGAATCCTAAGCTAACCTCTGCAGTTTGGTTTCCGATGTTAAGTAAGGGGTGTGGGGCTGATTATATTTGCATGCCAGCTCCGATTCATAACCCGGATGGAACGGAAGATTTATGGTGTTACACCAAACCCGTTGAATACTATGGCGAGTTGCGTGCTCGGTTGGGCGATTTTCCTTTACAACATTTTTGGGGGCCCTTGGCAAATATCAAAGCAACCCAGTGGATTACCGACTCTGCTGTGGTGGCTGCAGAAAACTTTCGTCCAGATTTCTTTTATCTCTACATCCCTCATTTAGATTATGCAGCACAAAAAGAAGGTCCCAATAGCAATTCGGCAATGATGGCGTTGACCGAATTGGATGAAGTCTTGGATCGGCTTGTTGCCGGTTTTCAGAAAGCTTATGGGGGTGTTGAGCCGCTGTGGCTTGTAGCCAGCGAATACGCCATTGTACCGGTTGACCATGTGGTCTATCCGAATCGTGTTTTACGTAAAGCCGGATTACTTGAAGTAGATGAACGCGAAGATGGCGAACTGATTGCACTGGAACGAAGCAAGGCCTGGGCGCTCTGCGACCACCAATTTTCTCATGTTTTTGTTCGTGATGCCGATCTGAAGGTAGTGCAACGAATTGTTGAAGCCTTTACTGGCATGCCTGGAATCGACGAAGTCCTTTTTGGCGAGCAACGTGCCAAATACGGCATGAATCATGAACGCTCAGGGGAAGTAATTTTGATTTCCTCACCAAATAGCTGGCAAGCATATTATTGGTGGCTTGACGATGCGTACGCACCAAGTTTCGCTCGAAAAGTCGATATTCATCGTAAACCTGGATATGATCCCGTCGAGTTGCATTTGGATCGGGCGACGAGAGGCACTCCGCTTGACGCGACCTTGGTACGAGGCTCTCACGGTGCCCCTGCAAAGCAAAAAGAGCAGTTAGGAGTACTTCTCTCTTCGCAAACAGGAACCTTAGCTCAGGAGCATTACCAGGATACCGACGTGTTTGGCTTGGTGTTGCAACAGTTTGAGGCAGGCCAATAATCTGCGTTTAACCGTCTTGTGCAAGGAACCAGTCGACGAATTGTCGCGGCAAAGTTGAGACCGTGGGAGTCTCTCGACATGTGGCAATAAACTCTTCCAGCGGCATGCCGGCGATTGTCTCAATATACGCAGGATAGGATCTAATGCGCATGAGAAAGTCGGCACAGCGTAGTTCCGAGTGAAACTGAGTTCCATAAATTGGTTTTCCAGTCATGACGAACGCTTGATTGACAACCCGTGGGGTGGAGGCCAGAAGTGTCGCGTTGGGTGGCAAACGATCGACGATGTCTTGGTGGCCCATTTGCGCTGGGAAAGACAGATCGAGAGACCCAAAAACGGGATCGAGACGACCGGCACTAGTCAGAGTGACTGTATGGGTCCCTAACTCAGCGCGTGACACGTCGGTTACGACGTTGCCACCGAGCGCACTGGCCAAAGCTTGAAAGCCCCAACAGGAGGCAAAGGTTGCTTTAGAAAGTTCGCTTAGTTCGCGCATGGCATCCGAAGCGGGTGGCAACCAGTTTCCACCCGTTACCACCGAATAATCACCGCTGCCACCAATCAGCACAACATCGACACAGGCCAACTCACGTTGATTGGGTGCACCGGCTAATAGATCAAATGTGGCTAGTTGATGTGGTTCACAACGAAGCGATCTTAAAAAGCATTGGACTTCTTGAAGTCGCATAGGGTCTGCGTGATCGCGAACCTGCAGTAGCATGAATCGTAACTTTTCGAACATGCTGCCTTCAACTCAATGGATTGAGGATTACCAAGTAACGACGATTTTTTCGCCGAGCGAAATGCCAAGCATGATTTGAGCGCTATCTCCAGCAATTTCCAATTCAAGATTGCCGCTGTTGCCAACGAGGGCCAGTAAGGTCATTTGCGGTTCACCATGGTCGGAACTAAAAATACCATGCGTCTCATGCTCATCGCAGCGTACGGTGACGCTTTGGTCGTGTGGTACCTGAGCAAGCTGATCTGCAGAAATATCGGAAATAAGATTTCCGTGCGCGCTAACCGACGCAATCCGACCTTCGATTTTTTCCGCCACGACGTATTCCTCCGCCGCTGTGATTCTACTCTTGCGCCAACACTTGCGCGGGATATTCTAAGAAACTCGCTACGGAAATCCAACCGCTTTTTTGTGCCAAACGCCGGCCTGAACTGTGAAATCTACAAGGAGGCAATGATTTTCAAGCAGATTCGCTTAACTTCTGCCGGATTGGCATTCGAGTTTTGCTTGCGGGCTTGGCCAATTAAGGCCCCAATTGCCTGGGATTTTCCCTCTTGTACGTCCGCCACAACCTTTGGATTTGCGGTAACTAACTCCCGACAAAGGCTCTCCAACGCCGACGTGTCGACCTTTACAATTCCCAGGGCTGACATCGCTTCTTCAACGCTTTCCTGTTCGTTGAACATCCGACTGAAAACGTCTTTTGCACGGGAGTTGTCCAAATCTCCCGCGCTGACACGATTGAGCAAATCTCCCAGGCTGTCGGCCGAAACCGGGAACTCCTCAATCGACAGTTCGGCTTCCTTTAAGGTGCGCAAGACGTCTTGTTGAAGCCAGTTGCTAGCGCGTTTGCCATCACCACAAGATTCGGCCACCGTAACGTAGAAATCGACAAAGTCGCGTCCTTGATTAACGATCACATCAGTGTCGTAAGAAGTGATTTTATACTTCGATTCCAGTCGTTTACGAATGGCGGCGGGTAATTCGTCAAGGTTGCGACGCACTTCCTCGACGTGGTCAGTTTCTGTGATGACGGGTACCAGATCTGGGTCGGGGAAGTATCGATAGTCACTGGATTCTTCTTTTTCGCGTTGTGGTCGTGTGACTTGAACTTCGTCATCCCAACCCCGCGTTGTTTTGTGACCACCGGGCCCACCAAGTTGTATATGGCGTTCTTCCCAAAGTTCGAATTGGCGACCGGCTTCATAGCTAAGTGCACGCTCGACAGCACGAAAGCTATTCATGTTCTTGACTTCGACGATGGGCGTTGCCACTTTGCCGTGGGATGTTTCAAGGTGCAGATTAATATTGGCATCGACACGGAGGCTACCCTCCTGCATGTTGCAATCGGAGACGTCGAGATACATAAGCAAAAGCTTTAATTCGCTCAGGTATGCGCGCGCCTCAGCGGCTGATCGCATGTCAGGTTCACTGACAATTTCTAATAGAGGGGTTCCTGTGCGGTTGAGGTCGATGCGGCTGTCCGCTTTGGATGCTGCTTCGTCGTGCATGCTTTTGCCAGCGTCATCTTCGAGGTGAGCTCGAATGATTCCCACTTTTTTGGGTTCAAAAACTCCGCTTGGATCGCTGATGGCGAGATGCCCATTTTGCGACATCGGAAGATCAAACTGACTGATCTGGTAACCCTTGGGGAGGTCTGGGTAATAGTATTGTTTACGATCCCATTTGGTAAATCGTGGAATTTCACAATGCAAAGCGACCGCTGTTCTCAAGGCCAGCTGATATGCCTTGCCATTCATCACCGGAAGCGCCCCGGGCATGCCGATACAGACCGGGCACGTTTGTGTGTTAGGTGGTGCCCCGAAGGCCGTGCTGCAACGACAAAACAGCTTGGTTTGCGTCTGCAGCTGCACGTGGACTTCTAAGCCGATAATTGTTTGGAAGGCATCGTGCGTCATACGTCATCGTGCGGAGGTTAGTTTTTCAGCGAGGGGCGTTTGGTATGCCAATCCGTCTGTTGTTGAAACATATGTGCAGCCTGCAAGAGTCTCTCTTCTTCGAATGCAGGAGCTTGAAGCTGCAATCCAATCGGCAACCCGGTTTTACTGAAGCCGCAAGGAATCGAAATTCCAGCAATACCAGCCAGATTTGCACTGACGGTGTAAAGGTCACCTAAATACATCGACAACGGATCTGCTATTTTATCGCCGATGGGGTACGCAGGCGTTGGTGAAGTTGGCCCCACAATTAAATCAACTTTTTCAAAAGCTTTGTCGAAGTCCTGGCGAATTAAACGACGGACTTTGAGTGCCTTTAAATAGTACTTGCTGGCATAGCCTTCGCTCAGCGCGTAAACACCAAGCATGATACGTCGTTGGACTTCGCTGCCGAATCCTTCCGAGCGAGTGCGTTGATACATGCGGATGAGTTCGGAATCGAGCTCTTTTCCCGTCGCTTCCTGGTTCGTTGCCGTAGCCGTATCGCGTTCTTGTTTCAAGGTTTCCAGTATCTCCGCTTCATTGGCGCGAAATCCATAATGAACGCCGTCGTAACGTGCTAGATTACTAGATGCTTCTGAAGGTGCGATCACATAATAGGTGGCAATTGCATATTGGTTGTGTGGTAATGAGATGTCACTGACAGTTGCGCCCAATGCTTGATAAGTATGGACGGCTTCTCGCACGGCAGCGGCAACTTCATCGTCGAGCCCTTCACCGAAGTGCTCGCGGATAACGCCGATCTTCAAACCGACAAGCGGCTGATTGATCGCACGCAAAAAATCAGGCACTGGCTTGCTGGAAGAAGTTGAATCGTTGGGGTCGTGGCCCGCCAGCGCTTGCAGCAGCAGTGCTGCATCTTCGGCGGTTTGCGCGATCGGTCCGATCTGATCGAGACTGCTTGCAAAAGCCACGAGTCCAAAGCGACTGACCCGACCGTAAGTTGGTTTCATACCGGTCACACCACAAAAGGCAGCCGGTTGCCGAATGGAGCCGCCCGTGTCCGTACCGACTGACAGCGGCGCCATTCTTGCAGCGACACAAGCCGCCGCGCCGCCGCTAGATCCGCCGGGAACGCAAGTCCGATCCCAGGGATTATGGGTCACACCAAAGGCAGAATTTTCGGTCGAGCTGCCCATGGCAAACTCATCCATGTTCGTTTTTCCCAGTAACACGCCGTCGGCTTGCTTCAACTTACACACCACCGTTGCATCGTAAGGTGGCACAAAGTCACGCAACAT
Organism: Pirellulaceae bacterium; assembly: GCA_022446825.1. Classification (GTDB taxonomy): domain Bacteria; phylum Planctomycetota; class Planctomycetia; order Pirellulales; family Pirellulaceae; genus JAKVBY01. The sequence continues at coordinate 16,954 of JAKVBY010000099.1, forward strand.
TTTGGACCCGCAGGTTGTGGTCTGGCCTTTTGTGCAAATCACATCTTTGACAGCGACAGGAAGTCCGCCTAGGGCGCCGACAGGCTTGCCGGAGGCCCGCCGACGGTCAATATCTTCTGCTTGTGCTAGTGCTGCTTCGACGTTCAAGCTGATGAATGCCGAATAGTGCTCATCGTGCTGTTGAATGTGATCCAAGAAGCTTTGGGTCACTTCGACGGAGGTGACATTTCCACTGGTCAGTTGACGATGTAGTTGGGCGGCGGTTGATTCGATCAACGACATTTCCAGTGGATCAAGCGGTTTTATCTATGCAGAGTGACGGGTTATGTAGTTTCATCATACTGGCGGCCAGCTAGCGGCGACCAGATCGTGGTCACCAGGATTAATCTCCCAGAACCGCGGGCACTCGATAGCACTCGGCGTCACGTTTTGGAGCGTTAGCGAGAGCTTCTTCGCGCGATAAACTGGGTTTGAGTATGTCGTCAGCGAGGACATTTGAGATATCGGAAGCATGTGCCAGCGGTTCGACATCATCGGTATTCAATCCGCTCAGCGTCTCCATGTATTCGACGACGTTGGCGAGTTGTGCGGTCATTGCATCCAACTCTGGATCGGACAACTGAAGTCGCGCCAAGTGTGAGACTTTTTCGATCTCTTTGCGCGAAAGGCTCACTGTTTTGCCTGCGACGTGTTAACCGCGGGCACGTGGAAGGGACGCCGTCGGACAACACGAGTTACGGCACCACTGCGGAGGCACTGCGTACAAACACGGAGCGTTTTGGTCGATCCGTTCTTGGTCGTTACTTTGACATTCTGCAAGTTTGGCTTGAACTTGCGACGGGTAATGCCAGTAATTTTGGTTCCCACGCCGCCCAAGTATTTGGCTTTGCCGCGCGTTTCCACTGAATTGCCGATTTGCGACCGCTTGCCGCATACTTCACAGAGCCGAGCCATCGAATTTCCTCGCCCAAATCACTGTTGATACCAAATATTGCGGAAAAATAAGACGACTCGGCAGTATAACGGGTGCCGGCCGGCCTGCAACTGCAAATGGGCGATCGTTTCGACTCTCGGTTCGATTCTCGGGGTCTTGACGCCTGTGACGGTAGAATCCAAAGTCGCCCACCTGTGGACGTTATGCAAAGCCGGCGGTTTCTCAGAGCCCTCAGGAAACATTTTGTTGACACCTCCAAACACCCTGTTTAGACTCGACTTAGGGCATATTCCTTTGGCGACGACTCCCGGGTCGTGGCTGCATCAGAAATGGATGGGGAAAATAGCCATTATTAGAGGGCCCGCTGTGGGGCGCATCGAAATCCAACTTCTGCCGGAAGTGCAAGCCGTTTTGAGTTTGTAGCTTCTGGAGCCTCAACGCACATCCAACATCGTCGTCGGAGCATCGAAACATGGCCTCGCGTGATAACCAAGGTTTGCAGATCGCCCTCATTCTCTTTGTTTTAAGCAATATTGCAGTCGGAGTTACGGCTTACATCTATTATCGGGCGGCAGAAGATGCGACCAAAAAGGCCGAAGCTGCAGACGACAGCGCTAGCAAAAGCCGTCAGGCCATGACCAAAGCGATCGATCGAGTTAACGCGCTTAAGTATATGATTGAGGGGGGAGATGCCTCCTTTCTAGAGCATGTCGCAGGGGATGCTGAGATTGATCCGTTACGTGCTCGCTATGCCCAAATTTTGGCCGATGCCGGGGATGGATTGGTAGAGAAAAGTCTTTTTGGTGTTCCCGCGCACTATCTGTCGCTGTCAGC